>DATJLN010000055.1:0-166706 GCA_035509535.1 Xanthobacteraceae bacterium | reverse complement strand
AGACGATGAGCGCCTTGCCTTCGACCGTTTGGCTGGCCGCTATCCAGGCGCCGATCGTGTCGACGATATGAAGATCAAGCTTCTCCCGCAGCCCGCCATCGGCGCCCAAGTTCGGCCGCTGCACGATTTCCGCGAGCTGGTCGATGCCGTTCATGACGGACCGCCGGTCGGCCACAACAGTTCCGGACCCCGCTCTGTCATCAGCACGATGGCGGAAGCCACTGCGCCGGCGCCGCTGAAGAGACCTGCGCGGAAAGAGTAGACCGCGTTCGTTTCCAGCACAGTATCGCAATCACCGGAGAGCAGCGGCGGTTCGTCAAGCGACAGGCCGATTGAGCTGCCAAACGTTTCCTCGATCAGCGGATGCGGCCACAACGTTCCCCGGCTCATGTCGGCGCATTGATGCAACATCCGGCATGATGCGCCCGTCTTGGCTTCGGCAAGCATTGCTTCCAATATCATTTTTGCTTGACGTCCAAGCGGATCGTCTTGAGTTCCCGCGCGAACGAAAGCGTCGGCCCAGTACCCGTCGTAACGTACGGCAAAGTAGGCCTGCAGTGGATCGCGGCGCTGCGCGATCGTGACATCGAACGGTCGAAAGGTGCGACCTTCGTCGAGGCTGAAGAGACTGCGCACGTCCTGCGCGCCGCGCCGCAACGCCGTGTGCTCGGCGGCTAGAATGCAATCCGTGACGCCTTTGTCCCTGCGTGCCGCTTCTCGGAAAGCCGTGACGGCATCGCCGAGAATGGCACAGGCCTCGCGCACGATGCGCAACTCGCCGGCACTCTTGCGCCGCATGCGCGCTTGCAGCGCGGCATCGCCGTTTTCGAGCGTCGCGACGTTGCCGAACGCATCATCGATCGCGCGGCGAAGCTGATAAGGCATCGCGTCGCCGCCGAGCAAGACGAGGCTTCCAGCGGCGTCGAGGCGGTGCGCCCAGCCGGCAATGGTCTTGGCCGCGTCACGCAGCGGCGCCAGTTGAGAAATGAAGGTCAGCGGCTTCGCCGCCGGCAACATATTGACTCCGCCGCCGATCAGCATCTGCGGCTCGCCGTGCCGCGGCATCAGCGCGACGGCGGCTTCGAGCTTCGGCGTGAAATGCGTCAGATAAGCGAGCGCGGCATGATCGCGGCTATTGCCATGGACGATCGCACCCACAGCATGCGGATGATCCCGCCACAGCGTGGCGAGGCGATCTTCATAGTCCCGGCGCGGCGTGTGCTGCGGATCCCAATCGGCCGGGCCGACCAATAATGTCGGATGCATGGTGTGCATTGTGGTGGCCCGTCCTACACCGCGATTTCGACCAGGGCGGCCTGTTGGCGGGTCAAGGCCTGTGCGCCGTGCGCGGCGAGGACCGCAGGCTCGCCGCAGAGCAGGTAGCCGGTTTCCGGCAGATATTGATTTGGATGGATCATGAACAACATGTCCGGTTCGAGCACGGTCGTATTGTCGAGCGCGACGTCGCCCGGTTCGATCGCGCCAAAGCCAAGCCCATGGCCGCGGCGGCGGATATGCGGCGGATGGCAGAACTCGCCGTAGCCCTCGGCCTCGAGCACCGCATTCATGGCACCACAGACGTCGGCCATGGTGGCGCCCGGCACGGCCGCGGCGAAGCCCGCTTGCATCGAGCTCACCACGAGATCGTATTTGTCGCGAAGGAGCGTGGGGGCCGCTCCGAGCACGATGGTGCGGCAGATTTGCGCCAGCTGGCCGCGATAGCTGGGCGTGATCTCGCAGACGATGGTATCACCGGCCTGCATGCGGCGGCCGTTCGACGGCGCCACCGCTCTGTTGTGCGGGCCGGCGCAGAGCAGAACGAAATTGTCCTCGGCGCCGAGCGATTTCGAATGCCAGCGCAGTTCGGCGGCGAGTTCATCCTCGGTCATGCCGGGCCGCGCGATGTCGATGAGGTGCTGATAGCCGAGTTCGGCAATGCGGGTCGCTTCGCGGGCATGGGCCAGTTCGCGGTCGGTCTTGCGCTTCGCCGGGTCGAAGACGATGGCGTCGGCCGGGTGCACAAGCGGCGTGAGATCGGCAAGGCGCCGTGCGAGGACGTAAGGCATCGCACCGAGCCCGGCCGCGCCTATCGCGATGCGCCCGACATTTGCACCAAGTACGCTCGTAAGCCCCGCAATGAGGTCGTCGGCCGGCGCGATCTTGACATCCGGGCAAATCTCGGCGGCGCGTTCAGCATCCCACGAAGGAGTCACGATGAGCGTAACTGCTCCGGCCCGATCGAGGACGGCCGCCACCGGTCCAAGCGCCTTGAACCCGGTGAGCACCATGACCGGATCCGGCTTTTCGATGAAATGCGCGCCGTCGTGCAACGCGATCACGCAATCGAGCCGTGTCGCCGTCAACTTGGCGCGGATGGCCGCAAGCCGTTCTTCGAAGGTCATGGCAATATTTCAAAATTCATCGGCGCCGCTGCCGACGGCGTCGCCGAGGTCTGTATCTTCAAACAGTTGATCGAGCGGCGTCACGGCGCCGATCAGTCCCTGTTCGTGGCAGTAACGTTGCACAGTCGTGAGATTCTTGCGGTTGCCGGAGGTGAGTCCGTAAGACCAGGGGTCCTTGCCCAAGGTCGCCTCCTGCTCCTCGACGGCGGTGCGGACGAAAGCCAGCGGCACCATGCGCGGATTGGCGAGCCGCCGATAGGCGAGCTGTTTCGACTGCTCAAAGGCCTTGACCAGATTGGTTGCCACCCAAGGATATTTATCGGCAATCGCACGCCGGATCGTGGTGACATGCATGATCGGAAAGATGCCGGTCTGTTTGAAATAGGCGAGCTCAACCTCTTTGTGATCCGGGAATAGTCGAGCGATCCGCTTGTCGCCTTCGACAAAGGGCCGCGGCAATGTCGGCGAGATCATGGCCGGGATGTCGCCGTCGGCGAGCATGTTGCTCAGCGGCTTGTCGGCTTTTTTCATCTCTATGCGCAGACCGGGTGGCGGCTCGAACGCAATATCCTCGCTGCGGTCGACCAGCCAGGTGATCGAGCGGTGGTCGAGGCCGTAGTGCTCTTCGAGAATGCCGCGGATCCATATGCTGGCGGCCGGTTGAAAATTGGTGCCGCCGACGACTTTGCCATTGAGATCCTTGGCCGACTTTATGCCTGCAGCCGTGTTGACGAAGATAAAACCATGACGAAAGCGTCGGTGCAGGAACACGGGAATAGCGGTCAGCGGCTCGCCCTGATCGCGGATCATGAAATAGGCGCCGACATTCTCCTCGCAGACGTCGAATTCGTGCTTGCGTCCCATGCGCCAATGGCGCTCGCGCGGGCCCATGTCGGATAGAAAGATGAGGTCCAGGCCCTCGGCTTCGACCGCCCCCGCCTTGAGCGGACGCACGATGTCGTAATCGCCGCAAGCCACCGTCAGTTTGAGTTTACTCATTGTATTCTCTTAGATCGTGGACATGGTCAGCCTCGCCACCGGCCGTAATGGAATTCGGCGCGACGGACGATTTCGTTGAGGACGATCGCGATGACGGCCAGCATGGCGACGAGTCCGATCAGCTTGGTCGGTTCGAGGTTTTGAGTGAACAGGCTCGTGAAATAGCCGATGCCGGCGGTCGAAACATAAAGTTCGGCAAGCAGCACACCGAGCAGCACACCCGTCATGCCGAGCCGCAGGCCGGTGAAGAATGAGGGCACCATGTGCGGAAAGATTACATGGTAGAGAATTTGCGCCCGGCTGGCGCCCATCGAACGGGCGCTCCGCATCAGGACGGGATTGATCTTCTGCACCCCGGCCGCGATGGTGATCATGATCGGAAACATGCCGTGGCTGACGCCGAAGGCGACCTTTGAAGCCGCGCCGATGCCGAAGAAGAGCACGAAAAGTGGCAGGATCGTCACCTGCGGCAGCCCATAGAGCAGAAGAATGATCGGCATGAAGCTTTTGTGAGCGAAACGGCTCAAACCGACCGCAAGTCCGGTACCGGCGCCGATGATCGCCGCAAGGACGAAGCCGATGGCGATCTCGTAGAGCGTGAGTCCGAGGGCCTTCGGCACGCCCGGCGTGCCGAGCACGCCGCCGAGCGACATGAGCACCGTCGAGGGCGGACTGATGAAATCACGGTCGAGCAGAAAGCGCGCTGCAAATTCCCAGATGACGAGAAGAAGCAGGATCACGGCGATCCGCGTCGCGCCGGGATGCGACAGCAGCCAGCGCTTGAGCGGCACGTCGGCTTGCGCCGTGTGCGCGATACCGGCGTCTGTGTGCGCTACCGCCATCGCGCGTAGGCCTCGACCATTGATATGCCGGCATTGAGAACGGCAACGATCGCCACCACGAAAACAATGTAGGCGAACATACGCGCCATCTCCATGTTCTCGGCGAGATTGACAATGCGATGTCCCAAGCCGGCAAGCGAGGCGATCGTTTCGCTGCCGATCACCGACAGCAATGCGACGGTAAAGCCCATCCGCAGCCCGGCGAGTACCACCGGCAGCGCGCCCGGCAACAGCACGTGACGAAACATCTGGATGTTGCTCGCGCCCATCGACTTGGCCGCGGCAGTCAGCGTGCGGTCGATATTGCCGAAGCCGACAACCGTATTCATGACAATGGGAAAGAAGCTGATCGTAGCGCCGAGCGCGATTTTTGAGGCCGGCCCGAGACCCCAGACCATGACATAGAGCGGCAGGAACAGGATAATTGGAATCGCATAGATGGCGGCAAACAGCGGCTCGAATACCTTGATCAGATAGGGCGAGCGGCTGACGAAATAGCCGACGGTGACGCCGAGCACCGTTGCGATGATAAAGGCGGCGACGAATTCGGACAGCGTGATGCGAAGGTCGTAAATGAATTCGCCTGAGCGGATCACATCGACCAATTGACGCCAGACGTCGACGGGGTTGGGGAGGAGAATACTGCTAACGTGCCAGACATGGGTCGCCAACAACCATGCAACGAGCAGAACGACGAGGAAGGCGACCTGGACGCCATGGCTCGCCAGCCGGATGACCAAGGGCTCGCGGGCATCGCCGTTCACGCGGCGTCTCCGGTGTTCTCGGCTGCTTCGCCGTAGCGGCGGCGTGGCTGCGCCGTCTCGGTCATCGATTTGCGGATCTCGTCATGCAGGAGGCCGTAAAGCCGATCGCGCAACGCGTGAAATTTAGGCGCGGTCATGAATGACGGCTTGCGCGGATGCGGCTCGTCAATGGTGATGATGTCCTTGATCGTGCCCGGCCGCGCCGAGAACACGGCGACCCGGTCGGCCAAAAACACGGCCTCGCCAAGGCTGTGCGTGACGAAAACGATGGTCTTGCGCGAGCGCGACAACAGAACAGAAAGGTCTTCGCCGAGCACCATGCGCGTCTGCTCGTCGAGCGCGCCGAACGGCTCGTCCATGAGCAGGATATCGGTTTCGAGGCTGAGCGCACGCGCCAGCGCCGCGCGCTGGCGCATGCCGCCGGACAATTGGCCGGGGAAATGCTCGGCGAAGGCATCGAGCCCGACAGCCTCCAGAGCGCGGCGGGCGCGCTCCCGCCGTTCGGCCTTCGGCACGCCTTGGAATTTCATGCCGAGCACGATGTTTTCGAACACCGTGTTCCAGGGAAACAGCGCGTTCTCCTGAAAAACGAAAGCGAGATCGCGCGGCATCGGTCCGCGCACGGCCTTGTCGCCGACGGTCACCGTGCCGGTCGTCGGTGTCGTGAGGCCGCCAATGACGCTGAGCAAGGTTGATTTGCCGCAGCCCGACGGCCCGATCAGGCAGTGCAACTCGCCACGCGCGACATCAAGCGAGGTGTTCTTAAGCGCCTGCACATAACGCGCTTGTCCGGCTTCGCCGAACTGATGCGAGACATCGCGAACGCAGATGGCGGTTTCGGCGGAGGTCATGTGCAGGGCAGGTACGCGCGCGCCTATTTGGGGAGGAACTCTTCGGTATAGAGCGTTTTGACATCGGGCTCGCTCGGCAAAGTGCCAAGCTCGACCCACGATTTTGCCAAGACCTGCATGGCCTCGGGCGAGAATTTGCCGTTGTCGGAGAACATCGGCATCAGTTCGTCATAGGTGCGGCTGGTGATGTCGGGGTCCTTGCCGATGACCGCACCGGCGATCTTCACGCTCTCGGCCTTGTGCGTGCGCATGAACGCGATGGTCTCAAACCAGCCTTTGACGAAGCTGCGCAGATCGTTCGGCCGATTGGCGATGGCCTTGTTGGTCGCGTAGATGACGTGAATGATGAAATCCTTGATGTCGGTGAAGCGCACCAGGATACGGCCTTCGCCTTTCTTCTCGAGATCGAAGGCATTGCTGATATCCATGATGACGCCGTCGATATCGCCGCGCTTGAGCGCCGCGATCTGGCCGGGCATCGTCCCCATCGGCTCGATCGCGATGCCGTTAGGGCCCCAGCCTTGGCGCCGCGAGGTCTGGCTGACCAGCCAGGCGGTCAGCGAGCCCAGTGTCGAGACACTGACTTTCTTGCCTTTGAGATCGGCGACCGTTTTCGGCCCGTCGGGCCGTACAACGATGGCGAGGAGCAGCGGCGGGCCGGCCATCGCGGCGATCGCTTTCACCGGCGAGCCCTTGGCAATGAAAGCCATGCCGGGACCGGAACCGAGTGCGACGTCGATGCTGTCGGCCGCCATGGCTTGCTGCAACTTCGCGTCGCCGCCGAAGGCGGTCGACTGCACGTCGAGACCGTATTTCTTGAAGATGCCTTCCTGAATGCCGATGTCGAGCGGCGCGAAGGAGAAGGCCTCCGGCACGGCCTTGCCGACGCGAAGAGGTTCTTCGGCCTTGGCCTGTCCAGAAAACGCTGTCGCGACGGTAAGAATGAATAAGGCAACTGCGATCCGGCGCAGCAGCCCAACGGCTGTCATCGATTTGCGCATGGCGATATGTTTCCTCCCCCTCGTGGATATCTCTTTATTGTGTTGGCAGGAACGCTTCGGTCACGAGTTTGCTCATGTCGGGCGCCTGCGGCAGTGTGTTCATCTCGACGAAAGATCGGCTTAGAACCGAAAGCGCTTCAGGGTCGAAGCGGCCGTCGTCAGAAAACATCGGCATCAGTTCGTCGTAGATTTCGTCCGTCAGGCGCGCGTCGGTGTCCAGCACCGGCATCGCGATCTTGACGGTCTCGTCCTTGTGGGCGCGCATGAAAGCGATTGTCTCGAACCAGCCCTTCAGGAATCGCCGCAGCTGATCGGGCTGTCCGGCGATCGCCCTGTCGGTGGCGAAGATAATGTGGGCGTGAAAATGTTTCGCCACGTCGCCGAAACGCAAAAGAATCCGCCCGTCGCCATGATCGGCGTAATTGAGCGCCACGGCGAGATTGACGATGGCCGCGTCGAGCGATTTCGTCTTCACGGCGGCCACGCGTGCGCCGTCGTCGCCGATCGCGACTTCGCTGATGCCGTCATTGCCCCAGCCTTGTTGCCGCGACACTTGTTGGGCCAGCCAGCTGGTGATCGAGCCGACGGTGGAAATGCCGATCTGTTTGCCTTTGAGGTCGTCGATCGACTTGATGCCGCCGTCGTCACGAACCACCAGCGCAAAGATCAGCGGCGGTCCGGCCATGGCGGCGATGCCCTTGACCGGGGAGCCCTTGGCGATAAAGGCGAGGCCCGGACCCGATCCCAAGCCGATGTCGATACCGTCGGCGGCCATTGCCTGCTGGACCTTTGCGTCGCCGCCGAAGCTCGACACGTCGAGATCGAGGCCGTTTTTCTTGAAGATGCCGGTTTGCATTCCGACGTCGACCGGGACAAAGGAGAAGGCGGTCCGGCCGGCTTTGCCGACGCGCAACATGTCGGCGCGGGCGGATACAGACGAGATCAGCGCGGCCGCCGCCAAAACAGCGACGGCAGGTAAAACCCGCCAAATAGCGCAGCTACGATCCGCTCGAACCATTTATGCGCCTTCCTCCCTCGACTTTTCCTTACGCGCGGCTCGTGGTGCTTGTTCCGGCCGGCGGCGCGCGAACCGACTTTGCGCGCATGTCGCTACGCAAGGCCGCGGTCGCCGCGGCGTCAAGGGTGAAATCGTCGCGCATCACCACGCCGTAGAGGTCGCGGGCGGCTTTGCGGGAAATCAGTTCTTCACGCACATCGTTGACGACAAGGTCGGGAGCGCGCTCGCAGGGATCGCCCCAGCCGCCGCCGCCGCCGGTGCGCACGATGGCTGAGGCGCCGACGGGGACCGGCAGCCGCGCGCCGGCGAGCGGCCGAAACTCGCGCTCCTGCGGCAGCCGCAACAGATAGCCGCCGGACTCGCCCGCGGTGCCGCCCCACAGTCCCCAGGGCGGACACTTGGCGCGCCGGGTCTGCTCGAAATTCCAGTGACCTTCGACCAGATTGCGCACCTGCATGTCGATGCCGAGCCCGCCGCGATATTTGCCGGCGCCACAGGAATCGGTGCGCAGCGCCCGGCTCTCAACCAGGACCGGACATTTCAACTCGATGCCTTCGATCGAGCCGTTGCGCACGTCGCCCTGACAGACCGACACCGTGCCGGATTCGCCGTCTTCGTAGGGCCGCCCGCCCCAGCCGCCGCCTTCGAGGCTTTGCACGACGAAACGCCGGCCGGTTTTTGGATGCAGCCCAAAGAACACGACAGCGCCGCCCAAGAGCCCGTGATGTCCGGCCGGCACGCGGTCCGGCATGGCTTTCGCAAGTGCGGCGACGATGCAGTCGACGACAGTGGGCACGATCGCACTCCAGCCGGCCATCGGCGCCGGAAAGCGCGCCATCATGATATTGCCTTCGGGAATGACGACATCGAGCGCGCGGAACGATCCTTCATTGACCGGATCGAGCGGACCGGTGAGCGCCTTATAGGCGACGCGCGCGCCGGCAAGCGTGCGCGAATTGATGCCGGCCTTGCGTTCTGCCGAACTGCCGGACAGGTCGATCGTCATGGACGAGCCTTTGATCGTGACCGTGACCTTGATCGGCACCGGCTCGTCCTTGCGCACGCCGTCGTCGTCGATCGAAGCTGAGGCCTCGTAAATGCCGTCGGGAAGCTGCGCCACGACGTTGCGGCATTTTTGTTCGGTCTCGTCGAAGATACGCCGGATCGCCGCCAGGATCGTGTCGCGGCCGTATTTGTCGAACAGTTCGTCCATACGTCGCGCAGCAAGCCGGCAGGCGGCCATTTGCGATTTCATGTCGCCCAGCGAGGATTCCGGAAAGCGGATATTGTCCTTGATGACGCGAAACAGCGTCTCATCGAGTTCGCCCTCGCGATAAATCTTGAGCTGATCGAGTTGCAGCCCTTCGAACCACGGATCAGCGACTTGCGGTCCGGCGCCGAAACCGGTCGAGGTGCCGCCGACATCGATCCAGTGCGCCCGCACCATGGCGAACATCAAAAGCTCGCCGCGGTAGAAATAGGGCATGTAGATGACGATGTTGTTGAGGTGCTGCCCGGCGACCGCCTGATGATTGGTGATGATGACGTCGCCAGGTGCAAAGCCCCTTTCGCCGTAGCGTTTCATGCCGTCGGTAATGACGACACCGAGGTCGGCGACAAAGTGCGAAACGCCGCCGACATTCTGCGAAATAAGCTGCCCCTTCGGGTCGACCAGCGCCGTACAGAAGTCGCGCACCTCGTAGATCATCATGTTGTAGGAGGTGCGCTGCAAGTCGGCCGCCATCTCGTTGGCGACGGCGGGCAGCGCGTTGCGGATGACCTCGAGGGTCACCGGATCGAGCATGACGGCGCGCTTGCGCTCGGATCTCTTCGCGGCGCCACGTCGTGCTGTCTTTGCCGCTTTCGCTTTCTTGACGGCGGTCTTGGTCATCGGCTGCCTCCCACGGCGATGATCAATTCGCCTGACGGCGCGACGCGGCACCGGTCGCCGGCGTAAAGCACGGTCGTCGTGCCATGTTCTTCGATCAGGGCCGGTCCGGCAATGCGGAAGCCGGCCGGCAGCGTCTCGCGCGCGTAGACCGGGCAGGCGACCGGCTTGTCGGCCTTGCCGAGATGAACCGGCCGGCGACGCGGCAGCGGCCGCTTGCCGCCACGCTTCTTGGGGAATGTCAGTTTCGGCCGTTTGCCGACGAGAGCGAGCCGGATATTCACCATCTCCACCGGCTCGTCGGGTGAGTGGTGCGCATAACGCTGCTCATAAAGGGCATCGAACGCTTTGCGGATGGCGCGGTGGTCGCCTTTCTTCAGTTGCGCGAGCGTGACCGGGACGGAGAGGGTGAATTCCTGGCCGGTATAGCGCAGGTCAAGATGCACCTGCCGTTCGGCGCCTTTGCCGTGGCGTAGCCCGCCCTGCGCTTGTGTCACCATCTCATCGTGCACATCCACGAGTTTGCTGAAATCGGCGCTCGCCAGGTCGGAATAATATGTGCGGATGAAATCGTGACGTTCATCTGCGAGCAGCATGCCGAGCGCCGAAAAGTGCGATGGGAACAGCGGCACGATGACGGTCGGGATGTGCAATTCGCGCGCAATGGCCAGCACGTGGAGCGGGCCCGCGCCGCCCGAGGCGAAAATGACAAAATCGCGCGGGTCGTAGCCTTTCTCGACCGACACTTCGCGTACGCACAGCGACATCTTGTTCACGGCGATGTCGATGATCGCCTGCGCGGCTTCCGCTGCTTTCATGCCGAGCGGCGTACCGATCTTGTCCTCGACGCCGCGCCGCGCCCCGTCGGCGTCGAGCTTCATCGTGCCGCCGAGGAAATTGTTCGGATCGAGCCGGCCGAGAACGACATTGGCGTCGGTGATGGTGGGTTCGGTGCCGCCGCCGCGATAGCAGATCGGACCGGGATCGGCACCCGCGCTTTGCGGGCCGACCTTCAGCGCGCCGATCTCGTCGCGCCAGGCGATCGAACCACCGCCGGCGCCGATCTCGACCACATCGATCATCGGCACCATGACAGGGTGGCCGCTGGCATAGCCGCCGACATAATAGCCCGGCGCCATTGTGGGCTCGGCATCGCGGATCAGGCTGGCCTTGGCGGTGGTGCCGCCCATGTCGAAGGAAATGACGTTGCGATAACCGAGTTTCTGACCGATTTTGGCGGACGCAATAATGCCGCCGACCGGGCCGGATTCCATCATGGCGACCGGACGCTCCTGCGCCACTTCCGGGGTCATCACGCCGCCGTTCGAGCGCATGATCGAAAGATTGCCGGCAAATCCGATGCCTTCGAGCTTGGATTTGAGCACCCGCACATAGCCGCCGACCTTGCGGCCGATATAGGCGTTCACCACGGTCGTCGAGGTGCGCTCGAATTCGCGGTATTCGCGCAGAATTTCATGCGAGAGCGAAAGATAGGCATCGGGCAGCGCGGCGCGAATGATCGCGCCGGCCGCACGTTCGTGCTCCGGATTGATATAGGAATGCAGAAAGCAAACCGCGACGGCCTCAACGCCCTCGGCTGCAAGTGCTTTTGCGACTTGCTCGACGCGGGCGCCGTCGAGCGGCGTGTCGACGGCGCCGGATGCCAATACACGCTCGGCGACCTCGCGTGTCAGTTGCCGCGGCACCAGCGGACGGTGGCGGTGAAACAAAAGATTGTAGGCTTCGGGCCGGTTGCCGCGTCCGATGATGTAAACGTCCCGCGTGCCGCTCGTGACCACAAGCGCGGTCTTCGCGCCGGTGCGCTCGATCAGGGTATTGATGGCAATCGTCGAGCCGTGGATGAGCTCGTCGACGGCGCCGACCTCAAGGCCGCTCTTGTCGAGACAATCGATAATGCCCTGAACGAGGTTATGCGGCGTAGTCAGGCTCTTGGCGTCGACGAAGCGGCCTGCTTTGTCGTCGAAGCCGATCAGATCGGTAAAAGTGCCGCCAATGTCGATCGCGACGGCAATCACGTTTCACTCCCGCAAGCAGCTTTCTCACTGTCTGTCGGCAGATTGGCCGAGAGGGAGCTAGCCAAGCAACGGGATTTCCGGCTAAATAGTTATAGCTCTTTGGCTATAACCACCGGCCAGCTTTCATGATTTCCGCGAGTGCCCGTCGTCTCAGCGTCTTCAAGAGCGTCGTCGATTGCGGCGGTTTCAACGTCGCGGCCAATCAGCTCGGCATCGCGCAGCCTTCGGTCGGCGCGCATATCAAGGCGCTCGAGACTCAGCTTGGCCAGCCGCTGTTTCACCGCAGCCGCGGCAGCAAACCACGCCTGACGAAAGCCGGCGAAGCGGTCTACGCCTTTGCCGTCGATGTCCTGCAGCGCTCGGAAGTCGCGACACGGGCGCTTTCCGGATTGCGATCTCAGGCCGCGCAAGAAATCACCATCGCCGTGCATCGCGATATAGCCGCCTATTACTTGCCCGAGCGTTTGACGGCCTTTGCGGCGCGCTATCCGAAAGTGCGGGTGATCACGCGAGTCGGCACGATTGAGGAAATGGTCAAGCAGGTGCGCGCCCGGGCCGCGACCATCGTTCTGTTCCTTGCGTTCAAACCGATATCCGGCCTTCGCTGCGAAGTTCTGGGCCACCAAGGCCTCGAACTCGTCGCGGCGCCACAGCATCCGCTTGCGACACGAAGCAACTTGTCTTCGGATGAGCTCGGTCGCTGTTCGTTCGTCACCGGCTTGCGTCATTCGCGCTTCTACAAAATGACCGATGCCGCGCTGAAATCCATCGGTATCGCGACTTACGAGATCGCCATGGAGGTGGAAGAGTCAACTGCGACAAAGGAAATGGTGCGGCGCGGCCGGGCGCTGGCGTGCTTGCCGCATGGCAGTGTCGCCGCCGAACTAAAAAGCAAATCGCTGGTATCCCTGAATTTGGCCACTTGCCTGCCGCAACTGAACGTTTATTGCGGCTATACGACGCCGCTCGGCGACTGCGCAAAGAACTTCATGAAGTGTCTTCGCTCCAACGTTACTCCGCTCTCTTAGTTTTGTGAGAACCGCAAAGGCGCAGCGAACTTCGGCCAATGACGAAAATTCGCAGGAGCGTAGCGATAGCGGCTGCTGTCCTGGCCGTAATCGCAGCCTTGGGCGGCGCTGCCTGGCAGTCCTATCAGACGTCGCAGCGCGAAGCCGCGATATTTGCAAGCCTGAGCGAGACGGCTTTCACCAGGGGGTTTTGCGATCGGGCGCTGCGGCTCGCCGCGGCGGGGCTGCCGCCGGCGCGAGGTGCATCTTTTATTGCATTTCGGTCGCCGCAATTGCTGGGCGAGCTTTCGTTTTTTGGTTCAAGCCGTGATTGCTATTTTCAGGCCGCGCTGACCGGCCATACGCATCTGGTCAGCAGCGCCGTGTTCAGCGCCGACGGCGCTCGCGTGCTCACGACGTCCTGGGACAGGACCGCGCGCGTGTGGGACGCAAGCACTGGTGCCGATGTGGTCGATCTGGTGGGCCACGAAGGCTGGGTCAACAGTGCGGCATTCAGTCCGGACGGTGCGCGTATCGTGACGGCGTCTTGGGACAGGACCGCGCGCATCTGGGATGCGAAGACGGGTGCCGCTCTCGCGACGCTCTCCGGCCATGCCGGTCCGGTGAACACCGCATCGTTCAGTCACGATGGATCTCGGATCGTCACTGCATCCAGCGACAATACCGCGCGTATCTGGGACGCCGGAACCGGCCATTTGCTTGCGACGCTGTCCGGTCACGACGACACCGTAACCAGCGCCGTCTTTAGTCCGGATGACTCCCGCGTTTTGACAGCTTCGTTCGACGGTACGGCGCGGCTATGGAATGCGAAGACCGGCACCGCGGTGGCGACGCTCTCTGGTCATACCGCTTTGGTATGGAGCGCGAGATTTAGCCCGGATGGTTCGCGTATCGTCACCGCGTCCGACGATCATACCGCTCGCATTTGGGACGCGCAGACCGGAATACCTGTCGCAACTTTGACAGGGGACAGCGGTCCGGTCATGGACGCGGTTTTCAGTCCGGGCGGCTCGCGAATTGTCACTGCATCTTTCGACGGCACGGCGCGCATCTGGGACGCCGAGACCGGCGCTTTGCTGATCACTCTTTCGGGCCACGGCGGCTGGGTTTGGACCGCAGCATTCAGTCCGGATGGTGCACGGATTGTCACCGCATCGGCGGATGCTACAGCGCGAGTCTGGAATGCCGCGACGGGCGCACTCGTTGCCACGCTTGCCGGACACCGCGGCGCTGTGTTCAAGGCGAAATTCGATGCAAGCGGAACGCACGTCGTGACCGCGTCGTTCGACGGCACAGCGCGGGTGTGGAATCTGAATAGAGGCGCGCCGCTTGCCGTACTGTCCAAGCATGATGAGGCTCTCAACGCCGCAGCATTCAGCCCGGACGGTTCCCGCGTCATTACCGCGTCGGAAGACAAGACAGCGCGCATTTGGGATGCGCAAAGCGGAGCCTTGGTCGTGACGCTGTCGGGCCACGCCAAGGCGATAAACACCGCTGCGTTCAGTCCTGACGGCTCTCGTGTTGTAACATCGTCCGACGACGATACCGCGCGTGTCTGGGACGCCAGGACCGGCAAGCCGCTGGCGATACTCGCCGTGGATGAAGATCGCATTGCCGACGCGAAATTCAGTCCCGACGGGTCGCGGATCGTCAGCGCCTCCTTTGACAACACGGCGCGAATTTGGGACGCCCGGACCGGCGGAGTCCTCGCAACGCTTGCCGGGCATTCCGGCTGGGTGAATGCGGCCGCGTTCGACGCCGACGGCTCGCGGGTGGTGACGGCATCTTTTGACGGCACGGCGCGCATCTGGGATGCCGAAACGGGCAGGGCGCTCGTGACCTTGTCTGGACACAAAGCGGCGGTGCTCAGTGCGAGTTTCAGTCCCGATGGATCGCACGTGGTCACGGCGTCGGCGGACGGAACCGCGCGGATCTGGGACAGCAAGACCGGCGCCACGCTTGCCACGCTTTCCGGGCATAAAGACCGGGTGAACGTGGCCGCGTTCAGTGCGGACGGCACACGGATTGTCACCGCCTCGTTTGACGGCAGCGCGCGCGTCTGGGCCGCAAACACCGGCAAACTTGTCGCCGAACTTCTGGGCCATACGGATCGCGTGCTCAGCGCCGCGTTCAGTCGCGACGGCTCGCTCGTCGTCACGGCATCCGCCGATCACACCGCGCGAGTCTGGGACGCCAAAACCGGCGCCGCGCTGGCGGTGCTTTCAGGACACGCCAATCAGGTCGTCAGCGCGGCCTTCAGTCCCGACGCGTCGCGCGTCGTGACGGCCTCACTCGATCGCACGGCGCGCATTTGGCAGCTTGATCCGCTGGTCCTGGTCCCCACGCAGCAACGCCAGGCTTATGTCTGCCGCGAACGTCTCATCGGCGCACGATCGTTCACGGATCGGGAGATGCAAGATCCCATGCTTCGCGGCCGGGAGGACTTGCGTCATCCGTGCGACCGCACCGGACCGTTCAGCCTTGCTTATTACCTGCGCTGGGCACATCCAATGCGCTGAGCTGCGGCCTCAAGCCGGTTCTCATAGACCCGCCACCAACGGCTTTGTGCAAGCCTCCGAAGCGCTGTTCGAGGAATGAGTGCGCAGGGCCCGAGAGCGTTTTTCACCTACCGTACGTACTTATACCGAAAACGCTCGCCGTCTGCCTCGATCAGCCCTGCCGTCGGATGCGGAAAATGGATCGGCAGGACGAAGGTGCCGGTACCGGCGGCTTCGTTGAGCAAGTTCCGTCGTGATCGCGCCGCCTGCGCGGGATCCCAGTCGAATATCGTCGACCAATCGGGTTCGCGGCATTGCAAGGCGTGGTGCATCAAGTCGCCGACGACGACGGCCTTTTGCCCGCGCGAGCGGATGGCGACGCAGCAATGGCACGGGGAATGGCCAGGGGTCGGTATCAACGAGAAAGTCTCGTCGAGCTGATAACCGTCGTCGACGAGCAGCGCCTGGCCGGCTTCAACAATGGGCTCGCAATTGTAGCGCCACACATTCCCGCCGCCGCCCGGCCGGGTTTCGCCGCGTTTGGTCGATTCTTCCCAAGCGGTATATTCGCCTTTGTGGAAAATATACTTGGCGTTCGGAAAAGTCGGCACCCAGCGGCCGTCGCGCAGCACAGTGTTCCAGCCGCAGTGGTCGATGTGCAGATGCGTGCAGAACACGTAATCGATGTCCTCGAAGCGCAGACCGGCGGCCTTGAAGCCGTCGAGCCAGGGCTGCTTCGGAAAATCCATCGGCGGCGGATAGCCCTTGTCTTCGCCGGTGCAGGTGTCGATCAGAACCGTGTGCTTGGGCGTGCGGACCACAAAGGACTGGTAGGTGATGACCATCTTACCGGACGCTGCGTCGAACATCTCGGGTTCAAGCCCGGCGAGATGACGCTTGCAGACGTCCGGATCATGGGCGGGAAACATCTCTTCCGGCCGCCGCCATGGCCCATCGCGCTCGATGATGCTGGTCATGGTAACGTCGCCGATCGCAAGCTTTTTCACGTCGTTCCTCCAACTTTCTCATGTCGGAAAGCCCAATGTCCTCCGATGACAAGGACGAGGGCAACTCGAAAATCTCGCGCTCATGCTGCATCTGGATAAGGCCAAGAGCCGGTGCTTGTCGATCGGGCGAAGGCCAATAGAAGGCAGCCCATAAGCGCGACGCTTCAGCGGCCAAGCCGGGGCGGAAACCCGCATCGAATTTCAGCCGCCCCCGCCGGGAGATGCAGCGGGCCGGGACGAGGGACTGGTTCAGCTCGCGGCTTTCAGCACGTCACGGGCATAGCTGTGCTCGGGCGGTTGTTCGAGGTGCTTGCCCGTTTCGGCAAGCCGCGCGAGCGCGGCGTAATGATTGGCGATGAGACGATAATGCCGCGCGACCTCGGCAGACTGGCTATTTTGAGCAAGCCTGAAAGCCTTGAGCGCATGCTGACGCAACCGCCGCGCGTGCCTAAGCGCGTCGTCCATCGAGTGCCTCTTTGTTGAGACCTAAAGGCCGATCTGATCGGCTGAGCTATCAGATGGTTACATCAACTTTGTATGCAACAGGTTAAGCTGTCACAAAAACGTAAGGGGAGTGCTTGGTAAGCCATTGCGCTTTGCTCTGACGCGGCTCCCGCAGAGAGGGAACTTCTGGGGACAATCGAGGCCACAGGCCGCACGGGAGCTTGGCGACACCTCGCGGGCCGGTCGCCAAAAACCAGATGAGGACTTGCCCGGATCATGATTTGACGCTCCGGCGCAGATAGACGCGCAAAAATTGAGCCATAGCCGACGCCAATGGCGCGATATCATGCCTTCCCTTTAACGCTGGAACGCCAGTCCGAAGATAACGTTGTCTCCGCAGACGACAGGACCGCGGGCATTATTGATGCGCTCGTGCCACCCGGCGGCCGGCGAGCGCCGCCATAAGATTCGAGAGAAGCGTGCCAAGTCATGTCGCTCGTTCTGACGCTCGCTTCCCGCAACCTGTTCCAGGACCGCGTCCGCTTCATCGCAACCCTTATCGGCATCGTCTTTTCCATCGTGCTGGTGATGGTGCAAATCGGTCTTTTTCTCGGCTTCGACCGCATGGTGACGACCATGATCAATCATGCGCCGGCCGATTTCTGGGTCGTCGCCAAGGGGGCGAAGAGCTTCGAAGATGCCTCGCTGCTCGACTCGCGGATCCGCAACCGAATTCTTGCGGTCAATGGCGTTGCCGCCGTGGTGCCGGTCGTCATCGGCTTCGCCGATTGGCAGTTGCCGAGCGGCGAAGCCACCCCGGTGTTCGTCGTCGGATCGGACTTGCATGACGGACTTACGCCCTGGAACCTGGTCGCCGGGACGGCACAGGATCTGAGCGCGCCGGGCACGGTCGCCGTCGACAAATCCTATTTTTCGCGGCTTGGCGTCACCGGCATAGGCTCGACCGGCAAAATACGCGGCGAGACGGCGCGGGTCGCGGCGGTGACGAGCGGCATCCGCTCGTTCACCACAACCCCTTATGTCTTTACCTCGCTCGATCAGGCGCGCGGCTATATGGGGCTACCGGAAAGCAAGACCAGCCATTTCCTGGTCCGACTGAAGCCTGGAACGGACAAAGACCGGGTGCGCCAGGATATCGATGGCGCGGTCGGCGGCATCGAAACGCTGACCCCGCAGCAATTCCGCCAGCGCAGCCGCCGGTTTTGGCTGTTCGGCACCGGCGCCGGTGCCGCGTTGTTGGGCGGCGCGGCGCTTGGGCTCATCGTCGGCACCGTCATCGTCGCCCAGACGATTTATTCCAGCACCAAAGACCATCTCTACGAGTTTGCCACGCTGCGCGCTATCGGCTCGCCGAACGGCTACACCTATCGGGTGATCATGAGCCAGGCGCTGCTCAACGCCGTGATCGGGTTTGCGGCCGCCGCGGCGATCGGTTTTGCAGTCGTGGTACTCACCGCGTCGAGCGCGCTGCCGGTCGTGATCACGGCCCGTGCTGCTGGCCGGCCTTTTTGTTTTGACCACGGCGATGTGCATGAGCGCCGCCATCGCCGCAGTCGTGCGGGTGGTGCGGACCGATCCGGTTACGGTGATGGCGCGATGACCGGGCCGATCATTGAAGCCAACGGGGTCAGGAAAATCCTCGGCGGCGGCCTGGCCCAGGTGGAAGCTGTCAAGGGCGTCGACCTGACGCTGCAAAGCGGCAAGCTCACGATGCTGATGGGGCCTTCGGGTAGCGGTAAAACCACGCTGCTTTCGATGATCGGCTGCCTGCTCACGCCGACCGCCGGCAGCGTGCGGGTCTGCGGGCAAGAGACCACTGGTCTCGGCGCCGAGGCGCTGGCGCAGCTCCGGCGCCGCTACATCGGTTTCGTGTTTCAATCGTATCATTTGTTTCCGACACTTACAGCCGCGGAAAACGTGCAGCTCGCGCTCGACGTGCGCGGTGAGCGTGGCGCCGCGGCGCAAACGAAATCGCTTGCCGCGCTGCAGCGGGTTGGGATCGGACCAAAGCACCGATCGTTTCCGCGCGAACTCAGCAACGGCGAGCAGCAGCGTGTCGCGATTGCCCGCGCCGTGGTTGCGGCGCCAGCGGTCCTGCTTGCGGATGAGCCGACGGCAGCACTCGACACCGTCAACGGGCAGGCGATCATGACGATTCTTTCGGCCATCGCCAAAGAGGAGAGCGGCGCGTTGCTCGTCGTCACCCACGATGCCCGACTGACACGGTTCGCCGATGAGACGCTCTATCTCAAGGATGGCGAACTGACGGCTGGCGGGGAGGCGGACCTTAAATTGCACCAGATGCGCGATCTTGCTTAGCGTTGACATAAGAGGTGAGGTAAATCATCGGCGTTTTCGTCTATGGCCCATTTTGGGTGCCCGAAGCTCATCCGGATTACCTGCCGTGAAAGATAGCGAACTAGCCGGCAAGCCGGCCGCGCGGTATGAGTCCTGGGAATCAAAATCCGATTCGCATCGTCATACGTCTTCAGGAGCAAACGCGCATGCGTGCCTTGTCCGCCCTTCGTGCAGGTCTGATCGCATTGCTGGCCGCGGCCGGCATGGTCTCGGCGTCCGCCGCATACGCGGATGGCGGCAGCATCAGCTTCAAAGTCATCAAAGCCGGCCTTGTCATCGGCGGCTCAGCCGGCTCGGGCACGCTCATTTTCCACGGCACGCGCTATCCGATCGAGATCGGCGGGATCAGCTATGGCTTCACTTTCGGCGCTTCGGAAACGCATTTCTACGGCACCGTGAGCAACATCCGCGAGCCGTCGGACGTTGCAGGCGTCTATGCAGCCGGCAACGTCGGCGCGGCCGTCGTGCGGGGCGCGCAGGCGATTGTGCTCACCAATCAACACGGCGCGGTACTGACGCTTACGGGCAGCTCGGTCGGCGCGATCGTTAGCGCGGATCTCAACGGCCTCGTGGTCACGGTGAGATGAACTGCGCTTGATTCAGCCGTGTCTTCTGCGCGCTTCGCGTAGTCTGCTCATTGCTCAAATGCAGACTTCCGTGATCGCGGGTAAGACGTTGCCTTCCGCAGCGATTAGAAGGTGGCCGCCAGCGTTAGACGGATTGCTAGGGGCTCGATGGGGTGAAGCGCATAGTCCATCACACCATTCTGGCAGACCGCTTTCGGTGGCGGGCTTGGCGAGTTGCACATCGTGAACAAGCTATCGGTCTTGATCAGTGAGCCATAGGCGTATTCGGCTTGGGGTGCCTTCGCATTGAAAAGGTTGAGCGCGTCAAGCTGGATACGCCAGCCATTCTCAAAACGGTAGCCGATCTGACCGTTGAAGATGCTCAACGGCGGGGACTGAAATACGCCGTCCTCCGTCAACGGGCGTGAGCTGATGTAACGCCAGCGCAGGTCGCCGAACCAACCGATCACGTTGCCGAGGGTAATACCCGCCGACGCAACCATCCACGGCGCGTTGTAAACGTAATTGCCAGGCGCATTGCCGATTTGGGCTTGGGGATATCCGGCGAGCGACTGATAGAGGGCTTCCTGAGCGTAGTCGAAGCCGATGAAGCGCGCGCGCGTGAGTGCGAGGTCGGCGTCGATATGCATCCAGGGGACCGGACGATAATCGTTGGTGAATTCCACTCCCGTCCGTTGGCTCGGCAGGCCCGCGACGGTCTCGCCGGTGTCTCCGTCGAAAAACAACTCGGAGTCCTGATGAAGGGTGAAAAGGCTCACCGAGCTATCGAGACCGGCAATGACCCGTGTCCGAACGCCGACCTCCGCCCCTCGGGAACGCACAAGGAACGGCGACGCACCTTCCGGCGTAGCGGGATCACCGGGCACTTCGGTGATAACGGTGCTTCGCGCATCGTTGCTGTGATAGCCCATGCCCGCGCCGATGAAGAATTCGGTATCGTAGAAAGGCCCGATCGTCATTCTGAATTTCGGGCTGCCGATCGTTGCGTTGTCTTTGCCGGAATTGGCCGGCTGCAACATCGAGTCGACGGAAGCCGCAAAGTGGTCGCCGCGCCAGCCGAACGTCGTGCTCAGCCAATTGGTCCAATGCACCGTGTTTTCGGCATAGATTCCAGCATTCGACTCGTTGACGTGATCCGCCAGGGTGGCCGACAAGAATTGTTGCGCGACTGTATTGTTCAGCGCGAGATTTATGCTGTCGGTGCGAGTCTGGAATCCGACGACCGTTTCGGTAGGGCGACCGAATAACGAGCCTTGGAAAATCCGCGACGCGCCCGCGCCACCGTAGATGCGGTCGTCATGCTGCTGAAACTGGTCGCCCTGGATCGGATTATTCAGAAACCAGGTGAAATCGTTGAATAGGTCAAGTTCGTATTTCACCAGATAGGCGTTGGCTTTCCAGGAGCCGTCGCCGGTCGTTTGCGCCATGCGCGCCGACAGCGAATAGCGACTGGTATCGCCGCCATCGGTTGGATCGATTTCGCCGTAGAGTCCAATCTGTCCGGATTGGATCGCGCGCAACGGCTCCTGCTCGGTCGTTGTCCAGTCATTTGAATAGGCTATGGCGGTCGCGGAAAGGCCGTCGGTCGCTGTGCCTTGGCTGTAGCGCATCAGGCCTGAGAACTTGCGCATGTGATCCGGCGTATCCCAAGGGCCATTGTAAAAATTCGTTTCGCCCGCATAGAGCAGTGAGCCGCCGCCAAGCTTGGTCGAGCCCATGCCGAAATATCGTTCGTAATCGAAACTGCCCGCCGTGACGGAAACGATGTTCTTTGGAACGCTGTCGCGCAGATTGAGAAAAAGCGAACCGGCGCTGGCAAAATCTCCGACATCGGCAAAGTAAGGTCCCTTGCGCACGTCCAGACTGTTAACAGTTTCCGGCATCAGCCAGTTCAGGTCGGCATAGCCTTGGCCGTGCGCGTGCGTCGGCAGATTGATCGGCATGTCATCGACGAAAACGGCGAAGTCGGTGCCGTGATCGAGATTGTAGCCGCGCAAGTAATACTGATTGGCCTTGCCGCCGTCGGCGTGGGAAACCACCGCAAGGCCAGGAGCTGCCTCGAGGATTTGGCCGGGCTGCGTCACGGCGCGTCGATTGAGGTCCTGTCCGGAAATCGTCATCTGGCTTGCCATGGTCGGCGGCACGGACGGCCCGCTCGCGACATTTGACGCTCCGCCCGGCGGCGGGGATGCCGGCGAGACCGATGACGGCTGTGCCGCCTGCCTTGGCGTTGGTGTTGCTCGCTTAAAGTGCTTCGGTGCGGTGATCCGGATCGTTGGTAGAGCCGTGACGGGACGCGGCGGTTCACCTGCCGGTGTTTGTGACTGAGCCGATGCCGGCGCGGTTTGCGCCCAGCCATTTGCGGCACATATCCAAGGCAACAAGGCTGCTATCGCCGCGAACGCTCGCGGCGTCATGAACGCCCCCAAAATCATGCGCAAGAAATAGCGCTGCCAGCCGAAAGCCGTGCCGCCCAGCGGCAGCAGTTTCACCTTGCGGCATGAGTATGATGAAGTCAAGAAAGGTGCATACTTGATCCCGCATGCCCCCGGCTGCGCACATTCGATGATAGGATGCCTGCCGCACTGAGCGAGGAGAGGCCGATGCAGCGTGTGACGATCACCATCGACGACGAGCTTGATGCCGAACTGGACCGCTACATGCGCGCGCGCGGTTATGACAATCGCTCCGAGGCGCTGCGCGATCTGGTCCGTTCAGGCCTGCAGCAAGCCGCGCTCGAAGTCGCGGGAACGCGGCCCTGTGTGGCCGCGCTGATCTATGTTTATGACCACGAAGCGCGCGACCTGCCAAAGCGGCTGACACGTGATTTCCACGACCGCCACGATTTGGCGCAAGCGACGCTGCATATGCATCTCGATCACGACAACTGCATGGAGGTCACCGTGCTCAAGGGACGCGGCGCCGATGTGCAGGAATTCGCCAATCACATCATCGCCGAACGCGGCGTCCGGCATGGTCATGTCGTCTATCTGCCGGCCGAGGGCATGCACGACCATGGTCACGGCGCGACGCACAATCACGATCGGTCACATCGCCACGCCGGCGCAAGTTCCAAGCGATGACCGAAGGCGCTATCGGAATATGAATGGCGTCCGGAGGTCCGCTCTTGACAGTTGGCCGACGTTGTCGGACACGGCCGATTGACGTTCCTTTTCTGGTGTGGCGCAGACCTGCCGCCTCATCTGGCCGAACGAGCCACTCACCGAATCCTATTTCCCGCCCCACTGACGGCTTCGCCTCGGCGAGGAGGGTGTTGCGCCGTAGCCACGTGGCTTTTTAGTCAAGAAAATGCCCGGCACTCGGCCGGGCTGAAACACAATTAAATCGCTTTTCGCTTACAGCCTGTTCCCTGGGCGGGGTGACGCGGCGGAATTGCAGACGGCGCGTCGGCAACAGGTGGGGCGTTGTAAAGAGTTGTCCAGATTGTTGTGCTTGGATCGTTCCCAGCGGTTCAGCCCCCGCTTGCGTACCATCTTTCGCAGCGAGCAGGGAATAACGTTGGGTGTCGCAGGGGGAATCTTGGCCCCTTGTGTGGCGAATTTGCTGCGCTTTTGGTGCTTTTACCCGACAAGAAGGTAACCGTAAGCTGGCTTGGAAACCGTCGTGGGTGCGTTGTTTCGAGCCGCGGTCACATCTATCTGTTATTGTGTACGAAAACGGTTTGCGAGCCTTCTAATCCAGCTGATTGAAACATGCCCCATTTGGCCTATAGGCCAAATCAGTTTTCCACGAGAGGCTAGCGGTCTGGGGTTTTTTGATTTGCCGCGGCGAGAAAATTTTGATGATGGCTCCAGAACACTTCCTGGAGCTTGATTTGATTATTGAGCACGCGTTGGACGCTTGAAGTATCGCGTCGATTCGCTCGCCCTTCGCTTAAGCGTTCGTGCTGAGCGATACGTGCTTGGTATTCGATTATTCTTTCTAACTGCTCTAAACTAGAACCCAATCGCTTTTCTTCGTCCAGCATGTGGGTCCTTGCTTGCAACTTCACCCCTTGAGTGTGCTTTTGGGCATCATGCGATTCCGAGGTGGATATGAAAATCACACGTCGCGATGCAATAGCACTTTCGGTTGGCGCGAGCGCCTCGGTGTATGCAAGGTCGAGAGCGCGGGCGGAGTTTGACGGGCCGCTGTTTAACACCGCGGAAGGTCTTGACGAGTTTTGGATCGCATCGGACGCCTATGTCTATGGGTATCCGCTGGTCACAATGGAGATGACGCGCCGCGTTATGACGAATGTCGCCGCCCCCGAGGGCAGCCGCGCCCCGATGGGACAATTCGTTAGGTCGCGGACTTATCCGGATGCATCGTTCCGCGACGTCACCGCGCCCAACGCCGACACTCTTTACACGACAGCTTGGATCGACGTCGGCAAAGAACCTTGGATACTGGCGATCCCGGACATGAAGGATCGCTACTTCTTGTTCCCGCTGCTCGACGGCTGGACCAATGTTTTTCAGGTTCCTGGAAAGCGCACGACCGGAACCGCGGCTCAGAGCTACGCAATCACCGGCCCGGGCTGGAACGGCACACTGCCGAATGGCGTCAAGCAATATAAATCATCGACGAATCTCGTTTGGATACTCGGACGCCTCTACTGCACCGGCACTCCGGAAGATTACGCAGCAGTTCATGCCCTGCAGGACCAATGCACGCTCGTGCCGCTCAGCTCTTACGGCAAGACATTTGCGGCTCCTCCACATCAAGTTGATGCGTCCGTCGATATGCACACGGCGGTTCGCGAACAGGTCAATGCGATGGATTCGATCGCGTATTTCACCCTGCTCGCAAAACTGATGAAATCAAACCCACCCGCTGCGGCTGATGCGCCGGCCGTGGCAAAATTCGCCAAAATTGGTCTTGTCCCCGGTCAGGACTTTGACGCGAGTAAGTTTGATGCGAATTTCGTCAAGCGTATTCCGCAGGCAAGCGTCGACCGCATCATGCTGCAGATCAAGATCAACAAGGCAATTAAGAATGTAAACGGCTGGATATTCGACACCGAGACTGGCGTTTACGGGGTTGATTATCTCAATCGTGCGCTTGTCACTGCCATCGGTCTCGGCGCCAACCGTATTCAAGATGCGGTTTATCCGATTACCTTGAAAGACGCTGACGGAAACGCTTACGAGGGAACCAACAAATACATCATGCGCTTTGCCAAGGGCCGAATGCCGCCGGTCGATGGCTTCTGGTCGGTGACTATGTATGATCCGAAGATGTTTTTTGTCGCTAATCCGATCAACCGCTACTCGATTAGTCCGCGACAGCACCTGAAGGCCAACCCCGACGGTTCCGTGGATATCTACATTCAAAATATCTCGCCGGGAGCTGATAAAGAGCAGAATTGGCTGCCGGCCCCGCCCGGAAAGTTCGTTCTGATGCTGCGGATGTACTGGCCACGGGAAACGCCGCCGTCGCTCATCGACGGATCCTGGACTATCCCAGCGGTCAAGAAGGTCAGCTGACGTCGTCTCATGGCGCTTCCGAGACATCGCGGGACGTTCGCGTCAGGTCCGCGATTAGGACTGTAACGGACATCGGACTGCGACAACGTCGCCGGTCAGCCGCTCCTTCGTTATCCTGCTTGTGCTTTGGTTGTCAGCCGGCCGCCTTGCATAGTCATGATCGAATCTGCGAGCTCGTCGAGAAAAGCGCGGTTTTGTTCTACGCAGATTATAGGCAGCCGGTTCTTGAGGGTTTGCAACACGGCCAGTACCTGACGAACCATGATCGGAGCCAAACCCTGGGTCGGCTCGTCGAGCATGAGCAATATCGGATCGATCATCATGGCGCGGGCAATGGCCAGCATCTGTTGTTCGCCGCCGCTGAGAGAACCGCCCAACTGATCCCGCCGTTCGCGCAGCCGCGGAAAGATCGTCAGCACCTCGTCGAACTTCCGCACGTAGGCCGCTGCGTCTAATCGGTTTGCCGCTCGGCTCAATTCAAGATTCTGACGCACGGTGAGGCCAGTTAGTATCTGTCGGCCTTCGGGCACCAGGACGAGGCCAGCCCGAGCGCGCTGGTGAGCACGCAGGGCGCCGACGTCTTTCCCGTTGAATAGGATGCGTCCCCTCAAGGCCGGCAGCAGCCCGGCAATGGTTTTTAAAAGAGTGGTTTTACCGGCGCCGTTGGGACCCAGGATCCCGACGGTAGTGTTGGTCATGACCGTGAAACGCACATCGCGGAACACGGTCAACGGTGGATAACCGCCGTTCAGTTCTTCCAGCTGCAGCGCGGGAATCACGCGAGCGCTCCGTAATAGGCCTCGTGAACGCGCGGGTCGCGAAGTATGTCCACGGTTCGGCCCAGGGCGATGGTCTGGCCGTGGTCGAGAACGATGCCGCGTTCGGCGATGCTCGCGACGAACTCGATGTTGTGTTCCACGATGATGACCGCCGAGCCGCGCGCCCGCAATTGATTCATGACCTGCGCCAGATGCGCGAGCTCGTCTTCGGTCAGGCCGACCGCCGGCTCATCGAGCAATACGAGCGGTGGATCGCCAACCGCAGCCCGCGTCAGGTCGATGAGCTTGCGTTGGCCGAGCGGCAGGTCTCGCACTGGCCGGCCGGCGAGTTGGCCGAGACCAAAGCCTTCGAGCTGTTCCAGCGCCACGGCCGCGCGTTCCGCTTCATCGAGCGTCGGATCAATCTGGTCAAGCCGCACCATCACGTTTTCAAGGGCGGTGAGATCGGGTACGAGCCGCGCGACTTGGAACGATCGCCCGATGAGTGAGGCGCGCTTTTCGATCGGCAGCGGCGCGAGGTCGCGCCCGGCGAGATGAAGGTCGCCCGCGCTTGCCTGTTCGATACCTGAAACGATATTGAACAGCGTGGATTTGCCCGCGCCGTTCGGCCCGACGACCGCGAATATTTCGCCAAATCCAACTACGAAGCTGACGTCATCAAGGGCGCGGAGACCACCAAACATTTTAGTCACGTGCGAAACCTTCAGGCAGTCGCCGTGGCGCTCCGTACTCTCGTTGGCCGTGATCGTGGCGCGCAAAGACGGCGGGGCCTTCGCCGGCGGCCCATCAAGCCAGCCGGCGAGTGTCCGCCAGAGCCGGAGTAGCCAGCCAGCGATTCCCTGGCGTGCGAAAAGAACCGCGGCGAGAAAGGCTGTACCGTAAATGAGCAGCTCGTATTGCTGGGCGTAGCCCGTGACGATCGACAGCCACTGGATGAACGCAGTGCCAAGCAAAGGGCCGAGCAGGTAGCCCTGGCCACCCACCATCACCATCCCAACCTGCTCAAGTGATCTATCGATCCCGGCATCTTCAGGAATGACAACGCCGACATAATAAGCGTGAAGGATGCCCGCAATAGCCGCGAAACTGCAGCCGATCGTGAAAACAAGGGCTTTCACGTGCGCGACGTCGATACCCACAACGGCGGCCGCTAGCTCGTCATGGCAGACCGTGCGCAGCCGGCGCCAGAAACCACCCCGGACAAGCCGAGCATAGACTGCAATCCCGCAAACGAGCGCAATTACCGCGATACCGTACCAAACCTCGCCGTCGATTTGCCGACCGCGCGCGAAGGCCAAGCCTGAAGCGCCGCCGGTAATCGCCGGAAACGCTCGTGTGATGCCTTCAATCACATAACCGAAGCCCAAGGTTCCGACCGCAAAAAAAACGCCAGGCAGGCGCACGAAGACACGCGCCATCAGCCAAGCGAGAGCGATCGTACCAAAAATTCCGGCGGCAAGATCGAACGCGAACGGTACACCGAGATTGTCGAGAATGCCGGCGCCGTAAGCCGGCAATGCCATGAAGGCGGCCTGCCCGAAGGCCAACATGCCGCCCACACCGAATATCAAGTTGAGACCAAGGAGCGCGAGCGTGTCGAAGCAGACCGCTGTGGCAAGGGGCGGTGTCCACCCGGCCAGCAAGTTTGCGTAGGGACTGGCGATCGCCAGCACCGCCAGTATCAGTGCCAGAATTCGGCTACGTTTCACGCGCGCAAGCTGCCGCCAAAACGGATATGTCGGCTCTGCCAAAGCGCAATCGCAATCAAAGTTAGAAAGACGACGGGATCTTTGGCCAACGCGCCCCAATAGGTCGTCACCAGGGCTTCGGCGAGGCCGAGAAACAGACCGCAGCCGATGGCCAGAAACGGCGACATGCCGGCGAGCGCGGCGGCGATGAAACCGCGCATGGTCATGCCAAGGCCGGTCTGGAAATCAACCGAGACGAGGGGTACGAGCAAAAGCGCGCCTAATGCGCTGCAGGCGCCCGCAATCGCAAAGGATAGGCCCCGTGCAAAGTCCACGTTCACGCCCATCAGCTCTGCAGCATCGGGGTTTTCTGCGGTGGCGCGAAGTTGCCGGCCGAGACGGGTCCCCGCAAGAAATATCGGGATGGCAAAAGCGGCCGAAAGGCCGATCGCGATCAATCCCAGACCCTGCAGCGGCAGGACACCACCCGCAATTCGAATAGGCGGTCCGACGAATAGGCGCGGGAAGGACATCGGATCGGTACCAACTGCGACGTTGAGCGCGCCGCGAACAAAAAAGGCGACCGCAAGGGTAATCAGAATTAGCGAATTGATCGGCCACTCGCGCCGCGGCCGCAAAAGAAACCGTTCGAGCATCAGTGAAAATGCCGCAGCGGCAACAATCCCTGCGCCTAGCGCGACCCACAGCGGCAGGTCCCGTCCGGCAACGACGGCAGTAACGATACCGCCAATCGCGTAGCCCTCGCCGTGCGCGATGTTCACGATCTGCGAGGTGTGGAAAACCACAACGAGCCCAGTGGCCAATAACGCGTAAACCGATCCCATCATCAACCCGCTGAGGATGGCCTGGCTCAACGGATTCATTTCAGCGCTTCGGTCCAGTGGCCCTGCTTATATTCCAGAACCGCAACACTATCGGCGCTCAGGCCGACATGGCTGCTCGGGGTGAAATGGATCGGCGCAATGCTTTTTATTCGAGCCGATTCAAGAAAGCTTTTCGTTGCAGCTGCATTCTTTGGATCAGCGACGTTCCGTACGACCGCGTCCGCGGTGTCGGCGAGCATCAGCCCGAGCGTGCTGAGCAGGTCGACAGGCTCCTTGCGCGCCGCTTCATATGCTTTTTCGAAATGTTCGATGCGCGCCTTTTCGTCGGGATCTTTGACGGACTCTGGTACCATGCTGTTGAGACCGAGCCCCAAAAGGCGCGGGGGCATGTCGTTACGGATCAGCGCCATGAAGGATTCGGTAAGATTGGCATTGCTGATCACCAACGGCATGGTCATGCCAAGATTGGTGAAGCTTTTCACGACCGCAGCTGCGCCGCCGCCCGAATAAGCCGAATAAAGGAGAGGCGGATTGTCCTTCAAAACGTTAGCAAGCTGGATTGATGCATCATTCGAGTTCAGGTCGATGCGTGTCAGTTCAAGCTTCACGCCGGCCGGCGGGAAAACGGCTTGAGCATCGGCTACGCCCACTTCACCGGTGGCGTCGGTCGACGCAATCATAGCCAGCCGGTTCTGGTGGTTCGCCTGCATGTAGAGGAGCAGACCCCGCGTGATCTCAAGATCCGTAGGGCTCGTTTGAAAGACGTAGCTATTTGCGGGCGGGTTGATTATCGGCGAGGCGACAATCATGACAGGCCCATTGTTCAGCAGCGGCATGACCGCCCTGATCGTGCCGGCAACCGATGTATCAAGCAGCAGCGAGACGCCGTTCTGGATATGATTGCGTGCACAAGTCACCGCAACTTCCGGATTGCCGCGGTCGTCGCAGACCGCGAGTTCGATCTTGCGGCCATTAATGCCGCCCTTGGCGTTGACCTCGTCGGCCCACCACTGGATCGCGGCTGTCTGACGTGTGCCCACGGTCGCGAATGGACCCGAGAGCGGCGAAATGACGCCGATCGAAATCGGGTCGGCTGCGGTGGCGGCACCAGGCAGGAAAAGCGCTAATCCGAAGAGGCTGGCCAGCAGAATGTTTCTCATCGAACCCCCTCTTCAAGACAGCGCCTTCAACGGCGGTGTCTTTTTTAGATTTCAAGCATTCCGAGCTCGAACATGGTCCAATGATTTTTCCAGGCACGCAGGAGTGCGAGGCCAAGCGGATCACGACCATGGAATTGGTTGACCATTAAATATTTTAAGTATAGATTATATGGAGTTGTCAAGCATGCGTGAAATGCGACGACAGCGTCAGTGTCTTGATGCGGCCGAGTCGAGCGCCAGATTGTCGAAGGCAACGCTTGGCCGAGTGGTCGCTGCGGGCGAATGCGGTAATTTCATCACGACCAAGCTGACGAGATACGACGGTCGACAAGACGCGTCGTCGGCATGCCAACCACCCGCATGAACCCGCTAGCGGACCTTTTCCAGCGCTCTAAGAATGACCGCAGGCGTGAAAGGTTGGTGCGACACGCGCTTTCCGAACGGTCGGAGTGCGTCGTTGATCGCACACCATACGGCGCCGGATGCGCCGACCGTTCCTGCTTCGCCGATACCCTTAGTTCCAAGCGACGTTAGAGTGTGTGGTGTTTCGATGTGATCCACAACGATATCGGGAAGTTCGGACGCCATCGGCACAAGATAATCTGCAAGCGTCGTCGTCTGCAGCTGTCCGTCAAAGCCATAAACGCAATGTTCAAAGAGAGCGGCGCCGAGTCCCTGAGCGACGCCGCCTCTAATCTGCTCGTCCGCCAGCAGCGGATTGATGATCTTTCCGCAGTCCTCAACGACCCAATGATCTAACAGCCTGATCCAGCCGGTGTCACAGTCCACCTCGAGATAGCTTGCTTGAATGCCATTGGACATCAGATAAGGAAATTCTCGCGGCACAAAATGCCTGACGACGGTCAATTCGGGTATGACGTTGGGTGGCAACAAATCCTGACGAAAATGCGCTGAACGGCACAGCTCAGAAACAGTCATACGAACCGCGCCATCGCTTGCATCGACAATTTCGCGGTTGCGTATGTCCAATCGATCTTCCGAACTTTGGAGAATGCTGGCAGCAAGACTGAGAACGTTGTGTCGCAGATCTTTCGCGGCGAGAAAGGCAGCTTCCCCGCCGATGGTGAGTCCTCGCGAGGACCACGCGCCGCCTCCCTGCGCGCCTGCGCTATCCCCAGCGTTCACCGCGACGTCTTCCACCGGGACGCCAAATGCATCCGCAACAATTTGGGCGATTCCGGTCAACGTGCCTTGCCCCTGGTCGGTGCAGCCAACCTCGCATCGAATGACGCCCGACGGCTCCGCCCGTAAAATGCAAGTGTCCTGCGCTGTAATCGGCAGCCCGCTTGGTCCATAAAGCCCTGCGCCGACTGCAGTTTGCTCGACGAATGTGGCGATGCCGATGCCTCGATAGACCTTCTGGCGCCTCATCTCAGCTTGATCGCGCCGCAGGCCCTCATAGTCCATCCGAACAGCCAAGCGATTCAGGCACTGCGAAAGCGACAGCTCCCGGAGTTTTATGCCGCCAAGCGTCGTTTTCGGCAATTGCTCGTGCCGCAAGTAATTGCGGCGTCTCATTTCAAGTGGATCAAGACCAAGAGCTTCGGCGGCCAGGTCGATCATCTGTTCGGTAATGACGCATGCTATCGGTTGGCCAACACCACGCAACGCACCGGTCGGTACCTTATTCTGGTAAGCGAACCGGATGTCGACTTGAAATGAGTCGATGTCATAAGGTGCGCCAATAAACGTGGCAGCCTGCATGCCTTCGCCGAGACTTCCCCGTGGATACAGCGAAAATGCACCGAGACCACAAATCAGGTCGGCCTTTAGACCGAGAATGTGGCCACGCTCATCGGTAGCAATAGTTGCATCGGCATAAAACTCTCGTGCCTGGGCATCGCTTTGGAACGCTTCCCATCTGTCACATGCGTATTTCAGGGGACGACCAAGGATCCGCGACATGGCGGCAACGGCCATCTCGTCACCGTAGACGTGGAGTTTCATCCCAAACGCGCCGCCGACGTCGGGCGCGATGACCCTAACCTTATGTTCAGCGAGTTCGAGATGATGCGCGAACAGCTGTTGCATCAGATGAGGTGACTGATGCGATTGATAAACCGTGAGGGTTTCGTCGCCTGGATTAAAGTCGGCAACGATCGTCCGCGGCTCCAAGCTGACCGCATTGAGTCTTCCGAAATTGAACGTGTGACGAACAACGTTCGCAGCTTTGGCAAAGGCGGAGGTGACGTCGCCACCTTCAACGTGCGCCGCGTATCCGAGATTGTTGGCAAGCGCAGTATGAGCGGGAGGCGTTTCCGGTGCTAAGGCATTATGGGCATCGCCGACCGCGGGGAGGGGCTCCCATTCGACGTCGATTGCCGCAACTGCGTCTTCTGCTTCAGCCCGGGTTTTGGCAACGACCGCGGCGACCGGCTCGCCCTGCCAGACGACTTCGCCTGAAGCCAATGGCGACTGCTCCGCACTGATATGCTGGGGAACATGATCGAGTTGAGTTCGCATCGGGCGGCAGACGCGAGCGATGTCGGTGGAGGTAAACGACGCGATAACCCCCCGCGACCCGGAGCTGCGATCGATGTTGATAGCGACTATGCGAGCATGGGGAAAAGGACTACGTAGAAAAGCCACGTGGGCCATTTGCGGCAATGTAATATCGTCGGTATAGCGACCTCTGCCAGCGCTGAGGGCGCGGGCGCGGGTCCTGGTAATTCTCGCGCCGACGGCACTGCGGACGTGCGGATCGGCCGCGGCCTGCGGATCGGCCATTCATGTATCCCGGTGCTTGAGAATAAACTCGACGGCGTCGACGATCGCCTGATAGCCGGTGCAACGGCAGTAATTTCCGCTGAGGGCGGTTCGTATTTGCTCGCGCGTTTTGACCTCGGATGTACTCAAAATCTCTGCCGCCATGATCAACATGCCGGGGGTGCAGAAACCGCATTGCAGTGCATTGTGAGTGATGAATGCTTGCTGCAGTTCCGTTATCTCGCCACTCGCGCTCAAACCTTCGATTGTTTCGATCCGGGCGCCATCGGCCTGCACAGCGAGCATTAGGCAGCCGCGCACAGCCCTGTCGTTGACGCGCAACGTGCAAGCGCCACAGACCCCATGCTCGCAACCCACATGCGAGCCCGTCAGGCCTAGGTTTTCTCTCAGGAAATCAACTAGATTTTGCCGCACCGGCACGCGTGCTTCGACCTGGGTCCCGTTAATCGTGCAAACGATGCTCTGCTCTGTGCAGAGTGGGATGTCGGGATCCACGCTACGCCCCCGCCATCCGTTCAATGGTCCGGCGTGCGAGGATTTGGGCGAGATGCAGCTTCACCGCACGGTCGCCGTGAATGTCCTCAATTGGCTGAAGATCCTTTGTAAGGGCGGCTGCGACTTCCTCGGCCAACGTCCGGCTCATTTCTTTTCCAACGGCAATTTCGCCGGCGTATTTCGCTACATGCGGAAATGCCTCGCAGCCAAAAACAACGAGACCGAGTTCTTTTATTCGATTTCCAGTCATCGCGGCATGACAACTGATGCCAGCTATCGCATAATCGCCATGGCGTCGGCTCAATTCGGCGAACGCATTGTGATCTCCGTCCGCCCGAGGTGGGAAGATCGCTTCAATTAAAATCTCGTCGGGGCGTCGAACCGTCGAATAGAGCCCTCGAAAGAACTCCCTCGCGGCCACAACTCGTCGGCCCGTTTTGCTCGCCAAAACGATCTTCGCGTTGAGCGCAACCGCGCATGCCGGTATTTCGGCCGCCGGATCGGCGAGGGCCAGGCTGCCGCCGAAGGTGCCACGATTGCGGACCGCCGGATGAGCAACGTGCTCGATGGCTTCGTGCAGCAGCGGTAATTCGCGCTGAATGATTTCCGAAACAGCAACCTCGGCATGACGAACGAGCGCGCCAATCCGGATTCCGTCGGCGACAAAGCGAATGCCCTTCAGTTCGTCGATGCGATTGATGTCGATGAGCACGGCGGGCGCGCTCAAGCGAAAATTCATGGTCGGCAATAAACTTTGACCGCCCGCCAGCACGTGTCCTTCGTCCTGGTGCTCGGATAAGAGCTCGAGCGCAACAGCGAGTTCTGATGGCCGGACGTAAGCGAAAGGTGGGGATTTCAAGGTCGACCTGCTTGCCTGCCATATTGGATAGTACCGAGGTCAAATCGTCAAATCCTCTGAAGGATGCGGATTTCTTCCAATAGCGGCGGTTGGCGGAAGCAAGCTCGACGTGCATCCAGGTAGAGCAGGGCGGTACACCGCCAATTTCGGCGCACGAATTCGTTGCCTTGCTCGGCGCTGTGGGCGCCTGGTCCGTCAACAGCGGGCTCAAACCGGCAAGGGTGGCGCGATACCACGCTCCAGCAAGTCGCGCAGCGAGTTGCCGAGCCGCTCCGCCGCTTCCGCCATTTGCTTTGGCGGTGTTAGGCCAAAGCTGATGCGCAACGCCAGTTCGGCAGGAGGGCGAGCATAGAATGCCTCGCCAGAGGCGAAGGCGACGCCATGGGAGGCCGCACAATAATAAAGCTCGCTCGTCGGCGCAGCTCGGTCCATGGTCAACCACAAGCTGAGACCGCCGGCGGACTCATGGACGCGCATCGCTTGCGGCAGGCAGTCAGCGAGAGCGCGCAGCAGTTGTTCGCGGCGCGGCGCGTAAGCTGCAAGCAACCGGTCCGTCGCTGTTCGGTGATGACCCCGCGCGAAGAACCTCGCGAGCGCGCCCTGCATTAACGCAGTCGATTGCAGATCCGCGGCGGCTTTGGTCGCGAGCAGCGGCCGCAGGTGACTGACTGGGACGAGCAAGAAGCCAAGTCGTACCCCCGGGACAAAAGCCTTGCCGAATCCGCGGGCATAGAAGACAAGGTCCGCAGCCCCCTCGAGCGCCGCGAGGGCTGGCACCTGCTCGCCATCGAAACGCAATTCCGGGCAGTGATCATCCTCTAGGATAAGCGCGCCGTGTTGCCGTGCGAGCGAGAGAAGCCTACGGCGGTTCTCGAGCGGCATGGTCGTTCCGGTCGGATTGTGAAAGGTCGGATTGACGCAGATCAGCCGCGGCCGCTGCTGCTCCAGCACGCTTTCAAGTATGTCGAGATCCATCCCGGCAGGGCCGACCGGCACCTCATATGCCCGCAGGGCTGCGGAGCGGACAGCGTTCAGCATGCCGAAATAGGCGGGTCGTTCGACTACGACACCGCCCCCGCGTTGCCCGACACTTCTCAAGACGAGGTCTATCGCTTGTTGTCCACCTGCCGTGATAATGACCCGCCCCGGGGGACAAACTATGCCGGACGATGCCACGAAGCCCGACACCGATTCTTGTAGCTCACGGCGTCCGGCGGGTGGATCGTAACGAAAATAATTGGTGGCAAGCGCGCCCGACACGAGTTCAGCCATGCAGGCTTGAAACTCGGGTGCCCCGGAATCTTCCGGCCGCGGATAATTGCCAGTCAGTGCGATGACATTGGGCGCGCGCGCAAGTTCAAACAGGCGCTCACTCGTCGACACGCGCGCATGGCGATCGCGAAGCAGGCCGCGGTGCGATGAAGCCGGCGATGATCGCGCCGTTCGTACACGCGTCCCGCTACGGCCGCGGCCTTCGACAAGACCCGCGACCGCCAGTTCGCGGTAGGCCTTGGCGACGGTCATTGGATTCACGCCGAGCACTGCGGCAAGCGCGCGCACCGGCGGCAGCGGTGCGCCAGGCGGCAGCTTTCGGCTCTCAATTAGCCCTGCGAGATGACGGCGGATCTGCTCCCTCAATGACTCCGTGGTCGTGCGGTCGAGCTTGGGGGCGAAGACACCATCAACGGACGTGGTCACAGCGAGATCCATTTGTATTAGCCAAAATATTTGTATCACTCTTATCGTATGCGATGTGTTTTTGTTCGCTCAATTTGTAGGCCTCGACATGCCGCACATCTGTGCATCTTCGCCCACGGGCACTATGAGATAGTGCTCAATTTTCTTACTTCTTTGCCGCTTCAAAGGCTTGCCGTTCGCTCGGCGCCACGATCGGCATTGGCATGGATATTGAATAGGTCAAACGGTCAGTTTGTATGATGGATGCCAGCAAATGTCCGAGCTTCAAAGCCGCGCCCGGCTTGCTTGTCCGCCGATTGATCTATCGCTGCCGGAGCCTGCTGCTGCGGCCGCCATCGATGCGACCTGCAAAGATCTCGGCTTCTTTGTCGTCACGGGCCACGGTGTTCCCGAGCCGTTATCCGATGAGGCCTACCGGCAGGCGCTCGCCTTTTTTGACCTGCCGGTCGCCGCGAAGATGACGGTGGCGCGGCCTGGCGCAGGCATCAGCCGCGGTTACAACCGGATGGCCGACCAGAACCATGCAGCAAGCTTCGGCGAGACCGGCGCACCCGATCTACAGGAGAGTTTCGCCATCGGGCCGCCGCGCAAAAGTCCGGAGCCGACCGGAGTTCTCGCAGGTTTTGCGCCGGAGGCTTACGCCCCCAATCTGATCCCTTCACAGCCAGCCGGTCTTGGCCCGGTGCTCAGCGCCTACTACGCCGCTATGGAGCAATTGGCCGAACGGCTGTTGACCCTGTGCGCTTTGGCGCTTGGCGCTGAACGCGACTTCTTTGCGCGGCGTGGCGATCGGCACGCCAGCATCCTGCGAATGGTGCACTATCCCGCGCAAACGTCGGCGCCGTTCCCGGGCCAGCTTCGCGCCGGCGCTCATACCGATTTCGGCACACTCACCATCCTCAAGACTGACGACGCACCCGGTGGGCTGCAGGTTCGCGATCGCGACGACAGCTGGCTCGACGTCGCCGTGCCTCCCGGCAGCTACGTCATCAATATCGGCGACCTGATGCGGCGCTGGTCGAACGACCGGTGGACGTCTTCGGTGCACCGCGTCGTCAATCCGCCGGCAGCCGCTGGACCCCAGGGCCGCAGATTGTCCATGGTGTTTTTTCACGAACCCAATCCCGACGCTACGGTCGCTCCATTGCGGGGCGACGCACCGGCGCGATATCCCGACATTCTCGCCTGGGAGCACCGTCGGACAAAACTCGCCGCGCTGCGCGGCACGGCAACCGCTGCCTGAACCGGCAATGGATTTCGACCTCAACATCTTCCTATCAACGCTACCGTCGTTGCTGCGCGGCGCTCTGGTGACGATTGAGCTCGCGACCGCCTCGCTCGTTATCGCGCTCATCATTGGCAGCTTAGGCGGCATCGCACGCGTGTCCTCGCAATGGCCTCTGCGCTGGGCCGCCGCGATATACGTCACCGTGGTGCGCGGCGTACCGCTGCTGATGACGCTCCTGTTCCTGTATTACGGTCTGCCTTCGGCCGGCATCATTCTTAGCGCGACCACGGTCGGGATTTTGGCGCTATCGCTCACCGCTGGCGCATACATGACCGAGATCGTCCGCGCAGGCATCCAATCCATAGACCGCGGCCAAATGCGCGCGGCCCGTTCGCTCGGCATGTCGTATTCGCTCGCAATGCGCCGCATCATCTTGCCGCAGACTTTCCGGCGCGTACTGCCGCCGATCACCAACGAAGCGATCACGGTCATCAAGAACACCGCGCTTGTGTCGGTGGTGGCGATCTCAGATCTGCTGCGTGCCGGGATGGAAGCGATGTCCTGGCAGGCGAATACTTTCAGCCCCTTTGCCGGCGTGGCGCTCATCTATCTTGCGCTGACGCTGCCCCTGATCGGCTTCAATTCCTGGCTCGAGCGCCGGTACCGGATCATATGAGCTCTCTCCTCGCAGCAGCGCCGGCTTACCGGCTGATGAATGCGACGCCGCTGGAGCGTTTGACCGACGGTCGCTTCGCAGTGGCATCCGCGCAGGACGTGCTGCTTGTAGGCAACACGATCGCTGCACGTGGCGCAGCCTGTGCCGGGGCGTCGCCGCCGGATACAATTGCAATCGACTGCACTGGCTTGCTGCTTCTGCCGGGCTTGATCAACGCGCATACCCATTCGCCGGAGACGCTTCGCCGCGGCATCGCGGCTGACAGCACCGGCTTCGACAACTGGATGGACGCGGTATGGCCGCCGATCGAGCGGCTGACACCGACCGAGGTCGGGATCGCAGTGACCCTCGGCGCGGTCGAGATGCTCAAGCGCGGCACTACAACGGTGGTCGACCATTTCCGGCAGGTGCCGCAGCGAGTGGATGCCGTGGAAGCGGCGCTGGCAGCCTACGAAGCCGTCGGCCTGCGCGCCGTCGTCGCGGTGATGCTCCGAGATCGCGACGAGCGCAGCGGCGAGCCTTTGCAGGGAATGCCGCCAGCGTCCGAGCAGGCCGCGCTGTGCGCAGATATCGCCCATCGGCATACCGGCCGTTTCGCCTCCATCGGCGTCGGTCCGTCCGGACCAGGACGCTGCAGTGACGCTCTTTTGCTCGCTGCCGCCGAGCAGGCGCGCGCGGCCCATCTCCCGCTGCACATGCACGTGGATGAGACCGTCGCGCAAGCGAAGGCCGCGCGCACGCGCTATGGCTGCAGCGCCGTCGCGCATCTGGACGATCTCGGCTTTCTCGGCCCCGACGTGGCGCTCGCGCATTGCGTCTGGGTCGATGCTGACGACATCGACCGCCTTTCCCGCACCGGCACCGCCGCTATCCATAATCCGGCGGCGAATATGCGCCTGGGCAGCGGCCGCGCCCCGGTGGCAGCTATGATGAATGCCGGTGTCACTGTCGCTCTCGGCTCTGATGGCCCTGCGAGCAACGACTCGCTCGACGTATTGGAGGCGGCCAAGCTGGCGGTGCTGCTTTCACGCAGTGTGGCTGGCGACGACAAGGCGTGGCTCAGTTGCGGCGCCGCTCTTGGCATGTTGGTCGATGGTGGGCGGTGTGTGGCGAAGCAGCGGGCCGCATCGCTTGCGCCCGGCGTGGTTGCCGACCTCACGCTGATCGAACTTGACTCCCCGCCGCTCGTTCCGCTGCACGACGCGGCCGCACAGCTGGTCCTGGGTGGACCGGCGATCAGCGTCCGCCACGTCTTCGTCGATGGCGCGTGGGTCCTGCGCGATGGCGCCATCCCGCACATCGATGTGGCAGCGCTCTGTGCCGAAGCTCGCGTCGCCGCCGGCGGCCGCATCCCGAACGGAGCGGCGGCATGAACGAGCCAGCGCAACCCATGGTGATGATCCGCAACCTCTACAAAAGCTTCGGGACGCTCGAGGTGCTGAAGGGGATCGATCTCGACATCGCGCGCGGTGAGGTTGTCGTCATCATTGGTCCGTCAGGTTCAGGCAAGAGCACGCTTCTGAGCTGCATCAATTTTTTGGAGCCGTTCGATAGCGGTATCGTGAAGGTTGATGGCCGCGATGTCGGGTTCTCGAACTCCGGCGGGTTGGGACGCGTGCGGATGTCGGAGCGAGAGCTCAATACACTGAGAACGCGCATCGGCATCGTGTTCCAGCAGTACAATCTATTCCCGCACCTGACGGCGCTTCAAAACGTCATCGAAGCGCCGGTCCACGTAAAGCGGCTTCCGCGTGCTGAGGCGATCGAACGCGGCTGTGCGTTGCTTGCCAAAGTGGGACTTAGCGCAAAGGCGAACGCCTACCCAGGCGAACTCTCCGGCGGGCAGCAGCAACGGGTCGCAATCGCCCGCGCCCTCGCCATGGAGCCGACGCTGATGCTTTTCGACGAGGTCACGTCGGCTCTCGATCCCGAACTCGTCGGCGAAGTTCTCGGCGTCATGCGCGATCTCGCCGCCGAGGGCATGACCATGCTGATCGTCACCCACGAGATGGCATTCGCTCGCGATGTCGCCGACCGAGTCGTCTTCATGGACGGCGGAGTGGTCGTCGAGCAGGGACCGCCGGGACGAATGTTTTCCACGCCGTCCGAGCCGCGCACGCAGACCTTCCTCGCCAAATTCATCGCCGGTACGACACCGAAGGCCGGTTCGGTTTCCTCGCCCGCCGCGCAACCGCGCATCGCTTCCCCGTCAATAAGGAGATTATGACCGTGTCCACGACCCAGGCTTTTACCCGCCGGCGTCTTCTTGCGGCGACGTGCCTCGCAGCATCTGCCGCCATGCTGCCGACCAATCCTGCCGCCGCGCAGGACGCGCTCGCTCAGATCCGGCAGGCCGGTGTGATCAAGATCGGCAATTCGGCTGCCTTTCCGCCGTTCGAGTTCGTGCGCGACGGCGAGCTCGTTGGATACGACATCGATCTCGGCAACGAGATTGCCCGCCGTATGGGCGTGAAAGCTGAGTGGCAACGCATCGACTTCGCGGGAATCATTGCCGCGCTGACTTCGAAACGCGTCGACATGCTGGTGACGGCGATGGTCAAGACGCCGGAGCGCGCCGAGCACATCGCCTTTTCCGAGCCCTATTACAACTCCGGTATTGCCGCCGCGGCGCGGCCCGGCGTGACGGTGAAGGTGCCCGAAGATCTCGCCGGCAAAATCGTCGCGGTGCAGGTCGGAACCGCGGGCGAGCGTTACGTCCGCGACAACTTTGGCACCAAGGTCAAAGAGATCAAGACGTACGACGAGTTCTTGCTCGCGGTCGCCGACGTTGAAGCCGGCCGCGCCGACGTGGTTGTGAACACCATGCCCCCGGTGCGCTACAACGTTCTTCGCCGAGGCGGCAAGCTTCAGATCGTTGGACCGTGGGATACGCGTGAAGTCGGCATCAATACACGCAAGGAAGACACTGCTCTACTCACCGAAATCAACCGTCAGCTCGCTGATCTAAAGCGAGAAGGCTTCCTCGACAAGCTCGATGCCAAGTGGTTCACCGAATGATCGCTACTCCGACGATGTCGACTACCGGCCCGGCCATGCGTGAGCTTGCCGCTCTGCCGATCACCCGCGCCTCGTTCGCGCCGTTCGGCGACCTGATTGAAGGTGCCGCCGACGGAACCCCGTTCGGGCCGAACGATGCCGCGCTCGAACTCACTGCGGGAAGACCGCGCCTCTACATCATGCAACTGCCGCCGCGCGGGCTCATCTTCCGTCAAATCACCCGCCACCGGCGTGTGACGCAATGCCTGGCCGCTGTCGGCGGCCGGCCCTGGTTCATCGCGGTGGCCCCGCCCGATGGGGTGGACGATCCGAGCGCAGAACCCGCTGCCGATGCAATCCGTGGCTTCAAAATTCCCGGAGACGTCGCGATCAAGCTCCATCGCGGCACTTGGCATGCCGGTCCGCTGTTCGAGGGAGAACCCATCAGCTTCTTCAATCTCGAACTCAGCGACACCAACGAAACCGATCACCAGAATTCTTATCTGGAGCGGCGCTTCGGCACACCATTCTGCTTGGTGCCAACGGCATGATCAGCGAACAGCAAAATTACGACGCGACGCCGGCCGCGCTGCGCCGGCTCGAAGATCAGGCGCACCGCGATCTCGGCGTCGTCGCGTATCCGGACGTGGACTGGGTGCGTCCGATCCAAGGCCCGGCGGGCAGCAAGGCACTTGATTGCGTAATTGTCGGCGGCGGCCAGTTCGGGATAACGCTGGCGTTGGCGCTGCGGCGGGAATGCGTCGCCAATATCGCCGTCCTCGACGAGGCGGAAGCCGGCCATGAGGGACCGTGGGCTAGCTTCGCGCGGATGCAGACGCTGCGAACGCCAAAGACTCTCACCGGGCCGGACCTCGGCATTCCGAGCTTGACCTTCCGCGCCTGGTGCGACGCGCGCCACGGCGCCGGCACGTGGGATCGGCTCGATCGCATCCCGCGTCTGTGGTGGATGGATTATCTCGCCTGGTACCGGCAGGCACTCGACCTGCCGGTGCGCAATCGAGTCCAGGTGAGTGCTGTCGTGCCGGTATCGGACCGGCTGTTCCGGGTTGAGGCCGGGACTGCAAGCGCCGTCGAGACGCTGTTCGCCCGCACGGTCGTCTTTGCGACCGGCGCAATCGGCAGCGGCGCTCTCTTGCACGCGCCGATCGTCACCGACGCCGTCCCGCGCGGCCGCTATGCACACACCAATGAGCCCATCGATTTTTCGCTGCTGCGCGGCAAGCGCATCGGCATTCTCGGCGTCGGTGCATCGGCCTTCGATAACGCTGCAACCGCACTCGAGAACGGCGCGTTGGAAGCGCATGTGTTCTGCCGACGGCCCGCGCTGCCGCGCGACAATCCGCGGCGCTGGATGGAGTTCTCCGGTTTCCTTGCTCACTACCCGGAACTGCCCGACGCCCAGCGCTGGGCTTACATGCAACGGCTGTTGGAAATCGGTCAGCCGCCGCCGACCAATACCTATGCGCGCGCCACAGCATTGCCCGGCTTCCAGCTGCACACTGCAGCACCATGGCTGTCGGTCGTCTGTGCCGGGGCGGACGCGCCGATCGAAGTGACGACACCTGCAGGACGCCACGCTTTCGACTTCGTGATCGGGGCGACCGGGATCGAGGTCGACATGAAATTACGACCGGAACTGGCCGCGATCACGCCACATGTCGCCACATGGGCAGACCGCTACGATCCGCCGGCAGCGGCAGTCAATACCCGGCTCAGCCGCTTTCCCTATCTCGACCGTTTCGGCGGCTTCACCGCGCGCGAGCCGGGACAAGCTCTCTGGGCAGGACGAGCGTTCGCGATCTTCCGCGGAGCAACGCTTAGCCTTGGCCCTAGCGCAGCTTCAAATAGCAACATGAAATACACGGTGCCGCGTCTGGTCTCCGGCATCACCCGACAACTGTTCCTCGATGCCGCCGATGGCTATTTCGACGCTTTTGTCTCCGGCGATCATATGGAGTTGCGACAGACTGGCTAAAAACGACGTCAGGCTAAGACATCTGCGGGAATCCGTTCGTCGCGATGTCGTTGAGGCTAACAACTCGCCCATGTTGGAGTTGGATTTGCCGGTGGGAGAGGGCCCCGACGTCGCGCTCCGTCATGCGGTCGGTTTGATTTCCGATATTTGCCCGGGCCGCAATGCGCGGAAGCGCTCCTGTGGAATGTCCGCAGCGTCTAAAGCATCAGCAAGGGCGAGGACCGGGGCCTCGATCGATTCATCCGTCAGCTGAAATGTTCCGTGGTGATGGGCTAATGCCAAGTCGGCGCCGCAATCGATAAACGCCTGCACTGCCTCTGCGGGGTTCATATGATGGTCGCGCATAAACCAGCGTGGCTCGTAGGCACCGATCGGCAGGAGAGCAAGCTTAAATGGTCCATGGCGCTCACGTGCCTGGCGAAAGTAAAAGCCGTCGCCGTAGCCGGAGTCGGCCACGAAAAAGACGCGGCCGGCCACGGTTTCGATCACGAACGAAGCCCACAGGGACATGTTGCGATCCGATAGATTGCGCGCCGACCAATGTTGAGCCGGCACGGGCGTTACGGCGATACCCGACCCGATTTCGACACGGTGTCCCCAGTCGTACCCCTCGGCAGCGATGGTCGGATCGAAATTGCGCATGATGGTATCATTGCCGAGGGGCGTTATGACGCGCGCGCGATGCTCGGCCGCGATCCGCGACAGTGTCGCGCGATCGAGATGGTCGTAATGGCCGTGCGATACCAACACAACATCGATCGGCGGCAAATCCGCGAAGGCGATACCGGGATCATTCACGCGCCTTGGTCCAACATTCCGGAAAGGCGAAGCTCGCTTGGACCATATCGGATCGAGCAGGATGTTCCGCTCCGAAGCCTGGATGAGAAAGCTGGCGTGCCCCACATAAGACACCCTCAACATCGCGCCGTTGACCCGAGCGGGCGGCTGGTCGGTGAATGGCGAAGGCGCCCATGCCGGCCATTTCGCCCTCGTGGCGCGGCGCTCAATAAACCAACGGAACATATCGAGTCGGCCTCTCGGCGAGTTCAATCGCCGGGGATCAAAAAAGCGCTCGCCGTTGAAATGATCGGAGACTGGCCCGTTATAGTAGCGCGACATCAAATTTCGATCATGGCTGCCAATTTGGCATGTTACTGTAAACTGCTGCGACTCCGGCATCGTGTCTCGGCGGAATCGATTGCGATTCAGTGCTCCTCGAACTCGGCGTTCTCGGGGCAGTGGTGACGCGATTGGGGCTGGGCGATCCTCGACTGCGACAAGGTGTCGGCAGCCGGAATTACATGACTACCGCCCCGAAAATCGCCGAACGGCGAAAATTGATTTTTCCGAAACGAGCCAACGCGAAAGATCGACCCATTGCTGACGCCGCACGAATATCGAGGTGAGTACGTTCCGGAAACTGATTGAGTTGGAAACATGGTGCATATAATTTCCTGGTCAACGAGGCTTGACCAGGCCGCCTGAAGTTCCCGAGCTCACCGCACATTTGGGCTAATGGTTGCGCCAGGTGGCTAATCACGTGTCGTATGCCTTTGCCCGGTGACAGCGTCGAAACCGACCACGAACCGCGGTGCGGTCGCCATTGCGGAAGCCTTTGATGTTGAGGCGGTCAAGGTGGCGATTGAAGAGGCGCAGCAGCTTGTACCCGGGTACACCTACGAAGGCCTTTGCAAAAAAAGTGATGCCTGCCGGATGTGCGGGTTTCATCGTGTCATGCGGTGGTCGGCGCGCTCTGTATTTCGGCCGCACGGCTGAAACGCATATTGAACATTTTCCTCAATAACAGTTGCAGCGCGGGCTTAACCAATGATCGCCTCGGCCATCCGCATCCTGTTGCAAAACCTTCCCGCCGTACTGTTTTTGCTCGCGCTTCTGATAGCGGTGGCAACACGGCGCGATCGCCCAGCCGCCGAGCACTTCCTGTCATGGATTTTACTGCTTCCCATCGGCGTCACAGGACTTTGGGCCGGAGCTTTCCATGTCTTTCTCCCCGAAACGGCTGCCGCGCTCATTGGCTGGCAAGCAAGCCCATTTCAATTCGAGGTCGGCATGGCCGACCTCGCCATCGGCGTGACAGCCTGCATCGCATTTTGGCGCGACCTGAGCTTCAAAGCGGCGGCGGTCTGCGCTGCGTCCGTCTTCCTGTTGGGCGATGCCGTTGGGCACGTGAGAGAGATGGTCATGGCCGGCAATTTCGCGCCGGGAAATGCAGGCGTTCCATTTTACATGGACATCATTGGCCCGCTGTCGGCCATCGCTCTCTTGTTCGTCTCCAGCCGCCGCAAGAATGCGCGGAGCCTTTGATTCCGATTGCCGGGTGCTTGCGGACGGTCCATTGGCCATCACCGAGTGAGTGCAAAATCAGCTGCACGAAAAACAGAACCAGCTCACGCTGAAGAAATGCAATCGACGCAGACGCGAGACCTCGCGGCCGACTTCCATTGCGCCACGTGCGATTGCGCCAGGTGCGATATAATCTCAGTGGGCGTCGGGCGCAGCCGGCCTGGGCGCTACGTTTCTCAACAGCGGCACCAGCAGCGTTGCCACAACGAAGGCGATCATGATGGCGCGGAAGGCATCGGCATAAGCAAGCGTCGAAGCCTCGCGATAAGCCAGTTGCCATAGTTGCTTCAGGGCGGCGACGTGCCCGGCCTGCGGGCTTCCCGGCAACGCCCCGTAATTCAGCGTCATGCGATCGAGGTAGCGCGCCATCGCGCCGTTGGCCGGCGTCAGGTTCGAAGCGATGGCGAGAAAGTGAAAATTGGTGCGCTGGTTGAGAATGGCACTGCACGCGGCGATGCCGACGGCGCCGCCCAGATTGCGCATCATGTTGAACAGACCGCTCGCGTATTTCAGCCGCTCCGGCGGCAGGCTGCCGAGACCCAGATTGACGGCCGGCGCCACGGCGAAAACCTGCGGCAGGCCGCGCAGCACCTGCGGCAGGAACAGCTCGTTGGCGCCCCAGTCATGGGTAATGTAGCTGAAGCTCCACATCGACACGCCGAACGAAGCGAGTCCGATCATCATCAGCCAGCGGATGTCGAACTTGCGGGCAAGGATAATGTAAAGCGGCGTGCCGATCAGGGAGGCGGCACCGGTCGAGAACACCGCGACGCCGGTCTGCCAAGCGCTGAAGCCGCGGACGTAACCGAGAAACAGAGGCGTCAGATAGATCGTCGAGAAGATACCGACACCGGTTACGAAGGACAGAAAGCAGCCGAGCGCGAAGTTGCGATTGGTCAACGCGCGCAGATCGACCACGGGATGCGCGAATGTCAGACTGCGCAGGACAAAGAGGACGCCGGTGAAACCGGCGATATAGGCGCAGGCCTCGATCGTGGAGTCGTCGAACCAGTTCCAGCGCGTGCCTTCTTCCAGCACGTACTCCAGCGTGCCAAGGCTGATCGCCATCAGGATGATGCCAGGGTAGTCCGCTTCTCTCAGCAGCCGCGGATCGGGCTTGTCGATATCGACCAGGAGTGGAGTCAATAAGGTGACGGCGATGCCGGGCAGCAGGTTCACGTAGAACAGCCAGTGCCAGTTCAGCGTATCGGTGATCCAACCGCCGATGATCGGGCCGAGCGTCGGCGCCACCGCGGCGATGGTGCCGACCACGGCCGCCGAATAGACCCGGCGTGGTCCTTGAAAATAATGGAAGGATGACGTGAACACCGTCGGGATCATTGAGGCGCCGAGCGCCCCTTGCAGGGCGCGAAACACGATCATGCTGTGGATGTCCCAGGCGATGCCGCATAGCAGACTTGTCACTGTGAAACCGGCAGCGGAGGCCGTGAACAGCCAGCGTGTCGACATCAGCCGCGTGAGCCAGCCGGATAGCGGAATGACGATGATCTCGGCAATCAGATAGGCCGTCTGGACCCAACTGATCTCATCTTGCGCCGCCGACAGTCCGCCGCCGATATTCTGCAGCGAAGAAGCGACGATCTGGATGTCGAGCAGCGCCATGAAGCCGCCGAAGCACATCACCACAAAGGGGAGGAGGCTTTTCAGCCAGGTGGTGGTTGTATCTGCCATGACGGTTGTTCCTGCAGCTATCTCTGGTGTTACTTCGCTTGCTGCTCCGGCGGTCGCGGTGTTTCAGATCGCGTATCGACCGTCGCAATCGTCGACAGACCGGGCCTGATCTTGCCAAGCGCCGCATCATTGTCGTCGAGCGTAATGCGCACCGGCACCCGTTGGACGATCTTGGTGAAATTGCCGGTGGCGTTCTCCGGCGGGATCACGCTGAATACGGCGCCCGTCGCCGGCGCGAGGCTTTGCAGCTGGCCATGAAAAACATGGCCGGGCAGCGTGTCGGCCGTGATCGTCGCCGGCTGGCCCGGTTCCATGCGGGCGAGCTGATCTTCCTTGAAATTGGCGTCGACCCAAAGCCCGTGCGCCGGAACGATGGTCAGAAGGTAGGTGCCTTGCGCGACATAGGCGCCGACCTGGGCCGCGCGATTGCCGACAAAGCCATCGATCGGAGCGCGGATTTCGGCATAACCGAGATTGAGGCGCGCTGTTTGCAGATCGGCCTCGGCTTGCGTCACCTCTGCTTGCGCCTCGGCAATGTCGGCGTTGAGTACGATGAGCTGTTCTTTGGCCGCAGCCAGTTCAGCCTGCGCGGAAAGCACTGCGGCCTGCGCTTGCTTGTCGAGCGAGGAAGTTCTTTGCGCATCCTGCCGCGAGCCGGAGCTGGTCGCCGCCAGCGAACGGTAGCGCTCGGCGTCGATGTCGGCGTAGTCCGCTTGAGCCATCTTGGCGTCGAGATCGGCGCTCGCCCGCTCGATTGTCGTCTGCTGCAGCGCATATTTCGCCCGCAAGCTGTCGAGCGCAGCTTTGCGCTGCTGCAAAACGGCGCCGGCATGATCAGCCGCGGCGCGCACGTCGCGATCGTCGATACGGATCAGCAGTTGCCCGGCTTTGACCCGCTGATTGTCCTTCACCGTGATCTCGGCAATGAAGCCGGAAATATGCGGTGAGATCGGCGTGACATTACCGCCGACATAGGCATCGTCGGTATCTTGGAAAAAGCGGCCGACAGTCCACCAGTCAAGGCCATACCAGGCTCCGCCCGCTGCAGCGATCAAGACGAGGCCGACCAGCAGGCGCTGTTTGAAGGACAGACGCGGCTTGGCCCGCTTTAGCTTCTCGGCAACGAAGGCCGCGACTTCGGCTTTGGCGAAAGTCTGGCCTTGGTCATCGGTCAGCGCATCCATGACGCAAAGTCCCTATACATGTATATGCACCTATTGTGGCGGCGTACTCCTGGCGTGTGGTCGCCAACGCTAGGAGCGTTCTGCAAATTGTGCGGGGGTCGTTTCCATCGCCACGACGGCGCGCAGGAGCGCGCGTAGCTCCGCGGCGCGGTCCGGGCTGAAATCCGCCTCGAATTGCGCTTGCGCGCGCTGCCAGCCTGTCCGCGCCAATCCCAGACGCTTGTCGCCTGCCGTTGTCAGGCGAATTTTCTTAGCACGACGGTCGGAGGCGGCCGGAGCGATCTCGATCAGGCCGTCACGCTCGAGCGGTAGTATGTTGCGCCCGAGCGTCGTGCGATCCATCGCCATTTTCTCCGCAAGCTCGCGATGGTTAGCGGACCAAGGCGCTTGAGCCGGGTCAGAATCCCGAATTGGCTGATGCGCAGGCCGGTCGGCGCCAGGAACTGATCGTAATACTGGGTCACGTGCCGCGCCGCGGCGCGCACGGCGTAACAATTGCAATTCTCTCCGCTCGCAAGCGTATCATTGGACATGGCCGGCCTCGTGGGCGTTTTACGTCATGAAACGCGTATATACGCCTAAAATGCAGGCCGTGCCATCTCCCGGAGGGATGCCTGGCCCGACAAAGGCGCATATACACCTATCATGCAGCATGTGCACATCGGCAAGAGATGGCTCGGGTGCTGTCGGAGGGGCCGGTAGGTGGCGACTTGGCCTCCACAAAGGAGATTGTCATAGTGGCATAACCACGCGAAACGCGGTTATGACCTGATCATCGTGGCCGCGCCCGAGATTCGGCCAGCTTCAACGCCCAAGCTGTTGGTGGTGTCTGCATTGCGAACGCCGCCGGCACCGCACACCGAAGGTGTTGGCGCGCCGGCGACGGCGATGAAGTGCAGCGTTCCCCATCGCCGCGCACCCCGGTGGTATCGAGCAAGCGTGAATGATCCCCGCATGGCGCGACAATACTGCGCATCGGAATTTTCTAAGGCGAGCGGACGAACGGATCGAGCAAGTGATTGTGGGAGTTCTCGAGGAGTACCCCCGAAGACCGCGGCAATGAATGGCAGCGGGAGCCTTGATACCAACGAGGGCAGGCAATTGAGCCATGGTACCAACGTTGATGCAAACGCTGATTTTATTCCATGAATTAGAAAAATGCAGTAGTATCAGTTATATGTGGCGGAAGGGGTGAGATTCGAACTCACGAGACGCTTGCGCGCCTGCCGGTTTTCAAGACCGGTGCCTTAAACCACTCGGCCACCCTTCCACGGCGCCTTTGCATGGCGCCGTTTGCGCGGCTCTTCGATTAAATCGAGCCGGTGCGTAAAGCTACCGGTAAATTTTGAAAAAATGCCCAACCTGCGGACGTCCGATCTCGCCACTGTGCGGTTCGCGACCGCGAAATAAGGCGGCCAGCAATGGACTGTTCACTATCGGCTCGCCCACGCCCGTTTTGGCCACAATGTAACCATGCTGGAATCAGATACCTTTCCGCGCGGGATGGGGGACAATGCGGCGTCGGCTTCGCGCGGCAGGCAGGTATATTGCGTCGATCGGCGCGCGCAGGCGGCACGGCTTGGGACGGCTTGGCCCGGCCGTTGCGATAGCCTTGCTGTGTCTGGTTCTTGCCCATTGCACCGACCGCAGCCGGATTGATGCGACTTTGGGCGTGGCGCCGAGCGAACGGCTAGTCCAGCCCGGCGAGCCGGTGCCCAAGGGTGGCGGCGTCTATCGGGTTGGTTCGCCCTATATGGTCGGCGGCAGGCTTTATGTCCCCGAGCTCGATCCGCATTACCGCGCCGAGGGCCTGGCCTCCTGGTACGGCAACGATTTCCACGGCCGCTCCACGGCAAATGGCGAGATTTTCGACCTCAACGCCATCTCGGCCGCCCATCCGACCATGCCGCTGCCGAGCTACGCCCGCGTCACCAATCTGCAAAACGGCCGCTCGCTGATCGTGCGCGTCAATGATCGTGGTCCCTATGCCGCCAACCGCATCATCGACGTCTCCAAACGCGCGGCGCAGCTTCTCGGCTTCGTCGATCGCGGCACGACGCGAGTCCGGGTGGAATATGTCGGTCCCGCGCAGCTCAGCGGTTCGGACGACCGGCTGCTCGAGGCGACATTGCGTCAGGACGAACCGGCACCGGCGCCCGGTTCGGTGAAGTTCGCTGCCGCAACCCGCATTGTGCCGGTGTCGATGACGATGTCGCCGCGGACGCGCGTCGCCAGCACGGGGCCGATCAGCGATACCACGAGCTTGGACGATTCGTCGAATGGCGACGATACGGTCCAGATTCTCAACGGCCGCGGCCTGTACTGATTCACACGACATCGCTTCAAATTATTGTAATAAGCGCCGCGGCATTTTCACGCCGGATGGCCGCAGACACAACGCTGCGCTCTGTATGTTATCTTGCGAAATCGCACGCGAACCGAAGCGGAGAGCAACGTGGCGAAAGCACGCCGGGAATTCTTGCCGGGGAGGGGAGCACGGGCCGGCGCAATCGGCCTGCTTGCCGGACTACTCGCCGTCGGCGCCGCCGCCGTGACTCGCTTGCCGTCGGCCTATGCCGCCTCACCGGTCACGACCAAGAGCGAAGGCTTTCAGACCGGCGGTACCGAGGCGGTCTTGCTCGATGTCGGCAGCAACAGTTTCCTGTTCGAAAAGAACGCCGATCAGCCGTTCCCGCCTGCGAGTCTCGCCAAGCTGATGACGCTTGAATATGTGTTCAACGAGATCACGCAAGGCCACATCAAGCTCGACGATGAATACATCATCAGCGAGAACGCCTGGCGCAAAGGCGGCGCGCCGTCGCACGGCACGACGATGTTCGCCGCGATCCACAGCCGGATCAAGCTGTCCGACCTGATCCAGGGCATCATCGTCGATTCCGCCAATGACGCCTGTATCGCGATCGCGGAAGCGCTGGCCGGAAACGAAGCCAGCTTCGGCGACATGCTGACCAAGCGGGCGCGCGAGATCGGCCTGCAAGATTCGGTCTTCACGAATTCGACCGGTCTGTCCGATCCGAACATGCATGTCACCGCGCGCGATATGGCTGAGCTCGCCCGCTATATCATGCAGACCTACCCGCAATTCTATCCGTACTTTGCCGCCCGCGATTTCACCTGGAACAATATCCACCAGGAGAACCGCAATCCGCTTCTCGGCATGGGCATCGGCGCCGATGGCCTGAAGACCGGCGAGACGCAGGACTCCGGCTTCAGCCTGGTCGGTTCTGCGTTGCAGGACAATCTGCGCCTCATTGTCGTGATCGCCGGCGTGAAGACTGAAAAGGATCGCGGTGAGGAAGCGAGGAAACTTCTCGATTTCGGCTTCCACGGCTTTGAAACCAGAATCCTTTTCGCCGAGGGTCAGACCATCGGTGCCGCCAAAGTGTTCGGCGGTGACAGCAGCTACGTGCCGCTCATGGGGCCTGGCACGGTCAGCCTGATGATGCCGCGCAATACCAATGACCGGCTTACGGCCCGCATCGTCTACGACGGACCGGTGCCGGCGCCGATCACCAAGGGGCAGGCCATCGGCAAGCTCAAAGTTTGGCGCGGCGACAACGTCGCGTTGGAGGTGCCGCTGCAGGCTGCCGACGATGTCGGGAAGGGAACGATGTCGCAGCGTGCCATGGACGGCGCCACTGAATTGATGATCGGCCTGCTGCGCGCCGGCGTCGGCAAGCTGTAACCACCGGCAGTCCGCAGGATGCGCCGCCCTCCGCTTCCGCCTATATTGGCTGAGTCTTGCGGAGTCTCAGTTTTGACCCTGTGTACGGATATACCGATAAACTGTTGATTTAGATCGAGATGCGGCCGGCATGGGCCGGCCCAAGGCCAGTCCCGACCGAGTCTTTAAAATAGAATGCGCGGGAAATTCATCACTTTTGAAGGCGGGGAGGGCACTGGGAAATCGACCCAGTCGGCCATGCTGGCTTTGCGGCTCGAGGCGCTTGGTCACCGTGTCCTCTTGACCCGTGAGCCCGGCGGCTCGCCGGGCGCCGAGATCATACGTCATGTCCTGTTGTCAGGCGCGGCCAAGCCGCTCGGACCGGATGTCGAAGCCATGCTGTTTGCGGCCGCGCGCGACGATCACGTCCAATGCACGATTTTGCCGGCGCTCGAATCCGGCAAATGGGTGATCTGCGACCGCTTTGTCGATTCAACGCGTGTCTATCAAGGCATCCTCGGCCAGGTCGATCATCGCCTGATCCGCGGCCTTGAGCGGGTCGCCGTTGGCGATCTGATGCCGGATCTCACGCTCATGCTCGACATTCCGGTCGAAGTCGGACTCGCGCGGGCGCGCAAACGCCGCGGCGGGGCGAAGCCGGATCGCTTTGAAGCCGAGAATTTCGAATTTCACCAAAAGCTGCGTGATGCGTATCTGGCGATTGCGGCCGAGGAGCCGCAGCGCTGCGCCGTGGTCGATGCCAGCGCCGGTCGCGAAGCCGTTGCGCGTGAAATCTGGAATGTCGTTGGCGCCAGGCTTGATCCGATGACCGCGCCGCTTGCCGCCAATGTCAGCCGGCGCGGGGTTGGTGCCTGACAATGAGTCCCCGTGCCAGCGAAGACGACGAAGCCGACGAAGCGCCGCATCCACGCGTCACGACGGATTTCTTCGGTCACGCTCATGCCGAGTCCGCCTTGCTCGCCGCCTATCGCTCCGGCCGCGTGCCACACGCTTTCCTGCTCGCCGGCCCACAAGGCATCGGCAAAGCGACGCTGGCCTATCGCATGGCGCGTTTCGTTCTCGCGCATCCCGAACCGTCCTCGCGCGAGGTTCAGGCGGCAAGTTCGCTTGCCGTCGACGCGAACGATCCGGTGGCGCGGCGCATCGCCGCCCGCGCCCAGCCCGATCTGCTCATTCTGGAGCGTACGCTCAACGACAAAGGCGCGCTGCATAAGCAGATCGCGGTCGAGGACATCCGCCGCACGGTAGGGTTTTTCGGCTCGACCGCGGGCGAGGGCGGCTGGCGCATTGCCATCGTTGACGCCGTCGACGATCTCAACCGCGCCGGCGCCAATGCGCTGTTGAAAGTGCTGGAAGAGCCGCCGGAGCGGGCGCTGTTGCTGCTGGTGAGCCATTCCGCGGCGCGCGTATTGCCGACCTTGCGCTCGCGCTGCCGCATTCTCACACTGCGGCCACTCGCCGACGCCGCGGTGGCCCGAGCAATCGCCGCGGCGATCAGCGTGGACGCCGATGATCCTCAAGTTGCGGCTGCGGCCGCCGCCGCCGAAGGCAGCGTGGCGCGAGCCCTGTCGCTGATGGACGACGGCGCTTTGGCGCTCCGCGAACAGGCGCTTGCCATGCTCGACCGCCTGCCGTCGGTTGATGCCAAGGCGCTGCATGCGCTGGGCGAGGCGCTGGCCGGAACCGATCCGCAGCCGCTCGCCGCCTTTGTCGATACCGTCAATGTCTGGCTGTCACAGCGACTGCAAGGGGGCGCCCGGAACGGCCTCAACGACATCGGCCGGCTCGACCGCCTTGCTGACGCCTGGGAGCGTGTGAATGCTGCCGCGCGCGATGCTGAAGTCTATAATCTCGAGCGCAAGCCGCTGATTTTCAATGTCTTCGGCCTGCTTGCCGGGGCTACACGGGATTGATACCTAGTCGCCGTCATGGCCGGGCATAGACGTTCGAAGAACGGCGTCTCTTCGTTCGCCTACACCCGGCCATCCACGTCTTTGCAATGATGCTATCTCAGCGCACGAAAAATGGCTGCTAAACGCAAGAAATCTAAACGGAAATCCCCTCAAAAGTCGGGACGAAACAAGCTTGTGAAAAAGCAGATCCGCACGACCGCGTCGAAAGAAGGCGCGTCTTCCACAAGCAAGGCGAAGAAGCGCGCAACCAAGAAGACTGTCGCCCAGAAAAGCGCCGTGAAGGCGAGGAAGGCCGCCGGGAAGAAAGACATTGCCAGGACGCGCGAGGCCGGCACGGGTTCGCGCACGAAGGAAAGCGCAATCCCGAAGAAAACCGCCCAGGTATCCGACGGCAAGAAGCCCAAAATCGTGAAGGGGCCTGATAAGGGCGAGCCGACATTAGGAAAGCCCTATTACATCACCACCGCGATCGCTTACCCCAACGGCGCGCCGCATATCGGCCACGCCTATGAGCTGATCGCCACCGACGCCATCGCTCGCTTCATGCGGCTCGACGGCAACGACGTCTATTTCCTGACCGGCACCGACGAGCACGGCATCAAGATGCTGCAGACGGCCGGCCGGGAGAAGATGACGCCGCGCGAACTGGTCGAGCGCAATGTGCCTCGCTTCCAGGCCATGACGATAAAATTCAATGCTTCGAACGACGATTTCATCCGCACCACGGAGCCGCGCCACTACGCGTCGTCGATCGCGATCTGGGAGAAGATGCAGGCCGCCGGCGATATCTATCTCGACAAATATTCCGGTTGGTATTCTGTGCGCGACGAGGCCTATTACGACGAAAGCGAGACGCGGCTCGACGAAAAGGGCCAGCGGCTCGGTCCGCAAGGCACGCCGGTCGAGTGGGTGGAGGAGGAGAGTTATTTCTTCCGTCTCTCCGCCTTCGCCGATCGGCTGCTCAAGCTCTACAGCGATGTGCCGGATTTCGTGCTGCCGCGGGAGCGCATGAACGAGGTTGCGAGCTTCGTGCGCGGCGGCCTGCAGGACTTGTCGATCTCACGCACCACCTTCGACTGGGGCGTTCCAGTCCCCGGCAATCCGAAACACGTCATGTATGTGTGGGTCGACGCGCTCACAAATTACATCACTGCAGTCGGTTATCCCGATACGGAATCGGAGAAATTCAAGAAATATTGGCCGGCCAATCTTCACGTCATCGGCAAGGACATCGTGCGCTTCCATGCGGTCTATTGGCCGGCTTTCCTGATGTCGGCAGGGATCGCGGTGCCGCGTCGGGTATTCTCCCACGGCTTTCTCTTCAACCGCGGTGAGAAGATGTCGAAGTCGGTCGGCAATGTGATCGACCCGTTCGCACTGGCTGACGCCTATGGCGTCGACCAGTTGCGCTATTTCCTGCTACGCGAAGTGCCGTTCGGCCAGGACGGCAATTACAGTCACGAGGGCATCGTCAACCGCATCAATGCCGATCTCTCAAACGACCTCGGCAATCTGGCGCAGCGTTCGCTGACAATGGTCGCCAAACAATTCGGCGGCGCTTTGCCAAAGCCGGGTGCATTCAGCGCCAACGACCAGGCGATCCTGGCTGCGGCCGACGCCATGATCGGCAAGGCGCGTGACGCCATGGCGACGCAGCAATTGCACCAGGTGCTCAATGCGGTCTGGGCAGTTGTTGCCGAAGCGAACCGCTATTTCGCCGGCGAAGCGCCCTGGGCGCTCGCCAAGACCGATCCGGCGCGGCAGGGCACGGTGCTCTACGTGACGGCGGAGGTCGTGCGCCAGGTTGCCGTTCTGGCGCTGCCATTCATGCCGGCTTCAGCCGCAAAATTGCTCGATCTGTTGGCGATCCCGGAAGCCGAGCGGATATTCGCTGCGCTCGGCGGTCAGCATCGGATTGCCGCGGGTGCGACGCTTCCGGCACCGTCGCCGGTTTTCCCGCGTTATATCGATCCCGATAAAGCAAACGGCGCCATGAACAAATAAAGGCACGCATGCTCGTCGACAGCCATTGCCATCTCGATTTTCCCGATTTCGCGGATGACCTCGACGCCGTGGTCGCGCGTGCCCGCGCGGCCGGGATCGAGCGGATGGTGACGATCTCGACGCGCGTGAGGCGCTTTGATCAATTGGCCGCAATCGTCGAGCGCTTTCCCGACGTCTATTGCTCGATCGGCACGCATCCGCACAATGCACATGAAGAAATCGATGTGACCGTGCCCGACCTAGTCGCGTACACGCTTTCGCCGAAGGTCGTCGCAATCGGTGAAGCGGGCCTCGACTATCACTATGACAACTCGCCGCGCGAGGCGCAGGAGCGCGGCTATCGCACCCACATCGCGGCCGCGCGCGCGACCGGCCTCCCGCTCGTCATTCACACGCGCGAGGCCGATGCCGATACTGCGCGTATCCTTGAAGAGGAAACGGGGAAGGGCGCCTTCCCGGCCGTGCTGCATTGTTTCACCGGCGGCGCCGATCTCGCCCGCCGCGCCATTGCACTCGGCCTTTTCATCTCCTTCACCGGAATCCTGACGTTCAAGAACTCGACCGCGCTTCGCGAGATTGCCGCCGAGCTGCCGGCCGACCGCATTCTGGTCGAGACCGATGCGCCCTATCTCGCGCCCGGCAAATTCCGCGGTAAGCGCAATGAGCCGGCTTACGTCGTCGAGACCGCAAGGGTGCTGGCCGAGACGCGGGGCGTCAGCTTTGACGAGATCGCGCGGCAAACGACGGCGAATTTCTTCCGCTTGTTCTCCAAAGTGCCCCGCCCCGCAGCCGCTGCTGCCTGAAAGCCGAAATGACCTTGAAAATCACCATTCTCGGCTGCGGTTCTTCCGGCGGCGTGCCTCGGCCGGCTTTGGGCTGGGGCGCTTGCGATCCGACCAATCCGAAGAACCGCCGGCGTCGCACCTCGATCATCGTCGAGCGGCAGAGCGCGCGCGGCGTAACGCGGGTGCTCATCGATACGCCGCCGGACTTGCGCGAGCAACTCATCGACGCCGACGTCGATTGGGTCGACGGCGTGCTCTATACGCATGACCACGCCGACCACACCCACGGCATCGACGATCTGCGCGCGCTCTTCATCAAGCGCCGCCGGCGTGTCGATGTCTATCTCGACGAAATCACCGGCGCAGCGCTGAACCGCAAATTCGGCTATTGCTTCACCTCGCCGCCCGGCAGCGAATATCCGCCCATCGTGACCGAGCATCGGCTCGTTGCCGGCAAGCCGGTGACCATTGACGGGGAGGGAGGGCCACTCACCGCTGTGCCGGTCCTGCAGCAGCATGGCGACATGGCCTCGCTCGGTTTTCGCTTCGGCAACTTCGCCTATTCGGTTGACCTCAATACGGTCCCGGACGTCAGCCTTGGCGCCTTGGCCGGCCTCGATGTCTGGATCCTCGATGCGCTGCGCTATACGCCGCATCCGAGTCATTTTTCGCTCTCGGATGCGCTCGGCTGGATCGAGCGCATCGAGCCGCGGCGCGCCATCCTGACCAATCTGCACGCCGATCTCGACTACGAGGTTCTGCGCGGCAAATTGCCGGTCCATGTAGTGCCGGCCTTCGACGGCATGACATTCACCGTTGCATAAGCCCCGCAATATCAAGGCTTGCACGATTATATTCCATAATATGTCTTATGCGAATCATGGTTGGACGCGGCTAACTCGCTCTGTCGGGTTTGGTTAGACCAGAGTCTCCTATCGCAGTCTGTGAACGAGCCGCATCCTCGGATCTGGCGTAGCCAGCATAAGCGACTATCGGCTCCCTACGCGGTTGTCAGTGCGTATCGAAAATCGACTGATAGGCCGCCACCGCCTTGCGGATGGCGGAAAGTTCTTCGGCGGTCGGATTTCGCGGATCCTGAGCGGCTGGCAGGCTGCCAAACTTCAGAAGGCAGGCAATTAACAGCATCCGTGCCTTTGTAGATGTTAGATTCGAGCCAGCAATGAAATAATCGTCAGGATCGGCAAAACCCTCTGGACTGCCTCGGCCAACACGCGCCACCGGCAGACCGCTATAGATCGCGCCCCGCATGACGGCCTGCCGCACAGAGGATGTCATCTTGCCGTAAGGGGTCGTACCCTCGATCACGAAACCGGCAAGGCGCCCGGCGCCCAGCTTTCGCTCCACGAGAGCGATCAGATCGGCGGCGACAGACGGGTCGTCCAGATATTCCTCGGCGTAAAAGCCGCCATCCTTGACGATGGCCACCGAAGGAATGGCGCTTTCAAGAAGGTCACCATTTTCGTCGCGCGTTCTCACCTCGACACGCTTGATCGCGCCGCCGGAACCAACAACAACCGGAACAGATGATGGTAGTTTGGAGAGATTGAGATCGGACAGATAGGTGTGCTTCAGCGCGGGGACGTAATGCAGCACTGCCGCCCCGTGATATCCCATGCCGCCAAGAATTCCGCCGTGGCCTCCTGTCGCCACGTACCCGCCAGGTCGGGCATCGATCTTCATGACCTCGCGCGCAGCGAAGATGCGCTGCTCCTGCAGCACGATGACGCCTGCCCGATTGCGGCCTTGCTCATCGGCCCAAACCCGCGAGCAGACATATTCCACCGAGTCCGTGAGGTTCTTTGGACCGTCATTGCTGATTTCACCATTCGGGCGTTGTGCTGAGTTGCCACAAATCGGAATTGTCGTATCGATGAGTAGATTGAACCAATAGGCGACCTCTTCGACCTGAGGACTGCCCTGCGTGTAGATCGCGCCGTCGTATTTCTTGCTATCGAAGATCTTGCGCGCTGCATTGGTCAGGCGCGCCAATGCCGGCCGCGGCGGCGCTTCGCCGAGGTGGTAAGGCCGATAGGCGAAAAAATCCTTGTTGCGAATTTCCGGGGGGATATCGCCCTCGCCCTTGTCCGTCCGGAGGGCGGCCGGAAGCCCTTTGGTGTAGCCCGCCGTCGGCAGCACCCGATAAAAGTCGACATCGGCAAAGGACGAAATCAGATTGCCGACCCCGGCAGCGCCGACCGATAGGCGGTCGATCTCTTCGAAGCTCCGCGAACCGTCGGGATAGAACGATTGCCGTGCTTGCGTCGCGGGCGCGCCCGGCTCCGTGCATTCGCCCTCCCAGGCCTGGCCGTTGGCTTGCCGCGCCATATACGGCATCGGATAGAGGCCGTCTTCCGGCCTGATCTCTATCTCGAATACGGCTTTGTCCTGCGGGCTGGTGCGCTCCTTGTGGAAAGCACCTTTGGCGTCGAGATAGCCGTCCGGCGGCCCGTAAAGCTCGGCGGCGTCGGCCTCCAGCGGATGCGCGGAAAAGTATTCAACATAGACTTTTGCCGGCGCCCCCAGACGTTGCGGACGCAACACGTCGAAGCGTTGATCGGTGCCGTCGGCATTCTTGCGCAACGGCAACCCGTATTTGGCGCGCGCCTTGTTTGAGGTGACAAGCGGGGGTGAATTTTGGATCGTGGCGGTTGGCCCGGCCAAATGGGCGATCTTGGCGCGCTGCGACATGGCTTCCTCTGAGCTTTTTCTTTTCCGAGATTGGGCGGCCTGCCCTGCCGGCCGGTCGTTACGACCGCGCCGCTATTCGGCGGCGTGCCGCATGGCCCCGGACTTATCCAGAACGCCAACTACTTGCTCGGTGGTCATCACATCGGCGAACAGCGTGACCATGTTATTGAGCGTTGCATTGTGCTCGGCATCGGTCAACGCGGCGTTGCCATCGGCGACGAAGATCACTTTGTAATTCATCTGCATGGCGTCGCGCGCCGTCGATTCGCAGCAGACGTTGGTCGCCGTGCCGGTGATGATCAAAGTATCGATGCCGCGTGTCTGTAGAACTTCGTGCAGATTTGAGGAGCCAGGGACGAAAGCGCCGAAGCGGGTCTTGTCGACGATCAAATCCTCGGCCTGCACGTCGAGCCCCGGCCAAAGCGCAAAGCCGTGCGCGGTCTTGCTGAAGGTTTCGATCATTGCCTTGCGGCGCCCCGGCGAGGCAAAATCGTTGAACCAGCTCGACCACTTCACCTGCGTCTCATCATCGACCAGGTAGCGGACAAAAACATTGATACCGCGGGCCGCACGTACCGCCTTGCAGATCGTGTTAACGTTCGGAACGATGTCACGCGCGACCGGAAGCTCCACGGTCGCGCCAGGCTCCATGAAGCCGTTCTGCAGATCGACGACGACATGGGCGGTCTTGCCGGCATCGATATTGTCGAACATGTGAAGGCCTTCGCGAAAGCCCGGGATGCGGGCCAGTATTTCGGGTGCCATGGCGATCTTGTGCATGCTCATCTCCTTCGCTGTGCGCCCGTCGGGGACGCGTTTGGTGGCTTGCGGCAGAACATCGGTCACTCGGCGGCGATATAGCTGCCGAGCTCCCGCGAATCCGTCAGTGCCTCGGGCAGAACTTCTCCGGCGATCGCGCCTCTTTCGATCAACAAGACCCGATCCGATAGGCGGCGAATAAAGTCCAAGCTCTGCTCAACGACGATGATGGCGAGCCCTTGATGCCGATGCAGGCCGATCAGGATTTCCAGGATTTCCTCAACGATCGACGGCTGAATTCCTTCGGTCGGCTCGTCCAGCAGCAGCAGCTTTGGCCGCCCGCACAGCGCCCGGGCCAAAGCTAGGATTTGCTGCTCGCCGCCGGAAAGCGCGCCGCCAAGACGATCCACGATCGAATCAAGACGCTGAAAGCGGGCGAGCACGTCTTTGATCGTATTCTCCTCGTCATGGACGCCGTCCTCGACAAAGCCCATCCGCAGATTTTCGTAGACAGTCAGCATCGGAAAAATGGCACGTCCTTGCGGGACATAACCGAGGCCGGCCCGCGCCCGGCGGAACGAAGCCTTGTCACCGATGTCGACGCCTCCGAGCCGGATCATTCCGCGCGTCAGCGGCACCTGCCCGATCAGGGTCTTCAGCAGCGTGGTCTTGCCCATGCCGTTGTGGCCGAGCACGCCGACGACCTCTTCCTCGGCGACCGTGAAACTGATGCCCGTGAGAACTGGAATGCGCCCGTAGCCGGCGTGAATGTCGATCGCGTCGAGGATCGCCGTTCTCGTCGCCATCACGCTGCCGCCTGCTTGCCCAGATAAACGTCGCGCACCGCCTGATTGCCGAAAACCTCTTCGACGTCGCCCTCCATCAGGATGGCACCGCGGTCGAAGACGGTAATTCGTCGCGCGATGCGACGAATGAACGACATGTCGTGTTCGACGACAATGAGAGGATGATCGCGGTTGACATCCTGGATCAACTCGGCCGTTCGCTCACGCTCCTCCTCGGTCATCCCGGCGGCAGGCTCATCCAAAAGGATCAGATTCGGTTCACCGCACAAAACCAATCCCAATTCGACCCACTGCCGCTGGCCATGAGCGAGCTGGCCCACCGCGCTGTCGGCGAAGGCGCCGAGCAAAAGCCGCTCGACCTGGGCTTCAACCGCGCGGGCGATCGCTTTGCCTTTCTTGTGACGCGCTGCGGCGATCCACAGATTGTCGCGAACGGAAAGCCCGTCGAATACGCTCGGCACTTGTGTTTTGATGCCGATCCCGAGACGCGCAATCTGATGCGCCTGCAATGTCGTAATGTCGATGCCGCGGAATTTGACCGTGCCGCTGCTCGGTTTGACCTGACCGGTGATGAGCTTAAAAAAAGTGCTCTTGCCGGCACCGTTGGGGCCGATCAGACAGCGCAACTCGCCCTCGGCGAGCGTAAAATCGACGTTGCGGACCGCTTGCACACCGCCGAAATGCCTGCTCAACGCGCGCGTCTCGATGAGCGGGGTGGTCATGCCTTGCCCCCACGCGCGACTTGCGGCGCCGTTTCCGATCCAAGTTGCGGCGCCCTTATCGCCTGCATCGGCCGGCGCAGCGAGCGCAGCCACGGAAGCAGGCGCTCGGTCGCCATCGGCACGACGCCTTTCGGTACCAGGAGGACGAAGACGAGGAGGACGGCGCCGAGCACCATGTTCGCGTTCACGACCTGTTGCGTGCCGATTTCAACCGTGAGCCAGGAAATCGCGATGGCGCCGATCACAGGCCCGACCAGCGTACCCGCGCCGCCGACCATGAGCCAGATGATGATCTGAGCCGACTGCACGACGCTGAAAGCCGTCGGGCTGACGAAATTGCCCCAGGCGGTGAACAGACAGCCGGCGAGACCGGCAAGCGCGCCGCCGATCGAGAACGCAACGAGCTTGTGCAATCGCGCGTCGTATCCCAGAAACTCGACGCGTTGCTCGTTCTCGCGTACGGCAACCAGCACCCGACCGAAACGGGTTCGCAACACCGCATGAAGGCCCAAATACACGATCAGCAGCGCGGCCATGCACACGACGAACATGCCTTCCGGATCTAGCGTGTCGTCCGGCTCGAATGGAATATTGAGCGACGGCACATTGGGCATGCCGTTGAACCCGCCAAGCATAGCCTCGCCGATGTGGTATTGCGGGCCGGCAGTCGAGTTGACGACGTTGTAGAGGATCAATGTCACGGTCAGCGTAATCACGCCGACATAGACATCGCTGATGCGCGCATAGAACATGAAATATCCAAGCGCGGCGGCGAGCAACGCCGGCAGAGTCAGCGCGATAAGCACCGGTAACGTACTCTCGCCGATATTGATCACCGCGACCGCGTAGGCATAGGCGCCCAGCCCGAAAAATGCGGAATGTCCAAAACAGAGAATGCCGCCGTAGCCCCAAATGAAGGCCAAGCTGAGCGCCAAAATGGAAAAGACCACATAGAGCGTGGCCTGCAGCAGTGAGTAGGTATCGAGTGCGAACGGCAAGCCGATCAGCAGTGCGAGCCCGAGGAGACCTGCGGCGGCTATTCCGACGTTGGACCGCACAAGTCTGATCATGGGCTGCCCCGGAAAAAACGGCCCGTGATCCCTTGCGGCAGCAGGCGGATCAGAACGATTGCCGCAAGGAGCAACGCAACTTCACCGTAGACCGGGTTCGTTGCGAACGTCGCGATCTGATTGATGATCCCAAACACGGTCGAGGCCGTGACAGTGCCGACCAGCGGCGCCGCACCGCCGCCGATGACGGTAATGAAAGCGCGGCCGATATAAGAGCCGCCGATGCTCGGGAACACGCCCGAGACTGGCGCCAGAATTCCGCCGGCAAATCCGGCAAGCGCTGCGCCGAAGGCAAAGGTCACGGCATAGATGCGCGACGTGTCGGTGCCCAGCGCGGCCGCCATTTCAGCGTTCTGCATGGTACCGCGGGCGAGCAGACCTAGCCTGCTCGTGCGGAGGACGACGTAAACGCCGGCGACGGCCGCACAAGCCATGGCGATGACGAAGAGGCTGTAGCCACTTGTCTGATACGCTCCGATGGTGATGCCAGGCAACGGTGTGGGCACCCCTTCGGTCATATCGCCGAACACCATGGTCAGACCGCCGACGATAAAGAGGCTCAGGCCCCACGTCGCCAGCATGGTTTCCACCATGCGACCATAGAGATGACGGATAACGAGGCGCTCGATCCCCGCTCCGATAACGGCAACGGTCGCCGGCGGCACAAGGAGAATGGCGATCCAGATATTGACGTGATGGTGTATGGCAACGGAGGCACTGTAACTGCCAATGACCATGAACTCGCCATGCGCCAGATTGATGATGCGCATCATGCCAAAGACAATGGCGAGACCGACACTGATGAGCGCTAGCGTCGCGACGGCATAGACGAAGTCAATCGCAACGACGATTGCCAGATCCAATGCGACTCTCCCAGGCCCCTTGGGACTGCGCGCTAGGCGACTGCGAACCGAAGCCGCCGCGTGATCGACCGCGCAGTTCGAGCGGAAACTTGGTTCGACAAGAATGGTTGCTCTCTAGGCGTCGCGGCCGATGGCATGCTTTTCCGGATCATGCTCTAATTCACCTTGATGATGTACTGCTTGGCTTCGCGGGGATTCTTCTTCAGATCGCAGACGGCGGCCGTATCTTCGGGCTTGCGCTGCGGAAAGGTCTGTAGGAGCACGAGCTGCTTGTTCTGCACCTTCGCCAGATGGACGTCGAAGATGCAGTGATGCGTCGCCGGATCGATCGTTACCGTGCCGCTCGGACCATCGATGCTAATTCCGCTCTCGAGCGCCTCGATCAGCTTCTCGTGGTCGATCGTGCCGGCTTTTTTGACGCCCGCCGCCCACAGCAGCATGCCTTGATAGCTCGCCATGGTCAGGTCGGAAATCGGCGGATAGTCCGCGCCGTATTTCGCTTTAAAGCGTTTGAGAAAATCCTTGTTGACCGGATTGTCGAGACTCTCGATGTAATTGTAGGCGACGATCACCCCATCGCTTTCTTCTGGCGTCAGCACCGACAACTCGCCGCCGCCGGCAAAGGTCGTCGACGCGATCGGAATTTTGCCCGATAAGCCGGCCGCATGAAACTGGCGATAGAACGAGATCGGACCGCCGCCAACCAATACGGTCATGATCCAATCGGGTTTCGCCGCCTGGATCTTAGAAATGGTGCTGCCGAAATTGGTTGCGTCGAGGGGGAAGAACTCAGTGCCGAGCACTTCGCCGCCGCCGTCCTTGACGTACTTCTTCACCCAGTCGGACGTGATCTGGCCGTAATTGTAGTCGGCGGCGAGCGTGTAGACTTTCTTACCCCAGTTCTTCATGCCGTATTCGACCAGAACCTGGGTGTTGTGCGCCGGCGTGACGCCGTCGATAAAGATGTTGCGATCGCAGACGCCGCCCTCGTAAGGCATGTCGTAGAAATAGAGTGTCTTGTATCTGTCAAGCACCGGCCGAATGACCTCACGCGATGCCGACGTAATCCCGCCATGTACGACCGAGACTTTGTCCTTCAGCGCGGCCTCCTGCGCATATTGCGCGTAGAGCTGCATGTTTGTTTGCGTGTCGAAGCTGATTACCTTTACCGGACGACCAAGCAAGCCTCCGGCGTTGTTCATGTCTTCCACCGCGAAATTGAGAACGTCGAACATCGGCTTGCCCGCGGCTTCGAGGCCGCCCGACAAATCGTACATGCTCGCGACGAGGATCGGAGCACCAGCCGCGGCTGCGTTCCTGATCACTGCGGGAGCGAAAACGGCGCTTGCCGCACCGGCTTTCAACAATTCTCTGCGGCTCATCGCCATGACGAAATGACTCCTTTGGTCCTTCAGGTGCCGGCCACGCGGTCCTGCCGCCTCGGCTCTGGTCCGGATTCGGTCGACGGTTCCATGCGATCGCGATCCGAATGGCTTTCCGCGGCTTTCACAAATCTGGTGCAGGGTCTCTCTTTCTCCGCTCCAATTGTAATGCGCCGCCCGACCACGCCGCTTGCCTTTGACTGCCAACATATGGCCTCCCCTCGCCAGCCGGGTGGTTAGGGGGGCGTCCGGCGAAATCGAAGCAAGCGGCACGACAGTTCACGTCGCCGCTCCGGCGCTCATCAGGTTCCGTCCGGCGGAGCCGGGCTATGAACAATCGGCAGACGCCCGACGCCGGACCAGCAGGTGCGGCGGACAGCCATAGGTTTTCTTGAAAGCGCGGCTGAAATGGGAAAGATCCGTGAAGCCGAAGCTCAACGCGGCATCAGTGACGTGTTTGATGTGTCCTTCAGCCAGCGCCCTGTAGCTTGCCGCAAGCCGCTGCTGCCAAAGCCAACGAATTGGCGTCGTGAACTCGGCAGAAAACAGGCGATGCAACGTGCGCGGTGCAACGTTCTGTGCCGCCGCAATGCTTTCGATGGTGATCTCGACATCGTGCAGGTTAGCGAGCAAATAGCGTTTTACTTGATCGAGCTTCTGCCGGCCGGCGCATTCCTCCTCGAGAGCATCAGTGAATTCCGCCTCGAGCGTGGTGGCTAGGATGTCGAGGGTCGATGCACACAGCCGGTCGGTGACCGCGCTATGCATGGGCATTTCGAAAGTGGCAAGATGCCGTATCACCGCTGCTGTCAACATGCCGAGCTTTGAGGCGCCGCTGATGCAGCGCGCCGTCAAACGTGGCCCATCCGATAGCCGGGAGACGACCAAGGGGCGCGGGATCGTCACAACGATCTCGCTGGTGTCGCCGCCGAATTCCAGGGTGAAGGGTTGCGACTGATCGTAGATGACAAGATCGCCGGCGCAGATGCGCGCCTCGCGTCCGCTCTGCTCGATGTTGATCTGCCCACGGCAGACCAGGAACAGCGTGAAATGGTCGCGCGGATCCCGGCGGATCTCCGCGGCGCCGCGAACCACTTCAATCCGGCATTCCGCAATGGATGATGACACGTCGCTGACCGTCAGCGCGCCAAATTCGCGCGCCGCGATGCGCCCCTTGAACGGTCCGCGCAACGGTCGCCGATATTCGGTGTGGGAATAGTTGTGGCATGTCACTTCATGCCATCGTTCGAAGCAAGCATCCGCGCCGATGACATCCTTCATGCCCGGAGCAGGCATATTGAGAGTGGGCATACTGAGCATCCGGATCGGCCTCCGGTCGAGTTAAGCGGCTCTCGCTTCGGCTATATCAAGCAAACGCCGTGCCATGTGCGGCGGTGAAACCGGCATCTCCGTGTCTGCGTCTGCGTAAAAAAATGGCGCGCAGGATCAACGTTTCGGCACGGCGAGCCAAGCGCTGGTCGCGGCTCTCGTGCTACTCGCGAAACGTGCGTCACTCGGACAGGTCCGCGTCCAAGCCTGCCGCTAAGTGAGAAATTCGATGTCGTTCAAGATGCCATCACCGGATCAAGTGCGCTCGCTGGGCGACGGCTTGGGCCTGGAACTGACTGAGGACTATGCCAACTCCTTCATCAACTTCATCAAACCATTCGCCGAGGGTTACCGCCTGATCGCAGCGCTACCGGACGATGTGCCGGTGATAAAGTATCCGCGGGGCGCGTATTACCGGCCAGAGGGCGACGAGAACAAATATGGCGCCTGGATCGCGAAGACGGAGATCAAGGGTGCCAAGACCGGCAAGCTGGTTGGCAAGAAAGTCGCCATAAAAGACACCTATGCGCTTGCTGGCGTCCCCCTGACCAACGGCGCTTCCGTGCTCGAGGGTTTCGTCCCGGAATTCGACGCACCGGTGATCACGCGGTTGCTGGATGCCGGAGCCGAGATCGTCGGAAAGTCGGTCTGCGAATATTTTTCGTTTTCCGGCGGCGCCGCGACCAGCATATCGGGGCCGGTTCATAATCCACGCGCTTGGGGCCACACGCCGGGCGGCTCATCGACCGGTTCGGGTGCGCTGGTCGCGGCCGGCGAGGTCGATATGGCGACGGGCGGCGATCAAGCGGGATCGATCCGCATTCCTGCTTCACTGTCTGGTGTGGTCGGCATCAAACCGACATGGGGTCTTGTGCCCTATACGGGCATCATGGGCATGGATCCGACCATCGATCATGCCGGGCCGCTCACCGCGACCGTTGCCGAGAATGCATTGTTCCTAGAAGTCATGGCCGGCGAGGATGGCTACGATTCCCGGCAGGCCAACTTGAAAGTCGATGCCTATAGCAAGGCGATCGGGCAAAGCGCAGCGGGACTGAAGATCGGCGTGGTCAAGGAAGGCTTCGGTCAATACGACTCGCATCCCGACGTTGATGCTGGCGTGCGCGCTGCCGCCAAGCTGCTCGAAAGTCTCGGCGCCAAAGTCGAGGAAGTCTCGATTCCGTGGCATCCGATCGGCGTTCCAATCTGGGCGGCCATCGCGCTTGAAGGAACATTGCACGCGATGGTGACGAGTGCCCTGCCCCGCAACATAGAGGGCGTTTATCCTCTGTCGCTAGCCGGTCGGCTCGGCGGCTTGAAGGACCGCGCCAATGAACTGCCCGACACCGTGAAGGTCGGCATTTTGCTCGGGGCCTATACCGACAAATATTATCACGGCTACTATTACTTCAAGGCGCAGAACCTGCGCCGCCGCCTGCGCGCTGCCTACGAGACCGCGCTCGACCGATATGATCTGCTGTTGATGCCAACAACGCGGATGATGGCATCCAAGATTCCGCCCCCGGACGCGCCGATGGAAGCCTTGATGCAGCACAGCTGGGAACAGATCACCAACACCTGCCCATTCAATATCACACATCATCCCGCGATCTCTCTGCCTTGCGGACTGGGCGAAGGAGGCCGTCCGATCGGATTGATGTTGGTAGCCAAGCATTGGCAGGAATCGACGCTCTATCGTGCCGCGGATGCATTCGAGCGTGCCGGCCACTGGCAGAACATGGGGCCGCGAGGCAACCGTTGATTGTGACCGCGCGTGGATCAATAACAGGACACGCATATGGACGCCAAGACCGTAACCAAACTCGCCGCGACTCCCGAAACCGTTAAATGGGGCTTTTTCGATGCCGCGACGCCCGCCGCCACCCGTGTCGCTTCGGGCGCCGAGGTGGTGATCGAGACCATCTCTGGCGAGCCGAATTGCCTGCCCACCGATCCAGTTTTCGGAATACTGCCCGAGCACAGACCGATCTTGGAAGCATGTGAACGCGGCGCGGGCCCTCACTTCCTCACCGGGCCGGTCTATGTCGAAGGCGCGAAACCCGGCGATATTCTCGAGGTCGACATACTCGATGTCGTGTTGCGGCAGAATTGGGGATTCAATTTGATCATACCCCTGCTCGGCACGATACCGGACGATTTTCCAGATTACGTGCTCAAGATCCTGCCGATCGACAGGCAGGCCGGCACAGTCACGCTGCCCTGGGGCGGCAAGCTCAAGCTCAGTCCGTTTTTTGGAGTCATGGGCGTTGCCCCGCCGTCGAATTGGGGGCGCATCACCTCTGTCGTGCCGCGCGCCATGGGTGGCAATATGGACAACAAGGAGCTCGTTGCAGGCAGCAGGTTATATTTTCCGGTGTTCAATGAAGGCGCGCTGTTCTCGGTCGGCGACGGCCATGGCGTACAGGGCGACGGCGAGGTCTGTATCACCGCCGTTGAGACCGCACTGACCGGCCGCTTCCGCTTTTCCGTGCGCAAAGACATGCAACTCACCGCACCGCGCGCCGAGACCGCAACTCATTACATCACGATGGGCTTCGATGAGGATCTCGACGACGCCGTCAAACAGTCGCTCCGGGACATGATCCGCTGGATCGGGCAATTGCGCGGCCTGTCGAAAACGGATGCCTATACGCTTTGCAGCCTGGCGGCCGACGTCCACGTCACACAGACGGTGAATTCGGCGAAAGGCGCACACTGCATGCTGCCGAAGTCGGTGCTGGCTTGAGGTCTGGAAGGATGACCTCGTGTCTATCTGAATTTGCGGTCCGAATTGAATGACCTGGCGCGGCTGATCCATCACTTAGAAAGTCAAATCGCTGGAACTCTTTCAAGGCTTACTCCTCCCTCATTCGTCAAAGCGATCGGGGGAAAAATGGCAACGGCCATTGATTTCGAAAGATTGAGCCAGGCGCAACCGGCACCGCAAACAAGGCGGCTCAACATCGGCTGCCTCGGCGACATTGCCGCTTATATCCTGCCGCCTTTGGTGAGCGACTTCACCCGGTTTGCCCCCGGCGACGTCGCCATGGTCTTTCAGAAGCCGACACTCCTCCCCTGGTTCGATGTTCTTGGCAACGTCACCTTCCCGATCCGCCACCGTAAGGGTCGGGTCGATGAGGAGGACCGGCAAAACGCACGCAAGCTTTTGACCCTCGTCGGCCTCACAGACTTCGAGCACCAGCGTATCGACGAATTGTCAGGCGGCATGCAATAGCGCGTCGCCATCGCGCGGGCACTGCTGCTGGCTTGTTCTCGATGACGATGCTTTGGTCCATCTGCTTGGACATCTGCTGAGCGATGGCCCGCATCGGCACGTCGGAGGATCCGCCGGCAGAATAAGGCACGATGACATGGATGGGATAGGACGGATAATCCGCAGCCTGCGCCACGGCAGCGAAGGCGAACACCGCCAGCACGAGAAACGATCCCCATCGCGAGAATTGATAGTCGTTCACGATACGCTCCTCCGGGATTGGATCTGCCTGTTGCAGAAGCACCGCCAAAGACAAAAACCCGGCACGTCAATTGTGCATAAGCGACATTGTATGCAATGTAACTATATTTCCAGCGCGTTCGTCGCGGGCGTCATACTTGCGCCGTGCGCCCAGCGCAGCGGGACTAGCCTGAAAAATTGCGCGCCATTCTGACTGAATTCGCTGATTCATCCGCGACATGCTTGAGGAACCTGGCGACGACGCCGATGGCACTCGTCGAATTTCCAGAAAACAACCTGTCATTGATCCGCCGCAGCAAAGGCGCGAGCCGTGCGAGTACCGCTTCACCTTTCCGCGTCAAAACCAGCGTGACTGCGCGCGTATCGTGGAAATCCTGCGTCTTCTTGATGAAATCCTTGTCCACAAGCTTGCCGATTTCCGACGTGACGTGTGCAGCTGCCACATGCAGGTGCCGGGCAACCGCCGTTACCCCGACTCGCCCTTTTTTCTGCAAATGCCATGTTGCCAACAGGACCGAGAATTCTGCGGCGCTAAGCCCGACGGACTTCGCCAGCGCCCGGCGCAGCGACTGCATGCCGGCGGCGGCGGCGAAGAGATCCGCCACGAATTCACGAAATTGCAGGTCGGTCCCGCCGATCAAGAATTGAGGGAGGCTGACTGTGAGGTCGTCGGCGGAGCGCCGGCTTGCCCGCGGCCGTGGCTTTGCAGGCTTACCGTTTGATCGTGCCGTCCGCGCCATCTGTCGCTTCCTCTTCGTCTGCCAAAAGGATCATCGCCGTCCTTCCGTCTTGTGCAGCCTTATAATAATTACGCCTCAGATCGGAAAGCGTGGTTTTCAGCTACGCCGCGCGGCGCGGCCCGTAGATATCCTCGAGAAAGCCCGGCAGTACTCCCGGCGCCCCGTGATATCGATAATAACGGACACGTCCCCCAGCTATTTGTCTTCGCTCCTTTGGTTATGTATGATATCTATCTTACATAGCTTAAGGCCAATGCCGACCGCCGACCCGGTCCCATTTGAAGGAAGCAGAAAGATGAACGTGTCAGAGGCCAGCCCTGCGGCCATACCTGCTACCCCGGCCGCCGACAGGGCCGCGACGTCTGCGCTCCGTACCGGGTCGGAATATCTGCGATCGCTGCGCGACGGCCGGCTGGTGTTTGTCGACGGCGAGGCCGTCAAGGACGTGACCGCGCATCCGGTCTTCCGGCAGGCCGCCCGGTCGCTCGCGCATCTGTTTGATATCGCCGCCGATCCGGCCACGCGCGAGCGCATGACCTTCGCCTCGCCGAAGACCGGGGCGCCGGTGCTGCGTGCGTATCAGATTCCCAAGACCCACGCCGACCTCAAGGCCCGCCGCCTGTTTTCGCAGACCTGGGCGGAGGCGACCTTCGGCCTCATGGGCCGAACGCTCGACCATGTGGCGGGCTTCTTTTGCGGCTACGCGGCGGCGCCCGACGTGTTCGCGGCCGGCGGCCGGACATTCGCCGACAACCTCCTCGCCTTTTTCGAACTCATGCGCGACAATCATCTTTATGCGAGCTACGCGATCGTTCCGCCGCAGATCGACCGCAGCAAGCCCGCCCACAAGCAGAGCGATCCGACGCTTTATGCCGGCGTCGTCAAGGAGCGCGACGATGGCATCGTGCTGAGCGGTGCGCAGCAACTCGCGACCGGCGGTCTTTATTCGGATTACATCTATCTAAGCTGCATCCACCCGCTGCAGCCGGGCGACGAGGCTTACGCCAATGGCGTCATGATCCCGGTCAGCGCGCCGGGCGTAAAACTCTATCCGCGACGGCCCTTCGCCAAGGTCAATGGCGATTCCTTTGATTACCCGCTCTCTACCCGCTTCGATGAGACCGACTGTTTCGTCGTTCTTGAAAACGTCTTCGTGCCCTGGGAGCACGTTTTCATCTACCGCAACATCGAGGTGTGCCGCGACCAATGGTGGAAGACGCCGTCGCATCTCTACGGCAACCACCAGGCACAAACGCGCTACGCGACCAAGCTTCGTTTCATGATCGGCCTCGCCAAGCGCATGAACGAGATGACCGGGAATGACGGCAATCCCGCCGTGCAGACGCAGATGGGTGAATTGGCTTCGCTGGTTTCGATCATCGAGAACATGCTGCTGTCGCATGAAGCGACCTCGACCATCGATGCCAACGGCGTGCTGTGGCCGTCGCGAACTGGGCTGTATTCAGTGATGGCGCTGCAATCGGAGCTGAATTCGCGAATGCTCGAAATCATTCGCGAATTGACCGGCGCCGCGATGATCACGCTGCCGTCGTCGCACCAGGACTTCGCCAATCCCGGCATGAAGGCCGATATCGACCGTTTCATGCGATCGTCGACCAGCGATGCGGAAAGCCGCGTCGCGGTCATGCGCATGGCTTGGGATTTCATCGGCTCGGAGTTCGGCAGCCGGCACCAGCAATACGAGAAGTTCTACGGCGGCGCTTCGTTCGTGGTGAAGCAAAACGTCTATCGCGGCTTCGATTTCAAGGGCGCCACGAGATTGGTGGATGCTGCGCTCACTCTGCCGGCCGTCGAATATCATTGAACGACGCCCCGGCGGGGCCGTATCGTGGCTTCAGCCTTCCCGGGCCCCGGATGTTCCGGGGCCCACATAGAACATCAAGGTCGAGAGCGCGGTCTCGCGCGCATCCGCGGTCAATTGACTGGTGAAATAATCGACATGCGGCCTCACCTCCGCATCGACGCGGTGACACAGTTCCCGCCCCGCATTCGTGATCTGCAGGACGGTGACGCGCAGGTCGGATGAATCCGACGCGCGCTTGAGAAGCTTGCGCTTGATGAGATCCTTGATCAGGTTCGATGCAAACGGCGGCGCGATGTCGAGCCGCTCCGCAAGTTCGTTGACACGCAATTGCTGCGTCGCGCTGCCGTAGACCTGCAGCAGCGCCTGGTGTTCGAGTGAAGCAAGACCGAGCTCGCTCGCCTTGTCCTCGATCATCCGGATGACCTTGCGCAAGATGTAGCGCACGTGAGCGACCGCGACAAAATAAGCATGTTTGTTCGCGCTGTCGCGGGCGCGGACCGCGGCGAGCGACTTCTTCTCGATCCTGGCATAATTGACCCCAGCGCGCATCGCATTCTCCGATTGTCACTATCCGGCGGCCGGCCGATAGCTGTGCCAAAATACCTATTTGACTTATCTATTACGATGAAATAACCGTGATGGCCAGCCGTGAATCCCTTGCCGGTCGGGTGTTCGCGTTCCACCGCTCCCTAGCATAAGGAGAGGGAAAATATGTTCGGATTTCAGTTACGGCCGGCGGCCTTCCATTCCCATTTGTTGCTGCGCGCGATTTTCTTCGCGGCCTTCGCGACGGCTATGTTTGCCGCCTGCCAGGCCTCCCGTGGTCAGCCCGCTGCCGCGACCGTCAACGTCACGATCCAGCCCGTGGCGACGGCGCTGCCGGTCGTCGTTGCCGACAAGCAGGGAATTTTCGCCAAGCACGGGATCAACGGTAAATGGAGCGTCTCGCACGTTCCGATTTCGGATTCGATCAGTGCGCTTGGACGGCAGTTCGACGTGATGATGGGCACGCAACCGGCTTTGATTGCCGCCGTCGGCCAAGGCATACCGATCGTCGCGATCACCGGCGGCGCACTCGACACCAGTAAGCTGCCAAACACCAATGTCATCGCCCGGGCCGACAGCGGCATCAAGAGCTTCAAAGATCTCGCTGGAAAGACCGTCGGCACGTTGAGCTTCACCGGAAATATCCATTTTTCGCTGCTCAATATCCTGCAGAAGCAGGGCGTCGACCTCAACAGCATTCAATGGGTGATCGGCACCAATCCGCAATTGCCCGATCTGCTCAAGGCCGGACGCGTCGAAGCCATTGAGGCGCTCGAGCCGTTCGCCAGCGCCGCCATCGCTGCCGGTGGCGTGCCGCTCGGCGACCCGTTCCGCGGCGTCGGCGACCGCGCTTATGTCGGATATTTCCTCTCGCAGCGCGATTGGGCCAACGCCAATAAGGATGTCGTCCTGCGCTTTTCTGAGGCGTTGGCGGATGCGGCGGCCTGGATCGCGGCCAATCCCGCCGAGGCCAAGGCCATTCTCAGCGATTATAGTGGCCTCAAGGGACCGGCGCTGGAAAAAACACCGATCCCGAGCTTCCATATAGCGACGACGCCTGCGGACCTGGCATCGGAACTGCTTCCCGATCTCAAGACTTGGAATGATATTCTCAGCCGGACCAGCGACATCAAGCCGGTGGCGACCAGCGAGCTTGTCCCCAACTGGGCGAAGTGACGCTCGAGTCGCCGGCGCAACCATCGAGCGGGCGGTGAAAGATTCCGGAATAGCAGCTGTTCCGGTTTCCGCGACGGCGGCGGGCCGCGCGTCGGATCACGACGGCACCGACGAACTCACCTTCCGTTGTCGCGCACTCGCCGTCGATGTCGGAGAGCCGCAGCGCCGCATCATCGAAGGGCTCGAACTCGAGGTCCTGCGCCGACAGTTCGTCTGCGTGCTCGGCGAATCCGGCGTCGGCAAGACCACGTTGCTGCGCGTCTTCGGTGGTTTGGTACCGCCCGCGTCCGGCTCGCTTCTCGAGCTCAACGGCCGTCGCGTGACGGGGCCGCCCGACGGCGCCGTCTTCGTCTTTCAGAATTACAGCGCTTCATTGCTGCCCTGGCGGACGGCGCGAAGAAACGTGGAGCTTGGCCTCGAGGCGGACATGCCGGCGGCGGCACGGCAGACGCGGGCTATGACCGCTTTGGATCTGGTCGGCCTGCGCGACCGTGCCGACGACTATCCCTGGCAATTGTCGGGCGGCATGCAGCAGCGCGTCCAGATCGCGCGGGCGCTTGCGATCGAGCCGAAGCTTCTGTTGATGGACGAGCCGTTCGGCGCACTCGACGCCATGACGCGGGAAAATCTGCAGACCGAATTGCGCAAGATCCAAAGGCAACTCGGCGCGACGGTGATCTTCATCACCCATGACGTCGATGAAGCCGTCTATCTGGCGGATCGCCTGATCGTTCTGAAAGGCAAGCCGGCGTCGATCGGACTGGATGTGATGACCGAACTGCCGGCGGAGCGCGACCAGGTCACGACCAAAGAGCTGCCGCGCTTTCTGGAGCTGCGGCACATGATCTACCAGGCGGTCCGCCGCGAAGGCCAGTGACACAATGAATGCGAGCCGATGAGCAAAGCACTGCAGCGTCTCAACTTGCCCGGTCTTGCCGTCATGGCGCTGTGTGCCGGACTGTGGGAGCTTTATTGCCGAACCCTGGGCGCGCACTTCGGCAGCATCGCATCGACCAGTGCGACCGTCGTGGCGCTCAGGGATTTGCTGTTCGACGGGCCGCTCGCCGAGCAATTGTGGCATACGGCGTCGGTCGCGACCGTCGGCTGGATCATCGCCAGCGCGCTTGGCTTCGTTTTCGGCCTTTTCCTAGGGCTGTCGCGGATGGCCTGGACCTATTCGATGGCGAGCATCGAAGTTCTGCGCTCCATCCCATCCATCTCATTCGTGTCGATCGCGGTACTGCTCTTCGGCTTCTCGGCCAAGACCGAAATGGTGATCGTGGTCTATGTTAGCCTGTGGCCGATGCTGCTGGGAACGCTCGGCGGCATCCGTGCCGCGCCGGCCGGGCTGTTGGAAGTGGCGCGCATCTTTCGTTTATCCAGCGCCGCCACTTTCTTTAAGATCATCCTGCCTGCGGCCTTGCCGGTGATCCTGGTCGGACTGCGGCTGTCCTTGACGCTGTCCATCGCGCTCACCGTCGTTGCCGAGATGATCGGCAATCCGGAAGGATTGGGTTTCGGTATTGTCTCGTCGCAGCAAGCCATGCAGCCCGCCGCGGCGTTCGCTTATCTTCTCGTCATCGGCGTCATGGGCTGGGGACTCAACGCCGCTTTCGGCCTGGCGACGCGTCGCTTTGCTTTCGCGCATGAGCGGCTGTCATGATTGTCCTGTCCAGACAACAGCGGAGCGCGCAACGCCGCACCAACGGCGACGGAGCGCCCCTTCGCGGGCTATTGCCCTTGGCGCTCGGATTGATCTTCTGGCAGATTTTCGCCGCGGCGAATTCGCCATATTTTCCTCCACCGTCGGAATGGGTCCGATCGCTCGCGGCGCTCGCCAGAGCCGGACGGCTTTGGCCCGCGGTCGGAACCACATTGATGCACTTTGCGCTGGCGCTTCTGATCTGTGTCCTGGTCGGCTCGGCCATGGGGATCGTGCTCGGCCGCTCGCGCACCGCCGACCGACTTCTCGGGCCGCTGCTGGAATTCGCCCGTACCATGCCGGCGGGCGCGCTGGTACCGGTCGCCGTCCTCATCATGGGATATACCGCTTCGATGACCTTGGCCGTCGTCGTCGTCACGAGCTTTTGGCCGATCCTTCTCAACACCCGCGCCAGTGCGCGCAGCATCAGCCAGGATCGGCTTGATACCGCGCGCGCCTTGCGGCTGTCCTGGTGGGCGACGCAACGCAAGATATTGCTGCCGTCCGTGGTGCCGGGCATTCGGCTCGGCACGCAGATCGCGGCGCCGATCACGCTGATCATCGTGCTGCTGGTCGAGATCATGACGCAGGTGTCCGGCGTCGGACGTCAGATCGCTTTGGCGCAGAGTGTTTTCCGCAGCGCCACGGTCTACGGCCTCGTCGCCTTGACCGGGTGTTTCGGCCTTGCGGTCAACTGGTTCATCGGCGGGATCGGGCGGCTCATGCGCAAATACGATCCTGCATTCAGCAGCGGCGTCGCGTCCAACTAGGGGCGCGCCATGGCAACGAGCTTCGAGAGAGAAGAGTTTCGCAGATGGCCTACATAGACTTGCGGGGATTCATTGCCGATGTCGAGCAGTTCAACGTGCTGCGCCATGTCCGTGGCGCGCAAACCCATTTGGAGATCGGCGGCATAACTGAGGTTGCGGCCGGTCTGCCCGATTGTCCGGCGTTGCTGTTCGACGATATTCCGGGCTTTCCGCGCGGCTTTCGCATCTTCACCAATCCGGTCAATACGCCCCAACGTGCCGCTCTGGCGCTCGGCATCGACCCGAAACTTGCACCGATCGACGCGCTGAAAGCGTGGATGGAGAAACGCAAGAATCTGACGGCGCGCGCGCCCGAATTCGTGAAGCATGCGGCCTTCCTCGAAAACACCGACGAAGGCTCCGCCGTCGATCTCGGCAAATTCCCGGTTCCGGTCTGGCACCGCAAGGACGGCGGCCCTTATATCGGCTCGGGCAGCATCGTCGTCATGCGCGATCCGGACAGCAATTGGGTGAACGCCTCCATCTATCGCGTGCAGGTTCACGGCAGGAACCAAGTCACGGTGCAATTCGACCATCCGGGCCGTCACGGCGCGATTATCGCCAAAAAATATTGGGACAGAGGCGAGCCGTGCCCGATCGTCGTCGTCAACGGCGAGGACCCTGCCCTTTTCATCGCCGGCTTCGAGTCCTTGCCGGCGGGTTTTTCCGAATTCGATTTTGCCGGCGCTATCAAGGACGCGCCGATCAAGCTTTGCCCGGGCCCGAAAACCGGCCTGCCGATCCCCGTCCACGCCGAGATCATCCTCGAAGGCGTCTTTCATCCGCCGACCGGCGAAATGCTGATGGAGGGCCCGTTCGGCGAGTTCACCGGGTACTACGCCTCCGAGCGGCGGCCGCTGCCGACCATGGAAGTCCAGGCGGTCCATTACCGCAACGATCCGATCCTGCTCGGATCGCCGCCGTTGCGGCCACCGCGGCATCATTGCGGCCTGCCGTTCCGCGCCGGCGGAATCTGGTCGAACCTCGACAATAGCGGCATTACCGATATCAGCGGCGTCTGGCAGCACGTGTCATCGCTGATGACCGTCGTCGCCTTGAAACAGCGCTATGACGGCCACGCCAAGCGCGCCGCGCTCATCGCCGCCGGCAACGCCTATATGGGACGCCTCGTGGTCGTCGTGGATGACGATATCGATCCGTCCAATCTCAATGACGTGATGTGGGCGGTTGCGACGCGGGCCGAGCCGTCCGAAACGGTCGACATCGTCAGAAACGGCTGGAGTTCGAGTCTCGATCCACGGATCTCGCCTGCCGACAAGGAGAAAGGAATAACCTCGCACTCCAAGCTTCTGATCAATGCCTGCCGGCCGTTTTCATGGATCGATCAATTCCCCAAGACCACCGCACTCGAGAGGTCGGAGGTGCGCGAGATCGAACAGAAATGGCTGTCTGTCATCAGCGGCCAGTCTTAAGTCCATACGCAGCTCGTCACTTCGGAAAGCAGGTAAATGTCAGCGACGCAAAAATTCAAAATTCAAGAGACAACCATCGCGGACATCCACGCCGCATACCAAAGCGGAGAGCTGACCGCCCGCGCACTCGTCGAGACGTATCTTTCGCGTATCGAGGCCTATGATCAAAAAGGCCCCGGCATCAATTCGCTCATCTCCATCAACCCGCTCGCCGTGCAACAAGCGGCGGAAATCGACGCAGCTTTCAAAGAATCGGGCTTCGTCGGACCGCTGCATGGCATTCCGGTCATCGTCAAAGACCAGATCAACATCAAAGGCATGAAGACGACCCTCGGGTCCGTGTTGTTCGCCGACTACGAACCCGAACGCGAAGGATTTGCGGTCGCGAAGCTGCGGACCGCGGGCGCCATCTTTCTCGGCAAGGCGACGCTCGGCGAACTCGGCGGCGGCGATACGCACGGCTCATTGTTCGGATCGACCCGCAACGTCTACGATTTCGACCGCACGGCGGGAGGTTCGTCGGGCGGCTCCGGCGCAAGCGTGTCGGCGAATTTCTGCGCGGTCGCATTGGGCCAGGAAGGCTTTTCCTCGATCCGCCGTCCTGCCGCGTGGAACGGCGTCGTCGGCATGCGCCCGACCATCGGCACCGTGAGCCGGGGCGGCGTCTACGGTGGCTGGCCTGCCATGAACGGTTCGGTGGGGCCGATGACTCGGACGGTCATGGACGCCGCAAAGCTTCTCGACTGCATGACCGGCTACGATCCGCAGGATCCGGCCACCGCTTACGGGGTCGGGCATATCCCCGCCAGCTATTCAAAGAACTTGAGCAAGGACGCGCTGCGAGGCAAACGCCTCGGCATCATCCGCGAACCGATGGGTTACAGATCCGAGCCCGCTTCGGATGACTTCAAGAAAGTCGACGCGGTCTTCGACAAGGCCGTGATCGAACTCGGAAACGCAGGCGCCGAAATCATCGACCCGGTGGTCATACCCGATCTCGTCGCGCTTTTGGCGACCCGTGCCAAGAACTCAGCGACGGACGACGCGATGTTCGAGCTGTTCTTCTCCGAAGGCAATGCGCCGTTTGCAACACGCCAAGAGGCAATGGCCTCGCCGCTCTTCGCCAAAGTCGTCCGCGGCAGCCAGGCCCGCTGGACGCCCGACGCACCCGAAAAGCACCATGCCTATATGAAGGCGCGTGACGTGCTGATGACCAACTTGCTCAAAGTCATGGCCGATCACAGGCTCGACGCGATCGTGCACAAGGCGGTCGAACATCAGCCTACGCTCATCGAACATGGGATCAAGCCGCCCTTTGTCGATCAGAAGGGCGCGCCGCACATCAACACTTTTTTGATGTTCGTCCCTTCCATTGTGGTGCCGGCGGGCTTCACGCTGGACAACCTGCCGGCGGGGATCACGTTCCTCGGCCGTCCTTTCGACGACGCGGCGATGCTCGAATTGGCCTATGCCTACGAGCAGTCGACGCATCATCGGCGGCCGCCGGCGACAATGCCCTGACAGCTCAGCCGCGTTTCGAAACTGCAAGAGTCGAACGAGCCGCAACGGCTCACTTCCGATAAGGCCGCTTATCGGATCTGATTTTGCCGGCCAATGAGCTAACCGCCAACACGCGTGAGGCCGTTTCGGTTTGCTTGTGAGTTTTCGCGTGTCCGCAGGCGCTGCCCGATTTAGACAACAAAAAACCCACCTCCCGGTGGGTTCAGGCACGAATCCCACCGCGATCATGCACGGTAGGAGTCATAAGCCTCTCGGCGGATATGGCTTCCGAGCAGGGCATTCACGAAAGTGCTTTTGCCGCGTTTGAACTGACCCACGACGGCGATTTGTAATCTCTTCTGCGCAGACAATCGGCGTCGTTTGGCGGCGCAGCGCTTGCATCGCCGGTTTTGCTGCACCGTCTGGGATCAGTTCACGCTCTCATTCCGGATCGCTCATTCGACAATCGCGCCGACGCTCGCCGACATGACATGACGCGCGTATTCCGCCAGAACGCCATCCTTGTAACGCGCCTTGGGCTGTCGCCATTTCTTACGTCGCGCCGCAAGCTCCTTGGGTGAGACGTTGAGCTGGATGAGGCGCTTGGTCCTGTCGAGAGTGATCGTATCGCCATTCTTGACCAGCGCGATCGGACCACCCACGAAGGCTTCAGGGGCGACATGACCGACGAGCCAGCCCCAGGATCCGCCAGAGAAGCGCCCATCGGTAATCAAGGCGACGGAATCGAGCAGTCCTTGGCCGACCAAAGCGGCCGTCGGCGAAAGCATTTCCGGCATGCCGGGACCGCCCTTGGGGCCTTCGTAGCGAATGACGATCACGTCGCCGGTTTTAATTTTCTTGGCGAGGATTGCCTTGAGGCAGTCCGGCTCGGAATCGAAAACGCGCGCCGGACCTGTGAACTTCGGCTGCTTGATGCCCGACGTCTTGGCGACGCAACCTTCCGGCGACAGATTGCCTTTCAGGATGGAGAGGTGACCGCGATCGTATAACGGCTTGCTCCAAGGTCGGATGACCTCCTGATCCTCCCGGGGCTCTGACGGGACACTTGCCAACTCCTCGGCGAGGGTCCGACCGGTAATGGTGATGCAATCCCCTTCGAGGCGATCATGATCCAGCAGTATTTTCAGCACCTGCGGCACGCCGCCGGCGCGATGAAAATCCACGGCGACGAAACGGCCGGACGGCTTGAGGTCGCACAGGACCGGAGTGCGACGCGCGACCCGCTCGAAATCATCGATGTCCCATCTCACGCCGGCCGCCTTGGCGATGGCGAGCAGATGCAGCACAGCGTTGGTCGAGCCGCCCGTCGCCATGACGACGGCGACCGCATTGGCGAGCGACTTGCGATTGATGATGTCGCGCGGCTTGAGATCGAGTGCGATCGCATGCAGCAAAACCTGAGCGGCTCGATCCATCGAATCGAGTTTTTCGGCATCCTCAGCCGCCATCAGCGGCGTGTCGAGCAGGCCGAGGCCCAGCGCGGCCGCAGCAGTCGCCATGGTGTTAGCGGTGTATTGCGCGCCGCACACGCCGAAGCCGGGGCAGGCATGCTGCTCAATCCCTTCGAAGTCTTCGCGCGCCATCTTGCCGGCGCTATAGGCTCCGACCGCCTCGAAGGCGGAGACGACCGTGAGATCCTGCCCTTTCCAGCGTCCGGGCTTGATCGTGCCGGCGTCGACATAGACCGACGGCACGTTGCAATAGGCGATGCCCATGAGGCATCCCGGCTTGTTCTTGTCGCATCCGGCAATGCACAGCAGCCCGTCCATCTGATGGCTGCCCCAGCCGATCTGGATGCAGCGCGCGATCTCCTCACGCGATGGAAGGGAAAAACGCATGCCGACCGTGCCCATGCTGATGCCGTCGCTGCCGGTCGGGAATCCCCACGTTTGCGGCATTGCACCGGCCGTCTTGAGCGCTTCGACGGCGCGTTCAACGAGCGGCTGGATGCCCGCATTGCAGGGGTTCATCGTCGATTGGCCATGCGGCACGCCGACGATCGGCTTGCCAAAATCTTTTGCCATGAACCCCACCGGATAGAGCATCGCCCGGTTGGCCGACCGCTCGTCGCCTTCGGTGATGACACGAGATCGTCTGTTCAGAGCCATGACCTTCACTCCGATTCCCTATTGGCATTCAGGCGCGGGACTGGATACGGCCGTTGCCGGATGACCGCTCGCTTACGCTGCCTTTCGCAAAAAGGCTAGCCCGATGCCATTCCCCGACGATGCCATCCATCCGGTGATCCGGATCCATCCGGAAACCGGCAAGAACTGCATCTTCGTCTGCGAAGCAATACGACGCGAGTCCTCGACATGCCCGCGGAGGAGAGCGAAGAGCTGTTGCAGCTGGTCTGTGACTTCGTCCAGGAGCCGGCGAACGTCTACCGGCACACCTGGCACCTCACGATTTGCTGATGTGGGGCAATTGCGCTGTTCGGCACAAAGTGAGCTTTAATCACGGGCTTCCGTTGCGTCGCCGAATGGAGCGGACCACCGTAGAGGCCGCACAGGTCCTGATTTCAACGGCGGTGTCCCCTCGTTAAACGCGTCCTCACCAGATACCTGGTACGAGCCGCCAGCGCACCCGCGCGGCATAGTCGCGATAGCCCGGAAGCTCGGCTTGCAGAACGCGATCTTCCGTGACGACCCGATACATGAGGAACGGCACGCTGAGCACCACAAGAAATGCCCAAGCGAGCCACGAGCACAGCGCCATGCCGCTGCCGAGCATGACCAGAATGCCGGCGACATAACCCGGATGCCGAACGGCGGCATAAGGTCCGCTGTCGATCACGTGTTGCCCCCGGTCGGACTGGATGCGGATAACGGACGAGAAGAAGCGGTTCACGCGCATCGCCCAAAGGCACAGCGCATAGCCGCCAGCGACGCCGATAAAGCCAATCACGCACAGCCACAACGGCACATCATCGCTCCAATGGAACCGGCCGCGATCGAGCCCGGCGATGAGCCAGTGCGCGACAAGAACGAACGCGAACAGCCGCAGTGCAAGCGGCGGCTTCCGGCCGCCGGGCCGCATGCGCTCGCGAGCCAGATCCGGATCGAGCATGAGCAGCGAAGCGATGAAAATCGCCGCTAAAATAGCGAGATAGACCCAGAACGCGGGGATTGCGAATTTGCCCGCCCCGCCAAACAGCGCAGCTGCCGCAAGAATAAAAAAGACGGCTGATTGTACATAGGCTGAGACGGGCATTGACCTGTTTCCATTTTGCATCGACAGAAATCACGCATCGACGGATGACATAAATTGTGCCGTAGATGCCTATCGGCAAGTCATTTTCAGTCCACCTCAAGTCCGCTTCAGACCTTGGCAGGAAATCCGCTATGACTCCTTCGCGCGATATCGGCCGCCTGATCGAAATCATGGCCGCACTGCGTACGCCCCAGACCGGTTGTCCGTGGGATCTAACGCAGGATTTTTCAACGATTGCGCCTTACACGATCGAGGAAGCCTACGAGGTCGCCGACGCGATTGTGCGCGACGATATGGCCGATCTCAAGGAAGAACTGGGCGATCTGCTCCTGCAGGTCGTCTATCACGCCCGCATGGCGGAAGAACGCGGCGCGTTCGCGTTCGGCGACGTGGTGCAAGCCATCACCGAGAAAATGATCCGTCGGCATCCGCATGTCTTCGGCGAGATGGCGGGCGCGCTGCACGAACATGGACCGCAAGCTGTTGCCGGGTTGTGGGAACGGATCAAGGCGGAGGAAAAAGAAGCCAAGGCAGCCAGTAACAAAACCGGCGCCGATAATGGCGCGCTCGCCGGCGTGCCGCTCGCGTTCCCCGCACTGACCCGTGCGCTCAAGCTTCAGGCCAAAGCCAGCAAGGTCGGCTTCGACTGGAACGATCCGCACGCGGTCTTGAAAAAGCTTCGTGAGGAAGCCGATGAGATCGAAGCCGAGCTCGATACCGCGCCGGACAAGGCGGCCGCCGAAGTGGGCGATCTGCTATTCGCGGCGGTCAATCTGGCGCGTCACCTGCGTGCCGATCCTGAAGCCGTGCTGCGCGCGACCAACCGGAAATTCGAACGCCGCTTTGCGTCGATCGAACGAGCGCTCACCGCCCAGGGCAAAGCACCTCAGGATGCGACGCTGGCCGAGATGGACGCGCTCTGGAACGAAGCCAAAAGCCGCGAATAGGGGCACCCTATCCAGCGCCTATTTGATAAGGCCCGCGAGCTTTGGCAGCCATAGCGCAATGTCGGGAAAGAACGTCACAGCGATCACATTCGCCAGCATGATCGCGATGAACGGCGGCACTTCGCGGAAAATCTCCGACAGCGGCGTGCGCGTCAATCCACTCATCACGAAAAGCAAGAGGCCATGTGGCGGCAGGGTCAGCCCGACCATCATGTTGAGCACGACGACGATGCCGAAATGAACGAGATCGATGTTGAGCTGCTGTGCGATCGGCACCAGAAGCGGCACGATCACCAGAAGGATCGTGACTTCGTCGAGTACGACAGCGAGGAACAGCATCAGCACGTCGACGCATAGCAAAAATGCCGTCGGTGACAGATTCCATTTCAGGAATGTCGTTTGAATGAGCTGCGGCACGCCCTCATTGGCAACCGCGTAATTGAACACGAAGGCGCCGGACATGATCAGCGCAATCATCGCGGTGGCACGGACCGTGTCGGATATGACGGCCAGCAATTGCGACAGGCGCAGCCTGCGATAGACGATGACCGCAAGGAGCAAGGCATAGCTCGCTGCGATTGCGGCGGCTTCGGTCGGTGTGGTGACGCCGGAATAGATCAAGCCGAGCAGAATCCCGGGCAGCGCCATCGGTAATAGCGCCCTCCCCAGCACCGGCAGCGTTTCGGCCCAGCTGATACGCTTCTCGCGCGGAAAATCTCGGCGCCGTGCGATCAAGGCAATGACGACCATCATCGACAGCGCCAGCAGGCCAGCGGGAATGAGGCCGCCGAGAAACATCGCGCCGACGGAGGCATTGGCGATCAGCGCATAAAAAATCATCGGAATCGATGTCGGCATCAGCGGCCCGAGCGTCGCCGATACGACCGAGGTCGCGGCGGCAAAGCCCGGCGGATAGCGGCCTTCCTTCGCCATCATGCGTGCCAGCACCAGGCCGGGGCCGGACGCATCCGCCACGGCGCTGCCGCTCATGCCGGAAAAGATCAGATTGGTGACGACATTGACCTGCGCCAGCCCACCCGGCAGATGGCCGACCATGGCGGCGCCGAAACGAAGGAGTCGCTCGATCACGCCGCTCGCGTTCATCACGTTGGCGACGAAAATGAACATCGGCACGGCGATGAGCAGGTAGCTGTTGTAGAGGCCGTTCATGGTCTGATCGACGACCAGGCCGACGTCTTGATGCGTGGCGATCAGATAGACATAGCCGGCGGCGAGCATCGCCAAGCCGAGCGGCGCGCCAAGCACCGCGGCGAGCGTGAATACGCCGAGCAGGACCCACAAGCCCACGGCCACGGCACGCCCCCTCTTTCAGATGTGGTCGCGCCAGCGCGCGCCCAGGAGTTGCCGCGCGCCAACGAGCGACCGCGCGATGACCGCGATGAGGAAGACGCCGAAGCAGGAATAGACCCAATCAAGCGGCAGATTCAGCACCGGCGTGTGTTCGCGCCACAGAAAACGGATATAGCCGAGCGATCCGGGCAGTGCCCAGAGAAAGACACCGCCGATCAGGAGATGCCGCAGGAGCGCGGCGACGCGCTTGCCCTGCGCGGGCAGCAGCCGGACGACGATGTCGAAGCTGATCTGATCTCGATCGCGTACCACAAAGGCCTGAGCCCAGAAAATGATCCAGATGAACAGGATCACCAGCACCTCATCGGCCCACACCGCTTCGTCATGCTCGAAATAGCGCGTGAAGATCTTGTAGTTGAAGATAACGAAGACGGCGACGAACATCGCATTCGCGACCCAGTCGGCGATTTGCCGCAAGCGGGCCGCCGGCGCAGCGGAAAGAAAGCGCGTCCCTTCTTCCCGTGGTCCGTCGTCTCCCATTTTTCGCGCCCTTTAAGCCTTTTGCGTTCGTGCAAGGCCGGCGGCATCCCATTGCTTGGCGAGATCGGAGTCGGCATAGACCTTGTCTGCAGCAGCGCGGAACGGGGTTAAATCGATCTCAGCGACCGAAAGCCCCCTGCCCTTGAGCGCCTGCACGATCGCGGCCTCGTCGGCAAGCCGCGCCTGGTCGCCGCTCTTGGCAACCTTGAGCGAGGCGTCGCTGAGCGCCTTTTTCTGCTGTGCATTGAGCCCGTCCCAGACCGGCTTGGCCATGGCAAAAAACACCGGCTGCACCATATGCGCCGTTAGCACGATCTGTTCGGTGACTTCGTAGAACTTGGCGGCGTTGAGGATCGACAGCGGATTCTCCTGGCCGTCCACTGTGCCGGTCTTCAAGGCGAGATAGACTTCAGGCATGCCGAGCGGCACTGGCGTGACGCCGAGCGTGCGGCCGAGCAGGAGCCATTCCGGCCCGGCCGGCATGCGCATCTTGACGCCAGCGAGATCGGCTGGACTTTTGACGTCGCGCTTCTGCCGCAAATTGACCTGGCGCGTGCCGAGATAATGCGTGGCAATGATCTGGATGCCCATCTTGTCGGCGACGGTTTTGCGAAAGTCGTCGCCGATCGGGCCATCGAAAACACGGCGCAGTTGATCGTAGTCGCGCAACAGATAGCCGCGATTGAAATAGCCGAGCTCCGGAATCTGCTGCGCGACCTCGAAGGTCGTCATCGTGCTCATTTCAAGATTGCCGCGCTGCAGTGCCGGGACTTCGGTACCCTGCTTGAACAGCGTCGAAGCTGGATGAACGCTGACATCGAGGCCGATGGCGGCCTGATCCATATCGGCTTTGAGCTGATTGAGCGCTTGCGTCAGGAAATCCGACGGTGGTGCCGCGGTCGAAATGCGGATCTGAGTCTGCGCCTGCGCGCCGGCGCGGCTGCACAAGCCTGCAAGCGCGGCCGCGACAGTGCCGGCCATCAGATTTCTACGTGTCGTCATCGCCATCCTCCGCGCTTGCAACAGTTTGCCGTGCATCTTGTTTGCAGTCATCCGCTGTCGATCAGGCCTCGCCCGCGACCGTGACCGACAGCACGCCGACGCCGCCGATCTCGGCGTCGATGCGGTCGCCGATCTTCAGGAAGGCCTGTTTCGGCACGCCAACGCCCGCCGGCGTACCGGTGAAGATGACGTCTCCCGGATCGAGCGTCATGATCTCGGAGGCACGCGCGATCTGCTCGGCGACCGAGAAGATCATCTGGCTGGCGTCGCTGTTCTGCTTGACTGCGCCGTTCACTGACAGTTTGAGCTTGGCCTGTTGCGGATCGCCGAACTGCGACGCCGGAACGATCCACGGTCCGAGCGGCCCGCAGGTGTCATTGGCTTTTCCGGCGACCCAATCGAGCTTGTAGAACTGCTCCGGCGCGCGGTTGAAGTCCCGCGCCGATAAATCGATCCCGATCGTATAGCCGGCGACATGCGACAGGGCGGCCTGCGGCGTTATGTAACGCGCGGTCTTTCCGATCACGGCGGCGAGTTCGATCTCCCAATCGAAAGCTTTTGTCCCGCGCGGCATCAGCACGGTGCGGCCGGGCCCAACGACCGCGTTGCGCGGCGGTTTCATGAAAAAGAACAGCCGCTGGCTCTCTTTGGTGATGCCGGGAAAGCCCATCTCGGCCATGTGGTCGTAGTAATTGGCGCCGGCACACAGCACTTTGCCCGGATAGAGCAGCGGCGCCAACAGTTCGAGCGAGGCGATTGACATTGCTCGCCCTGCCTTGGCGGCGAGCGCGGCAAGCTTGGGCTCCTGCGTTGACCAATCAGCGAAGAGATCGACGACGGCCGGCGGCAGCGCGACGCCGTGTGCTTGCGCCAGTGAGGCAAGCGGCGTGAACCCGTCATCGACGACGAGGCCCGCGACCGGTTTTCCTGCGATTTTTGCTGTCGCCAAAGCCCACACGTTTCACCACCTCATCTCGTTGCCCGGAGCATGAGCGTTAATTCCAATAGAGTCAAACTTTTGGAAAATATCTACGATAATGGAAATTGGCGACTTTTCCTGCTAAACTTGTCAAATGAGCGAAACCCTCCTTGCCCCGGTGCCCTCGCGGACCCTGTCCGGTCAGATCTACGATGCCATCAAGCTCGATATCCTGCGCGGCGCGCTGGCCCCCGGTTCCGCCCTGCTCACGCGGGATTTGCTGGAACGCTATGGCTGCGGGATTAGCCCCCTCCGTGAGGCGCTAGCGCGGCTCGTGGGCGAAGACCTGCTCGCCGCCAGCGACCATCGTGGCGTGCGCGTGCCGCTGCCCTCGGTGTCCGATGTGCAGGACGTCTATCGCATTCGCATCGCGCTCGAACGTGAGGCGCTCGCATTGGCCCTCGTGCAAGGCGATGATGCCTGGGAGGGCTCAATTCTGGCGGCGGGTCACCTGCTCGAGAAAACACCGATCCCTGATGCCGGCCGAAACGACAGTCCTGCCGTCGAAGCCTGGGAGGCGCGTCATCGCGCCTTCCATACCAGCCTGATTGCGGCAGCGCCGGCGCCGCGCCTGTTGCGGCTGATCGGGCAGATGGTCGATCACACCGAGCGCTATCGGATGCTGCGCCTCAAGCATGTCGATCGCTCGAGTCTGAGCCGCAGCGTGGTTGACGAGCACCGCGAGCTCAAGCAGGCAGTCGTCGCGCGCGATCAAGCCTGCCTCGATCTGCTGGCCGCGCATTTGCAACGCACCTGCGACATAGTCGTTGCAATTCTGCAATCGTCGGTGCGTTCGCCGCAATAAGGTCGCGCGCTGGCGATCCACGATCACAGTCAATGATCGGCGCGGGCAAATTTGGCCCGTACCGAGGCTGCGCGGTCCGGATCGGCGCGCACCGTCATGGCAATGCGGCCGTGATCGTCGACGGTTTTGCGGATCACCTCAGTGTGGCGGTGTAGCCAGCTCACGCCCGCGCCGTCGGCCGGATCGAGATTGAGCTCGATCAGCACCCGGCCAGCGCTCAGCCGCTCCTCGATCGCCGCGTCCAGGGCATCGATTCCCTCGCCGGTAATCGCCGATACCAGAATCGGCTGTTCCCCCGGCGTCCGCCGTTCGGCGATGTTCGCCAGCCGCTGGCGTTCCGCCGGATCGATCCGGTCGATCTTGTTCCAGACCTCGATCAGCGCCGGCTTCTGATCTTTGGCACGGTGCGGATCGATGCCGAGCTGCTGCAGGATGTTCTCGACATCTGCCAATTGCGCCTCGGCTTCCTCGTGCGACACGTCGCGCACATGCAGGATGACGTCGGCCTCGATGACTTCCTCGAGCGTCGCGCGAAAAGCAGCGATCAGCATGGTCGGCAGATCGGAGATGAAGCCGACCGTATCGGAGAGAATGATGCGTGCGCCGTGCGGCAGGTCGACCGCTCGCAGGGTCGGATCGAGCGTCGCGAACAGCATGTCTGCCGAGAGTACGCTCGCCCGCGTCATGCGGTTGAACAGCGTCGATTTGCCGGCATTGGTGTAGCCGACCAGAGCGACAATCGGATACGGCACGCGGCGCCGGCTCTCGCGATGCAGTTCGCGGGTCCGCTTGACCTTGCCCAGCTCGTTCTCGATCTTGGCGAGGCGTTCCTGGATCATGCGCCGGTCGGCTTCGAGTTGGGTTTCGCCCGGGCCGCCGAGAAAGCCGAAGCCGCCGCGCTGCCGCTCGAGATGGGTCCAGGACCGCACCAGCCGGCTTTTCTGATAGGTCAGATGCGCGTGCTCCACCTGCAGCGCGCCTTCGCGGGTGCGGGCACGGCGGCCGAAAATCTCGAGGATGAGACTCGTGCGGTCGAGAACCTTGGCGTTCCATTCCTTCTCGAGATTGCGCTGCTGCACCGGCGTGAGCGCGCAATCCATCACCACGATTCCGGTATCGAAGGATTTGACCAGGCCGGCGATCTCCTCGACCTTGCCCTTGCCGAGATAGGTCGCCGGGCGCAATTGTCCGAGCATCACGATGCCGGAATGCGCGACGTCGAGATCGATGGCGCGGGCGAGACCGACCGCTTCATCGAGCTTTGCCGTTGCCGTGCGATCGGCGGCCGTGGCAAGCGCCTCGGCGCGCCGCAGCATCGGCTCGATGACGAGCGCGCGGCCGGTCGTCGCGCGACCGCTCGCCGAGTCCTGCGAACTCAGCCGGTCAGCGCGTGTGTCGCGACGTCGTGGCTCCAAACAGTCCTATTCCCCGGACGGCGCTTCCTCGGCGCCTTCGAAGAGTTGCACCGGATGACCCGGCATGATGGTCGAAATCGCGTGCTTATAGACGAGCTGAGAATGCCCGTCGCGGCGCAGCAGCACGCAGAAATTATCGAACCAAGTGACGACGCCTTGGAGCTTCACACCGTTCACCAGAAAAATCGTGAGCGGGATTTTGGCTTTGCGGACGTGATTGAGGAAGGTGTCTTGTAGATTTTGAGCGCGTTCGGCTGCCATTGCCGTTTGTTCCGTTCTTTTGTACCGCGGACCCCTGTGCCGCGGGTCGTTTCTTTTGCCTTCGTCAGTCCCCTTGCTTTTCGGCCTCACGCACTAGGTCGGGCCGGAAGACCCGAAGGATCGACTATTAGAAAGCGGGCCGCCGACCGATGCAAGCCCAGATTGACGCCAGCCGACGGCCAAACCGGACCTAGCTGATCTCGGCGAAACGGTGAAATTCCCGCCGCAGCGCCGTCGCCAGCAGGCCGGGCGCCCCGTTGCCGATCGGGCGGTCGTCGATCCGCACCACCGGAAGCACGATTTGGCTTGCCGAGGTGATGAAAGCCTCGCGCGCCGCATAGGCCTCTTTTAAGGTAAACGGGCGTTCCTCGAGCGTAAGCCCCTGAGCCTTGATGACGTCAAGGAGGACGGTGCGGGTAATGCCGCGTAGGATCGCGTGGTCGGCGGGCCGCGTCACCACCGTGCCGGCGGCGGTGACGATCCAGGCATTGGCCGAGGCCGCTTCGGTTACATTTCCCTCGGCATCGACAAACCAGGCGTCGCGGGCGCCCCGGTCTATGGCCGCCTGCCGGGCCAATACATTGGGCAGAAGTCCGATGGTCTTGATGTCGACCCGGCCCCAGCGATTGTCCGACATGGAGATGACTGCAATGCCCTTGTCCGCCAGCGCCTCGTTGCGCGCCAGGTTCAGTGGACGCGCCGTCACGACGATGCTGGGCTCGACCGGCACGCTCGGAAACGCGTGATCGCGGCGCGCCACGCCGCGGGTGATCTGCAAATAGACGATGCCGTAGCCAAAGCGATTGCGCCGGACGACCTCGTGCAGCACGACATCAAGCGCGCGCAACGTCATCGGCAGCCGGATGCGCAATTCGCCGAGCGAGCGCTGCAGGCGCTCGAGATGGCGCCGTTCGTCGACAAGACGCCCGTCCCTGACCTCGCAGACTTCATACACGCCGTCGCCGAACTGATAGCCGCGATCCTCGACATGGACCCTGGCATCGTGCAGCGGCAGATAGCGGCCGTTGACATAGGCAATGCGGGACATCGGCGTCAGTCGATCCCCAGCGCCTTGAGCTTGCGGTGCAAGGCCGACCGCTCCATGCCGACGAATTCGGCGGTACGAGAAATATTGCCGCCGAACCGATTGATCTGGGCCAAAAGATATTCGCGCTCGAACACTTCCCGCGCCTCACGCAACGCCAGGCTCATCAGATGCTCGCCGCCATTGCCGTTCGGCATATTGGGGATCATCGAGCCGACATCCTGCGGCAGCATGGATGCGGTGATCACGGCTTCCGGATCGCCGCCGGCGAGAATCATCAGCCGTTCGACATTGTTGCGCAGCTGCCGCACATTGCCCGGCCAATCATGCGATTGCAGCACGGCCAGCGCATCAGCGCCGACATTGCGCTTGGGCAGGCCGGTCGTGTGTGAAATCTGCGTCATGAAATAGTCGACGAGTCCGGGGATGTCCTCGCGCCGTTCCGACAGCGCGGGCACGCGGATCGGCACTACCGACAGGCGGTGATAGAGATCTTCGCGGAATTTTCCCGCCGTGATGTCGGCTTCGATGTTGCGGCTGGTCGACGACACGATGCGGACGTCGACGGTGACCTTGGTATTGCCGCCGACGCGCTGGAAGGTTTGATCGACCAGCACACGCAAAATTTTGTTCTGCGTCTCGCGCGGCATGTCGGCGATTTCGTCAATGAACAATGTGCCGCCATGCGCCTCTTCCAGCGCGCCGACTTTGCGGCTCGTCGTACCATTAGTGCCGCCTTCGACGCCGAACAGCTCGACTTCCATGTAATCAGGCGTGATGGCGGCGGCGTTGATGACGACAAACGGCCCGTTGGCGCGCGCCGAATGGCTGTGAATGGTGCGGGCGGTGAGCTCCTTGCCGCTGCCGGACGGGCCGACAATCAGGATGCGGCTGTTGGTCGGAGCCACTTTCTCGATGGTCTGGCGCAATTGATTGGCCGCGGGCGAATGGCCGACCAGTGCCGTCGCCAATGGCGCCAATTGCTTGAGCTCGCGTACCTCGCGCCGCAGCCGCGAATTTTCCAGGGCCCGGTCGGCGACCAGAAGCAGGCGGTCGGCTTTGAACGGCTTTTCAATGAAGTCATAGGCGCCGCGCTTGATCGCCGAGACCGCGGTTTCGATATTGCCGTGGCCGGAGATCATCACCACCGGCAGCTCCGGATGGTCCTGCTTGAGGCCATCGAGGAGTTGCAGGCCGTCGAGGCGGCTGCCTTGCAACCAGATATCGAGGAACACGAGATTGGGCCGGCGTGCAACGACGGCGGCGAGTGCCTCGTCGCTGTCGCGCGCCGTGCGCGTTCCGTGACCTTCATCTTGCAAGATACCCGCGACCAGTTCGCGAATATCTGTCTCGTCGTCGACGATCAGAATATCGGATGCCATGCTTAAACCGTCGCCCTGTAACAGTTCTGCCGATTATTCGGTCTTTCACTCACGCGGTCGTTTCGCTCTGCAGGTCTTCTTGCATTTCACGCACTTCGTCTTATTCGCCAAATCTCGGTCTTCCTCAGCTCTTCCGTCACCGGCAAGTCCCAGTCCCATCAACAGCTTGACGTTAGTCACTCCGCTGCGGCGCGCGGTTCGACCGGCTCGGCGACAAATCGCAACTGCATCCAGGCTCCCCGCGCGCCCGGCGCCTTGTCCGCGGCATCGCGCAGTTCGAGCTTTCCGCCGTGCTCTTCGAGAACGCGATTGACGATGGCGAGGCCGAGGCCGGTGCCCTTCTCGCGTGTCGTCACATAAGGCTCGAGCAGGCGGGCACGGTTTTCCTTGGGCAGGCCGATACCGTTGTCGACGACGTCGATAACGACATCTTTACCCTCGCGCACGGCGCTGACGACAATGTGGCCGCGGCCAAGCTCCGCCGCCGGCACCGCGGCGATGGCTTCGGTGGCGTTTTTCACGATATTGGTGAGCGCTTGCGAAATCAGCCGCCGGTCGAAACGCGCGATCATCACGTCGGCGGGCAATTCGACGTCGAAGTCGATGTCCGGATGCGCGACCCGCAGCAGGAACACGACCTGCCGCACGGTTTCGGCGACGTCTTCGTCGGCGATCACGGCCTTTGGCATGCGCGCGAAGCGCGAGAATTCGTCGACCATGCGCTTGATGTCGTCGACCTGGCGCACGATCGTTTCGGTGCATTGCTCGAACACGGTCGGATCGTCGGTGATGGACTTGCCGTATTTGCGCCGCAGCCGTTCGGCCGACAATTGGATCGGAGTCAACGGATTTTTGATCTCGTGGGCGATACGGCGCGCGATGTCGGCCCAGGCCGAGGTCCGCTGCGCCAGAACCAACTCGGTAATGTCGTCAATGGTAATGACATAACCGTGCTCGGCTTCGGTGGTCTGCTCGCTGGTGACCCGAACCGAATAGTTACGTTCCTGGCCGTTGCGCGACACCGCGATCTGGCGCTGGACAAGACGCTGATTGCCATTGCGCGCGGCCTGGAAAATCTCGGCAAGTTCGGGCGCGACGTCCGCCAGCGGCAGTCCGAGCACTTCGTTCTCGACGCGTCCGAGCAGGCGTTCCGCCGAGCGATTGACGATGGACATCCGCCCGTCGCCATTGACGCCGATCACGCCGGCGCTGGCGCCTGACAACACCGCTTCCGTGAAGCGGCGTCGGCTGTCCATGAGGTCGCGGGCGCGCACGATGTCCTCGTGCTGCGTGAGCAGCTCCTGCGTCATCTTGTTGAAGGTTTCACCGAGTTGCGCGAGATCGCCTTCCGAAGGGCGTACCGGGACCTGAATGTTGAGATTGCCGGTCGACACCACGTTCGCCGCGCCGATCAGGCGGCGGATCGGCGCCACCAGGCGGTTGGCGAAATCGAGCCCGATCCAGGCCGAGGACAGCAGCACGATCAACGCGATGACCGCAAACATCAGCGCGAATGCGACCTGAATGCCGAGGCGCCGCGCTTCGAGATTGGCGTATTCGCCGACATTCTCCTGCGTCGCCCGCAATTGCTGCACGACGCGAGGATCGAGCAGGCGCGCGACATAAAGGTACATGTCGTCGTAGCCGTGAAGCTTGACGACAGCGGCGACATGATCGCCTTCGGGGATCAGTGCGACCTGCGGATCGGTTTCCGTCGTTTCGCTGAGGAGCTGCGGCGACGGCAGGACGATTTTCGGCCCCATGGTCACGTCGGCGCGTTCGACCGTCGAGCCGTCGGGCTTGATGATAATGGCGGCCGAGAGATTGCGGCCGGTCGCCTGTGCTGTCAGGAAACGGCGGAACTGGTCGCGATCCTGGTCGAAGACCGGCTTGGCGCGGCCGAGATCGTAGGCCATGGCCAGAACCTCGCCGCGGATCGCTTCGGCATGTTCATTCACATAGGCGTTGGCCACGATCAGCGATTGTTCGATCATGGCGCGCGTGCGCGTCGAGAAGAAGCGATCGAGGCCGCGATCGAGCGTCGTCGACGCGACCACCGCGATGAGAATGGTCGGCACGGCCGCAATGACCGCGAACAGGCTGACGATCTGAATATGCAAGCGGGAGCCGGCACGGCCGCGCCGCCGCGCCTGGATCACGACCCAGACTTCCCGCCCGATGATGGCAAGCAGCAGAACTCCGGTGACGGCGTTGCCCAGCAGCAGTTGCTTGACCACCTCATCGACGGGCGGAATCCAGGTCAGGCCGCCGAGCACCAGAAATGTCGCAGTCGCCCATAACAACGCCAGCCCAAGCGCGATCGCGCCGACCAGCCGTGACGACATCGGCATCGGCGCCAAAAGCAGGAAGGCGTCGGTGACGATATTGGCAAAGAGCAGCAACAAGACGATCGCGGCCTGGATCAACGCGGCCGGCGTTGCCGCCGGCGTGTCGCCGCCGTGGATCAGCGCATGCAACAGGCTGAGCGCCGTCGCCAGTGCGTGGACTGGCACGATCGGCGTTATCCCGGTCAGGACGACGAGCGTAAGCGCCGCTGAAATGAGCGCGATGCTGTCCGCGATCGGACCAATCAGCCGTGAGGCAACTGGGCCGGGCGCGGCCGCCGGTTCGAGCGGCGCAACCTGTTCGACAGTCGACATACAGAGTTCCCGGAACGCGCGACCGCTTGAACGGCAATGGAAAACGCAGGCGAGCGGAAACCCAGCCACCCAGCCCAGGTGATGCTTTTATACAACATTGTTGCCAGATTGCGACAATTGCTAGGCATACCCCAGGGACACCTAGCGATTTCGTCGCCTGTAAGGGCCGTTCCGGTGGAAGAATTTTCCGGCCTAACGGGGTCGGCGCTATCCGCCGCTGGTCCGATAGACCTGAATATCCAGATCGCGGATCTTCTTGCGCAAGGTGTTGCGGTTGACGCCAAGAAGGTCGGCCGCCCGAATCTGGTTGCCGCGTGTCGCCGTCAGCGCCGCGGACAAGAGCGGCCCCTCAACCTCGCGCAGAATGCGGTGATAGAGCCCCGGCGGTGGCAGGCCGTCATCGAAGTTGGAAAAATAGCGCGTCAAGTAGCGCTCGACCGAGCCCGACAAATTCTCATCGCCGCTTTTGCTGTCGCCGGGCGCGACCAGCGCCGGCTGCGCCAATTCGGCATCGATCACAGCTGACGTAATTGTCTCCTGTGGATAAAGCGCGGCCAACCGCCGGGCGAGATTTTCCAGTTCACGGACATTGCCCGGCCAGCGGTGGCGCTTGAGGCGATCCAGCGCCGCCTGATCGATCTGCTTCGGCGGCAAGCCCTCGCGCTCGACCAGCGTGAAGAAATGCCGGATCAGGTCGGGAATGTCTTCGGTGCGTTCGCGCAGCGGCGGCAGCCGCAGCGGCACGACGTTGAGCCGGAAGAACAAATCTTCGCGGAACAGGCCCTGCTGAATGAGCTGGCGCAGGTCTTTGTTGGTTGCGGCAATGATGCGCACGTCGGCTTTGATCGGAGTACGGCCGCCGACCGTGGTGTATTCGCCCTGCTGCAGCACGCGCAAAAGCCGGGTTTGCGCTTCCATCGGCATGTCGCCGATCTCGTCGAGAAACAGCGTACCGCCCTCGGCCTGCTCGAAACGCCCGGAGCTGCGGGTATTGGCGCCGGTGAAAGCACCCTTCTCGTGGCCGAAGAGCTCAGATTCAATCAGGTCGCGCGGAATCGCCGCCATGTTGATAGCAACGAAGGGGCCGGTGCGCCGCTTGCCGTAGTCGTGCAGCGCCCGCGCCACCAGTTCCTTGCCGGTACCGGACTCGCCGGAGATCATCACGGTGAGGTCGGTCTGCATCAGCCGAGCCAACACGCGATAGATTTCCTGCATCGCCGGCGAGCGGCCGACCAGCGGGATGGACTCGAAGTCCTCCACTTTGGCCGGCTGCCGGGCCTTCTCTTTCGGTTCCGACAGCGCGCGGCCGACGATCGCAATCAATTCTTTCAGATCGAACGGCTTCGGGAGATATTCGTAGGCGCCGCGCTCGGAAGCGCGAATGGCGGTCATGAACGTGTTCTGCGCGCTCATGATGATGATCGGCAGGTCCGGCCGAGATTTCTTGATCCGCGGCAACAGATCAAAGGCGCTCTCGTCCGGCAAAACCACGTCGCTGATGATGAGATCGCCGTCGCCCTGGCTGATCCAGCGCCACAGCGTCGCGGCATTGCCGGTCGAACGCACTTCGTATCCGGCGCGCGACAGCGCCTGATTGAGTACGGTCCGGATCGCCGAGTCGTCGTCGGCAACGAGAATGCTTCCCGCGGGCATCAATGATCCCCTTGTGATTTTGCGGCGCCGTCCGGCTCGGCGCCTTCACCGCTGTTAGCTACGACGTATTTCGGCATCAGGATGCGAAACATGGTGCGTCGCGATTGTGACTCGCATTCGATGATGCCGCCGTGATCGCCAACGATCTTGGCGACAAGCGCCAGGCCGAGGCCCGATCCGGTCGGTTTCGTGGTGACGAAGGGATCGAACAGATGCGGCATCAATTCATCGGGTACGCCGGGCCCGTTGTCGCGGACGCCGAATTCGAGCGGCAGCGAAATGCGCGCATTGGCGCCCGGCAGCGACAGCCGAACGCCGGGGCGGAACGCCGTCGACAAGACGATTTCGCCGCCGGTCGTGTTCTCGCCGATCGCTTCAGCGGCGTTCTTGATCAGGTTGAGAAAGACCTGGACCAACTGATCGCGATTGGCCAGAACCGGCGGCAGCGACGGATCGTATTCTTCGATGAACTTGATGTGGCGCGCGAAGCCGGATTGCGCGAGCCGGCGGACGTGATCGAGTACGACATGAATATTGATCGGCTCGCGCTCGACCGGGCGCTCGTCGCTGAACACTTCCATGCGATCGACCAGCTTCACGATGCGGTCGGCCTCGTCGCAGATCAGCCGCGTCAGCGTGCGGTCGTTGTCATCGGCGGATTGTTCGAGAAGCTGCGCCGCGCCGCGGATCCCGGACAGCGGGTTCTTGATCTCATGCGCCAGCATCGCCGCAAGCGCGATAACCGAACGCGCCGCGCCGCGATGGGTGAGCTGGCGATCCATTTTGTCGGCGATGGTGCGCTCCTGCAGCATCACCACCACATGGTCCTGCTGTTCGGGGAGCGGCGCGACATGAAGGTCGACCAGCCGGTCACCCGGATTGCGCGGCGTACCGAGGTCGACTTTGTATTCATTGACGGCGGCGCCGCGGCGGCGCACCTGCTCGATCAGCGCGATCAGCGGGCTGCCGAATGGCACAAGGTCGCGCAGCAGGTGCCGCCGCAACAGCGGCACCGAGACTTCGAAAAATGATTCAGCGGCGACATTGGCGTCGACCACCTTGCCGTCCGATGACACGACGATGACAGGATGCGGCAGTGCGTTCAGGACCGCATCGGCCGCTGAAGAGGTCAGCAATGGTTCCACCGCGCTCATGCCGCGGTCCTCGAAGGCCTGCTTTCGCCCGCATCGTTGCCGCGACAAAAGCTATGTGAAATCAAGTACTTAACCATCAAGACCGGGAACCAGCTCAGGGCCTTTGGGTGGTTGCACACGCAATAGGCACAATTAAGCATCTGCATATAGTTTAGCCAAATCATCGCGCGGTGCAAGTGCTGCAGTGCAATATCCCTAATCTAGGCAAATCAGGCCAGAATAAGCCCTGTCCCGCCGATCCCGATGGCTGAAATCGTCACATCCAGCTTCGCACCTGCGGCCGACTTGCGCTAAGGCATGCCCGAGAATCGATCGTCAATTGACTATGAATTGACTGCCCAAATTGAGATCAGGAATTTCATGACCGAACTGGTAGCCGCCGTGATCGTGGCCGGAGGCCGCGGCGAACGTGCCGGCGGTGGCGTCCCCAAACAATATCGCGCCATTGCCGGCGAACCGATGATTCGACCTGCATTGCGTGCGTTCGTCGATCATGCTGCTGTCGACTTGGTGCAGCCGGTCATCGGCGCTGCCGATGAAGATGCGTTTCGTGCAGCATCTGTCGGCCTAGGCAAGATATCAGCACCGGTTCGCGGCGGCGCGACGCGCCAGGCATCGGTACGGGCCGGGCTCGAGGCGCTCGCGGGCCGATCCCCTGCGCTGGTTCTTATTCACGATGCCGCACGTCCGTTCTTGACGCCGGCGCTGATCGACCGCGCCATTACGGCTGCACGGGCGACCGGGGCCGCGGTGCCGGGCATCGCCGTTGCCGATACGGTGAAGCAGATCGACAAGGACTCGATCGTGACCGAGACGCTTGATCGCAATCGCTTGCGTATCATTCAGACGCCGCAGGCTTTTGCCTTCGCTCCGATCCTGCAAGCACACCGCCGCGCGGCGGCGGCCGGTCTTGAAAGCTTTACCGACGATGCGGCGCTCGCCGAATGGGCGGGACAACGCGTCAGCGTATTCGAAGGCGAAAGCGGGAATGTGAAAGTGACAACCAGCGAAGATTTTGCCCGCGCCGAATTGGCGCAGCTTGCCGCCTTGGCCGACATCCGCATCGGCTCCGGCTTTGACGTTCATGCTTTCGCCGACGGCGACCACGTCATGCTCGGCGGCATCAGCATCCCGCACGCGCGCGGCGTCACCGGACATTCCGATGCCGATGTCGCGCTTCATGCACTGGTTGATGCCATTCTTGGCGCGCTTGCCGACGGCGATATCGGTTCACATTTTCCGCCGAGCGATCCGCAATGGAAGGGCGCGTCGTCGGACCGTTTCCTCGCGTTCGCCTGCGAGCGCGTGCGCGCCCGCAAAGGCATCATTGCCAATCTCGATGTGACGATCGTTTGCGAGACGCCGCGGGTGTCCCCGCATCGCGACGCCATGCGGGCGCGCATTGCCGAGATCGCCGGCATCTCTCCTGACCGTGTCGCCGTCAAGGCCACAACCAGCGAGAAGATGGGCTTCACCGGCCGCAGCGAAGGCATTGTGGCGATGGCGACGGCGACCGTGCGGCTGCCGTGGTCCGTATGACATGACGCGGGGGGTCACAGCGCCGGAGCTGTGCCGGATGGCAAGGCGCGTTCTGGAGGTTTGCCGAAGGCACGGCCTGCGCGTGGCGACCGCGGAATCCTGCACCGGCGGGCTTGTCGCCGGCGCACTGACTGAAATCGCAGGTTCGTCGGACGTGGTCGATCGCGGCTTCGTCACCTATTCGAACGAGGCAAAGCAAGCGATGCTGGGCGTGCCGGCGTCAACCTTGAAGCGCTACGGCGCAGTCAGCAGCGAAACCGCAGCCGCCATGGCCAAAGGCGCATTGAAGAATTCGCTTGCCGACGTCGCGGTATCGATTACCGGCATTGCCGGACCCGGCGGTGGGAGCGAAGAAAAGCCGGTTGGGCTGGTTTACTTCGCGGCCGCCCGCCGTGGCGGCAAGCTTCTCGCGCAACGGCGGCTCTACGGTGACATCGGGCGCAGCCGCGTGCGGGCGCTCTCAGTCGCGCAAGCGCTCGCAATGCTTGAAGCTTTGACCAAGACGTCGCGGCGCTAAGAAGTCTTATCTGCCCCAGACGCCTTCAAGACCGGGCGACCAGCGCCCGCGGCCGCCGAAGCCGGTCGCGACACGCCAATGTCCCGGCTGCCAATTTCCGAAATGGCCGCTCAGGGTGGGCCCGCGCCAACGACCGAAGCCATTCATGGCAAAACCGGCGCGCCGATCATGACGGTCGCGGTCGCGTACATGCTCACGTGCATGATCGCGTCCATGGTTACGTTCGCTTTCATGTTCGCGACCATGTTCGTCGGAATGACTGGGATGGTCCGCAGAACCATGCCCGAAGAAGTGTCCGCCAAAAAATCCGAGGCCGAAGTTCGACATCATGCCGCTGTGATTGCCGCCATGCATCCCGCCACCGTGGCCGCCGCCGCGCGCACCGGCGTCGACCTGCGCCAGGGTGAGTCCAAGCACAACGGAGGCGCCAACAGCGAAGGTTTTCCTAAAAAACATCCAAGCAACCCGTGCGCAGCAAGATGCAATGCGAGGACGCCAATGCCATTATTGCGCTTTGATGAAGCGAAATCGAGCGACGGCGCGATCAAATAACCGGGATAGTTAAGCGGTCATGGCGACTATGCCGTACCGTAAACTTCGTCGGCGCGACGCTCGAAGGCCGTCGAAAACCGGCGAAACGCGGTCTCGAACATCGCGCCCATCAAAGCACCGAGGGTGCGGCTGCGGAACTCGTAAGCGATGAAGAATTCGACCTCGCAGGTTCGCTCGTCGACCGGCCGGAAAGTCCAGCGGTTGTTCATCTTCTGGAACGGCCCTTCCAGATATTCGACCAGGATCTCGAGCTTGTCGCGATCGAGCGTGACGCGGCTGGTGAACGTTTCGCGAATGAATTTATAGGCTATCGTCATGTCGGCGACGATCACCTCTTTGCCCTCGCCGTCTTGGGTGCGCCTGCGCACCCGCAGTGATTGGCACAGCGGCACGAATTGCGGATAGCGCTCGACATCGGCGACGAGGTCGAACATATCGGATGCGGAATGCCGCACCCGTCGTTTGGTCGAAAATTGCGGCATCGTCTATCGCGCCGCCCGCGCCGCTTTCAGCCGGGCGAAATCCTCGCCGGCATGATGCGAGGAGCGCGTCAGCGGACTCGCCGAGACCAGCGAAAACCCCTTGGCATAGGCGATCGTCTCGAGCGACTTGAACTCGTCGGGCGGTATAAAGCGCATCACCGGATGATGCTTGCGCGACGGCTGCAGATATTGGCCGATGGTGAGGAAGTCGACATCGGCCGAGCGCAGATCGTCCATCACTTGCAGGATCTCGTTCCGCTCTTCGCCGAGCCCGACCATGATGCCGGATTTGGTGAACATGGTCGGATCGATCTCCTTGACGCGCTGCAGGAGCCGGATCGAGCCGAAATAGCGCGCGCCGGGCCGCACAGTCAGATATTTCGACGGCACGGTTTCAAGATTGTGGTTGAACACATCGGGCCGCGCCGCGACCACGGTCTCGACCGCGCCATCCTTGCGCTGAAAGTCAGGCGTCAGCACTTCGATCGTCGTCGTGGCGCAGCGCGCGCGAATGGCCCCGATGACGGCAGCGAAGTGCCCGGCGCCGCCGTCGCGCAGATCATCGCGGTCGACCGACGTGATCACGATGTGAGCAAGCCCGAGTTTGGCCGTGGCCTCGGCGACGTAATCCGGCTCGGCCGGATCGAGCGCGCCCGGCAGCCCGGTCTTGACGTTGCAGAAGGCACAGGCCCGCGTGCAGGTGTCGCCCATGATCATGAACGTGGCGTGCTTCTTGTCCCAGCACTCGCCGATATTCGGGCAGCCGGCCTCTTCGCAGACGGTGTGCAGGCCGTTTTCCTTCACGATCTGCCGCGTCGCGTTATAGCCGGCAGAGACCGGTGCCTTGACTCGAATCCAATCCGGCTTCTGCAAAACGGCCTGATCCGGCCGATGCGCCTTTTCAGGATGACGCGGGCGGCTTGCCGGGTCGCGGAGCGTGTCGATAAGGACGGCCATTGATCAAAATTTGCTGTACCAGAACGTGACCACGTATCCGAATACTTACGGTTCCCCATGCCCCGCCGCAAGGCTTGCATCCCGGCATCCCGAGACAACGGCAATGACCGCACTGCATGAACGGATCGTTAGGTTTTCGCAAGGTTTTCGCCGTTTCTCAACGTAAGTTTCGCCACAATAGAAAACATACTCGGCGGCGTCGCGATGCGACGTGCCGATGAGGTTTCGAGCGCTGCCATCGCGGGAGAAAATGATGTCTGCCCACGGCCCCGCTGCCGCAGCGCTTGCACTGCATCGATTTGGTTTTGGCCCGGTCGGCGATTCGATTTCCGCGATTGCCGACGACCCGGTCGGCGCCGTTCTGGCCGATCTTGATCGCCCCGGCGCCGGTCAGATCGCTTCCATCTTGCCGTCGAGCGCGGAATCGGCGCGCCAGGTCTCCGACTTCCAGGCCGAGCAGCAAGCGCAGCACAAGCTCGAACAGCGCGCCAAACAGGAAGCCGACGCCAAAGCGACCGCGACGATGGCCGATGCCAGAATGAGCATGGCCGGCGCTTCTGCAAATACGTCTGATGCCGCGGTCACGGCGGCGCAGCCGACTCCTTTTCTCAAGCCCCCCAACCAGCCGCCGCTGCCGCAACAGCTTTTGCTCAGCGAGGCCAAGGTCCGTTTCGACGCCGCGGCCACGTCCGACATCGGTTTTGTCGAGCGGCTGGTGTGGTTCTGGTCGAACCATTTCTGCATTTCCGCCGACAAGATCGTCGGCATGGCCGGCCCCTATGAGCGTGAGGCGATCCGTCCGCATGTGCTCGGCCGCTTCGCCGAATTGCTGTCGGCGGTCGAGAGCCATCCGGCCATGTTGTTTTATCTCGACAATGTCGAGTCGATGGGACCGAATTCGGTCGCCGGTATCAACCGCGACAGGGGCCTCAACGAAAATCTGGCGCGCGAGACGCTCGAACTGCACACGCTCGGCGTTCGCAGCGGCTACACCCAGACTGACGTCACGAATTTCGCCAAAGTCCTGACCGGCTGGTCGTGGATTCCGCCGTTCGAGCCGGACCATGGCGGCGAGTTCGCTTTCGTCAAACGGCTGCACGAGCCCGGCGATCAGGTCGTGATGGGCAAGCGCTATCCCGACACCGGCGTCGAACAAGGCCGCGCTGTCCTCGCCGATCTGGCGCGGCATCCGGCGACGGCGCAGCACATCGCCGAAAAGCTTGCGAGCCATTTCGTCGCGGACGATCCGCCACCGAGCCTGGTCGCCAAGCTCGCCAAAACCTTCCATGACAGGGACGGCGATCTCAAGGAGGTCGCCAAGACGCTGGTGACGGCCGATGAGTCATGGACGATGCAGCGGCAAAAGCTCAAGCCGCCTGCGGAATGGGTCGCCGGCATCATTCGCTTGAGCGGCACGGAAGCGGTCATCCCGATTGGACGCATCATGAATGCGCAGGCGACGCTGGGCGCACCGTTGTGGCGGCCGCCGGCGCCGAACGGCTGGCCCGATACGGAAGCGGCCTGGATCGACGGCATTCCGCATCGCGTCGATATCGCCAGCGAATTTGCCCGCCGGGCCCAAGGCGTGGACCCGCTCACGCTGCTCAATAGCGGACTTGGTCCTCTGGCCTCGCGCGATACCCACGACACGGTGGCACGCGCCGAAACTCGCGCGCAGGCCTTGGCGCTTCTCGTCATGTCGCCCGAGTTTTTGCGGAGATAGTCATGAACTTTCACGCTCCCTCACGCCGCGAAATCCTGCTCGCTTCGGGCACGTTGTTCGCCTGGGCCTACCTGCCGAGAGTGGCCCATGCCGAGAATCGCGACCCGCGCTTTCTCGCTATTATTCTGCGCGGCGCGCTTGACGGATTGGCGACGGTCGCGCCGGTCGGCGATCCGGATTGGGTGGCGTTGCGCGGCGACAATGCGCTGACACCGAGCAGCAAGGTGCCGCCGCTCAAGCTCAACGACTTCTTCGCGCTCAATCCGGCGATGCCGAACCTGCACACGATGTTTCAAGCCAACGAGGCGATCGTCGTGCATGCTTGCGCCACGCCCTATCGCGAGCGCTCGCATTTCGACGGCCAAGATCTGCTCGAGAGCGGCCTGCCGAAAGTAGCGCCGAGCGACAGCGGCTGGCTCAACCGGGCGCTCGCTACCCTCGCGCCGGGCGGCCGAGTCGACCCGAAGGACAGCCGCATATTCGCCGTAGGCCCGGTCACGCCGCTGATCGCGCGCGGTTCGGCGCCGATCCTGTCATGGGCGCCGCAGCAGGTGATGCCGGCGAGCGAGGACACGATGGCGCGCCTGCTCGATCTTTATCGGCATTCCGACGCGAAGTTCGCCGCCGTGCTCGACGACAATTCCAGGCTGACCGCAATCGAGCACGGGGGCGACATGGCCCATGGCGCCGCAAAAAGACCGGGTCCTGCCCGGGTTCGCGCCTATTTCTCCGAAGCCGCCGGCAACGCGGCGAAGTTCCTCGCCCAGCCCGACGGGCCGCGCGTCGGCGCGCTCGCGCTCGACGGCTGGGACACGCATGTCAATGAGGGCATTGCCAGCGGCCGGCTCTCCCAATTGCTGGGTTCGCTCGACGATGCACTTGCCGCTGTAAAGAGCAATATGGGCCCGGCATGGGACGATACTGTCGTCGTGCTCGCTACTGAATTCGGCCGCACCGCCCATATCAACGGCACCGACGGCACCGACCACGGAACGGCGACGGTTTCGCTTCTGGTCGGCGGCGCACTCAAAGGCGGCCGCGTCATCGCCGATTGGCCGGGACTCAAGACGGCCGATCTCTACCAGAAGCGGGACCTCAAGCCGACCACGGATTTGCGCGCCGTCATCAAGGGCGTGCTCAAAGATCATTTGCGCGCCGACGAACGCGCGCTGGCGCAGAACGTGTTTCCCGGCAGCGACGCCGTCAAGCCGATGGCGGGACTGGTCGCCTAGCCTCTCGCTCAATTGAGATTTCGGTCAGGCTTCCGCGAACCAGTCCCTCAGGATCGGCTGGTGCTGGACCGGATTGAACTGCGTGATCCGGGAGAAGCGCATCTTGTTGGCTTTGGTGAAAGGCTCGTCGGCAAGAATCTGCTGAAGCTTTTCAAGACTTTCCGCGCGCGCCAGCAGGAAGCCGCCACGCGCCGGAATTTGCGGGCCGGAGCACAGGAAGTGGCCGGCATCGTAGCCCTTCTGCAAGAAGGCGCGATGCGCGGGCACGAGTTCGGAAAGCTCCTCGAACGGAACGAGATATTCGCCCTCCAGCAGAAAGTGCTTCATGTCGCCGGACATCCTTGTTCAATGACGCCAGTCGATGTAACCGACCGGTTCGTCTGGACAGGTACGAACCGGTCGGTTACATGTCAAGCTTGAAAAGACGATCGGGCAAGGAATGTACACATGGCGAAGCGCGCGGCGCTGAAACGCAAGCGCGAGCCGGAAGGCAGGCTCGCGCGCGACAGGGTCTTCGAGACCGCGGCTGATCTATTCTACCGCAAGGGCGTGCGCGCCGTCGGCGTCGAAGCGATCGTGCAACAGGCCGGTGTGGCAAAGATCAGCCTCTACCGCAGCTTTCCGTCCAAGGATGCTCTGGTTGTCGCCTATCTCGAACGGCGCAATGCCGATTTTTGGCGGCAGTGGGACGAGGCTTTCGCCAAATATAAGAACGCGCCACGCGCGCAATTGCGCGCTATCATGACCTATCTGGCGCGGCGGACCTCACAGCCTGGCTATCGCGGCTGCCCTTTCATCAATTACTGCGCCGAGTTCCCGGAGCCGCCAAACCCCGGACGTAAGGTCGCCGAAGCCAATAAGCGCGAAATGCGCTCACGCTTTACCGCAATGGCGAAGGCGCTTGGTGCCAAGGAGCCGAAGCAATTGGCCGACGGTCTCTTGCTCCTGGTGGAGGGCGCCTATGCGATCAGCCAGAGCCTTGGTGGCGCACACTGTCCGAGCAAGGCCATCACAGGCGCTGCCGAGGCTTTGGTCGAGGCGCAACTGCCGCGCTGAGCTGTCATTTCGCCTGCGCCTCGTTTATTGAGCCTGAATCTGCGCGGGCGCGCCGTGCTGTGCGGCGGTTCCCGGCGCGATGACCAGGTAGCGCCGAGATGTTTTGCCCTCGCCGCGTACCAACTGACGGACCGGGCCGATCGCATTCACGATCGCGCCGCCCGCAGGATTGCTTGTGAACCCCGACAGGGACTGCAGTTGTCCACCGCCGTCGGGACGCTCGGACAGGGCGAGCACATAAGGCTGCTTTGGCTGCAGCCCTGTCACCGCGGCTTCGAGCACCTGCACCAGACCCTGGTCATAGAGCGCAACACTGGTCGGCGCCGTCGCATCTTCTTTCGCGCCCGGCGCGGCCAAGGTGAGATGCACCGCCTCCCCGGCAAGCCCGAGCGGCACGAGGTTATCCGTTCCCGCGCCGTTCGGTACAGCGTTCGGAACGTAGGCAATCGCTTGCGGCGCCTGGCCGATCGGAACCGAAGCTACCACCTTGTTGGTCAGCGTATCGATCGCGGTCATCTGGTCGTCGGCTTCGAGGCCGACATAGACACGCGTTCCGTCCCCCGACGGCCACACGCCATGCGGCAGCTTCCCGACTGGGATTGTCGCCACCTGCTCGAAATTGTCGGTGCGGAACACCTTCACTTCGTTGAGGCCGCCGATAGTGACGTAGGCAAAAGTACCGTTGGCGTTGTGAACGATATTGACGTGATTGGTGATCGGCCCGGTGTCGATGGTCTTGAGCAGCGCAAAAGGCGGCCGCGCATCGAAGACCTGCGTTTTGCCGACATCCTTCAAAGTGAACCAGACCTGCGAACCGTCAGGCGTCGCCGCGATGTTCGGACAGAACGGGCTCGCCTGCGTCACCTTGCCGACAATCGTGTGATCGGCAATAGACACAACGTCCACCTCCGGATTGAACGACGAGCAGACATAGCCGTATTTGCCGTCGGGCGAGAAAATCTGCATGCCCGGCCCGTTCGGCACGGTGATGCGCGTCTTCTCGGCCAAGGTCGTGCCGTCAAGCACCGCGACATAATTCTCGCCGCGCACGGTGACCCAGACTTCCTTGCCGTCGGGCGTGAAGAACGCCTCGTGCGGCGAACGTCCGACATAGGTAACATGCTTGACCGTATTGGTGGCCGTATCGATGAAGCTCACCGAATTCGATCCGATCGAGACAATGGCGAGCGTGTGGTGATCGGGCGAAAAACCCATCCCGTGCACCAGAACCTGCCCTTTGTAGAGCGGGCTCAAATCGGCCGGTGACGGGTCGCCCAGACGGATGACCCCAAGCAACTTGTTGTCGACGGGATCGATGACCGAAACCGTGTTGGAGAATTGCTCTGCCGCATAGACCCGATCGTGATGGCTGATCGGAATGTCGGGATCGGTCGCGGCGCCGGGTGCCTGCCCGGCCAAGACCGGCCAACACGCCAAAATGCCTGCTGCTACGACCAAACTCCGGACCAATGCGTGTCTCATGTCGCAACTCCTGACGGCGCAATTTCGTTTTTATGGAACCCCGGATTTCGAATTGTCGCTCGTTGTCGAGACTTGCTGGTCGGGCGACGACGTTTGCGGCGGCAGCGGCTGACCGACGGCAAGATGCATCGCCGCAATCTCGGCTTGCTGCGTGACGATGATCTCCTGCGCCATACGCCTTAGCTGCTCATTGCGACCGTAGCGCAACTCGGCCTGCGCCATATCGATGGCCCCCTGGTGATGCGGCACCATCATGGCGACGAAGTCGCGGTCGACGTCGCCGGACGGCGTGATGCCCATGTCGACCATCATTTTCGACATGGCGCTGACATTATCGGCGAGGAACGGCGCTTCCTCGCGCGACGCTTCACGAAAATGGGACGCGCAGATCGCGGTGATGTAGTCGGCGAGCGATTGCGATCTTTCCGGACGCTGCGTAAGAACAATCCCGCCAATCAGCGCGGCGACACAGAGCCCGGCGAAGAGAAGAAGTTTGGGGCGCGCAAAGTTGACTGCGATGAACGGCATGAGCCGTCTCCGCTAGAGTTTACGTCTCCCATCGCCCTGGACAAGCTACGGCAGAACCAACACGGATGAAACCTAAATATTCAACACGCGTCCATAGGCGTCGAGTACCGCTTCCTTCATCATCTCCGACAGCGTCGGATGTGGGAATACGGTGTGCATCAGCTCCTCTTCGGTGGTCTCGAGGTTCATTGCCACGACATAACCCTGGATGAGCTCGGTCACTTCGGCGCCGACCATGTGCGCGCCGAGAAGCTGGCCGGTCTTCTTGTCGAAGATCACCTTGACCAGGCCCTGGTCTTCGCCGAGCGCGATCGCCTTGCCATTGCCGACGAAGGGAAAACGGCCGACGCGGATGTCGAGCTTCTTGTCCTTGGCCGCCTGCTCGGTAAGGCCGACGGAGGCGATTTGCGGGGTGCAATAGGTGCAGCCGGGGATCATCAGCTTGTTCATCGGATGCGGGTGCAGACCCTTGATCGCTTCGACGCAGATCACACCTTCGTGCTCGGCCTTATGTGCAAGCAGCGGCGGGCCGGCGACGTCGCCGATGGCATAGATGCCCGGCACGTTGGTCTTGCACAGGCCGTCGATGACGATGGCGCCGCGGTCGGTCTTCACGCCGAGCTTTTCCAGGCCGAGATTTTCGATATTGCCGACGACGCCGACCGCGGCGATAACGCGGTCGACCGTCAGCGTCTGCGTGCCGCCTTTGCCGTCGTCGATGGTGGCGGTGACGCTGTCGGCCTTCTTGTCGAGCTTGGTCACCTTGGCGCCGGTGAAGATCTTGATGCCCTGTTTCTCGAAACTCTTGCGGGCAAAGGCGGCGATCTCTGCATCCTCGACCGGCAGGATCTGCGGCAGCACTTCGACCACGGTCACTTCGGCGCCGAGCGTGCGATAGAACGACGCGAATTCGATGCCGATCGCGCCGGAGCCGACGACCAGCAGCGACTTCGGCATTTTGTCCGGCACCATGGCTTCGAAATAAGTCCAGACCAGTTTCTTGTCCGGCTCGAGTCCCGGCAGCACGCGCGGCCGCGCGCCGGTGGCGATGATAATATGCTTGGCCTGATAGCTGCCGGCGCCGAGCGCGCCTTTCGGCTCTTCATTCCGGCCGGGCTTCACCGTGACCTTGCCGGGCGCATCGATCACCGCCTCGCCCCAGATCACACTGACCTTGTTCTTCTTCATCAGAAAACCGACGCCGTCATTGAGGCGTTTCGACACCGCGCGCGAGCGCTTCACGACGGCGGCCGGATCGTAAGTCACCTCACCTGCCGAGAGGCCGTAATCCTTGGCGTGCTGCAGGTAGTGATAGATTTCGGCTGAGCGTAAGAGCGCCTTGGTCGGAATACAGCCCCAATTGAGACAGATGCCGCCGAGAAATTCGCGTTCGACAATGGCGGTCTTGAAACCGAGCTGCGCGGCGCGGATCGCGGTGACATAACCGCCTGGGCCCGAACCGATAATGATGATGTCGAAATCCGTCTCAGCCATTCAATCCTCGTCTTACCGCGCCTATGGGGAGGCACCTTACCCCGTCATGCCCGCGCTTGTCGCGGGCATCCACGCCCTGGAATCCCGGTCATTTAGAGACACGGACGGCCGGAACAAGTCCGGCCGACGTCGTCCGGCTGTGACGATCGGGCGCTAGTCTGGAATTGGCCGAAAGACGCCATCCTCGCCAAGCCGTTCGAGCACGCCCGAGCGGATGTCGAAAAAGCAGCCATGCAGCGTGATATGGCCGGCGTCCACCGCGTCCTTGATCCAGGGGAAGGTCAATAGATTATGGAGCGAGAGGTGAACCGCCTCATGCTCACAGACGTGCTGCCGCTGCTCCGGAGGCGCCTGCAGCGCGCGCTGCCGCGCCGGCTCGGCTATTTGCACCCACTGTCCGACAAAGTCGGAAACCTCGCGCGGCACGCCGTTGAGCAGCGCCTGGATGCCGCCGCACATGGCATGACCCAGCACGACGATCTCTCGCACCTTGAGCGAACGCACCGCGAATTCGATGGCCGAACTCACTCCGTGCGGCTGGTCGTCGGGACCGTAGGGCGGCACGATATTGGCCACATTGCGCACGACGAAGAGCTCGCCCGGCCGCGCATTGAAGACCATCTGCGGATCGGTGCGGCTGTCCGAACAGGCGATGATCAAGGCGCGCGGCTGCTGCCCGAGCCGGCTCAGCGCCTCGAAGCGGCTGCGTTCCATCTGCCAGGTGCTGGCGCGGAAGCGGCGATAACCCGCAATCAGATCATCCATCATACGGCCTTTTCGACAGCCTAATATGGCAGCCGCATTTCCTGCCTGTGAAGGCCGCGCAAAGCAAGAACGGCGCCGGCGTAAATTGTCTCAGGCGCGCTCCGGTTGAACGCCGTCCGGATCGGGTGTGTACTGTCCGCCCAATAGGCGAGCGGGACGGCGATCCTTCCCCATGGCTGATCTCAAGGTTTACAGCACCATTGGCGTGCGCAGTGCCGCGGAAGACCTGTTCGCGCAATTTGAAACCGCAAGCGGCCACAAGCTCGCCGTCACCTGGGGCACCGCCCCCATGCTGGTGAAGCGGATCGAGGGCGGTGAGGCCGCTGACGTGTTGATCCTGAGCCGCGCCGGCCTCGACGCCTTGAAGGAGCAAGGCAAGGTCCTGCCTGGATCGGAGGTGGCGCTGGCAAGCTCCGGCGTGGGCATGGCGGTGAAAGCCGGTGCACCGAAACCCGACATCTCGACGCCCGAAGCGCTCAAAGCGGCGCTGCTCGAGGCAAAGTCGATTTCCTATACCGAACCGTCGGCCGGCGGCGCGAGCGGCGTCTATTTTGCCAAGCTGCTCGAACGCATGGGCATCGCCGACGCGATGCGGCCCAAAACCAAATATCCGCCGGCGGGCGGCTTCTCCGCCACGCTGCTTATCTCCGGCGAGGCCGAGCTTGCCGTGCAGCAGAAGCCGGAGCTTCTTCACGTGGCCGGCGTCGAGGTGGTTGGCTTTCTGCCCGGTGACCTAAATCTGATCACACCGTTCGTGGCGGGCCTCATGGCGGACTGCAAGAATGCCGCAGATGGAAAGGCATTGATCGCCTTTTTGCGCACGCCGCGCGCGACCGCGGCCTTTCGCGGCAAAGGACTGGAGCCGGCGTGACGCACAGCGTCAAACGTATTGCGCGATGCCGTTGCCGAACGACCAGTTTTCCCTGCCGACGTCGATCAGATTGATCATCACGTCCTGCGGGCGGATGCCGGGATTCTTGCCGAGCAATTCGACGATGCGCGCGTAGAGCGCCTGTTTCTGTTCGACCGTGCGCGTGTTGGTGACGGTGATCTGCAGGATCACGAAATCCGTGCCGTGCGCGATGCCGAGATAGCTCGGTTCGTAGATGAAATCCTCGTCCGCAAGGTCGGTCACCACCATGAAGCGATCGTTCTCCGGCACGGAGAAAATCTCGCACAGCGCCTGATAGACGCCATCGGAGATCGCTTTCTTGTAAGCGGCCGATTTGCCGTGCCGCAGATCGATGCGCACCAGTGGCATGTCACACCAGCATCATCACCGGGTTTTCGATCAGCGACTTGAATGCGCCGATCAAGACGGCGCCAAGCGCGCCATCGACCGCGCGATGGTCACAAGACATCGTGCAGCTCATGATATGCGCGGCGACGATCTTGCCATCGCGCACCACGGCGCGTTCCTCGCCGGTGCCGACAGCGAGGATCGTCGCGTGCGGCGGATTGATCACGGCGGTGAAGTCCTTGATGCCGTACATGCCGAGATTGGACACCGCGGTGGTGCCGCCCTGATATTCGTGCGGCTTGAGCTTGCGGTCGCGGGCGCGCACGGCGAAGTCGCGCATCTCGCCGGAGATCGTCGCCAGCGACTTGGTTTCGGCGTTGCGGATGATCGGCGTGATCAGGCCATTGGGCATCGCCACGGCGACGCCGATATCGGAATGCTTGTGCTTGAGCATGCCGCCTTCGGTCCAGCTCACATTGGCATCCGGCACGCGCTGGAGTGCGACCGCAAGCGCCTTGATGACGAAATCGTTGACCGAGAGTTTGTAGGTCGGCTTGCTGTCCTTGCCTTTCGGCGCCAGCGCATTGATCTCCTCGCGCGCCTCAAGGAGCTTGCCGATGTCGCAATCGACCGTAAGATAGAAATGCGGAATGGTCTGCACTGACGCCGTCAGCCGCTGCGCGATGGTGCGGCGCATGCCGTCGTGCGGCACAACCTCGTAGCTGCCCGGTTCGTAGAGCGCGAGAATCTGCTGATCCGTCATCGACGGCGCGATCATCGGCGTTGCGCCTGCGGCCGGTGCGGGCGCCTTCAACCCGCCGCCGGCTTTGGCGGTTTCAACATCACGGGCGATAATGCGGCCATGCGGACCGGTGCCCTGGACACGGGCGATATCGATGCCGGCATCTTTCGCCAGCCGGCGCGCCAGTGGTGAGGAGAAAACACGGCCGGCGTGGCCGTTGGTCAGAGGCGCGGCCGGCGCGGGCGCAGGCGGAGCCTTCGCTTGCGGCGGGGATGCCGGGGTAGGTGCAGCTGCGGCTTGAGGCGGCGGCGCTGCCGGCGCGGCGCCCTTCCCGGCTCCCGCTGCGGCGGCCTTCACGTCCTCGCCTTCCTGAGCCAGCACGGCGATGAGCTGGTTGACCGCGACATCATGTGTGCCCTCCGGCACCACGATCTTGGCGAGCGTGCCGTCATCGACGGCTTCATATTCCATCGTCGCCTTATCGGTTTCGATCTCGGCGATCACGTCACCGGTTTTGACCTTATCGCCTTCTTTCTTGAGCCATTTGGCCAAGTTGCCCTTTTCCATCGTGGGCGACAGTGCCGGCATGAGGATGTTGATGGGCATGGGACGGCAATCTCACCAGGACGGGATTCAGCGATAGGTGACGGCTTTCACCGCCTCGACGACTTCGGCAACGGATGGCAGCGCGAGCTTTTCCAAATTGGCTGCGTACGGCATCGGCACGTCCTTGCCGCAGACCCGCATCACCGGCGCATCGAGATAATCGAAGGCTTCTTCCATCAGGCGCGCGGCGATCTCGGAGCCGACGCCCGATTGCTTCCAGCCCTCTTCCACCGTGACGACGCGGCCGGTCTTTTTCAGCGACTCGATGATGGTCGCCGTATCCATCGGCTTGATCGTGCGCAGGTCGATCACTTCGGCCTCGATGCCGTCCTTGGACAATTCCTCGGCGGCCTTGATCGCATAGGTCATGCCCATCGACCAGGCGACGAGGGTCACGTCCTTGCCGGGGCGCACGACGCGGGCGCGGCCGATCGGCAGCACATAATCGTCGAGCTTCGGGACCGGCGAAGAGTGACCGTAGAGAATCTCGTTTTCCAGGAAGATCACCGGATTGGGATCGCGGATCGCGGCCTTCAGCAGTCCCTTGGCGTCGGCGGCGTTCGACGGCGCAATCACCTTCAAGCCGGGAACGTGCGAGTACCAGGACGAATAATCCTGACTGTGCTGCGCGGCGACGCGCGAGGCCGCGCCGTTCGGTCCACGAAACACCATCGAAACCTGCACCTGCCCGCCCGACATGTAGCGGGTCTTCGCCGCCGAATTGATCAATTGATCCAGCGCCTGCATGGCGAAATTGAAGGTCATGAATTCGACGATGGGCTTCAACCCGTCGAAGGCGGCACCGATGCCGACGCCGGCAAAGCCGTGTTCGGTGATCGGCGTATCGATGACGCGCCGCGCGCCGAATTCTTCGAGCAGGCCCTGGGTGACTTTGTAGGCGCCTTGATATTCGGCGACCTCTTCGCCCATGACAAACACGTCGGGGTCGCGGCGCATTTCTTCCGCCATGGCATCGCGCAAGGCTTCACGCATGGTCATGGTGACGAGTTCGGTGCCTTCCGGCACTTCAGGCTCCAGCGCGACCGGGACAGCTGGTGCCTGGACGGTGGAAGGTTTGGCGGCGGGCGTCGGTGCGGGGGCTTCGGCTTTCGCGGCGGCAGGCGCGGCTTCGGCGGGTTTGGGCGGCGGCGCTGCTGCGGGCTTGCCGTCCTTGAGTGCGGAGGCATCCTCGCCGTCGGCAAGGATCATCGCGATCGGCGTATTGACCGCGACATCATTGGTGCCGGCCGGCACCAGGATCTTGCCAAGCGTGCCTTCGTCGACCGCCTCCACTTCCATGGTGGCCTTGTCGGTCTCGATCTCGGCGATCACGTCACCGGATTTGACGGTGTCGCCTTCCTTCTTGAGCCATTTGGCAAGATTGCCCTTCTCCATGGTGGGCGACAGGGCGGGCATCAAAATCTCAGTCGGCATAATCGCTCACTCGGCGCTCTGCAGCTAATGGCGTCGCGTCGATCGCTGTTCAGCGATAGACATCGGTGTAAAGTTCGGAGACGTCAGGCTCGGGATCGTGGGTCGCGAATTCGGCGGCCTCGTTGACGACGGCGCGGACCGACGCGTCGATCTTCTTCAAATCCTCTTCGTTCGCCCACTTCTTGTCGAGAAGCCGCTTGCGCACCTGCTCGATCGGGTCGTGCTCGGTGCGCATCCTGTCGACTTCTTCCTTGGTGCGGTATTTTGCCGGATCCGACATCGAGTGGCCGCGATAGCGGTAGGTCATCATTTCCAAAATCACCGGGCCCTTGCCGGCGCGGCACCAGGCGATCGCCTCCTCGGACGCCGCTTTCACCGCGCGCACATCCATGCCATCGACCTGTGAACCTGGAATGTTGAAGGAAATGCCGCGCTTGGAGAAATCGGTCTGCGCCGACGACCGCGTCACCGAGGTACCCATCGCGTAGCGATTGTTCTCAATCACGTAAACGACCGGCAGTTTCCACAGCTCGGCCATGTTGAAGCTTTCATAGACCTGGCCCTGATTGGCTGCACCGTCGCCGAAATAGGTCAGGCTGACCGCATTGTTGCCGCGATATTTATTGGCGAAGGCCAACCCCGTGCCGAGCGGCACCTGGGCGCCGACAATGCCGTGCCCGCCGTAGAATTTCTTCTCCAGCGAGAACATGTGCATCGAGCCGCCCTTGCCCTTGGAATAGCCGCCGCGGCGTCCGGTCAGTTCGGCCATGACGCCTTTGGGGTCCATGCCGCAGGCCAGCATATGGCCATGATCGCGATAGCCGGTGATCATCTGATCGCCGTCGCGCGCGGCGAGCTTCATGCCGACCACGACGGCTTCCTGGCCGATATAGAGATGGCAGAAACCGCCGATCAGGCCCATGCCATACATCTGGCCGGCCTTTTCCTCGAAGCGGCGGATCAGGAGCATCTGGCGGAGCGCCTGCAGCTCCTGCTCCTTGGTGAATTCGGCGATCTTGACCGCGCCCGAGGGACCCGCGCCATTCCCGGCGACCGGGCTGGCTTTTTCGGCGGTTTGTGTGGTCTGGGCGACGGCCATCAGTGTCCTCGAAGGATGACGAAACGTTCGGGCGGGCGGAGCTCCCTCCCATAGCGGAATTCGCAAGGCTGCGGAAGCCGGAGCGTTGCCGGTCGGGGGATAGCTGCTACCAGCCAAATGCTTGTTGGAAAACCAATTTCGTGATTGCCGACGCCCGGGTCAAGGCGCTGGGATAAAAGCTCGCAGCGTAAACTTAAGGATGCGTCACGCCCGCGGAGCTCGCACCCGGCCGAAACATCAGCGTCAGGTCGTTGGGGTCGACATAGTCGAGGAGAAGCCGCGCCCGCTCGTCGAGCATGTCGGGATCGATGGCGTCCGACTTCAAGAGCGCGACCCGGCGGGCCCACTGTGCATGTTCGAGCTTCAGCCGCGCCAGATCGGCATTGAGCGAGGCCATCTGCCGGTCAATGTCCTCCTTCGCTTTGAGGCCGCGATTGCCGCTATAGGCATTGACCCCGAAATAGCCGATCAACAGCGCCGCCAGCACGTAGAGCGCGAGCGCGTTGAGGACAGTGCGAAGCCGCTTGCGGGTGACCATGGCCCACCATGCGAGGCGTTCGCTTAAGGCGGGCTTAATACACCGAAAAACAGGCGCTTAGGGCAGCCGGTTGCGCACTTCGCTGAGGACGAAATTACCGAGGCGCTTGCCCCGATTACGGAAGAACCGCAGCGCACCGGCATCGACGAAATAAGTCAGGAGGATGCTGTCGCGCGTCTTCACCTCGGGGCCGACCGCATCCGCCGAATGCCAGCTGTCGGTGCCGACGGCGAAGGCGTAGCCGGTATTGGGCGCAAACTTCATCTGCTTGACCTTCGGCAGCGAACCGTCGGCAAGCTTCTCGTGGAAGATCGTGCCGATATGCGTGGTCGAGGCATCGCGCGGCAGATAGAGCTGCACGGTGATGCCCTTCCAGCGCGTGTCGGTGTGCGGCGTGATCAGATAGCCCGGAATGTCGCGGGTGAGGATCGGAATCGGATACATGCCGGTCTTGGCATAGCCAGAACCGAAGCGCCCCTCGAGCGCGGGGGCAAGCTTGCGCACGAAGGCATCCTTGACCTTGCGCGAGCACAGCGCGCGGCCGACGATGTCCCAGATTGCGCGCTTCTGCGGCGGCAGGTGACGGATATATTCCGGAAACAGGTCGATCTTGACGCGCGTATGCGTGCCGTCCTCGAGATCATGGCCCTTGCTGCGCCCATGCATCGGCCGGTAGTCGCGCGCCCCCGGCATATTGGCGAGCATCACGGCATAGACCTCCTCGGGGAAGACCCGATCGAGCACCAGATGCATGAACGGAGCATCGAATGCCGGCGAAGCATCGACCGCAGCAGCGACGTGATCGCATAGATTTTCGACCGCGAGCCTGCGGTTTCCCGGCTTCAACTCGAGCGTCTGGTCCATATCGCACCCATCCCGATGAGAGACAGAAAGTACAGCCGTTACGCACGCCGCTCAACGGCTAAGCCGGTTCCTGGCGCATAGCTCGGAACGCCGTGCGGCCGGCATAGGCCGCCTGGCTGCCGAGTTCCTCTTCAATACGGAGCAGCTGATTGTATTTCGCGGTGCGGTCGGAGCGCGCCAGCGACCCGGTCTTGATCTGTCCGCAATTGGTCGCGACCGCGAGATCGGCAATGGTAGAGTCTTCCGTCTCGCCGGAGCGATGCGACATCACTGCGGTATAGGCGGCCTTGTGCGCCATCTCCACCGCGGCCAGCGTTTCCGTCAGCGTGCCGATCTGGTTGACCTTGACCAGGACTGAATTGGCGTAGTGCTTGGCGATGCCGTCGGACAGTCGCTTCACATTGGTGACGAAAATATCGTCGCCAACCAGCTGGCATTTGTTGCCGAGCGCCTCGGTCAGCATGATCCAGCCCTCGACATCGTCCTCCGACATGCCGTCTTCGATCGACACGATCGGATAACGCCCGACAAGATCGGCGAGATACTTGGTCTGCTCCTGCCGTGAACGCTTTTTTCCTTCGCCTTCATAGACATAAGTTCCGTTTTTGAAGAATTCTGTCGAAGCGCAGTCGAGTGCGAGGCTGACATTGTCGCCCGGCTTGTAGCCGGCCTTCTCGATCGCCTTCATGACGAAATCCAGCGCCGCATCCGCCGATGCAAGGTTCGGCGCAAAACCGCCCTCGTCGCCGACATTGGTGTTGTGGCCGGCGTCCTTCAGCGCGCCGCGCAGCGTGTGAAAGATCTCCGAGCCGGCGCGCAGCGCCTCGGCAAAGCTCGTCATGCCGAGCGGCACGATCATGAATTCCTGGAAGTCGATCGGATTGTCGGCATGCACGCCGCCATTGACGATGTTCATCATCGGCACCGGAAGAAGCCGCGCCGAAGTGCCGCCGACATAACGGTAGAGCGGCAGCGCATTGGCGTTCGCCGCAGCCTTGGCGGCGGCAAGCGAGACACCGAGAATGGCATTGGCGCCGAGCCGGCTTTTGTTCGGCGTGCCGTCGAGCGCGATCATGGTCTCGTCGAGCTTGACCTGCTCTTCCGCATCCATGCCGGACAGCGCGTCGAAAATCTCGCCGTTGACGGCCTCTACCGCGTTACGCACGCCCTTGCCGAGATAGCGCTTCTTGTCGCCGTCGCGCAGTTCGACCGCCTCGTGCGCGCCGGTCGAAGCGCCCGACGGCACACCGGCACGGCCGCGCGAGCCGTCGACAAGAACGACGTCGACCTCGACGGTCGGATTGCCGCGGCTGTCCAAAATCTCCCGGCCGATAATATCGACGATCGCGGTCATGCCTGTTCCCCGGTTGCATTGCGCGGTGCGTGGTCCCTGAACTCGCACGCCGCGACGCGCTTCTACAGGATTGATCAGCCCCTTGTCATGCCCCGCCAAAACAAGGCATGCAGTCAGCCGACGGAAACTAGAACGGCTCCAAAATTGGCAAAGAAGCTCAAAGCCAGGCCGCAAGCGGCCCTGCAGCTTGGCCGCCCCGCGGCGATACCCGCCTCGCCTGAAGAGGCGGTGCTCGATCGCGTGCCCAATCCACATCCTGACGCCGATTACGTGGCGCGTTTCACCTTTCCCGAGTTTACCGCGATCTGCCCGGTGACCGGTCAGCCCGATTTCGCCACGCTGGTCATCGACTACGTGCCAAAGGGATTTCTGGTCGAGTCCAAATCGCTGAAGCTCTATCTCAACAGCTTCCGCAATCACGGCGCCTTTCACGAGGCCTGCACCGTCGACATCGGCAAGCGGCTCGTCGTGCTCTTAAGACCGAAATGGCTGCGCATCGGTGGTTATTTCCATCCGCGCGGCGGCATGCCGATCGACGTGTTCTGGCAGGCCGGGAAACTTCCGTCAGGCGTGTGGGTCCCGGATCAAGGCGTCGCCACCTATCGCGCGCGATAGTGCGCGCGCCATGCAGATCAAACTTTGGCGGCGAGCGCGCCGCTGAGGCTTGTCGTCAATGTTCTCACTTCGAGCGCGGGATCGGCGGCGTGCATGATGCCGCCCATCACCGCAATGCCGGCACAGCCCGCCGCAATGACCTCGCCCACGCGCGCGGAATTGACGCCGCCGATGGCGAGCACCGGTACGCGCGCAGCCGCCGCCATCTCGCGTAGCCCTTTGCGACCGACCTCCGGGCCATAGCCGGGCTTGCTCGGCGTCTCGAAAGCCGGGCCGGCAATTGCATAGTCGATCAAGGCCGGATCGATCGCAGCGGCTTCCGGCACAGTGTGGATCGAAAGCCCGATGAGCTTTTCCGGTCCGAGCAGTTCGCGCGCCTCCGCCGCATCGCTTCCTGCGGACAAATGCACTCCGTCGACACCGGCGAGCTTGGCGAGTGCGGCGCCGCCATGCATCACCAGCCTCGCCTCGTGCCGGCGCGCCATCGTCAACAGCTTGCGCGCCAGGAGAATTTGTTCGTCCTGCGGCAAGTCCTTTTCGCGCAGGCTGATCCAACGGCAGCCCGCGGCAAGCGCAGCACCGACAATCTCGGCCAGCGGCCGCCGCGCCTGGCGGCGATCAGTAACCAGAAGCAATGGCGGATCGGCAAGCTGCATCGCGCCGGAATCTTGCGAGTATGTTTGCGGCTATGGGTCTTCAGTCTTGTTACGCAGTTTTGGCAAATTGCCGCGGCCTGTCCACCGGTTCTGCGCCGAGTGCGATTGTGGGTTCGCCGCGATTATGGGAGCTTTGCCCGCCGGCATGTTCTGGGAGGGTTATTCATGCGCTGCAATTCGATTTTGAAAATCATCCTGGCTGCCGCGCTTGCCGCGACCTCGCTATCGCCGGCGCTGGCGGCGCGGGGTAAGGCAAAAGTCAAAATGACCGGAGCCTGTGCACAATCCAGCGGGCGCTGCGTCTCGGATTGTGATGCGTCGAATTGGTGCACTGTCTATACCTGCACGAACGGCAAGTCGACGCCGGCGCCATTCTGGCGCTGCTTTCAGCCGAGCGGCTTGTGCCTGGCGCCGCATTGCTGAATTGAGTACCCGGCGGCCTCAGCGGCCGGCAGGCATTGCGTAGCTCGAAACCGCGTTGCTAGCCACGGCCGGGGTCGCCATCGGCACAAGATGGCGCGGAACGACGATACGCTCGCCCTCGGCGAGCGGCCCGTTGGCGGCCGACGGATTGATCTCGGCAAGCGACCACAACGGCACGTGATAGGCGTCGGCGAAGGTTTTCAGCGTGTCGCCGGCGTGGGCGGTGACGGGCTGGCCGGAATCCCACAACTCGATCGGCGAGTCGGCCGGAACCTCGAGGCGGATAGGAATCGCCTCGCCCTCGGCGGTGGCCGGGGTGGATGCAAGTTCGACAACCTTGCTGACCAACTGCTCCTGGATCGGGTCGGCCTTTTCGATATTGATGTGAATGAGTTCGTGGTGATCTTTCAGATTGTAGCTCGCATAGTGGCCGTGGAAGCGCGAACCCTGCACCACATTGCCGCCGCCCATGACATTCGTCGACTGGAAGATATTGATGTAGCGCTCGACATTGGGCGGCACATCTTCGGCGAGCCGGCTCGGGTCATAGGTGACGAGTAGCTTCACCGGGATGCCGGCGGCGTTGAGCAGTTTGGCAAAATCCAAACACGCGTCGCCGCCCATCGAGTGGCCGATCAGGATGATCGGCTGCGGATCGCGACGATAGTCGCGGATCGCCTGATCAGCGATCGGGCGCCACACCAGATAGGTGTCGACGCTGGCCGGAATGCCGGTGCGGCGGATCCGCTCCGTCAATTTGTCAATGCCGCGCGAATAGATCAGGCCGGCAATGCCGCGGAACAGATAGGCGCGGCCGCGTGGCTCTATCTTGACGTCAGGGACGGCCGGAGGCGGCGCCGGCGAAATCGCCGTATCGCTGACGTCGGCGACGGTAATGGGTCTTGCCGCGGGACGCGGCGCCGGAGTGTCTTGTGGCTTGTTCTGAGCAGCGCGCGCGAATAGCGACGTAAGCGCGTCGGTGTCGCTCTTCTGCGGATTGGAAGCCGCAGATCCGGAGCCCGCATTGGCAGGCGCGGCATTGGTGGAGCCAGTGGTGTCGGACGCCGCGTTATCCGCCGAGCCGGCGGCCGCATTGCGCCAGTCCGATTTGCCTGATGAATAGCCCTGCGACATGAACGAGGACGTATCGAACATGCTGTAGCTGCCGCAGCCGGCGAGACTCGCCGCCAGCAAAAGCACGCCGATTTGCCTCGCTTGCACCATACTGGTCCGTCGGTCCCATCCAGCCGTCAAACGCAACAGCATCCGGCACAGCAAAACGCGCGGCGCCTGAACACCTTTACGCGGCAACCGAAGGCGCAGCGTGTCGAGAATCGCCATCGACCATCGTCCCGGACTGGAGCAGATCGCGAAATCGTTAATTTCCCCCGAACAGGCATTAACCACTGCTCCCCGGTACCGGTAATTTCACGGGGCGGGCCGGGCTTTTTCAAGGCAAAGAAGGCTTTGCAGAGGCCGATTGTGGGCGCATCTAGGGGATAAATCCGCAGTTGCCGCCCTTGCCAATTCACGTGCTATGAGCACGGCCCTGCTTGCCGCCTGCTAAATCGAGACCCGAAAACCGCAGAATGAACCGCCAAACCAAACCCGCTTGCCGTATTTCCTTTGTTTCGCTCGGTTGCCCCAAAGCGCTGGTCGATTCCGAGCGCATCATCACGCGGCTGCGGGCTGAGGGTTATGAGCTTGCGCGCGAGCACAAGGGCGCCGACCTCGCCATCGTCAACACCTGCGGTTTTCTCGACAGCGCACAAGCGGAATCGCTTGCCGCCATCGGAACAGCCATGGCGGAAAACGGCAAAGTCATCGTCACCGGCTGCATGGGCGCCGAGCCGGAAAAGATCACGTCGGTGCATCCGGGCGTGTTGGCCGTCTCGGGTCCGCAGCAATATGAAAGCGTGCTCGAGGCCGTGCACCGTGCTGCCCCGCCGCAGCACGATCCCCATACCGACCTCATTCCGGCGGAAGGCATCAGGCTTACCCCGCGGCACTACGCTTATCTCAAGATTTCAGAAGGCTGCAACAATCGCTGCACCTTCTGCATCATCCCCCAATTGCGCGGCGATCTGGTATCGCGGCCCGCCGCCGACGTGCTCCGCGAGGCCGAAAAGCTGGTCGCCGCAGGCGTCAAGGAACTCCTGGTCATTTCGCAGGACACTTCGGCCTATGGCGTCGACCTCAAATATGCGCCGAGCACATGGAAGGACCGGGAGGTGCGGGCGAAGTTTCTCGACCTGGCGCGGGAGCTTGGCGAACTCGGCGTCTGGGTGCGGCTGCACTACGTCTATCCCTACCCTCACGTCGACGAGATCATTCCGCTGATGGCCGAGGGCAAGGTGCTGCCCTATCTCGACATCCCGTTTCAGCATGCGAGTCCGGCCGTGCTCAAGCGCATGCGGCGGCCGGCGGCCCAGGAAGAGACGCTTACTCGAATCGCGCGCTGGCGCGAGATCTGCCCGAACCTGACCCTTCGCTCGACCTTCATCGTCGGATTCCCCGGCGAGACCGACGAGGATTTTTCGCAATTGCTCGATTGGCTTGGCGAAGCCGAGCTCGATCGCGTCGGCTGCTTCCGCTACGAGCCGGTCGCCGGCGCGGTGTCGAACGATCTCGCTGCCGCCGTGCCGGACGAGATCAAAGAACTACGCTGGCATCGCTTGATGCAGCACCAGCAGGCGATCTCGCAAAGGCGGCTGAAACGCAAAGTCGGCAGCCGCGAACGCGTCATCATCGATGATGTCGGGCCGATCCCCGGATCAAGTCCGGGGATTGCCAAAGGCCGCAGCCGAGGCGACGCGCCGCAAATTGACGGCACTGTTTATGTCCAAAGCCGCCGGCCGCTGCGCGTCGGCGAGATCGCGACTGTGAAGATCGATCGAGCGGACGCCTATGATCTCCACGGGACTGTGGTCGGCTATTAGGCTAACAATATCCGCTTGAACTAAGCTTCCTCACCGATTTGCATTTCCCTCAACATCACGGGTTGTTCTCTCATGCCGTTTTCCGACACGATTAAGACGCTGATCCGCAATGCCTGGGACGACGGCTATCCCTGCCTCGTCGCCACCTCCGGTCCGCAGGGACCCAATATCAGCCCCAAAGGCAGCATGGTCGTTTTCGATGACATGCACCTCGCTTATTGGGAACGCTCCAAGCGCACGGCGCTGGACAATCTCGCGCACGACAAGCGCGTCTGCATCATGTACGCGAATTTCAAGGCGCAGCGCGACGGTGTGCTCGAAAGCGGGTTTCTGCGCTTCTACGGCAGTGCCGCGCTGCACGAGAGCGGCCCCATTCACAAGGCGATCTTCGACCTGTTGTTGCCGCGGGAGCAGACCCATGTCGGCGCCGATACCGGGATCGGCGTTCTGGTCAAAATCGAGCGTGCGGTCGATGTCCGCGGCAAGCCGATCATCTGAGCGGATCAGCGTTCCGCCAGTACGCGGCGAATAGCGTCCATCAGGCGGTTGAGATCGCCCTCCCCGATCGTAAAGGCCGGGGTGAGATAGACGATATTGCCGAACGGCCGGATGAAGACGCCTTCGGCGATGAACCGCCGCCGCAAGGCGTCGAGATCGTTGATGCGATCGAGTTCGACCACGCCGATCGCGCCTTTGATCCGTACGTCGTTGACGCCATGCAGCTTCCGGCACGGCTCAAGGCCTTCGCGTAGCGCATCAGAGATTTTTGCCACCTGTTGCAGGCGCGGCTCCCGTTCGAACAGATCGAGCGAGGCATTCGCGGCCGCACAGGCCAGCGCATTGGCCATGAAAGTCGGGCCGTGCATCAGCGCCTGCACCGGATCATCCGACCAGAATGCGTCGAAGACCTTGCGGCGAGCGACGGTCGCGGCGAGCGGCAGAGTTCCACCGGTCAAGGCCTTCGACAGCGTGACGATATCCGGCAGCACGGCGGCCTCCTGAAAGGCAAACATCTGCCCGGTCCGGCCAAAGCCCGTGAAGATTTCGTCGAAGATCAGCAACAGTTCGTATCGGTCCGCGATTGCCCGCAAAGTCTCGAGAATCCGGGGAGCGTGGAAGCGCATGCCACCCGCACCCTGAACCAAAGGTTCGACGATAATTGCGGCCACTTCATCGGCGTGGCGTTCGAGCGTCTCCGCCAAAGCCGCCGCGCTCGCCTGGTCGGTGGGCAGATCAACCACAATTTGCTGCGGCAGAAGGCCTCGAAAAGCAGCGTGAAAGCTGCCTTCAGGATCGGACACCGACATGGCGCCGGTCGTGTCGCCGTGATAGCCGCCATTGAAGGCGACGATCCGCGAGCGACTTTTGACTCCGCGATTGCGCCAATACTGCACCGCCATTTTCAGCGCGACTTCGACGGCGACCGAACCCGAATCGCTGAAAAACACACGGTCGAGATCGCATGCCAGATTATCTTGAGTGAGCGTAGCAGTTAGACGATCCGCCAAAGTCAGCGCCGGCTCGTGCACCAGGCCGCCGAACATCACGTGGGGCATTTGCGCCAATTGGCGCTCGACCGCGGCGCGGATATGGGGGTGGTTGTAGCCGTGACAGGCGGTCCACCAGGATGCGATGCCGTCGATCAGCTCGCGCCCATCGGCGAGCGTGATGCGGGCGCCGTTGGTGCCGGTCACAGCGAGCGGCGGCGTTGCCGTCTTCATCTGCGCATAGGGCAGCCAAATGCGGCCGAGGCCCGGCTCATACCAGTAGGGTGCTGTTACGCCCTTGTTTTTGCTAGCCTTGCCCGACATTTGGCGCTTTCATGGAACCTTGTGCCCTTAAACGGCCATTGTGCCTTCCAGGCAGGCCCAGGTCACGTGTTCGCGCCACGCGTGTTTGGCTCACGTTTGGTGTTCAGGTCGAAAGATGCGCTCGCTGGATGAATTTGCCGCCGAAAAGCTCAGCGCCCTGGATCAGGCCAAGCTTCGCCGCACGCCAATGGTCACGGCGCGCTCGGGCATTTGGGTCGAGCGCGCCGGGCGCCGGTTGCTGTCATTCTCCTGTAACGATTATCTCAATCTCAGCCAGAATCCCAAAGTCATTGCCGCCGCGATCGAGGCCATGGAGTTGCACGGTATCGGCGCCGGCGCTTCCCGGCTCGTCACCGGCAACCATCCGCTTTACGCCGCACTCGAGGATCGGCTGGCGCGGTTGAAAGGCGCTGAGGCGGCTTGTGTTTTCGGCTCCGGCTATCTCGCCAATGCGGGCATCATCCCCGCGCTGGTCGGACCGGATGACCTGATCGTCATGGACGAACTCTCACACGCCTGCATCCATGCCGGCGCCAAGCTTAGCGGCGCCGAGGTCCGCCTCTATCGTCACGCCGATGCCGGACATGCTGCGAAGCTTCTAGCCGATCACCGCAGCGGCAAGAGACACGCGCTGATCGCGACCGACGGCGTCTTTTCCATGGACGGCGATCTGGCGCCGCTGGCGGAACTTTCGGAAATGGCCGCACGCTTCGACACTTGGCTCCTGTCGGACGACGCCCACGGTTTGGGCGTGCTTGGCGGCGGCCGCGGCTCGACCTTCGCGTTCAACCATAAAGGCGCCAGCAAGATCGATGTGCCGCTACAGATGGGCACGCTCTCCAAGGCAGTCGGCGCTTATGGCGGCTACCTGTGTGCATCACAGACGGTGATCGATCTGATGCGCACGCGCGCCCGCACCTTTATCTATTCGACCGGCCTGCCGCCACCGGTCATCGCCGCAGCTATCGCCGCTCTCGACATCATCGAAGGCGATCCGGCCTATGCGGCGGGGCCGTTGCGCAAGGCGCGGCTGTTCACCCGTGCGCTTAATCTGCCGGAAGCACAGAGCGCTATCGTACCGGTCATTGTCGGCGAGACCGAATCTGCCCTGTCAGCGTCCGAACTCTTGCGCGACGAAGGCTTCCTTGTCGTCGCTATCCGCCCGCCGACTGTGCCGGCCGGGACGGCGCGGCTGCGCTTTGCCTTCACCGCGCAGCATCCTGAATCCGAAATCGAGCGACTCGCTGAAATCGTCCGGCAGCGCGTGATAAGGCATTGAGGCGTGACCGCGATCTTTATCACCGGAACCGGGACCGACGTCGGCAAGACCTACGTTGCGGCTTCCCTTATCCGGCATTTACGGCGGATGGGCCGCAACGTGAACGCTATCAAGCCGGTGGTCAGCGGTTTTGATCCGGCTTTGCCGGCGTCGAGCGACCCGGGAGTTCTGTTGCAGGCACTGGGGCTTTCGATCACGCCGCAGGAAATCGAACGGATCTCGCCGTGGCGATACCGCGCCGCTTTGTCGCCCGACCTTGCCGCCCATGCCGAAGGGCAAGCCATTGATTTCGATGCTGTCGTTTCATTTTGCCGGACCGCGATCGAGCAGCGCGGCGACGTCCTGCTGATCGAGGGCGTTGGCGGCGTCATGGTGCCCCTCGATGATCGCCGGACCGTGCTCGATCTGATGATGGCGTTGCAATTGCCGCTGATTCTGGTCGCCGGTTCCTATCTCGGCACGATCAGCCATACGCTGACCGCACTCGACGCGCTATTTGGCCGCAACTTGAAGGTCTTGGCGACGATCGTGAGCGAAACGCCCCATTCGACGGTGCCGTTGGCTGATACGGTGGCCGCAATCGGCCGTTTTACCGATCCGGTCATCGGCTTGCCGCGGCAGAGGTATCGCGCCGGCGGATTTGAATCCCAAGGGCAAGAAAAACAAAAAGACGATAATCAAGGAGACAACAAAACAGGCCGCACCGTTGCCGCATTCGACCGTATTTTTGGCGGACCAGGCTCACCTTAGGCCGCCCGACCGGAGGCAACCCGCCGCCGAGTCGACAATGGCCGCCGCGTCGATAGAATTGCACTCATCATGGCAAAACAACTTCCATTCGTTTTCACGGGCATGGCCGCGGGTGCGGCGCTGGCCCTTCTCGCGGCGCAAATCCCGTTTAACGCAGTGGCAAAGTCTTCAGGCCATGCCGAGGAATATCGCGTACTGGAACTTTTCGACGACGCCTTCGAGCAGGTGCGGCAGAACTATGTCGAGAAACCTGACGACAACAAGCTGATCGAAAACGCCATCAACGGCATGATGGCAGCGCTCGGCGATTCCTATTATCTCGACGACAAAGCCGAGAGCCACACAATCGCCTGCACCGCCGGCACCAAGGGCTGTCCACCGGATGCCGATGTCGGCCTTCGCTTCACCATCGCCGACGGCCTGCCGAAGATCATTACCGCGATCGACGGATCGCCCGCCGCCAAAGCCGGCTTGATGACCGGTGATATCATCACCACAATCGACGATCAGCCGCTCGACGGCCTGACCGCTTATCAGATCAGCCAAATGCTGGGCGGCGAAGCCGGTTCGAAGGTCAATTTGATCGTCGCGCGTCTCGGCCGGGACAAGCCGCTCAATCTGACGCTCACCCGCGACCATATCACGGCGCGCTCGGTGCGTTCGCAGGTTCAAGGCGGCGATATCGGCTATATTCGCATTGTGCAGTTCAACAACAAGACCGGCGACGAGCTCAAACAGGCGATCGACGACATTGCCAATGCAGTGCCGGCCGACAAGCTCAAGGGCTACGTGATTGATCTGCGCAACAATCCGGGCGGCGCGCTCGACGGGGCCGTTGCGGCAAGCGACGACTTTCTTCAGAGCGGTGACATCGTTTCGATCGGCGGCCGCAGCGCGGCCCGCGCCAAGCCCATTCCCGTCAAGCCCAGCGATCTCAGTCACGGCAAGCGGGTGGTCGTGTTGATCAATGCCGGCTCGGCCGCGACCGCGGAAGTCGTCGCGGGCGCGCTGCAGGACAATCATCGCGCCACATTGATCGGTACGCGCACTTATGGTGCCGGCACGGTGCTCACCGAGCTGTCACTCGGCCGCGGCCAGGGCGCGCTCCGTCTTGCCACCGAACAATATTTTACGCCGTCGGGTCACCCGATCACGGCGAAAGGGATCTCGCCCGACATCGAGGTGGCGCAGGACGCTCCCGATACCGCGAAATCAGCCGTCAACGTCTCCGGTGCTAAAAAGCCGATCTTGCAATCCTACATTCCGTCCGATCCGAGCGCAGACAAGGCTCTCAATCGCGCTTATGCGGAACTGCGCGGCACGCACGCGAACTAGACGAGTGCTCCGTACGGCGGCGGCCGGTTGGACCTGGCCGATGGTCCACAGCGTATCGTGAGAACAGTCGACGTTCCACGATATCGGACCGCCTTTCCGTCGTTCTTGCTGCTTGGCTCAGCCGATCGACAGCAAGGTCCGGCAAGGTCGGAGATTACGACCCTATTTAGCGAAGAAATGAATCTGCGCCACGGTTTCCATCGTGCCTTCAAGATTGAACAGCGCGTGCAGGAAAAACGTCAGCAGCGTCGAGCCGCTGCGCCAGCGCATCCACCCCAGGAACAGGCCGATGACGAAGATTTGCGCGACGCCCGTCCAGTCATACTGGACGTGCAAGGCCGCCCACAGCGCGGATATCACAATGACAGCCGGCCACACCGCGCGCTCCGTGCGCGCCCAGCCGCGGAACAAAAATCCGCGAAACATGATTTCTTCGCCGGCTGGCGCCACGATGACGGCGCCGAGCCACATCGGTATCAGCCAGCCTTCCGCGGCCGCAGTGGTGTAGGATTGCAGCTGAAATTGCGTGACCAGCTCCCGCCCACTCAAGTAGAGCAGCGCGTCGCAGATCGCGATCAGGCCGACCAAACAAACGACGCCGATGATCACGTCGCGCCGTTGCGGCCGCTTCAGCGCCAGATAGTCCGCCTGATCGCTGTGCGCGAACCAGACCGCCAGCATGATCACGGCAATCGTGGCCGGATTGGAGATTGCAATGAAGAGCGTCACCAGAATGCCGTCATAGGGCGTTTCCAGCAACGAACTCCATTCCCCCGCGCGCTGCCATAGCAGCACGCTTGAGCCAGCGAGCTGGCCCGCCAGGAAGGCGATGATCGCCCACCCCAGCGTTGCCCAGTAACCCCAAATCTTCATTGTTCCTGTGTTGTCCCTTACGGCACGAGGATGATCGAGCCGGTCGTGGCGCGCGCTTCGAGGTCACGGTGCGCCTGTTGCGCATCGCGCAGCGCGTATTTGTATTTGACCGGGATCTTGACCGCGCCCTTGCCGACAACGTCGAACAGATCGTTGGCGATCGCCAGCAAGTCCTCGCGCTTGGCGGCATAGGTATTCAATGTCGGGCGCGTCGCAAACAACGAGCCCTTCTGCTGCAAGATGTTGATGTTGAAGGCGTCGATCTGTCCGGACGAACTGCCGAAGCTGACGAACATGCCGAGCGGACGGATGCAGTCGAGCGAGGCCGGGAATGTAGTCTTGCCGACGCCGTCATAAACGACGTCGCACAACTTGCCGCCGGTGATGTCCTTGACGCGGGCGACGAAGTCTTCCTCGCGGTAAAGAATGGTGTGGTGGCAGCCATTGGCCTTGGCGAGCTCCGCTTTGTCCTTCGAGCCGACCGTACCGATGACATTGGCGCCGAGATGGTTGGCCCATTGGCACAGAATGAGGCCGACGCCTCCGGCCGCTGCGTGCATGAGAATGTTCATGCCTTTTTCGACCTTGAACGTGCGCCGCAGTAGATATTCCGCGGTCATGCCTTTGAGCATCATCGCCGCGGCTTGTTCGTAGCTGATATTCGCCGGCAGTTTCACCGCGCGATCGGCGGGAACGAGGCGTTCGGCAGCATAGCAGCCGAGCGCAACCACATAGGCGACCCGATCGCCGATCTTCAAATCGCTGACGCCCGGTCCAACCGCGACCACTTCGCCGGCGGCCTCGTTGCCCGCAATGAACGGCATGCCGACCGGCGAGGGATAGAGACCCATGCGAAAATAAGTGTCGATGAAATTGACGCCGCAGGCGTGTTGTTTGACCCGGACCTGCCCCTGTCCGGGCGCGCCCACTTCGACCTCTTCATAGGTCAGAACTTCCGGTCCGCCCGGCTTATGAACGCGTACAGCCGCAACCATTTTCCTCTCCTTCGGCAGGTTCGATTTGTCCGTGAGAAAGCTCGGCCGGGATCATAGGCAGCCGCGACATGAACACAAGCATCTCGCGCAAAGGGGCAAAACGCGCCCGCATCAGCGCGCGCCCGAAACATTGAGCACGGCGCCGCTGATATAAGACGCCGCATCGGAGAGCAGGAAGAGGACTGCCTCCGCGATTTCTTCGGGTTCGCCGGGGCGGCCCATCGGCAACAATGGGGTGATCCGCTCAAGCCGTCCGGGCTCGTGGATCTCGGTCCGGGCGGGTCCCGGCCGTATCGCGTTGACGCGAACCCCCTCCCTGGCGACTTCGCGCGCAAGACCATTGGTCAGTGCGTCGACGCCGCCCTTTGCGGCGGCGTAGAAGACATATTCGGTGGCCCCTCCGGTGATTGCGGCGATCGAGGACAAGAGCACGATCGATCCGCCTTTGCCGCCATTGGCCGTCGACATGCGACGCACCGCCTCTCGCGCGCAGATGATGGCGCCGAACAGATTGACGTCGAGCACCTCGCGAATGGTTGCCGCACTCGCCGCGTCGAGCCGCGAATTCTTGCCACCGATGCCGGAACTGTGGACGAAGTGGGCAATTGGTCCGAGCGCCTGCGTCGTCTGATCGAAGACCCGCAGAATGTCCTCTTCTCTCGCCATGTCGCCTTGCAGCGTGACGGCTCGGCCGCCGGCTTGTTTCACCGCGTCGGCCACGCCCGCCGCGGCTTTGGCATTGTTGATGTAATTGATCGCAACATCATAGCCGCGCTCCGCCGCAAGCTTAGCGGTGGATGCGCCGATGCCGCGGCTGCCGCCGGCGATCAGAAGAACGGGTCGTGGTAACGTTTGCGGCATGACGAACTCCTTCGGCGGGGTAGGCACATCGAACAGCCCGCCTTAAGACCCCATCAAGTGCCTCGATCGAATGACCCGAGCAAGTGCTGAGGGACGTTAAGGATGATGCCGGCGCAGAAAACCGGCGGCGATGAAATAGATCGCGAGCACACACAAACCCACCTCGGTCCAGAATCCGGGGTCGAGATTTGTCGCGACAGCATAGATCGCAAGCAGCGCCCAGGCGATCAGCGCCGCCAGCGTGATCTCGCGCAAATGCGCAATCCGCATGGGATGCACGACGTGAAACGGCACGAAGGTCAGCACCGCCAATGTGGCGATCGACACCGTTGCCAATGCCGGCCCGGGCTTAAGGACGAACAGGTAGAAGACCGCCACGTTCCAGACCGCCGGGAAGCCGCGGAAATAATAATCCGACGTCTTCATCAGCCTGTCGGCAAAATACAGCGAGCCGGTGACGACGATCAGGATGCCGAGCGGAATTGCGACAGCCGGCGGCACGCGCCCGCTGGCGACGACCGCATAGGCTGGAACGAAAACATAGTTGAGGATATCGACGACAAGATCGAGCACGTCCCCCGACCAGCGCGGCAGCACTTCGGCGACGCGAAGTCGCCGCGCGAAAGTTCCGTCGACGCCATCGACAAACAGTGCAATGCCGAGCCAGACGAACATTTGCGGCCAGTCATTGCGGACCGCGGCAATCAGCGCCAAAAGCGCACAGGCTGCGCCGGACGCGGTAAAGACATGGACGGCAAAGGCCGCCGTCGCTATTTGCGGGTCGGCGGACGGTTTTGGACCGGTCAGGCGTTCACCGGGATTCAGTGGCTCGATCGGGTTCATAGCTTGAGGTTACACGTGAAATCGAGGTACGGACAGAATCTCTCTGTTATTCCTGCCCTTTCGCTCATAAATCAAAAGCGCGCAGGATGAACTGCGGCCCGTGGTTAAGAGAACGGATGAAGTGATGGATGGCGGCCGGCAAACGCTGACTTGCGAAGTGGCGGTGATCGGCGGTGGACCGGCCGGCTTGGTCGCTGCGCTCGCTATCAAAGCCGCGGGCGCGGACACGCTTCTGATCGCACCGAAAGCGGAATCCGATCGTCGCACCACGGCGTTTCTCGCAAGTTCCGTGACGGCGCTCGAGACGCTGGGCGTGTGGCCGGCTTGCCTCGGCCAAGCCGCGCCGTTGCGCAAACTGCGGATCATCGACGACACCCAGCGCCTGTTTCGTGCACCCGAAGTTCATTTCGAAGCAGCGGAGATCGGACTCGACGCCTTCGGCTACAATATCGAAAACCGGCATCTTTTTGGCGCACTCGAAGCGCGCGTGGAGGACATCAAGCTGGCGCGGATTGCGGATTCGGCGCTTGCCGTGACCCATCGCGCCGACGGCGTCATGATCAAATATGCCGACGGCGACGTGCGGGCGCGGCTTGTGATCGGCGCCGACGGCGCCCGCTCCCTCTGCCGCACCGCAGCTGGAATTTCGACGCGGCGTGGGACTTATCCGCAGACGGCGCTCACGCTGAATCTCGGCCACGCCCGCCCGCACGACGACACATCGACAGAGTTTCATACCGAGCACGGCCCCTTCACGCTCGTACCCCTGCCTGGCCAACGCTCGAGTTTGGTTTGCGTGCTCGATCCCGATCGCGCAACCGCACTCGCCGGCTTGGGCGATGCTGCGCTTTCGGACGAGATCGAGCGCCGCGCGCATTCGTATCTCGGCAAGATGACGGCCGAGCCCGGTCGCGGCGTGTTTCGACTCGCGGTCGAAACCGCTCAGGCCTTTTCCGGCAACCGCACCGTGCTGGTCGGCGAAGCCGCTCACGTCGTGCCGCCGATCGGCGCGCAAGGGCTCAATCTCGGCCTGCGTGACGCCGCGACTATTGCTGAAATCGTCGCCGATGCGCGACGACACAGTTGCGATGTCGGTTCGCCCGACGTGCTCGCGCGCTACGAGCGGCAGCGGCGCGCCGATGTCACAAGCCGAGCCGTCGCCGTCGACGTTTTGAACCGGAGCCTATTGACCGATTTCGTCCCGGTCCACGGCGTGCGCGGTTTGTCGCTTTACCTGCTCGACCACGTCGGACCGCTGCGCCGTGCCATGATGCGCGAAGGGGTCACCCCGGCCGCCTCGCAACCCCGCCTGATGCGCGGCGAGATGGTCTGACGGTCGACAAAATGCTGCCATTTCCTAGGCAGAGCTGGCGTCAAAAACGGCTTGGCGAGGTCCCGCCTTCCGTCCTAGCTTTGCTCGTCTTGCGCCGAGCCGTCTTGGGTTGCGGGGGGAACATCCCGATGAAATTACGCCAATGAAACTGCCGCGCAATTTTTTCAAGCCGCTCGCGATCGGCGCGCCTGCACCCTTGCGCGAATTGCCGCTGCGGCTCGAGCGGATGATCCATTTTGTGCCGCCGCACATCGAGAAGGTGCGCGCCAAAGTGCCGGAGCTCATCGCCCAGGTCGATGTGGTGCTCGGCAATCTTGAAGACGCCATTCCGGCCGATGCCAAGGAAGCCGCGCGCAGCGGATTCATCGCCATGGCGAAGGCATGCGAATTCGGCGAGACCGGACTGTGGACCCGCATCAACGCGCTGAACTCACCTTGGGTGCTCGACGATGTTACCGAGATCGTCGCCGCGGTTGGGCACAAGCTCGACGTCATCATGCTGCCCAAGGTTGAAGGCCCGTGGGACATCCATTACCTCGATCAGCTTTTGGCTCAGCTCGAAGCCAGGCATGGCGTCAAGAAGCCGATCCTCATCCACGCCATTCTCGAAACCGCCGAAGGCGTCGACAATGTTGCCGAAATCGCCGTCGCTTCACCGCGCATGCACGGCATCAGTCTCGGGCCGGCGGATCTCGCCGCATCGCGCGCGATGAAGACCACGCGGGTCGGCGGCGGCCATCCGGACTACAAGGTCCTTGCCGACGCGGCCTCCCCCGATGCGCCGCGTGCAGGCTTCCAACAGGATCTCTGGCACTACACGATTGCGAAAATGGTCGATGCTTGCGCCGCGGCCGGCATCAAGCCGTTCTACGGCCCGTTCGGCGATTTTGCCGACAGCGCCGCCTGCGAGGCGCAGTTTCGCAATGCCTTCCTCATGGGCTGTGTCGGCGCCTGGACGCTGCACCCGAGCCAGGTGCCGATCGCCAAGCGCGTGTTCTCGCCGGATCCCGCCGAGGTGGCCTTCGCCAAGAAGATCATCGCCGCCATGCCGGACGGCAGCGGCGCGGTCATGATCGACGGCAAGATGCAGGACGACGCGACCTGGAAACAGGCCAAGGTTCTGGTCGATCTGGCCGGTCTGGTCGCGGAAAAGGACCCGGAAATGGGCCAAAGATATGGATTATGAACGCTACTTCGGCTGATATGTTGCCGGGCCATACCGCCGTGCTAGAGAACCGGGGGCTACCTCGGTAGCCCTGTCTCTCGGCCGCTTGCGGCCGCCAGCTGAGGTTTGGAATGAACAAGATCCGGATCGCCAAATATCAGATCGGTCAGGTCGTGCGGCACCGCATCTATCCGTTCCGCGGCGTGGTCTTCGACATCGACCCGAGCTTCGATAATACCGAAGAATGGTACGAGTCGATCCCCGCCGAAATCCGGCCGCACAAGGATCAGCCGTTCTACCACCTGTTCGCCGAGAACGACGAGACCGAATACGTCGCCTATGTGTCCGAGCAGAATCTTCTGCCGGACACCACCGGCGAGCCGGTGCGCCATCCGCAAGTCGCCGAGGTCTTCGTCAAGGACGGCAGAGGCGGCTATCGCCCGCGCACGGCTTCGGTTCACTGAACATAGATCTGGAAACAAGAATGCCCGGATGCGATGCGCGGCATCGCTGATCCGGGACTCTTGCTTATTGTCGCGGCGGCGCGTTCGAGGATTGCGGCGCGCCACCTTGCTTCTGTTCCAGCTCCTTGCGCGCTTCATCGGCGCGGCGCTGCAATTCCTCCTGCAGCTTCTGCTGTTGCGCTTCGAAGACCTTCGGATCGGTCGGCGGTCCGTCATAGGCCTTTGCGAATTCGGCCAGCGGCAAGGGCACCGTGATCGGCTGATTATTTTGATTGATCGCCTGCACGTTGAGAACTTGACCCTTCTTCATCTTGGCAATCAACTCGGGCGTGGCCTCGTATCTGGCCAAACAGCCGATTTCGACGCAGAGATAGTACGGCGCGGTTAGCGGTTGATCCTGATCGACGATGACGCGCGTGCCGGGCTGTATCAGCAAATGCAGCGGCAACGTGACTTGCAGGAGTTTCTTCGGCTCGCCCTGCTGTTCGATCACGACGACGGCGGCAATCGGCATGCCGGATTCGATGCGAGCATCCTTGCCGGTGAAGCACACCTGCTTGGAATTGGGATCGTTCTGGTCGGACTTGAGACAGAACTTGGTCCACGGCGAATAGATCAACTGTGGCTGCTGCTGCTCACCTTGGGCTTGCGCCTGCCCCTGCGCGGCGGGCGGTGCCGTTTGCTGGGCCTCAGACGCCGGCGCTCCAGGCTTTGCCGCAGCCGGCGGCCTTGGCTTGGCGGGAGCCGGTTTCGGTCTGGCAGCCGGAGCCGCGGGCGGAGGAGCCAGAGGCTGCTGCGCGCGCGCGATATCGGCCGTCGCCATTGCCAGCGCCGCGGTCAGAATTACGCCCTGGCCGATCGTCCTGCCGATGGCGGCGAGCGTTCGGCCAACCGGCCGTGCCGGCGCCGGCGCGTTCGGAGTCTTCATGGAAAATCCTCTCTCGTACTGCCCCGGCAACTGCCCGAATCCGGCTGGATCAAAGCGGTTTGCCCGGTCAAATCGGCGTTTTCAGTGAGTTGACGTCGTATTCGACGTCAAACTCCAAGCCATCCCCCAAGCGACGGTCAATCGACGCACATTAAGGCAACAACGTGACACCTATTGACCTGCGGCCCCGGCCCAATAGCGCAAATGTGCTCAAGGATAAAGGCCGATCATGCGGGAACTGGGCAACGAGTCGCGTTAACACCCCGCGTCGGCTTGGCCGTGCTACATTTCCATGAAATCGATCGAATCATTCTCACCGCCAAACCTTGATGCGAAGCATGCGAACCGACACGGCCGGTCTTGGTGTGCGGGCAGCTCTGTTCTCTGCGCTCACGCTCGGCGTAGGGGCGCCCTATGCGGCCACAAGGGCGGCCGGCCTCCCGGCATCTGCCATTGCCATGCACGGCGCTCCGCTTCTGCCCGACGATTTTAGCGCGCTGCCCTATGTCAATCCGAAGGCGCCAAAAGGTGGAACCATCGCCGAAGGCGTTCTCGGTACTTTCGACAGCCTCAACCCATTCATCGTGCAAGGCCTGCCGGTGCAGGCGATCAACGGCTACGTCGTCGAGCGCCTCCTGGCCCGCGACTGGGACGAACCTTTCTCGCTATATGGCCTGTTGGCGCGCACGGTGGAAACCGATGATGCGCGCAGCTACGTGACATTCTCGTTGAATCCTACCGCGCGCTATTCCGACGGCACGCCGGTCACGGCGGATGACGTCCTGTTCTCGTGGCAGCTGCTGCGCGATCATGGCCGGCCGAATTATCGCACTTACTATTCCAAGGTGATCAAAGCCGAGATCCTCGACCCGCTCACCATACGCTTCGATTTCGCCCAGCTCGGCGACAACGGTGGCGACCGTGAATTGCCGCTGATCCTCGGACTGATGCCGGTGCTCCCCAAGCATGCCGTCGATGTCGCAAATTTCGAGAAATCGTCGCTGGCAAAGCCTATCGGCAGCGGTCCCTACATCGTCGACAAGGTTGAAGTCGGCAAATCCGTCAGCCTCAAGCGCAATCCGAACTATTGGGGCCGGAACCTTCCGATCAATCGCGGCTTGTGGAATTTCGACCAGGTGCGCTTCGATTTTTATCGCGACGGCAATTCCTATTTCGAAGCGTTCAAAGCTGGCCTCTACGATGTGCGCAGCGAATCCGATCCGACCCGCTGGAAGACCGGCTACAATTTCCCGGCCGCGCGCGATGGCCGCGTGATCACGGAGGCAATACCCAACGGGCTGCCGAAATTCGCGTCCGACTATGTCTTCAACACGCGGCGGCCGGTCTTTGCGGATATCCGCGTGCGCCAGGCGATCGCGCTGTTGTTCGATTTCCAGTGGATCAACCGCAATTTCTTCTTCAACCTCTATAAACGTAGCGCCAGCTTCTTCGACGATTCCGAACTCTCCGCCTATCACCGTGCCGCCGACGCCCGCGAACGCGCCCTGCTTGCGCCCTACCCGGACGCTGTTCGGCCCGACGTGCTCGACGGCACCTGGTCGCCGCCGGCGACCGACGGTTCGGATCACGACCGCGACACGTTGCGGCAAGCGCTGGAACTGTTCAAATCGGCAGGCTACGAACTCAGCGGCACGAAACTGCGCAGCCGTTCGACCGGCCAGCCGCTGACCTTCGAGATCATGGTGACGACGCGCGACGACGAGCGTCTGGCGCTGGCCTTCGCCAACCAGCTGTCACGCGCCGGAATCACGGCCCAGGTACGCTTGGTCGATGCCGTCCAATACCAACAACGGCTCGCGACCTTCGATTTCGACATGATCGAATATCGCTGGGAGCAATCGCTGTCTCCCGGCAACGAACAGGCCTTCTACTGGGGATCGGCTGCGGCCGACCAGGAGGGCTCGCGCAATTATATGGGCGTACGCAGCAAGGCGATCGATGCCGTGATCGCGGCCATGCTGCGTGCACGCGACCGCGCCGATTTTGTCGCCGCCGTGCGCGCGCTGGACCGGATTCTGATCTCCGGATCATATGTCGTGCCGCTGTTCTACCTGCCCGACCAATGGGTGGCGCGCTGGAACTATGTCGCGCATCCGGAGCGTACCTCGCTGTCCGGCTACCTGCCGGAAACCTGGTGGCACCAGCCGGCGCAGGCTTTGCAATGATCCCAGGTGACACAGCGCCCGTCTCGCAACACGGCAGCCGCATTTCCATCGACGACCTGTTTCGCCAGATCGCGGCGCGACGGCCGGACGCGCTCGCGCTGGTGGACGCTCCGAACCGGCGACTGTTCATGGACGGCGAGCCGCGGCGGCTGACCTTCGCGCAGGCCGACCGCATGGTGTCGGCAATCGCCGGCCGTCTGTCGCGCATGGGTCTGCCGATCGATACCGTTGTCGGCATTCAACTCCCCAATATCGTCGAAAACATCCTGACCATTCTCGGCGTGTTGCGCGCCGGCATGATCGCGGCGCCGATGCCGCTATTGTGGCGCAACGCGGACGCAGTCGCAGCCATGGCGCGGAGCGGCGCCAAAGCGCTCGTCACCTGCAGCCACGTCGGCAATTTCGAGCATTGCCGCCTCGCCACCCGTATTGCCGCGGACGTGTTTTCGATCCGCTATGTGTGCGGTTTCGGCGACGACCTGTCCGATGGCGTCGTGCCGCTCGACGACCTTTTCACGGTCGAGAAGCTCGACCCGATCCCGCTGCTCAATCGCGACGGCAACGCTGCCGCCCATCTCGCCGCCGTCACGTTCGAGACCGGCGAGGACGGCCCGGTGCCGGTCGCCCGCCGCCATCTCGAATTACTGGCGGGCGGCATGTGCGTTCTTTCCGAATCGCGCTTTCCGCCGTTCGGCAGCGTGCTCTCGACGATCGCCCCCACGTCCTTTGGCGGCATCAGCCTCACGCTCGTGCCGTGGCTCCTGACCGGCGGCGCGCTCGTTCTGCATCACGGGTTCGATGCCGAGTTGTTTGCGGCGCAGCGCCGTGACGAGAATTGCAGCGTTCAGATTCTGCCGGCGCCGGTGGTCTTCCGCTTCGCCGAGACGGGACTGTTCAACAGCGAAAATCCGGCAACGGTGGCGGCGGAGTGGCGCGCGCCCGATCGTCTGGCCGCGAGCCTGCTGTGGCATCGCAAAGATACGTCGCTGGTCGATGTTGCAGTGTTCGGCGAAGCTGGCCTGGTCGCCGGCCGCCGCAGCGACGACGGCCGTCCGTTGCCGATACCCTGCGGGCCGGTGTTCTCGCCGCGCGAGGGCGAAGGGGCGAGTGTTTTCGCCGATCTCAGATCGAGCCTGCTGAACACGCTGTCCGTGCGCGGGCCAATGGTGCCGCATCATCATTTTCCGCCGCGGGTCGAGCGCACTGACTTGCCGCATTTCGCCATCGGCAAGGATGGCTATGTCGACACCGGCTATGCCTGTCGTTTCGATCCGGTGCGCCAATCGCTGGTCGTCACCGGCCCGCCGGCCGGCTTCATCACCGTCGGCGGCTATCGCTTCCCGCTGCGGAAACTGCTCGACACGATCGCGAAAATCGAGCCTGAGGCGACGCTGACGGCGGTGCCGGATCCGCTGGTCGGCCATCGCCTGGTCGGGATTGCCAGCGACAGCGCAGCGATGCGGACGGCGCTCAGCGCCTACGGCATCAACCCGCTCATCGCCGCCGCCTTCGCCGATCCCGGCGAGCATCACGCCCAACAGGCCGCCGCAGGCTGAGCGGCAGGCCAAAGTGGATTTCCCGCAAACTGCACGCTGTCGTTGACGCGCCATTAACAGCCCTTTGGCATGTTCCCCACCTCGACCGACGCGATTCGCGATCACACTTTAGCTCGGCCATCTAGCCACCATGGCGCTGCAAGGTCCGTTTGCCGTCATCGCCGACAGCCCGGCACCGGATGTTGTCGAAGCCCTGCGCAAGGCGGGTGCTTATCCGGTCGTTGAAGCCGGCTGGGCCGATGCGCCGGCGGCCCTGACATCGATCGAACCGGAAGCCGTACTGGCGGCGGAGTCCTGTCCCAATCAACAGAGCGCCGAAGCCGTTGCCGAAGCGCTTGCCGTGCAGCAGGTCAAAGGCAGCGGTTTCTATATGCCGCTCTTTGCCCGCACCGCCGATGACGGCGCTGCGCCGATTGCGGGCGCGCTGACCATCGCCGTCAATATGCCGGCGGAACGCATCGTCGAACGCCTCGCCGCGGCGCTGCGCCTGCGCACGCTGCATGGCACGGTGATGCGCCGGATTGCCACGCTGACCTCGCACGGCCAACAGGCGCCGGACCTGCCGGCGGGCGACCCGCTCGACGAAGCGACGGTGCTGATCGCGGGACGCGGCCGCACCTATCCGGCGCTGTCGGTCGCGGTCGGTGAACGGGTCGGCCTGATCGGGGCGCTCAGCATCGAGAGCGCTGCACGCGCCCTCCACGTCCGCGACATCGACGGGCTGGTGATCGGCGACGGCTTCAGCCCGCGCGTGATCGAGGCGATGCTGACCGTGCTTGCCGAAGATGTCCGCTTTCGCGACCTGCCGGTGATCGTGCTCGGCAGCCATCCCGGCGTGATCGAGCCATTTGCCGCGCGGCTCCCCAATCTCGACCGCCTGTCGGAGGGACCTGAACGCCTGGTCGCACGCTTCCTGCCCTATGTGCGCCAGCATGCCTTCGGCCAGCGCCTCAAACGCATGCTCAAATCGCTCGACGCCAAGGGCATGATCGATCCCGATACCGGCCTGCTCGGCCAGGAAGCATTCTGGCGTGACCTCAACCGCGCCGTCGGCGACGCGGAGAAGCGCGGCGTCGGACTGACCATCGCGCGGTTCTCCTTCAATGGTGGCGATCGCCGGGCCAGCCTCGACGCGGCGCGGCTGGTCGGACGCCTGATGCGGCAGGTCGACTTCGCCTGCCGTGAAGCCGACAATTCGATCTTTGCCGTCTTTACCGAGACCGATTTGCGTGCCGCCCATGTCGTCGCACGGCGAATTGCCAGCATCCTGAAAAACACCATGCTGGCGCCGGACCGGCGGCAGGGCAAAATCGACGCAGCGGTGACCCTCGCGACCTTAAAACCGACCGATAGTGTCGACACGCTTATCGCCCGAGTCGTCGGCGAGGTTGCGGCAAGCTAAGCTGATCGCCATCTTCAACTCCGCCGGGACGCAAAACCGACGGCGGTGCGGGCAACGCCAAGCCGAAAGTTGCAAAGAATCGAGGGCTTTCGCATGGAATCCTCAAGTGACCAGAAATCCTCGTGCGATTTGCCGTCGGTGCATGTCGATGTGGTCTCCGACGTTGTCTGCCCGTGGTGCTATATCGGCAAACGCCGGCTCGAAGAGGCCATGGATCTCGTTCCGGGCATCGCCGTCAGCATCAATTGGCGGCCCTATTTCCTCAATCCGTGGATCCCGCGCGAAGGCATCGACCGGCAGACATACTTGGAGACCAAATTCGGTTCAGTTGAGCGCTATGGCGCGATCGCCGAACGCGTCATGCAGGCCGCAGCGATGGAGGGCCTCGTCTACGCCCCCGACAAGATCAGCCGCCAGCCCAATACGCTTGATTGCCATCGCCTGATCCTGTGGTCGCGGAGCGCCAGCGATCCCGGCGCGATGAAGCAGCGCCTGATGGAGCTTTATTTCGCCGAAGGCGGCGATCTCACCGATGCCAAAGTCCTGATCCAGGCCGCAATCGATTGCGGCATGGACGGCGACCTGGTCCGCCGGCTTCTCGCCAGCGACGCTGACGTCGACCGCATCGAAAACGAAGCCAACAGCGCGAAGGAAGCCGGCGTCGACGGCGTGCCCTGCTTCATTTTCGGCGGCAGTATCATCGTCACCGGCGCGCAATCGCCCGAATATCTCGCCAGCGCGATTGAGCGCACCGCCGCCGGACGGCAGATGCGGCTGCGCGCATGAGCGGAGCGACGAATGGCCCATGGGTGAAACAGAGCCCCGCGCATTCGTGCAGCCTAAGAATGCGTCAAGATTTCGTGCATGCGGATCGCGCTCACTCCGTCAGCGCGATATTGGCGTCGTGGATCTAGCGCGTCGGCTCTACCCATTGCGCACGTGACGGCCCGGGCGCAAACGGGTCGCCGAAGTATTGGGTTTCATGGGCCACTTGTCCGCCTTGAAATTCCATGATGCTGACCACGTAGGACGGCTCGCCATCATAAGTCAGCACAAGTTCCGTGATCCAAACATCGTCCCTGCCCAGGATACGGGTGACGTTGAATCGTTTTTTGTTCGGCTGCGCGGTTCGCGACAACTGGATGTGTCGCCTGCCGCGGATTCGTTCGCCCGATTGCGGATAATCGAGTATCGCGTCATCGCGATAAATCTCATGTTCCGTTTCAAAATTGCTCGCATCGGATGCAGCCCAGTGACGTTCGAGGGCGGCGCGAATATCTGGACTTGTCATCATAAGCACCTTGCTCGCATGTATCGCCGTCAGCGGAACTTGACCTCGCCGAGCATAGCCGAAATGACGTCGGCAAGGGCCGCCATCTGCTTCGGCGTCCCCCAGCCCCAGATGCGCCGGCTGACCAGATTCGTCATATTCGCGATGCCCGATGTCCGCGATGCCGGCACCGAACGGCGAAGAGCGCGGCCTATCTATTGCTTTAATTCTGTTTGGCCTGGTTCCCAGGACGGTTCCGCCATGCCAGGAACTCCGCATATAGCCCTGCGACATCTTTGTCGGACAGGTTGGCGATTCCGCGCTGTGCAATGAAGGCCTTGAAATTTTCCAGCGAATAAGGTGCTGCCGATGGGACGGATTGCGTCGTTGTCGCTGTTTGGTCGTCTAGCAACGTCCCGTCGGCAGCACGCAAATACCAGCACTTGCGCTGCTGTGCCCGGTCAGTTCGATAGTACCAGTGACTATTCGGCGGAGCGGCTGAGCTCGGAGCGGTAAGACAATCGGCGGCGTGCGCAACGCCAACGGGGCCGACGACAGCCAAGAGCGCGGCGCTCAACATCAAGACCTGGAACGCAGAAACTGGCGCTATTGAGCCGACTCTCGATCGAGTTTGCACTGCCATGATGATTCTTACCTCTATCATTGCAAACAAATCTTCTAGCCAAATTCGATCAGAATGCGATGCAAACTCGGCAATCTTGCGGTGATTACGGCCCGCCGAGTGGCGTATGAGACGGCATCGCTGTTGACGAATATTCCGCCATCGCACGCGGCAACACCTTAGCTGTTCCCAATCAGCTGTTCCCAAATGGAACACAGTTACGAAGCCTACTCCGCCCCTTTCGTATTCCGGATGTCCTGTGTAAGTTGATCAGCAAACACCAAACATCTTACGCGGAGGAAACGGCATGCCGGTGATTGCAGGCTTTGACAAACTCGCGTCGGTGCCGGAGGAGCGGATTACCGACAAGATCGAGCGTCGCGTCATCTCCGGCAAACAAGGCACCATGGTCTACTGGAGAATGAAAGCCGGCGCTCGTGCCGCCGCACACCAGCACCCGCATGAGCAGTTTGTCTGGATGGTCAAAGGCAGGATGGATTTTCGCATCGGCAACGAGAAGCGAACGATGAAACCCGGCGATGTCGCGGTCATCCCCGGCGGGGTCGAGCACGAAGGTTATTTTCCGGAGGATTCAGAGGCAATCGACTTCTTCGCGCCGGTGCGCGAGGACTTCCTCACCGGCGCGGCTCCGTCTTATATGGCGCAGTCCTGAGCACGGTCCTCACCACGGCGCCCTGCCCCGTTCATTCCGTGCCCATGTCTTCCGTACAGATCGTCTCTTCCGTACGGATCGTCCATTATCCTCGCGCGCGCTCCAATCCGGTTGGCAGTGGTATTCAACTCTGCAGCAGCGGCGATTTCGGGGGCGAAGTTTTTGGCCGGCTGTGCTGTTTCAACAGTGAAGCTCGATCCAGGCAGCATCCGAACGAACGTTGAGAGCAGGATCAGCAACTTCACGCGCGGCGTGAGCGGTTAAAAGGTGCATCACGCGCGTGAGTATGTTATGCATGGATACAAGTGCAGCAAATAGGCAACACCACGACGCAAAGATCAACCGTGCGACCGCGGCAGTCATTTTCGGCCAATCTGCTACGTGATAGGCAGCGGGGGTTGAACCGCTGGGAACGATCCAAACACAACCATGTAGGCGACTCTTACAAACGCCCCCATCCTGTTGCCGACGCGGCGTCTGCAACCCGTCGCGTCACCCCGCCAGAGGGTAAGCTGTGGGCGAAAAGCGATTAAATTGTGTTTGTGCCCGGCCTCGCGCCGGGCTTTTTTTCTGCCGGGACGATGGCTGAGAAACCGCGGTGCGCCGGGCCCTCGAAACCTGCGCCACAAAGCCGGCTGCGATTACCGACAGGCAACTGCACGCATTCAATAATCTGTCACAAAGCAGGCCAAGTGGCGGGGTCTCCGCCATCTGCGGGGTCTCCACTGTCTGAAGCCCATACCGCCGGCGCGACCCGGGATGCTCTGCACGGCTCGCTTGTTTCTCAATTTCGACACACTCAGCAAGAGTTAATAATACTGGGGATATCTTTTGTTGGCCGAAGTAGGCGGGTGAATGCGGGGTTTGTCGGTCCTCTCCATCGGTGTGGCCTTAGGCGTCTTTGCAGGGGTGTCCCTCAGGTTTCTCGGGGATGACGCCCAGGCGCCTGTCGAGCTTGAAAGCGAACCGCCGACCGAAATTGTTGTGGCGCCCAAATCAGACCGGCTTAAAGGCATCGCGGATTTGTTCGCCGATAAAGTCGTCCGAATTGAGCGGTTTTTCGCGCCGCGCAATTCTACGCCTGACTTGCAGGTGAGAAGGCAGATTTCTGATCTGGTCCACTTCTACGTTTACTCCGAAACACCGCCCAACGTGAAACCGGCGGAGGTCGCGCGCAACGCGCTCGACGACGTTCCCATCGGCACACCTATCGAAGAGATCAGGCGGGCCTCCAACGCTTTCAGTTTGGACTTCAATTTCATGAAGACGGTGGCGAAGGTCGAATCCGACTTTGATCCCAAGCAGCGCACCGGCTCGTATATCGGTCTCTTTCAGCTCAGCAATTATGAATTTTCCAGATATGGGGCCGGTGACATTCTCAATCCCCGCGACAATTCCATTGCGGCGGCGTTCAAGTTCGCCGTGTCAGCCGCCACGTTCGAGTTGACCACACACAAGAAGCCGACGATCAGCGATCTCTATCTTATCCATCAGCAAGGAACCGAGGGCGCAGAGGAACACGTCACGCATCCCGAACGGATCGCATGGAAATCAATGTGTGCCACCGAAGAAGGCCGGGAAAAGGGCGAGCAGTGGTGCAAACGAGCCATCTGGGCCAACACGCTTCCAGCGGTCAAACAGGTCTGGAAGTCGGTCGATAATTTGACGTCGGGCGTATTCGTGAAAATGTGGGAAGACCGGATAGACGGTCTCTATACCCGCTATTCGGAGGCTGCCGCGAATTGATCGCCGGACTGAGATCGTCGAGCGCGACGATCTTACCAAACATTAAGATTTGCCGCGACAAATGGGCATCTCGCCTCCGACGGCAAATGCGCCCATTTTTCTTCTATGCTTACGACTGAGGGTGCCGCGCTGATCGCTGAAGTCGTGGCCACGGCGTGGCTTGTGATTGCGCTTATCGGCTTCAACATTCGCCGCACAACGCCGTGGCTCGTTTGCGCCGGCGTTGCCGCACTGCTGCTTCTGAGCACGGTCATCGTGATCGTGGATGTATCGGCCGCTTGAAGGTTTCGACCCCGGTTCGAAGCGGAGCGATTGGATCTCCGAAGCGGAGCGATTGGATCGACGTCGACGGCGCCGACGGATTACGACGCCGGCTCGATCATCCGAGCTTGCCATTCACCGCGGCGACAGCGGGAAACGGCCGCCATAGCACGGTCATCTCCTTGATCAGGCCAGCCCGGTCGAGGCGCCAATAATCGACGCCGTCAAGTTCGATTGCGCCGGACGTGACCTTGAAAAACGAGGATACATGCCGCGGGCCCTGCATGATTTCCTGGAAGTCGAATGTGTCGACCACCTTGAACAGCGCTTCAACCACCGGCCTGACGGCCGCCTTGCCGTGAAAAGCCTCGGCGGTGAGCGGGGTCCGCAAGACGATATCGTCGGCCATTTGCGTGAGCATGGTATTGAGATCCTTGCGCGCCATGGCCGCGGTGAAAGCGTTGATATGTGTCAGATCCATGTGATCCGTCCTGATCCGTCCTGTTTGATGCAATGGCTATCGTAGCGCGAATGCTGCGGCGAATGCGGCGTTATCGCGCCATCCGTCCAGTTTCACGATGGGGATATAGTGGCGCCGGCCTTGGCGGAATTGCCAAATGACCCTCGGTTTCAGCCAAGGCCGGAAAATGCGACTCTTTCGGCTGCGCAGTCCGCGATCATGACGGACGCGACATCGTTTCTTGCGCTATGAGCCTCGTAGCGGGACTACCGTTGTCGAGTATCCCGCTCAGTTAGCGCTCGCTCAATAGCAGGGCGGATAGGGGTAATACCCGCACTGCGCCCGATTGTAGTAATGCGCTCCGTAGGCCGCCGCGCCCGCCGCAGCCGCACCATAATAGGCGCGTCGGTGCACTCTGCGATTGACGCCCGCCACGCTCATCGGTGTGAGCGGCCGGCCGATACGAGCTTCAGCTCTGTCAACCGACACCGTCGGTGCATTCGTCGATGACCACTGCAGCGATAAAGGAGACAAGCAGAGAATTGCCGCGGCGGCGACCATGCCGAGAACTTTCAGTTTTCTTGTCATTTGTTTTCTCCCTGTCGGAACTTCTCCCGACGGGAAAGCGTAGCACCGGCCCATCAGCGTGGCGATCGAGTCACGCCAATTTGAGAATCGCGCATGAATTGCAGGACGAAACCGCAGCACGCGGCCCACCTCATGCGGCCTTGGCGCCTTTTTCGGCGATCGCGGCGAGCGCGCGCAGGATCTCTTCGGCGCCCTTGATCCGCTCGTCGGGCGTGTCCCATTCGTCGAAGAACACGACCTTCATGTCGGGCCGGACTTTGGCGCCGACGGCGTGCTTGTTGATGTAGGAGATGAGTCCTTCGGGATTGGCGAAGGAATTGTCGCGGAACGACAGCACCGCGCCCTTCGGGCCGACCTCGATCTTCTCGATATTGGCGCGCCGGCACAGCGCCTTGATGGCGACGATGCGCAGAAGATATTTGACCTCGTCCGGCAGCCGGCCGAAACGGTCGACCAGTTCGGCGCCGAAGGCGTCGATGTCGCGGTCGTGCTCGATTTCCGAAAGCCGCCGATAAAGCGCCAGCCGTACCGGCAGATCGGTGACGTAGTCCTCCGGAATCAGCACCGGCGTGCCGATGGTGATCTGCGGCGACCATTTGTCGGCGACCGGGGCCGCAATGCCGGCCTTCATCGACATCACGGCCTCTTCCAGCATCTGCTGATAAAGCTCGTAGCCGACTTCCTTGATGTGGCCGGATTGCTCGTCGCCAAGGAGATTGCCGGCGCCGCGGATATCGAGATCGTGCGAGGCGAGCTGAAAGCCCGCGCCCAACGTGTCGAGCGATTGCAGCACTTTGAGCCGTCGCTCGGCCTGCGGCGTGATCCTGCGATTGGCCGGCAACGTGAGCAGCGCATAGGCGCGCAGCTTCGAGCGGCCGACGCGGCCGCGCAATTGATAGATTTGCGCAAGTCCGAACATGTCGGCGCGATGCACGATCAGCGTGTTCGCGGTCGGGATATCGAGGCCGGATTCGACGATCGTGGTCGAGAGCAGAACATCGAACTTGCCGTCATAGAAGGCCGACATGACGTCTTCCAGCACAGCCGGCGGCATCTGGCCGTGCGCCGTGGCAACGCGCACTTCCGGCACGTTCTTGTCGAGGAACGCCTTGGTCTCGGCAAGGTCTTCGATGCGCGGGCAGACGTAGAAAGCCTGCCCGCCGCGATAGCGCTCGCGCAGCAGCGCCTCGCGCACCACCACCGGATCGAATGGCGACACGAAAGTGCGCACGGCCAGGCGGTCGACCGGCGGCGTGGCGATGATCGACATTTCACGCACGCCGGAGAGCGCAAGCTGCAAGGTGCGCGGGATCGGCGTCGCCGTCAGCGTCAACACATGAACTTCGGAGCGCAGCTGCTTGAGCTTTTCCTTATGGGCAACGCCGAAATGCTGTTCCTCGTCGACGACAATGAGGCCCAGATCCTTGAATTTGATGCTTTTCCCAAGCAGCGCATGCGTGCCGATGACGATGTCGATGGTGCCTTCAGCAAGCCCCTTCTTGGTCTTGGCAAGCTCGGCGTTGGAGACGAGCCGTGACGCCTGCGCGATATGAACGGGATAACCCTTGAAACGCTCGCTGAAGGTCTTGAAATGCTGGCGCGCCAGGAGCGTGGTCGGCACCACGATCGCAATCTGCTTGCCGTCGAGCGCAGCAATGAAGGCGGCGCGCAACGCCACTTCGGTCTTGCCGAAGCCGACATCGCCGCAGATCAAGCGGTCCATCGGTCGGCCGGACGAGAGGTCATTGATGACGGCGGAAATAGCTGCGAGCTGATCGTCGGTCTCCTCGTAGGGAAATCCGGCGCAGAACTCATCGTAGAGGCCGGCGCCGACCGCGAGCTGCGGCGCCTCCTTGAGCTCCCGCTCGGCCGCGATCTTGATGAGCTCGCCCGCGATTTCGCGGATGCGGTTCTTCATCCGCGCCTTGCGCGACTGCCAGGCGGTGCCGCCGAGCCGATCGAGTTCGGCGCCCGCCTCGTCCGAGCCATAGCGCGACAGGAGTTCGATATTCTCGACCGGCAGGAACAGCTTGTCGCCGCCGGCATAATGCAGCTCGACGCAATCATGCGGCGCGCCGGCGGCCTCGATGGCGCGCAGGCCGACGAAACGGCCGATGCCGTGATCGACATGGACGACGAGATCGCCGGCGGACAGACTCGTCACTTCGGCGATGAAATTCTCTGCGCGCTTGGATTGCCGCCGCGCGCGGACCAGCCGCTCGCCCAGAATGTCTTCTTCGGTGATCAGCGCGATGTCGGCGGTCTCGAAACCGGATTCGATGCCGAGAATGGCCAGTGCCGTTTCGTGCTTCCCCAGCGCCAGCGCCTGCGGCCATGAAGAGACCGGCGTCAGATTGACCAGCTTGTGCTCGGCGAGCACGTGCCCCATGCGCTCGCGCGAGCCCTCGCTCCACAGCGCGATGACGACCCGCTTGCCGGCCGATTGCAGGGCGCCGACATGTTTGGTCACCGCCTCGAAGACATTGGCGCCCGGTGTCGAGCGTTCGGCGGTGAAATTGTGCCCGGCATGCGCGCCGATCTCGATGATCTCGCCCGCGCCTTCCGGCGCCGAGAACGGCGTCGGCCGCGCCAGCGCGGATTGGTCGAGCCGCGTCCGCCATTCGTTCTCGGCAAAATAGAGCCGGTCCGGCGGCAGCGGCTTGTAGGGCGCGCCGCCGGCGGACTGCTCGATCGCGTCCTTGCGCGCCTGAAAATAATCGGCGATCTGCACCAAGCGCTCGTGCGCGGCTTCTTCGACCAGCGGCTCGAGCGCAAGCGGGGTCGCCGGAAGATAGTCGAACAGCGTGTCCAAGCTTTTGTGGAACAGCGGCAGCCAATGCTCCATGCCGGCATGGCGGCGGCCTTCGCTCACCGCTTCATAGAGCACGTCGTCGGGCCCGGCGGCGCCGAACGCCGCGACATAACCGGTGCGGAACAGGCGGATCGTGTCGGAAGTGAGCTGAAATTCGGCCATCGGCACGAGATCGAGCGCGCGCAAATCGGCATTGGTGCGCTGCGTCTCCGGATCGAAGCTGCGGATCGATTCCAGGGTGTCGCCGAAGAAATCGAGCCGCACCGGCTCGCCCATGCCCGGCGCGAACAGATCGACGATACCGCCGCGCACGGCATAGTCGCCGGCCTCTCGCACCGTGGGCGTGCGATTGAAGCCATTGAGATCGAGCCACTGGATGATGCTGGCCATCGACAACATATTGCCCGGCGCGGCCGAGAGCGATTGCTTGCCGATCAGGCCGCGTGAGGGCACGCGCTGCAGAACGGCATTCACGGTCGTCAGCAGGACGGCCGGATGTTCGCGGCCCTGGACGCTGGCGAGCCGCGCTAGGGTCATCATGCGCTGCGCCACGACCGCGGCATGGGGCGAGACGCGGTCGTAAGGCAGGCAATCCCAGGCCGGGAATTCCAAGACCTCGATGTCGGGGGCAAAGAACGCAAGCGCGCGCGACAGCATTGCCATGCGCGTCCCATCACGGCAGACGACGGCGATGCTGATCGCGGGCGGGTTTTTGCCGGCCGCGATCGCACGGGCGAGATCGGCCACGACCAGGCCTTCGGCGCCGTCGGCGATACCGGCCAGCGTGACCGGACGGCCCGCTTTCAACCGTTCTGCAGGCGATTTTCCCAGCAAGGCATTCCGTTGCACGTTCAGCGTCCCTCCCCGGCTGCGGCCGCTCTCTGCGCGGCTGTTTTGGCGTGAAAGACGATCAGATCGCGCAGCACGGCGCTGTCATGCTCGGCGGGCGCGGTCTCATCGCCGGTGACCCAGGCATAGAGCGCGGCATTGGGCACTTCCATCAACCGCTCGAACTCATCGAGTGCGGGCTCGTCGAACTTGTCGATGGAAACATCGGCAAAGCGGCCGACGATCAGGTCCATTTCGCGCACGCCGCGCCGCCAGGCGCGGAACAGGAGCTTGCGCCGGCGCTCATCCAGTCCTTCGCTCGATCGTTCCGTCATGACGGCCTCAATTCCTTGATACGGCGCAACGCCAAAAGCCCGGACGCGGCCGGGCGACGGGTATATAGAGGGCGAGTTGGCAATTGTCAGCCTGGTATCGTTTCCGGGGCCGTCGCAAATTGGTGCTGCGTCGCGCCCGGGATACGACGAGCAATATGCGTCCACCGATCCTCAACCCGCTGTTTGCCTCGCTGTCGGCGCTGTCGGGCGTCGGACCGAAGCTCGAAAAGCTGTTCGGCCGCCTCCTCGGGCGCGAGGACGAGCCGCCGCGCGTCATCGACCTGCTGTTTCATCTGCCGACCGGCTTTGTCGACCGCCGCAATCAGCCCAGGCTGAGCGAAATAAAGCCGGACACGGTCGTGACCGTCGCCGTGACCATAGACAAGCACCGGGCGCCGCCGCCAAACCGTCCGCGCGCGCCCTACAATATCGATGCGAGCGATGACACCAACACGCTGACCATCACATATTTCAACGCGCGCAAGGATTACCTGCAAAAACTCCTGCCCGTGGGCGAAGTGCGTTATGTGTCCGGCGTTGCGACCTTCTACGACGGTCACCTGCAGATGGTGCATCCCGACCGTGTCGTCGACGCGGAAGGATTGGCCTCTCTCCCGCTGCTCGACCCGGTCTATCCGCTCACCGAGGGGCTCGGCCCGAACCAAGTGCGCAAGGCCATGGAACTGGCGCTGATGCGCCTGCCCGCGCTGCCGGAATGGCAGGATGCGGCCTGGCTCACGCGCAACGGATATCCGGGCTTTGCGGATGCGTTGCGCGTGCTGCATCGGCCGCAAGCGCCCGAAGACATTGCCCCGGAGGGCGCGACCTGGTCGCGGCTCGCCTATGACGAATTGCTGGCGAGCCAGCTTGCCTTGGCGTTGCTGCGTAGGCACATGCGCACCCGTGCCGGCCGCGGCAGCGCCGCCGCGGGGCGGTTACGCGCGCGCATCATCACAGCGCTGCCCTATGCGCTGACTCCGTCGCAGGAACGCGCCGTCACTGACATCACCGCCGATCTGGCGCAGCCGCAACGCATGTTGCGGCTGCTGCACGGCGATGTTGGTTCCGGCAAAACCGTCGTGGCACTGATCGCCGCCGCGCAGGTGATCGAGGCCGGGCGGCAGGCCGCGTTCATGGCGCCGACCGAGATTCTGGCGCGGCAGCATCTCGCCACCATCGCGCCGTTGGCCGCCAAAGCCGGCCTCCGCGTCGCCATTCTTACCGGCCGCGAGCGTGGCCGCGAGCGCGACGAGGTTCGCTCCGCGCTTGCCGCAGGCGACATCGATCTCATCGTCGGCACGCATGCCTTGTTTCAGGACGATGTCGCATTCCACGACCTGGCGCTGGCTATTGTCGATGAGCAGCATCGCTTCGGCGTACATCAGCGGCTCGCGCTGACCCGCAAAGGCGACGCGGTCGATCTGCTTGTGCTCACTGCAACGCCGATCCCGCGCACTCTGGTACTGACCTATTTCGGCGATATGGACATCTCGGAACTGCGCGAGAAGCCGGCCGGGCGGCAAAAGGTCGACACGCGGGCGCTGCCGCTCGAGCGGCTCGACGAGGTGATCGAAGCGGTCGCGCGGGCCATCGATGAGGGCCGCAGGGTTTATTGGGTCTGTCCGCTGGTCGAGGAATCCGAGAACACCGATCTCGCGGCCGCTGAAGAACGCCATAAGGCCTTGCAGAAACGCTTCGGTGCGATGGTAGACGTCGTGCACGGCCGCATGCGCGGCACCGACAAGGATCGCGCCATGGAGCGCTTTTCGTCGGGCGAAACGCGCCTCCTCGTCGCCACCACGGTCATCGAAGTGGGCGTCAATGTGCCGGAAGCGAGCGTCATGGTCATCGAGCACGCCGAACGGTTCGGGCTCGCGCAACTGCATCAATTGCGCGGCCGTATCGGCCGCGGCTTCGAAAGATCGACATGTCTCCTGCTCTATCGCGGCCCGCTCGGCCCAACCGCCAAGGCGCGGCTTGCAATCCTGCGCGAGACCGACGACGGCTTCCGCATCGCCGAGGAGGATCTCAAGCTGCGCGGCGAAGGCGACGTGCTCGGCACGCGACAAAGCGGCGTGCCCGGTTTCCGCATCGCCCGCATCGACGCGCACGGCAAGCTCTTGGCGGCGGCCCGCGATGATGCGGCGCTGATCCTTTCGCGCGATCCGAACTTGCGATCGCCGCGCGGCGAAGCGCTGGTCAATTTGCTGTATCTGTTCGCACGCGATGAAGCGATCGGCCTGGTGCGTGCGGGCTGACTCTTTGCGCTTCGGATTTGCGGCGAAGCGGTGGTAGCCGGGTGTTCATCGCCGAGCCACCAGGCAATCAGCAAGACGATGCCGACTCGCGGAAGGAAGAAGATGAGGAGCCACCAGCCGCTCGCGTCGTGCAGTCGGCATACAGCAACCGCGATGCTGGTGAACAATACGAACAATTGCCGCCACCAGGTTTCGATCGCAGAGCACGGCCGCTGAAATTGAGGTGGGCGGCAAATCCCAACCGGATTGCTTGTGTGAAGCTCATGGCTGCGCCTTGCGGATATGGCCGACTGAGCGACGTCGGCCATATCCTGGCTTTGCTTCAGCTCACATTTGCAAGCGAAGCACTTGCGCGCTTACGCCTGATCACGCCGACAGCGGATCGGGACCATATTGGTTGCCGCCGCTGGTGCCTCTGAAGCACCACCACACGATCAGCACGATGATGCCGATCAGCGGCAGTATCAGGAGGAAGAGCCAAAAGCCGGAGCGGTCGGTATCGTGCAGGCGGCGGGCGGCGACGGCCAGGCCGGGAAGAAACGTCGCCAAGCCCCACAGTTCGCCGAGCAGGCCGTTGCCGGAACCAAAGCCGTAATCGACGAGGTCAACGGCAACGCCGACGAGAAAAGTGAACAGTGCCCAATACCAGAATTCGGAACGGGCAGCGCGGCCCGTGAAATTCACGTAATTCGAAAATCCCGACGTGATGGCTTCGGTAAAAGTCATGGTCTGCCCCCTTACGGACCTGTCGGCGACGCCGCTTGGCCACAAGCCAAGCAGATCAGCTTGTCAATCACGCGACAAGGGCCCAAGGGGCAGACCGCAGATGACGATATAATCAGACGACACGCGACAAGTGCGTGCTCGACACCGCAAGCTCACTGTGCCGGCGTCGGTTCTTCGGCCGCCTTACGGGCCAACTGTGCGGCGCGCGCCGTCTCGGCAAGCGCCGCCATCTTGCGCTGCGGATCGCCGCCCGGCTGGACTATGCCGGCCGACATGATCACCGTCATCGCCTGCTCGACGGTAATTTCGAGCTCGATGACGGCGCGCCTCGGCACATAAAAGAAAAATCCGGTCGTCGGGTTCGGCGTGCAAGGCATGAAGGCCGAAACGTATTCGGTTTCCGGCAGGCGATCGGAAATCTCCGCCGTCGGCGATTGCGTCAGGAACACCAGCGACCACATGCCGGGCGACGGAAATTCGACCAGGGCGACTTTGCGGAAGCTTGATTCCGACTTGGAGAACAGCGTGTGGAAGATCTGCCGCGTGGTGCGGTAGATCGGCCGCACGATCGGCATCCGGCCGAGCAGGCTTTCGCCGAATTCGACGAGCTTGCGCCCGATCAGATTGGCGGCGAGGAAACCGAGCAGGGTCAGTGCAAGAAAACCAATGATCAGCCCGGACCCCGGCACATTCACCGGCAGATAGGTGTCGGGCCGGTAGTCGGCGGGAATGAGCGGCCGCACCAGATTGTCGACCCAGGTGACGAAGTACCAGACCAGCCACAGCGTCACCGCCACCGGACCCGCGACCACGAGGCCGGTCAGGAAATAGGTGCGAACGCGGTGCATGAAGCCCGGCTTAGGTGGAGGCTTCAGCTCTTCCCCGCCGATCGGAAACTCGAGTTTGGTGTCGTCGCTTTGCATCACTGATCCGTGCCGCGATATATATAGGATTTTGCGAGCCTGTGCGCATCCACACCGCGTGCAGCCTTAACGAAGCGCTGCCGCGCCCTCAAACGACCAAATCGGCTACAGATCGCGATTGTCGGCGGATATCAGAGCGAATCCGCCCGGCGCGTCCGGGCGTTACGCGCGGATGGCTGCGGCTCGCCGCGTTCTTTCGCGGTCGCGCCGGGCCAATCGTCGAGTGTCGGGTGCTCCAGGGCGGGTGTCACGGCACGTTTGCCCGATTGTGGGGTCCGCAGCTCGTAGAAATCGTCCAGGGACCGACGCGGCAGCGCATGCCCACTGTAAACTTGCGGTCGCCAAACTTGCGATCTCAGGCGCTCGATTTCGTCGGCCAGCGCCCGCCAGCCCTGCGCCAGTTCCAGGTAAGCCTGTTTTATGATCGGATCTTTGGCCGATTGGGCCGCCGCATCGCATTCGGCGACTCTTCCACGAAAAAACTCGGCACTCGATCGAGCCATACCGTTTTCGCCGTGCGTCATTTAGCGCAACAGCAGCAGAAGCATTTGGTTCCTCTCCCGAACGATACTTATTCCACAGTCACCGACTTGGCCAAATTACGCGGCTGATCGACATCAGTGCCCATGATGACGGCGGTGTGATAGGCGAGGAGCTGCACGGGCACAGCATAGGCCAGCGGCGCGACGGCGGGATGAACCGTCGGCAGCGTGATCGTTTCCGCCGATTGCCCAGCAGCTGCGATCTGTCCCTTTGCGTCGGTCATCAGGATAAGCCGGCCGCCGCGTGCGGCGACTTCCTGCATGTTGGACATGGTCTTTTCGAAAACCTTGTCGTGCGGCGCGATGACGATCACCGGCAGATTTTCATCGATCAGCGCGATCGGGCCGTGCTTAAGCTCGCCCGCGGCGTAGCCTTCGGCGTGGATGTAGGAGATTTCCTTGAGCTTGAGCGCGCCTTCCAGTGCCAGCGGATAGCTCGTGCCGCGGCCGAGATAGAGCACGTCGCGGCATTTGGCCAGGTCGCGCGCGATCTGCTCGATTTGGGGCTCGAGCGCGAGCGCGTCGTTGAGATGGCGCGGGATTTCGATCAGCGCCTGCACCAGCACTTTCTCTTCGGCTTCGCTCAAGACGCCGCGCGCACGGCCGGCGGCAATCGCCAATGCTGCCAGCGCCGCCAACTGGCAGGTGAAAGCCTTGGTCGAGGCGACACCGATTTCAGGGCCGGCAAGCGTCGGCATCACCACGTCGCTTTCGCGGGCGATGCTAGAGGTCGGCACGTTGACGACCGAAAGCACGTGCTGCTTGTGCGCCCGCGCGTAGCGCAATGATGCCAGGGTATCGGCGGTCTCGCCGGATTGCGAGACGAAGATCGCCAGATTGCCGTCGCCGAGCGGCACGTCGCGATAGCGGAACTCGGAGGCGATATCGACCTCGACCGGCAGATGCGCGAAATTCTCGAACCAATAGCGCGCCACCATGCCGGCATAATAGGCGGTGCCGCAGGCGGCGATGGACACGCGTTGGAGGTTCTTGAAGTCGAACGGCAGCGGCATCGGCAGCGCCACCCGTCCCGCCGTCATGTCGATGTAATTGGCCAGCGTATGGCCGACGACTTCGGGCTGCTCGAAAATCTCTTTCGCCATGAAATGACGATGATTGCCCTTGTCGATCAAAAGAACGGACGCCCGCGATTTCAGCGTTGCGCGCCGCACGACCGCGCCGTCAGCGTCGTGAATCTCTGCGCCTTTGCGGGTGACGATGACCCAGTCGCCGTCTTCGAGGTAGCTGACGGTATCGGTGAAGGGCGCAAGCGCAATGGCATCGGAACCGACATACATCGCATTGTCGCCAAAACCCACTGCAAGCGGCGAGCCGCGCCGCGCGCCGATCAACAAATCGTCCTCGCCGGCGAACAGAAAAGCGAGTGCAAACGCGCCGCGCAGCCGCGGCAGCGCCGCTTTGACCGCCTCGACCGGCGAGGCGCCGCGCCTCATCTCTTCGGTGACGAGATGCGCAATGACTTCGGTGTCGGTTTCGGTCGAGAATTTGGCGCCCTTGGCCTCGAGTTCGCGGCGCAATTCGGCAAAATTCTCGATGATGCCGTTATGCACGACGGCGAGCTTTTCCGTCGCATGCGGATGCGCGTTGTTCTCGGTGGGCCGGCCGTGCGTCGCCCAGCGGGTATGGCCGATGCCGATCGTGCCGGACAGGGGCTCGAGCCCGAGCTTCTTTTCCAGATTCTTGAGTTTGCCCTCGGCGCGGCGCCGCGTCAGCCGGCCGGCTTCGAGCGTGGCGACGCCGGCGGAATCATAGCCGCGATATTCCAGCCGCTTGAGCGCGTCGACGAGCTGGGGAGCGGCGGGCTCCGTGCCGATAATGCCGATAATGCCGCACATAAGGTCGAACCAGCCCTGATCAGATTGCAGCAACCCGTGATCTATAGTCAGAACTCATTATTTTCCTGACTACGGGACCGCGGATTGGCGAGTCCTGGTTAAAGCGCAGCGTTAACAAAGGCAAAAATCAAATTAGCTTTCGCTCCGTGACAAGGACCAACCACTGTGGCGCGCGCAATCAGGCCTTTTTCTTGCCGAGCCGCTTCAGCCCGCGCAAGCGCGACGCCCAGCCTTCCTTAACGACCTGCCGGCCGCGGCCGAGCGCCAGCGCGTCGGCCGGCACGTTTTCGGTGATCACCGAGCCCGAGCCGATATAGGCGCCGTCGCCGATCTCGACCGGCGCCACCAGCGCCGAGTTCGAGCCGATAAAGGCCCCCTTGCCGATCTTCGTCGGGTGCTTGTCGATGCCATCGTAATTGCAGGTGATGGTGCCGGCGCCGACGTTCGCATTGGCGCCGACAAAAGCGTCGCCGATATAGGCCAGGTGATTGGCCTTGGCACCGGCTTCGATCACGGCGGCTTTGATTTCGACGAAATTGCCGATATGCGCGCCCTCGCCGAGATCGGCGCCCGGCCGCAGCCGCGCGAACGGCCCGACGATGGCGCCTTTGCCGACATGGGCGCCTGCCAGATGCGAGAACGAACGGATCACGGCTCCGTCATCCACCGTCACCTTCTCGCCGAAAACCACATAGGGCTCGACCACGACATCCTTGCCGAATTTGGTATCCGCGCAGAGGAATACGGTCTCCGGCGCGATCAGCGTCACGCCCGCGGCAAGCGCTGCATCGCGCAGCCGCTTTTGCGCCACGGCCTCGGCTTCGGCGAGTTGCGCCTTGGTATTGATGCCGCGCACGTCATCCTCCTCCACTTCGGCCGTGACTGCGCGAAGTTTCATGTCGCGCGCAATTTCGACGGCATCCGTCAGATAGAATTCATGTTTGCTATTGGCATTGCCGATCTTTTCCAGGATCGCGAGCGCGCTATCTCCGGCAAAGGCCATGATGCCGGCATTGCACAGGCCAATCTTCTTCTCGCTCTCGCTTGCGTCGGCCTCTTCGCGAATGGCCAGAAGCTCGTTCCCGTCCATGATCAGCCGGCCATAGCCGGTCGGATCGGAGGGACGAAAGCCGAGCACGACCAGGGCGGCTCCCTGCGCCAGCGGAGCACGCAGCCGTGACAGCGTCTCCGGGCGAATGAGCGGCGTGTCACCATAGACGATGAGAATGTCGTCGGCAGGCTTTTCCAGCGCAGATCTTGCTGCGAGCACCGCATGCGCCGTGCCGCGCCGCTCGTGCTGCGTGAAGGTCGCGGCATCGGCAAGGATACGCTTGGCCTCGGCGGCGACCTCGTCCTGGCCCGGCCCGATGACAACCGCAGCCGAAGTCACGCCCGCTTTGGCGACCGCGCCGAGTACATGGGCCAGCAGCGAGCGACCGGCAACCTCATGCAGCACCTTGGCCTTCGCCGAGCGCATGCGCGTGCCCTCACCCGCGGCAAGCACGATCGCAAGGCAGCTTCGAGCCGTCATCGGAACCTCCGCGGCTGTCTTATCCGAGCCCTGCGAGCGCCGAAAGTCTTCACATCGCGCGATGGCAAACGTCGCAAAATAGCGCGAAAACGCCGCATCGGCGGTTCCAGATGCGCGAATCTGATAGGAATTTGCCATTGATTCGTGCGGAACTTGCTGGAGCGCCGATGCTGGATCTCGCGCAGGCCGTGAGAGAGCAGATCGTAAAGGAGACGCCGCCGCGAAAGACCGCAGCGGCGCCGAGCGCGTTTGCGGTGCTGCGCAAGCTTCGCAATTGCACGATCTGGATGGCGGGCGCTGCCGTGGCGGTGGCGCTGGCTGTCCTTGCCGGGCGCAGCCAAGTCGGTGCCGAACGGCTGTGGGCCATGTTCCATCCGGGTCGCGCGCAGCAAACCGCCAGTAAATTCGACGCCGAGACCGTCGCGCGCCAACTCGCCGACGCCGTTCGCGTGCTGGCCTCAAACGACGATCAATTGCGCAAGCGTGTCGCAGCGGTTGAGCACGATCTCGACGACGTCACAGGCTCGATCCGTCAGGTTGCGGCAGCCAGCGAGGCCAAGCGTGCCGATGACGGCCCGACTGTTTCGGCCACCGCGGCACTGACCGCTTCCGCGGCCGCTCCCTTCAACCCGCCGCCTCCGCCGGCAGGCTTTTCGCAAGGTGATGCTGCAACGCCCGCCGCCCCCGCGGCGCTGCCGCCGACGCAATATGGCATCGATATCGGCAGCGGCCTGTCCTTGCAGGCCTTGCGCGCCCGCTGGCAGACCCTTCGTCAGGCGCACCCTGCCCTTCTCGACGGTATGGAGCCGATCGTCAGCGTTCGGGAAACGCCGCACAGCAGCAAGATCGAGTTGCGGCTGGTGGTCGGGCCGCTCGCCCATCCGGGCGCCGCAACGCAGTTGTGTCAGGCGCTGAACATGTTCGGCATGTTCTGCCAGCCTGCGGTCTATGACGGCCAGCATCTGGCGTTGAGGTGACAAGCCGGCCTCATCCGTGATTAAGGATCGCGGGCCCCGCGTCTTCAGCGCGCCCCGGAGTGACCGCGATGCACCGCGCCCTGTTTCTGCCGACCGCCCGGCAAACCAACTGGCTCCTGATCGTCGCCTTCCTCGCGGTGGGCCAAGCGCTTTACATCCGCTACATGGCGATCGAGAACCTGAACACGGAATTGGCGTGTCAGGCCGGTTTGCAGACGTGGCTGTGCACGGCGTTCCGGGTGTCGATCCTTTTCTTCAATCACGAGATCTTCGGCTGGGCGGCGCTGGGCGCGGCGCTTTTCAATCTTTGGCGGCCGTCGCTGATAGCCGCGTCTTTCGCGCTCGCCGCCGCGGGCTTCGGCGTCGTTCTGCACAACGCCGACCTGTCGGCGCTCGCCGCGGGCGTGTTGATCCTCAGCCTGGCGCGGCCCGCGTCCGCATCAGAACGAAGGCAAGCCCCAGCAGGCCGAGGCTGAGCCACAGCGCCTGCCAGTTGGCGAAGGTTTCATTGATCGCGATATAGACCGCGCAGACTGCAAGCACCGCGGCAGCGAGGGTCTCCGCGGCTGGCCGAAATCCTGCCGGCCGCGGTGTCGACAGCATCAAGACGAGGTAAGCGAAGGCCGCGCCGCTCTGCGGCGCAAAGGGGATGTCGCGATAGCGCGGATCAAAGACGAGCCCAAGCGCGGTTTCCACCGACAGCAAAGTCAGCGCGACAAAGATCACTGCAAGAGCAATATCCAAAATATCGCCCCGCTGGTCCGGCCGGCCGAGCAGCGCAGCAAAGGCGGGACGCGGGCGGGCTTCGGCGCTAGCAATGGCGCAGACGATCGGCGCCGTCGCCGCAACGGCGGCAAGAGCGAGCATCCGTACCCAGCCGCCGATGCCGACACTGTCGACCGGAATCGTCTGCAACGTCCAGCCAAACAGGACCGCCGGCAGGAAAGTGATCGCGGCAACGCGCGGCCACAGGAAAGCGGTCGTGCTCTTGCCGCGGCCGAAGATCCATGCCCCGGCAAAGGCCAGGACGGCGACCAGGATTCCGGCCGCGGCCTGTTCCGGCCAATACGGATGATCGGAGACGATGCCGCTGAAGCTGAACTTCGGCGCCTGCATTGTCCGATCGAAAATCCCCCAGTAGCGGCCGGTCGAGCCTTCGAGCGCGCGCTTCCACGGCTGGTCGAACGCCTCGATGACGTTGACGTGGAAATTCTCGCGCTGGGCGAGCGCCAGCGTCTCCGTAATCACCCGCGCCTGGTTGGAAAGCGACGGGCGTGCTCCCTCCCGCATGCGACCGGCGCTCGGCCAACCGACTTCGCCGATGAAGATTTCTTTATTCGGGATCGCGGCGGCAACTTTCTTGCGGATGTCGTCGACATGGGCGGCGGCGAGCGCGGCCGGCAGCGGCACATCCTCCCAATACGGCAGGATATGGATGGTGACAAAATCGACATCGTTTGCGAGATCGCGATAGCGCAGCCAGAACTCCCAGACATCGGCATAAGTGACCGGCATCGAGACTTGCGACTTCACCTCGCGGATGATGGCGCCAAGATCGGTCGCCGACATCTCGCCGCGCAGCAGAACCTCGTTGCCGACGATGACGGCGCGGATGACGTCCGGATAGGCCTTGGCCAGATCGATCGCGGTCGCGATCTGTTGCCGATTGAACGCGGCATTGTTGGCAAGCCAAAGCCCCATCAGCACTTTGAGGCCGTGGCGCTTGGCGATCGCCGGAATTTGCGCGAGCCCATTGGCATTCGAATAGGTGCGAATGCAGTCGGTATAGTGCGACAGCAGCGCGAGGTCCTGATCGATCTGTTCGGCGCTGACCATAGTGCCGGGGACCAGCGGATCCTGGCCGTCGCGAAACGGCGCATAGGAAACGCAGTAAAGCTTACCGCCGGAGGCCAGCGACGACGGCCGCAATTTGACCGGCGCGCCGAGCCACATCCACGCCAAGGCGATCGCAAGCGCGGTCAGCCCGCAATATGCAAGCGCCGAAGTGAACGAATGTCGGTCCGCAGGGCCAGCCACAGTGTCGCATTAGCGCATGATCCGGAAAAAGAAAGCCCCGCGCTTATTCGGAAGTAAAATTCGAAAATTCCGGCGAACGCCAAGGCCGCGCGGTGGTAACCAAGGTTCAGTGTCGGCCGCACCTGCGCGCTTGGTTACGCTGGACAAAACAATGCGGTTAGGGTGTTGTCATCGCGGCCGTTTTCACGGCAGCGGCTGCCGCAATGGTGGCCCAATCTGGTGGCGAAAGATCGCTGACGGTCAAAAATCGATAAGGCGGATGATATCACCGCCCGGGAAACGTCCATCCAATTGGCTCGAAACCCAACCGTTAAGGGAACCATGCTCCACAGAGTGCTCAGTTTTGTGCGCAGTCCCGGCAGGACGCGATCCGCGACTTCCACCGCCGTGTGGCTCCTTGCCGCAGCCGCGCTGCTGGCGACCACCTCCGTCCGGGCCGAGGACAACGCGCCTGCAGCGACCGGCGTGCAAAAGGCGCCGAACCCAGGCGGAGGATCGAAAGAGGACGAATTTACCGCAGCCCAGCGCCTCATAAACGGCGCGGCCGGCAACCCGGAATGTGTTTGGATCGGCCGCAAGGCGGTTAACCGGCTTTGGAGCGACGACATCGATACCGCCTTCCGATACATAGATCTTTATGATCGGTTCGGCTGTCCTGGCGCGCACATCCAGGCTGCAGTCCGATGCATCGTTCTGCACCAGCCGGTTGATCCGAAATCCGGCGATCACAAACCCTCCGACACCCTGGAATTTCGGGTTGACGCCTGCTGGAACAACCCGACCTCGCCGGCCATTCCGGCGGTTGCGCCGGCTGCCGCCGCGGCACCCGCGCCGGCTCCCGCAGCGCCGGCGGCCCCTGCGCCGAGCCAGACTTCAACGCACTAGCTGTGAGGTATCCGGCCACGATCTGTTTGCTATAAACTTTCGGCGTTGCTGATAATGCTCCAAGTCGCAAGTTGTTGTCTTGAAATTGCCATTCCTTGGAACTACTTTTCCTTTGCCGCTCGCAAGGTTGCCTCGTCCTTACGACCACTTCGAACCTTGGGGACAGGTTCGGGCCTGTGTCGTCTCGCCCCCGTGTGGTTAGAAAAAGATGCGCACTGTCGCCGCCGTGCTCGCGCTAGTTGCGTGCGTGCAAGCCGGCATTTGGGCCTTGCTCCAGCGTACCGAAACAGCACCGAGTTTCACCGGGCAGCTCGCAAGCGTTTCCTACTCGCCGGCGCCTCACTCCGATCATCCGGAAAATGACCCCAAGCCGACGCCGGAAAAAATCCGCGCCGACCTTAAGGCCCTAGCACCCTATACGCGGGCGATCCGGCTTTATTCATCGACCGATGGCTCGGAAATGGTGCCGCCCATCGCGGCCGAACTCGGCCTCAAGGTGACCGTCGGTGCCTGGATGGGACGGGACCCGAAGCAGAACGACAAGGAAATCTTGGCGGCCCTGCAGCTCGCCCGGCACTACAGCAATGTCAACGCCATCGTCGTCGGCAACGAAACCTTGTTGCGCCACGACATGAGTGTCGATGACTTGATTGCAAAGATCCAGCAGGTGAAGCGCTCGAGCCCGGTTCCCGTGACCACCGCCGAAGGCTGGGACATCTGGGAACAGGACCAAGCGAAGCCGCTGGCATCCGCGGTCGACTTCATCAGCATCCACGTGCTGCCCTACTGGGGCGGCCTCGATGCTTCGAAAGCGGTTGGCGAAGCGATCGAGAGATATAACGAACTGCGCAAAATGTACTCCGGCAAGCGCATCGTCATCGGCGAATTCGGCTGGCCAACCGCCGGCTACAATTTCAAGAATGCCAATCCTGGCCGTACCGAGCAGGCGATGGTCATCCGGGATTTCGTGAACTGGGCCAAGGCTTACGGCGTCGATTACAACATCGTCGACGGCATCGATCAGCCTTGGAAGACTGCCGAGGGCGGCGTTGGCCAATATTGGGGACTTCTGGACGCGTCCCGCCAGCCGAAATTCGCCTGGACCGGGCTGGTCAGCGAGTCCGGCTATTTCGAGCAGGCAAGCTTCGCGGTCCTGCTCGGTCTGCTCTTGTCGCTGCCAATCCTGACCATTGCCGGAGTGACCGCCACGCAGGCCGCGATGCTGGCGGTCTGCGCCAATCTGCTCGGCGCCTGGCTCACCGCGATCGTCGCCTTTTGGAACGGGCACTATTTCGTCTGGGGATCGGCCTTTGCGCTTGGGCTCGGCCTCGTCCTCCTGCTGCCGCTGATCGCGACCGCTCTGTCGCGGCTCGATGAGATCGCGGCCATCGCCTTCGGCCGCCCGCCGCGCCGGATCGCCAATGCGCCGTCGATCGTACCGGACGGTGCGGTGCCGCGGTCAACGGAGACCGCGGAAGCCTATGCACCGAAGGTTTCGCTGCATGTGCCGGCCTGCTGCGAGTCGCCGGACATGTTAAAGCTGACCCTCGATTCCGTGGCGCGGCTCGATTACCCGAACCTCGAATGCGTGGTGATCATCAACAATACGCCGGACCCGGCCCTGTGGCAGCCGGTCGAGGAGCATTGCCGCACGCTCGGCGAGCGCTTCAAATTCATCCGCATCGACAAGCTCGTCGGCTTCAAGGCCGGCGCGCTGCGGCTTGCTTTGGCGCACACCGCACCCGAGACCGAAATCATCGCCTGTATCGATGCCGATTACGTCCTCGATCCGGCTTGGCTCAAGGATCTCGTGCCGCTGTTTGCCGACCCCCGCGTCGGCTTCGTGCAATCGCCGCAGGATCACCGCGACGGCGACACCTCGCTGATGCACTACGCCATGAACGCCGAATATGCCGGCTTCTTCGACATCGGCATGGTGCAGCGGAACGAAGTCAACGCCATCATCATGCATGGCACAATGTGCCTGATCCGTCGCGCCGCGCTCGACAGCGCCGGCGGCTGGTCGAGCGACACCATCGTCGAGGACAGCGATCTCGGCATGAGCATGCTCGAGCACGGCTGGGTTGCGCATTACACCAGCCGCCGCTACGGCCGCGGCCTGCTGCCCGATACATTCGACGCCTATAAGCGCCAGCGTCATCGCTGGGCCTATGGCGGCTTTCAATTGCTGCGCAAGCACTGGCGCGAACTGCTGCCTCAAGCCGACGGCTTCACCCGCGAGCAAAAGCGCGAATACGGCGTCGGCTGGCTCAATTGGATGGGCGCCGACACCATCGGCGTGGTGGTTGCACTCTTGAATATCATTTGGGTGCCGTTTGTCATTTATACGAGCAGCGGTGTCGCCGCTTGGCTCAGCGAGATGTTCGCAAACTGGGCGCCCTATATTGGCCAGGACACCGCAGAGTGGCTTGCCAGGCACGCGGTATCACTTGCGAGCCTGGGCGCGGTACCCGACCGCGTGCTGACGCTGCCGATCATCGCCGCCTTCGTCGTTTCGGCCGCGCACTTCATCTCGCTCTACCGGCTGCGCGTGCGGGCATCGCTGGGTGTAATGGCAGGTGCTGTCGTCGCCGCCATGTCGCTGCAATGGACCGTGGCCCGCGCCGTCGGCACCGGCATCGTCACGCTCCATGCGCCGTTCCTGCGCACCGCCAAGGGCGGCATGGCGCGCAAGGGCCCGGATTTTGCGGCCTTCTGGGAAGCGGTGATCGCCGGCCTCCTGATCGCCGGCGCGATTGCGCTGGTGGCGACCAATTACAAAGAGGTCCGCGAGATCAATATCTATGCGCTGGTGCTGGTGGTGCAGAGCCTGCCCTTCCTTGCCGCCGTCGCACTCGCCGGCATCGAAGGCACTCGCTTCAACAACTTCACGTTCTGGCGTGTCGTTGAAGCCAAGATCGCGGCCGCGTCAGCCATCGTCCTGCCGCAGTCGCAGAAGGTCATGACCCAAGTGATCAATCCGGTGATCGAACCGGTCATGGACCAGGCTAAGCCCGGGGATAAAGTCGAAGCGGCGCAATAGGCACATCCGCGGCGATAGCGGGGAGCATGATTATTGCCCGGCGAGTGCTGTCTCGGTGAGACGCACCCAATAGGACGTGCCGAGCGGGATCACGTCATCATTGAAATTGTAGGCCGGGTGATGCAGGCTGGCGCTGTCGCCATTGCCGACAAAAATGAAGGCCCCCGGCCGTTCTTCCAGCATATAGGCGAAATCTTCAGCCCCCATGACCGGCGGAAAGTCGATATCGACCTTGGCTTCGCCGGCGACTTCGCGCGCCACGTCGGCGGCGAACGACGTCTCACGGGTGTGGTTCACCAGCACCGGATAGCCGCGATGGTAGGTGACCCTGGCGCTGGCACCGTAAAGCCGCGCCGTGCCCTCGGCCACCTCGCGGATCCGCTTCTCCAATAAATCGCGCACCCGCGGCGTCAGGCTGCGCGCCGTGCCGCGCAACCGCGCATGCTGGGGAATGACATTGTCGGTATGGCCGGCCTGGAACACGCAGATCGAGACCACGCCGGATTCGAGCGGATCGACATTGCGCGACACGATCGATTGCAGCTGATTGATGATCTGCGCCCCGACCAGCACCGTGTCGACGGCAAGATGCGGCCGCGCCGCGTGCCCGCCCTTGCCTTCGATCGCGATCTCGATGTGGTCGGCTGCCGCCATCATCGAGCCCGGACGGATGCCGAATTGCCCGAGCGGCAGGCCCGGGAAATTGTGCATGCCGTAGACTTCCTCGATGCCGAAGCGGGCCATCAAGCCGTCTTTGATCATGGCGAGACCGCCACCGCCGCCCTCCTCCGCAGGCTGGAAAATCACCACGGCGGTGCCGGCGAAATTACGGGTCTCGGCGAGATATTTGGCGGCGCCGAGCAGCATGGCGGTGTGGCCGTCATGGCCGCAGGCATGCATTTTCCCTCGTACCGTCGAGGCATAAGGCAGGCCGGTTTCCTCCTCGAGCGGCAGCGCATCCATGTCGGCGCGCAGCCCAATCACCTTCTTGCCGCCGGGCCTGCGGCCACGGATCACGCCGACCACGCCGGTCCTGCCGATGCCCGGCACCACTTCGTCGCACCCAAAGCTCTTGAGCAGATCGGCGACGGCGCCTGCGGTGCGGTGCACGTCGAATTGCAACTCCGGATGGGCATGAAAATCCCGCCGCCAACCGGCGATGTCTTGGTGCAGATCGGCAACACGATTGACGATGGCCATGGCAGCGTCCTCGATCTCACGGGCCGAAGGAAGAGCGTTACAATCTAGCAAAGGCTCAACCTGCTTGCCGAGAGGTTCGTCATGAGAAAGGCCTCCAGCGCCGGCAGCCCTTCCCACAGGGCCCCGGAGGAGGCTCTTCCCGTTGCGGCCGGGGTCCTATATACGCTCGCCTTCCAGCGCCGAATGCGGGCAAGGTCCTCGCCCTGCCCAAGGCTCCGATCAAGGCTCGGAAACGGCTGGAAAACACTGGCGGATTCAAGGTATTGGTCCGCTGAGCATGATCCGGAAAACGGCCTTCGCCCGGAGTTGATCCGGCTGCCGGGGCCGGCTTCCCGAAGGGGCCATGCTTAATGATGCCGATGCGGCAATCCTTGCTGCTTTGGCGAGCCCGTAGCTCAGTCGGTAGAGCACGTGACTTTTAATCACGGGGTCCTGGGTTCGAGTCCCAGCGGGCTCACCACTTAAAACACAATATGTAACAATGAGTTATATAAATTTATTTTTTCAGGCTCTAGCCGAAAACACTGACCTATGCAACCAACGTGCAACCATAATGGGGTCGGCTTGATGAACAACGGCGCTGACGGTGTCCGGACATCGCAGTGTTGAGGAGATCGTTAGCGCACCAGTCTGGGGGAGTTTGGGGCGCAACGTGAGTTATGCCCGATTTTATTGGCTTTATGACGCCTTCCGCGCTCGACTTCGGGACTTTCTTCGGGACTCCGTGAGAGTTTCCATCGCTTCGGCAACTTCCGAGGCGAGCACATGCGCATAGCGCGTCGTGGTCGCGATGTCGGCATGATTGAGCGCGCGTTGCACCAGCTTGAGATTGCCGGTCTGCCGTAGGAGCTTGGTCCCGAAGTTGTGGCGGAAGTCATGGAATCGGAAGCCTTCAACCTTGGCCTTCTTCCGTAGGCGCCGCCATGCCGTCTTGGTGCCTTCGCGAGTGAGCGGATACCGCTTGCCCTTCACGCGGTCGCCATAGGTCCGCTGTGCCGCATAGGTGAATACATGCTCTGGGTGATGACCGCGCAGCGGCCATAGGATTCCGCGGATCGTCGATGTGATCGGTAGAGTGACCCGCCGGTCGCCCTTCCCGGCCTTGGTGATGCGTTTGGCGCCCCAATCGACTCTTCCGACCAGCGCAGCGACAAGCACTCATTCTGCCGCAGCCCCGACGCCTTCACGAAGGCAAAGAACGGGGCAAGGTCGGTGCGCATAGCGGCGTCCA
>DATJLN010000054.1:0-3516 GCA_035509535.1 Xanthobacteraceae bacterium | reverse complement strand
TGACGCCGGCGAACATCTGGCAGGCGCTGCGCGACGCCGACTCCGAAGGCAAGGTCAAGGCCGCTCCGGCGCCGCGGCAATGACGGAAGCAGCGGAAGCCTTATCGGGCCGCGCCATCAGGCCGGCCGAGTCGCGGCTCATCGCAGGCGTCTGCGCCGCACATATGATGAGCCATTATTATATGCTGATGCTGGCGCCGCTGCTCGCCTTCATCCGCGATGATTTCAGCGTGAGCTACACGCAGCTGGCGCTGGCGCTCACCGTCTTCAATGTCGTCTCCGGCGCGCTGCAGACGCCGGTCGGCTTCCTGGTCGATCGCATCGGGGCACGGCCGGTGCTGCTGTTCGGGCTGTTTCTCAGCAGCGTCAGCTTTGCCGTTGCCGGCATCGTCGGCTCGTTCTGGGTCTTCGTCGCGATGTATGGCGTCGCCGGTCTCGGCAACACCGTCTATCACCCGTCCGACTATTCGCTGCTGTCGCGGCACACGCCGTCGGCGCGAATCGGCCAGGTGTTCTCGTTTCACACCTTCGCCGGCATGGTCGGCTCCGCGGTCGCGCCGGCCACCCTGCTCTATATGCAAAGCCAATTCGGCTGGCGCGGCGCCTATATCGGCTCGGCGATCTTCGGCCTGCTCGTGCTTATCGCGCTTGTGGCCCAGCCCGAGCCTGTGGACGAAGCCACGGCCAAAGCGCCCGCAAAGGCGCATACCGACGCTGCCGATACCGGCTGGCGGCTGTTGCTGTCGCCGCCGATCCTGCTCAATCTTGGCTTCTTCGTCATGATCTCGCTGATGGGCAGCGGGCTGAACACTTATCTCGTGGTGGCGCTGGGCGCGCTGCATGCGACGCCGCCGGCGGTCGCCAATATGGCGCTGACCTCGCTGCTCGCCATGAGCGCCGCCGGCACCTTGGCCGGGGGGCTTCTCGCCGGACGCACGTCGCGCCACGCCGCGGTGGCGGCATCGGGCTTGACGATCGGCGGCATCGTCACCGCGCTGGTCGGCTTCTTCAACTTCGGGCCGGTGCTGCTGATCGTCGTTATGGGATTCTCCGGTTTCTGCGTCGGCATCACCTATCCGTCGCGCGACATGCTGGTGCGGGCGGTGACGCCACCCGGCGCCTTCGGCAAGGTGTTCGGCTTTGTCTCGACCGGCTTCAACATCGGCGCCAGCATCGCGCCGATCATGTATGGCATGCTGATGGACCGCAACGAGCCGCGCGCGATCTTCTTCGTCTCCGCGACCATCAGCCTGCTCTGCGTGACCACGGTGACCTTCGGGCTGTCGGGCCGCAAAACCGACCTGGCAGGCACTGACTAACCAAGGATTGCAATGACTTTGTCCGTGCTTGCCTGCTAGTCTCTTTCCGACAACAAAATGACAATTCCGGGACGATCAAGGAGTACCCCATGAAGCTTTGCCGCTATGACGACGATCGTCTGGGCGTGGTACGCGACGGGCTGGTGCACGATGTCACCGAGGCGCAGACCGAGATCCGCAAGGCGGCGCCCTATGCGATGCGGGGCGACGCCGTCGTCGCGGCGCTGCCGGCCTGGCGCGAGCGCATCGAGCGCATGGCCGACAAAGCGCGAGGCTTGCCGATCGCGCAGGTGAAACTGCTTTCTCCCGTCGCGCGGCCGTCGAAGCTGACCTGCGCGCCGACCAATTACCAAGCGCATATCAGCGAGATGCAGGCTGCCGCCGCAAAACCCGGCTCACAGGTTGTGGCGCATCAATCGTCAAAGATCCTCGAAGCGGGCATGTTCCTGAAATCCAATTCCTCGCTGATCGGCCCGTCCGAGGGCATTCCGCTGCGCTTTCCCGACCGCCGCAACGATCACGAGATCGAACTGGTGATGGTGATCGGCAAAGCCGGCAGCGACATTCCGCAGGCGAACGCGCTCGACTATGTCGCCTGCTATTGCCTCGGCCTCGACATCACCGTGCGCGGCCGCGAAGACAGAAGCTTCCGCAAATCGGTCGACGGCTATGCCGTTGCCGGCCCGTGGATGGTGACGGCCGACGAAATCCCCGATCCCGACGCGCTGCCGCTGACGCTCACCGTCAACGGCGAGGTGCGGCAGAGCAGCAATACCAGCGACCTGATCTTTAATTGCCGCCGCCTGATCGAATTCGCCTCGTCGTTCTACACGCTCTATCCGGGCGACCTGCTCTATACCGGCACGCCCGAAGGCGTTGGACCGGTGAAGCCGGGCGACGTGATCGTCTGCCGCTCGGCTCCCGTGCTCGGCGAGCTCAAGATCGACGTCCGCGCGCATAAAATCGGAGAAGCCGCGTAACCGCGGCAATCGCAAACGAAAAAGAGGAACCGTTCAGGGAACGTGCCATGTTGCAGATCAAACGCGCCGGCCACTCGACCCTCACCACGCCCGATCTCGAGCGAACGCTCGATTATTTCACCCGCATTGTCGGGCTGAGCCTCGCCGCCCGGGAAAAGAACCGCGCCATCCTGGCCACGAAATCGGGACTCGAAGCGATCGTGCTGGAAAGCGGCAGCGAAGCCGGCGCGCCACGATTGTCATTGCAGACGACGCCAGGCAGCGATCCGGGCGAAATCGTCGCCAACCTTCGTGCGCTGGGCGTCAAAAGCGAGAAGCGCAGCGACATCACGCCCGGCATCAAGGAGGCCGTGACCTTCACCGATCCCAAGGGCACGGTGATCGAAGTTTTCTCCGATTTCGGCTTTGCGCCCAAGGACGACAATTTCAACGGCGTGATGCCGCTCAAGCTCGGCCACATTGCCTATACCTGTCCGGACGTGCAGAGCATCGTGAAATTCTATTGCGACGTGCTCGGCTTCCGCGTCTCCGACTGGCGCGGCGACTTCTTCGCCTTCCTGCGCTGCAGCCGCGACCACCACACCGTGAACTTCCTGCGCGATGCGAAGACCGGGATCCATCACATTGCCTTCGAGGTGCGCGACTGGACCGACGTCAAGCGCGCCTCGGACTTCCTGGCGCAAAGCAATATCCACCTCACCTGGGGGCCGCTGCGCCACATCATCGGCCACAATATCGCGATCTATCACAAGAACCCGGACGGCGTGGTCGTCGAGTTCTATTGCGAGATGGACCAGATGTACGACGAAGAACTCGGCTTCTTCGAGCCGCGGCCCTGGCATCAGGACCGTCCGCAGCGGCCGAAGGTCTGGGGCGACGGCACCCTGTCGAACTGGTGGGGGCCGATGTCGCACAGCCCCAACCGCACGCATCCCGGCGCAAGCGAAGCCGACGCGCCGGCGAAGAAACCGCAAGCCGCCGTCGCCGCCAAGGCGCGCATGCCCAGGAAGACGGGAAAGCCCGGTAAAACGGCCGGCAAAGCCGATAAATCGCGGCCAAAGCGGCGCTAAAGCCGCGCTAAGGACTTGGGGCCTGATACAGGAAAATGCCCACGCCCGCTGTCCATCGGCGGGCCACTTCAGGCTTGGAAACCGGATGGAATTGCCCTAAATCAGCAGCCATCCAGTGATTTGCGGATGACGGCAATATGCCCGGCCA
>DATJLN010000053.1:0-342758 GCA_035509535.1 Xanthobacteraceae bacterium | reverse complement strand
GGAGACCCCACCGCATCATCTTCGGAATGCGCTTGCCATCCTCCGATTTGATCGCGACCAGCATCGGCTCAGTCGGCGGCTTGTTCCAGTCAGGCTTGAAGTTCGGCGTCGGGGCGTTGAGGTCGAACGTCAATGCGATCTTGATCTCGGAATAGTCGCTGGAAAGTCGAGCGCGCCCGCACATGTTTGTTATTTAGGGCAGACTCCGCGAATTGCCATGCTGCGCCATTCCTATGCGAGACGGCGCTCTTGGCATTTCAAGCGTGAGCCCCGCCGCTCGGCACTGTTGCCGGAAGCAGGCGCAAGTGATCTCCCGGCATGGCGACGGGGCTCTCTAGGAATATGGAGCCCGCTACCAGTTTGAAGGCCCCGCAAACAACGGTCGTCAGCTATGCGATACCAGCGTCGAGCGGACGGACGGCGCCGCTGCTGGCCTTTGCCGCCGATTTCAATAGATGCGGCGCGGTAACTGTGCTCTACACTTATTGAGAGCCTCGTCGCTTGCCGGATGAATGACAACCCTCCGGTAGGATTCCCCCCCGTGGTGGCGGGGCTCACAGGTGCTTTGCCTTGGCGAACGGAGCGTTCGATTTGCTGATACCCTCTCGTCGCGATTCGATTCGGCTTGGGTCACCCATCAACAAGTGTGTCGTGAGATCGTATCAAGACATAACTATCACTGAGGTGGCACAGGCCGGCAGCGAGAAAACAGTCAATCGCACCTACACGGTGCGCATCGCTACTGATCCGCGGGCGATGCGGGAGTTTCGCGATTTAAATGCAGCCCGTGATTATTTCGACGGCCTTGTGTTGCAGCGGCTTAACTGCATCACCACCGCAAGGCTCCGTCACCACTAGGTAGGAACGGCAGCCAGCAGCCTACTGGCCCTTTTCACTCGCCCAGTACCCGCCTGCGATGCTCCTTGCGCATCTCATCGACAATTTTGTCGCGCGGCGATGTACGCTGGAGCTTCGGCGTCCGATATGCGTTTGAGTGCCGGCAAGCGAGCTAAAGCCCCCAGCCTGCCCGCGTTGCCTGTGGCCCCGACCGTCTCCCGTTTGCCCCAAGGTCGGGGCCACACCATGGCAACTATGTCACAGGAAACGACACAAAGCCGATTGTCTCGCCGCCCCAGCTTGGCCGTTGAAGCGTCGCGCCCCGATTGCCGCAGGCGGTGCAGCGCGCGCACCGGCTGAGCACGTCGCCGGGCGCATCGGCGCCCCACAGGATGACCGGCGCGGCGAGCGCCATCGGCGCCTGATGCTGGCAGCGCTGGCAGTGCAGCCACCACCAGCAGCTCGAGCGCTGGAGCTGCCCCAGCGTCGGCCGTGGGCCACGCCGTGTTTTGTGCTGCGGTCGCGATTGCCACTAGGCCAAATCGCGCAGACTGAGGTAGTGGGGTTCGCCGCTCATGTCGGCGAATCAGATGGCGGCTCGGAGAGTGAAATCCAGCCGCTAGGATGGTGTGTTGAACCGGCAGGTCGGGAATTAGCCCCGACCCGCCAGCCTTACAGTCTTAGCCTCCCTGCTGAACAGCCCTAACTAATTGGGATTTTACGCTTTGCAGCTCCTGTCCGAGCTGCTGGGCCTGTGAGTTCCCGGATTGCTGCATCTGTTGAGCAATCCCATCAATGAGTTTTTCCATGCGCTGATTTTGAGGGGACTGTTGAACTTGAGAAACCACGTCTGAGAAGGGATTGGAGGCCATTTTTAGTTTTCCTTTTGATGGAAGAACGCCCCCCGAGCTGCAACACTGGAACCTAATGATCCGTTCCTAGTTTCGATCGCGCCGCGGATGTTAAACCTTTGTGCACAGGTAAGCGCGGGCAAGCAGTGCCGCCCCGCGCTTCGACCGCGATTACGCCGTTCCATCTAAATATTTTACCAAGTCGTTGGCCAGTGAAACTGCGACGGCCGAATCGAATGATGGCAGCTAACCTGTTGAAGCCGCGTATCGGCAACCGGTAAGGTAGCCGGCGACGGCGGCGACGACTAACGTCGCTCACATTTTGTGCAGGACAGCCTCTTGTTTGTCATTCGGCTGGGAAAGACATCGTGCCACACTATTGCTGCGCACTGTCCTTGAAGCGCATCTGATAAGCGAGCTTAGTCCCGGCTTTCACGCCGGGGCTTCTTTTTGTTTGATGCACGGGGCAAGCGGTGTCGCCTGCTAGCCGGCAACTAGCGCACCTGCGGCAAGGTGCTCCGACGCTCAGCCAATCCCTCGGCTTGTGATCCGGACCCAGCTCACCTAGAGTAAGCACGCCTCACCCGTGGACACGGAACCATCTTGATTGCTCGGGGTCGCTCCCCACTGCGCGGTCAAGTAGCCCGTCCTTCGTTGGGTGGAGAAGCCGGGGTCGCTCCCTCGGCTTCATCTCAGCGGAGTTTGTGTTGCCCCGCGCCAACTGGTCGCGCCCTCTGCCCCGGCCGCTCTGCATCATCGACGACGGCAAGGAATTTCTGCAGCTGACGACGCTCGGCGACGTGCTAGGATCGCGGGCGCGTTTGCGCGGAGAATAGACCAATGAGGAAATTGCTCCTGAGCGTCGCTCTCACGATGGCTGCGACCTCGACGGCGTTGGCAGCCGGCGGCGGCTACGATGGGACGGTCGTCGCAAATGTGTACCAATATCTCGCCACTCACGGCTGCCCTAACCCTGGCTTTGGACTGCTTGACTGCGGCTATTACCGCTCGGCGCCGTATTACCGGGACAAGCCGCGGCGCAGATTCAACGATCGCTGATGCAGAGCGCCCACACCGCGCAAGTCTCGATCGCGCTGCAGATGGTTCTGATGTTTGAAGGCGTCGAGTTCGGGAGCGGGCAGCCGCGTTTGATGTTCATCAAAGCTTCTGATCCACATCGCCGCTACTGTGCGCGATGCTTCCCTTTGTCTACCGCTGCCCCAGCACAGGCTTGAACGTGCAAGGCTTCGTCGCGACGATCCCGAGCGCGCCGACGAGACTTATGAGCCGGTGACCTGCACGGTCTGTGCGCGGGTGCATTTGGTCAACCCGAAAACCGGAAAGGTGCTGGGCGCCGACGAATAGAGTGCGCGCCTAGGTTAAGTTCGGGTTGGCGACTTTGAGCATTTCCAGGCGCATTGTAGCCGGCGCGGCATCGCCTGCGCTGCCTGGTGGCCCCGACCAAATCTAGCCCCAGCCCCCTGGCCGGAGAAATCGACTTCAGTGTGGCCGGAACGATTCATCGCAGGTAGACGTTACTGCTGGTTAGGCTGATTGAGACGGCCCCCATCGCCCCGAGAGGGCCGAGCCGCTCAAAATGAGCGTCAACCGGGAGAGCATCATGAACAAAAAGATCGCCGTGATTGGAGCGACTCTAGTGGGTGCTGCCGTGCTTTGCGCGGCTCCAGTTTCGCTTCGTTGGACGCCAACAAAGACGCTATCTTTGTCCGTCGACAAGGCGGAAGCCGTCATAGGACGACCGCTGACAGCGGGAAGCGTTGCCGGTGTTAACCGGAGAGTGCATCGACGCGCATATCGACGCGGATACTACTGAGTGCGGCAGCAGAACACCGGTACGGCACCACTATAACGGCCCGGACCGCTTAGAATGAACAAAGCTGCCAACCGAGGCGGCCCGCTATATGTCTTACCGATGGGAGCCTGTCGTCTCAAAGCGACGCTGTGCTGCAACGCGCCGCCGTTTAGAAATGAACGCGCGAATGGCGTAGCCTACCGCAACACCAAGCAGAAAAATTAGGATGAGCAGTGCTGCCATCGACGAGCCGCGTGAACACAACTAAGATCCCCAACAAATAGGAACGCGTCGGCCGAGAGTCGAGCGGCCTGAAAAAGCCCGGCATGCGCACCTAGGCTTGAGTGGGTCTCTTGGGGCAACTCGGTCTGCGTGGGCTGGCTACTGGGATAAATACATATCGATAGCGTCGGCAAACTGAGGCGTGGAACGGTTCCCTGTCGCGAACGGTTTCCTTACGGCTCGCCGAAACTGTCCAGCAATAAATTCGGCGTCGCTAGTGGCCCCGGTGCTTCTCAGCCCCCAGCCCCAAACCGGGGCCACTTCAGCCCAGCCGCGGACTCGACTTCCTAAGATTTCATCCTATTTGTCGGGTGTTGAGTGTTTGTTGCGTAAGTAGAGGGGCCCAAGGCTCGCTAAAAATGCACATGCTTGAATGGGCCCAGATCTCCGACGACGCCGCAATGGGACACACGGCTAGGTTGCGGCAAGCGATGCCGCGCCGCAAGTCTGGCTGAACAAAAAACAGCCCAGGCTGAATGCCAGGGCTGAGCCGAGGTGAACCGTTTTTCGCCGGCAAGGGTGTCGATGGGGAAGGCCGCGCCAGCGCAGCGGGTTGAATAACACTTATCTGAGTCGTAGCGCTTGCGTGGAAAATGCACGCGGGGCTACCCCATGCCCTCAACGTCACGACCTAAAAAAGAACCCCTCCCGCATGGCACAGTCGAGGGCCTTGCCCTCTCGCTGTGGTTGTCGGATGATCCTTCGGGGATCTGGGGACGCTATGCGTTTGTGGATCGTTGCGTTTGCCGCACTGGCGTTGGCAGGCTGCGCACGGGAAGTTGGGCCCGAGTCTCTGGTCTGTATTTTTCGATATCCAAAACCGGACGCCCGAGACTCGGTTCGGCAATGCTGAGACTGATTAAGAAAGGCGCATTGAGTAATCGGTGCTGCGGCAGCTACACGCGCCCGTGTGATGGCCTCGCTCAGCACGATCTCGATCGAGAGCCCAGGTTCTGCGGGGGTCAGCGTTCACGGTCATCATCTCTCGTCTCTGTCGTTGCGACGATCTGCAGAAGGTCGATCCCGCTCAGTTGCAAACTTCCGTACGGGCTGACGATCCGCGCGCAGACGTGTCCAATCAATAGGCTCGTGCGATATAGGTCGTCTCCGGCGTTCGCTGGACCATTCGCAGAATGACAGATTATGAAACAGCTTCGTAACGGACACTCAAGTCCGCCACTAAGGAAACGGGGGATCTCAAAGTCAGATCCTTAGAGGGCAGCTTCCTACCCAAAGGTGATATAGAGCGGGGGCTTTGAGGCAGCGCCGACTTCAGCCTCGGGGAGGCATTAGACACCTTTTTTCTGGAGCAACTTTGCCAAACGGTATACGTCGGGTTTGGTTCCACCGGCAGGCACTCGACGGATTTACAGTTTCGGTCCAGTCTACGGCAACGCTTGGCCTATGACTGACGGATCGCCATGACAATAGATGCTCTGCTTAGAACCAGCAGGCGTCCTTTTTCGCCTAAGCTTGGTGCCGGCGCCGTGCCGGTGCTCCGCGAACGTAATTGCTCGGTCGCTCGTGTGGTCGGCATCCTGTCCGACGCATGGACGTTTCTGATTATTCGCGAGGCGTTTTTCGGCGCACGGCGTTTTGAGAGTTTTCGCACTGCGCTTGGCCTACCGCGCGCCACCCTGACGGAGCGGCTGAAGCGGCTGACCCACCAAGGCATATTCCGCCAGCATCGGACATCGCAGATATCGCGCCGCGCCGAATACCGGCTGACCAGAGCCGGCCTCGAACTCTATCCGAGCTTTATGGCGATGATGCAGTTCGGTGATCGCTGGCTGCCCGGCAATAAAGGGGCGCCGTTGCGGATGATCCACGACATTTGCGGCTGCGAATGCCAGCCGCTTGTCGCCTGTTCTTCCTGCCTGCAAGAGGTCACCGCGGTGCGGGTTAACTACCGCAACGGGTCGGGTGCCGGCTATCGTCAGGCGCAGCCGGTGCACCGCGCCCGCCGTTCTTCGGACGCTTCGCAATTCTCGCGCGGCCGGCCGAGCTCGGTTTCGCGCACGCTCGAGATCATTGGCGACCGCTGGAGCTTTCTTATCATTCGCGAAGCGTTTCTTGGTGCGCGCCGCTTCGACCGGCTGATGGCCGAGCTCAACATTGCATCCAATATTCTCACCGATCGGCTGGCACGCCTGGTGGGCACCGGAATATTCGAGCGACGCAAATATCAGTCGCAGCCGGATCGCTACGAGTATCGGCTCACCGCGATGGGCAAGGATCTCTACGGTCCGCTGATTGTGATGCTGGCCTGGGGCGACCGCTGGCTGTCGCGCGGCGGACCGCCGATCATTCTGACGCATCGCGATTGCGGCAACGATTTTACACCGACCGTCATCTGCAATCATTGCAAGAAGCCGATCGAGGCCCATGGCATGCGCTATCACATGAATTACGATCCGCGCGATTTCGGCGCGCCGGCAGTAAGCGACCGCGCAGCAGCAATTGGCGGCGCGGAGCCGAGCAAAGCACGGGTCTGATCCGACGTGTTTCGAGGCTTCTGCGGTCCTAGAGTAGTTCACTTATACAAGTAACTTGTAGGACGTATTTGGAAAATATAACATCTAACCTTGTCTGATTTCTTCATATGGTCTAGTTATGCAAGTGATGAAGGGACGATGCAGCTGGACTTTATCTTTGCGTCCGGGCCAGCGTCGCCGACTACGGGAGGGAGAGGCGTGGCCAATATCGCATTGGCGCGGATGGCGCGGGCGGGGCGGTCACTGGCTGGCCCGTGCTCAAGGGGCGGTGAGTGATGAAGCCCCCGGTCTTCGACTATATCGCAGCGTCCAGTATCGACATGGCGGTCGCGGCTCTGGCCGAAGCGGGTGGTGAGGCAAAGGTTCTGGCCGGCGGGCAAAGCCTAATTCCGATGTTGAATTTTCGTCTGCTGCGGCCCTCAATTCTGGTCGATATCAACCGCATTCCAGGCCTCGGGTTCGTCGAAGAGACTGCGAACAGTGTTCGCATCGGCGCCTTGACCCGGCATTTCCAGCTCGAGACCTCAGCCGTTATCGCGCGGCATTTTCCGATCCTGTCCCGCGCTATGACGCATGTGGCTCATCTCGCCATCCGCAATCGCGGCACCATCGGCGGCAGCCTGTCGCACGCCGATCCCGCGGCTGAATTGCCGATGATGGTGCTGCTGTTCGACGCTAGGCTTCATATTGTTTCGTCCGGCGGCTCGCGCACCGTCGCGGCGCGCGATTTCTTTCTCGACCCCATGACGGTCGATCTCGATGGCGCGGAACTGCTCAGTGAGATTGTGGTGCCGAAGCTTCCGCCAAAGACCGGTTGGGGCTTTGAGGAAGTCGCGCGGCGGCATGGCGACTTTGCGCTCGCCGCAGCGGCGACGACACTGACTGTGTCGGGTGGTGTGATTGCGCAAGCGCGTATCGCCTTGACCGGGGTTGGCCCGACCGCGTTGCGCGCCGCCGAAGCCGAACAGCTTCTGCTCGGCCAGGCACTCAATGATGGCTTGAGCAAGCGAGTGATCATCGCGATGCATGATGCGATTGCGCCGCAATCCGATTTGCATGCATCATCCGATTATCGGCGGCATCTGGCCGGCGTGCTCGTTGGCCGCGCACTTGCGGCGGCATGGCGTCGCGCAACCGAGGCTGCCGCATGAAGGAGACGCGCGATATCACGGTGAACGTGAACGGCACAGACCACAAGGCTTCCGTCGAGCCACGGCTCTTGCTGGCCGATTTTCTGCGCCACACGTTGGGGCTCACTGGCACTCATGTCGGCTGCGAGCACGGGGTCTGCGGTGCCTGCACGGTGCTGGTTGATGGGGACAGCGCGCGCTCCTGCCTGATGCTTGCGGTGCAGGCCGACGGCCACAGAGTCGAAACCGTCGAGAGCCTTGGCCGTATCGGCCAGATGAATGCGCTGCAGGAGTCCTTTCACGAGCATCATGCTTTGCAGTGCGGCTTCTGCACGCCGGGCATGCTGATGACCGCAACCGATCTGCTGTGCAAATATCCACTCGCCACCGACGACGACATCCGCCACGGCCTGTCCGGCAATCTTTGCCGCTGCACGGGCTACGAACACGTCGTCAAGGCGATCCGCGCCGTCGTTGCCAAAGCCGGGCGGACACGATGAAGATGAAAATGCATCTCCTCTCCGGCGGCCGGTTGCGGATGCGCAAGAGCATCTTTCAAACCGCCGCCGACAAGAACGAAACGATTGAATTGCCGGTGCCGTGTGTGCTTCTTCGTCATGCCCAAGGCAACGTGCTGTTCGATACCGGCTGCCATCCTGCAGTCGCCGAATATGCAGAGGCGCGCTGGGGCGCGTTGGCGCGGTTGATGACACCGATCATGCCGCCCGGCGAGAATGTCGTGAATGGCCTGTCCGGAATCGGGCTCAGCTGCGACGATATCGATCTGGTCGTCTGCTCGCATCTGCATCCCGATCATTGCGGTTGCAATATCTTTTTTGAGCGTGCGACGTTCATCATTCATAGCAAAGAAGTGGAAGCGGCGCGCGCGCCTGGCGCCCAGGCGCAGGGCTATCTCGCGGCGGAATGGCAGCAGGACGCCCCGACCGACGTCATCGATGACCAGCGCGATGTGTTCGGTGACGGCCGCATCGTGCTTCTGCCGCTGCCCGGTCATACGCCGGGTACGACAAGCGCGCTGGTTCAGCTCGATCGCTCCGGCGCGTTTTTGCTCGCCTCGGACACCGTCTCCCTGCGCTCGACTCTCGATACCGGCATGGTGCCGAAAAATACCTGGAACGCCGACGCCCTCGCGAGGTCGCTCGCCGAGATCCGGCGCTTCGAGGCGGGCGGCGCAAAAATTATCTGCGGCCACGATGCCGCCGAATGGACCACATTGCGAAAAGGGGCGGACGCCTATGAGTGACGCGCCCGAGATCCACGTTCGGCCGAAAATCATCGGCGCGCGCATCAAGCGCACCGAAGATCCGCGGCTGTTGACCGGGCTCGGCGCCTATACCGACGATCGTCAGGTGGCGCGTGTGCTGCATGTGGCGTTCCGCAGGAGCGATCAATCGCATGCGCGTATTTGCGCCATCGATTGCGCGGCGGCGCGCGCGGCACCCGGCGTCGTTGCCGTGTTCACGGGGGAAGATCTGGCCGACCAGGTCAAGCCGCTGGTCGCGACCTCGCGCATGAAGAATTACCATGCGACGCCGCTATTGCCGCTGGCGCGCGGCAGGGTGCGTTATGTCGGCGAGCCTGTCGTCGGCATCATCGCGCAAAGCCGATATCAGGCCGAGGACGCGCTCGAACTCGTCAGTATTGAATATGCGCCGCTGCCGGTCGTGGTCGATCCGGAGCAGGCCGCGCAAGACGGCGCGCCGCTGCTGCACGAGGAGGCCGGCACAAACGTGCTGGTCAGCCGCGAATTCACGCGCGGCGATGTCGATAGTGCACTCGCTTCGGCGCCGGTGCGCATCGGCGGTCGTTTTCGCATGCATCGCAAGACGCCTGTTGCGATCGAGCCTCGTGCCTGTCTCGCCGAATTCGACGCGGGCCGTGCGGCGCTGACGCTTTATTCGTCCACACAAGTGCCGGGCATCGTGCGCGATGCGATTTCGGATGCACTCGACATCCCGGGCCATCAGGTGCGTGTCGTCGCGCAGGATGTCGGCGGCGGTTTCGGCGGCAAGGGATCGCTTTATCCCGAGGAAATTTTTGTCTGCGTGGCGGCGCGGCGGCTGGCGCGCTCCGTCAAATGGACCTCCGATCGCCTGGAGGATCTGCTCGCCAACAGCCAGGGTTTCGACGAGATCGTAGATGCGGAAATGGCGCTCGATAGCGAGTCCCGCATCGTGGCGCTGCGGGCCGATGTGATCGGCGACATTGGCGCCTATTCGATCTATCCATGGACAGCCGCGCTCGAGCCGATTCAGGTGGCGAGCTTTCTGCCAGGACCTTATCGCATCGCGAATTATCGGGGTTGTGTTCGCGCCGTGGCGACCTCGAAAGCGCCGCTTGGTCCTTATCGCGGGGTCGGCCGACCAACCTCGACTTTCGTCATGGAGCGGCTCATAGATATGGCCGCGACAAAAATCGGCATCGATCCACGCGAACTCAGGCTGCGCAATCTAATCCGTGCCGACGAGTTTCCTTATAAGGTCGCTTCCGGCATTGTCTGGGACAAATCCGGTTTCCGGGAATGTCTCGACGCCGCCAGCAAGGCGATCCGCTATGACGACCTACGCGCGGCGCAGCAGCGCGCGCGTGCGGCCGGCCGCTGGTATGGCATTGGCATCGCCTCTTACGCGGAGCTGACCGGCATCGGCTCGCGCATTTCCGTGGCGCCTGGCATGCCGATCAATACCGGCACCGAGACCGCGATCGTGCGGGTTGATTCCACCGGCGCGGTGACGGCGTCCTTCGGTGTCGCTTCGCACGGCCAGGGTCTTGAAACGACGCTCGCGCAGATCGTCGCCGAACATCTCGGCGTCCGCGTCGAGGATATCCGCGTCGTGCACGGCGACAGTGCCGGCGTGACCGGCGGCACCGGCACTTATGCGAGTCGTAGCCTGGTTCTGGCGGGCGGCGCGGCGACACTTGCGGCGCAGGCGGTGCGCGAGAAAGTGCTCCATGCAGCCTCGCATCTTCTCGAAGCGGCAGCTGGCGATCTCGTCGCGCAAGGTGGCAAGATCACCGTCGTCGGCACCGATCGTGGCATCGGTTTCCGTGAGGTCGCGCGCGCGGTCTATTCAGAGATCGGCCGTCTTCCGGTCGAGGCGAGGGACGAACTCGCCGCAACCAAAACCTATGATCCAGTATTCGGCACGACCAGTTCGGCAACACATATCGCCGCCGTGGAGATCGATCCGGAGACCTATGAGATGCGTATCGATCGTTTCGCGGTGGCCGAGGATTGCGGCAAGATCGTCAATCCACTGATCGTCGACGGCCAAGTACAAGGCGGCGTCGCCCAAGGTATCGGCGCGGCGCTTTATGAAGAAGTCGTCTACGACGCGCAGGGTCAAATGCAGACGGCGAGCCTGGTCGATTATCTCGTGCCATCGGCCTGCGAAATCCCGTCGATGAAGCTTGTTCATCTCGAGAGCGAGTCGCCGACGACGCTCGGCGGTTTCCGCGGCATGGGTGAGGGCGGCACGATCGGCGCACCGGCGGCGATCGCGAACGCGGTTGCGGACGCGTTGTCGCCGCTCGGCGTCGAGATCAATGAACTGCCCGTAACGCCGGAGCGGCTCTACCGCCTCATCGAAGCGGCGCGCGCGAAGAGAAAAGCTTGAACAATTCAACGAGGGAAGAGCGACCATGGATCTCGGATTGCAAGGCAAGATCGCTCTGGTGACCGGCGCGGCAAGCGGGGTCGGCCGCGAGATCGCTCTGAGTCTTGCCGCAGAAGGCGCCACAGTTGCCGTCAACTATCGCCGTTCTGGTGCCGAGGCCGAGGCCATTGCCGACGAGATCAAAGCCAAGGGCGGCAGCGCCAAGGCCTATCAGGCCGACGTCGCAAATTTCGGTGCCGTGAAGGCCATGACGGAAGCGGTGGTCAAAGACTTCGGGGGGCTCAACATCCTCGTCAATAATGCGGGTCTAGCCAAGCGCCAGCGTTTCCTCGAGAGCACGCCGGAGGATTGGCGCGCGCAGATCGATGCGTCACTCTATGGCGCGATCCATTGCTGCCACGCCGCGGCGCCGCATCTCGAATCAAGCAGGAATGGCCGCATTGTCAGCGTGATTGGCGATTCCTCGCGCGTCGGCGAATCCGGCCTCGCCATTGTCGCGGCCGCTCGCGCCGGCGTCGTTGGCCTGATGAAGTCGCTCGCCCGCGAATTCGGCCGCTCCGGCACCACCGCCAACACGGTGTCACTCGGCCTCGTGGAAACCGCACATGACAAGGACTGGGTCGGAACCAATCGCGAAAAGCTCGTGAAATTCTATCCGGTGCGCCGTCTCGGTCTGCCGGGTGACGTCGCGCCAATGGTGGCAATGCTCGCTTCGCCGCACAGCGGCTGGATCACCGGCCAGGTGCTGAGCATTTCCGGCGGCTACAGCATGGTCTGATGGAGGAGCGCCATGCTGCATACGGATTTGATAGCGCCCATCCCCGAATTGCTGCGCCGGCACGCCGCAGCGCGCGGCGGCAAATGCGCCTATCGCGATGCGCACGCCTCGGTCACTTATGCTGAGCTTCACGATCGCACCGCCAGGCTTGCCGGACACCTCGCCGACAACGGCATTGCACCGGGCGACACGGTCGCGATCTTGCTGCCGAATTCCGTAGCCTGGGTGGAAAGCTGCTTTGCCATCACCCGCGCTGGCGCCATCGGCGTACCGATCAGCTACGACGCGAGCGAGGCCGAGATCGCATATCGGCTCATCGACGCCGGTTGCAAAGCGGTGATTACGGCTGCCGAACGCGGCGATCTGTTTGCACGGTTCAAGAGTGCAGCCCCCAATCTTAAAGCGTTGGTCGTCACGGATCGGGGTACCTGCGCTGCTGAGGCGCTGCGCTACAGCAAGCTTGTCAGCACAACATCGCAATCACCGCCGCGCGATCCGGCGCTGATGCACGAGACGGCCTACATACTTTATACATCCGGGACGACGGGGCGCGCCAAAGGCGTGCGGCTTACGGTCCACGGCATGTTGTGGGTCACGGCGGCCTGCTGGGCGCCGATCACGGGCCTGAGCGACCGCGACACTGTGCTGTCACCGCTGCCGCTGTTTCATTCCTACGCGCTTAATCTATCGGTCATGAGCATTCTCGCGGCAGGCGCCAGCGAATACATCATGGAAAAATTCTCGACCAGCGAAGCGGTGAGATTGTTGAAGACCGGCGAATTCACTTACTTCCCCGGCGTGCCGACCATGTTCCACTATTTGCTGCAGGCGACGCGCAGCGAGGCGAACATCCGCTTTCCCAGTCTGCGACTCTGCGTATCCGCCGGCGCCATCATGCCGGCGACGCTTAATCGCGATTTCGAAGGCCATCTCGGCGTGCCCTTGCTCGACGGCTACGGTATCACCGAGACTTCCACCATGGTGACCATGAATTGGCCGAGCGGGAGCCGCGCCATGGGCTCGTGCGGTATTCCGGTGCCCGGGCTTGCCGTCCGTATCGTCGACTTCAAGGGCCAAGATGTGGGGCCGGGGCAGGAGGGCGAACTGATCGTGCACGGCCCGAACGTCATGCCCGGCTATCACAACAAGGCTGAGGAGACGCAAAAGGCGCTCCGATACGGCTGGTATCATACCGGCGATCTGGCGAAATCCGACGAGAACGGCTTCCTCACCATCACCGGCCGACTGAAGGAACTGATCATCCGCGGCGGCCAGAACATCGCGCCGGCGGAGATTGAGGAAGTTGTGAATACGTTTTCGTCAGTGCTGGACTGCGCCGTGGTCGGCGTGCCGCACGAGCATCTGGGCGAGGTTCCGGCGCTGTTCGTCGTCCAGCGGCCCGACCACACCTGCGAGGTCGAGGCGTTGCTCGCCCATTGCCGCGCCCAATTGTCGGCGTACAAAGTTCCGCATAGCGTGCAGCTGATTGCCGAGATCCCTCGCACCGGATCGGGCAAGATCATACGTTACAAACTGCGCGAACTGATCAAAACTCAGACGTGAGCCGCGTGGAGGCCGCCATGCAAGATGCCGAGACGTTGTGGGCCGATTTCGCGACACCGATCCGCGGGGCGGAGGATTATATCGCCTCGCTGCGCGGCCGAAACTTGAATGTCTATTTCATGGGCGAGCGCGTCGCCGAACCCGTCGATCATCCGGTGATCCGTCCCTCGATCAATGCCATGGCGGAAACGTTTCGCCTTGCGACCGAGCAGCCCAATCTGGCCACGGCGCATTCCTCCATCAGCGGGCAAAAGGTCAATCGCTTCCTTCACGTTCCCGCCGCGCCGGGTGATCTCGTGGGCAAACATGAGATGCAGCGCGAGCTCGGTCGCCGCACCGGCACCTGCTTTCAGCGATGTGTCGGGCTCGATGCCATCAGCTCGTGTCATTCGGTAACATTCGACGTCGATGCCAAGGCGGGGACCATCTATCACCAGCGCTTTCTCGCCTTCCTCAAGCGCGCACAGGCGGCGAATGTCGTCATCGGCGGGGCCATGACCGATCCCAAGGGCGACCGCTCGAAGCCGCCGCATCAGCAATCCGACAAGGATCTGTTTCTGCATGTGACGCGGCGCGACGGCAACGGCATCTATGTCTCGGGCGCCAAAATGCATCAGACCGGCGCGGTCAACTCGCATTGGCTGATCTTCATGCCGACCATGCGGATGACCGAGAGCGATCGCGACTGGTCGGTGGTCGGCGCGGTGCGCGTCGATGCGCCAGGTCTTACTTATATTGTCGGTCGCCAGACCAACGACACGCGCATCATGGACGGCGGCGCCATGGACGCCGGCAATGCGCAATTCGCTGGGCAGGAAGCTCTGATAGTTTTTGAAAACGTGTTCGTCCCCTATGAACACGTGTTCCTGGATGGCGAGTGGGCTTATGCGTCATCGCTCGTGGAGCGCTTCACCACCTATCATCGCAGTTCTTATGTCTGCAAGACGGGGCTCGGCGATGTGCTGATTGGCGCCGCTGCGACTGCCGCCGATTACAATGGCGTTGAAGGTGCTTCGCATGTCAAGGACAAGCTCGTCGAGATGACTCATCTCAACGAGACCATCTATTCAAGCTGCATGGCCGCGGCGCATCAGTCCAAGCCGGTGGCTTCAGGCGCCTACATCAATGATGAAATGCTCTCCAATGTCGCGAAGCATAATGTCACGCGCTTTCCTTACGAGATCGCACGTTTGGCACAGGATATTGCCGGTGGTCTGGTCGTTACCATGCCGTCGGAGAAAGACCTGCAGAACAACGAAGTTGGTCCCCTCATCCGCAAATTCCTGCAGGGCCGCGACGGCGTCGAAGTGGTCGATCGGATGCGCATGCTGCGGCTGATCGAAAATATGACGATCGGCCGCAATGCGGTCGGTTATCTGACCGAAAGCCTGCATGGGGCCGGCTCGCCGCAGGCCCAGCGTATTCAGATCGCGCGCGGCATGAAGATCGAGGAGAAAAAGGCGCGCGCTCGGCATCTCGCCGGTATCGCGAAGCCGTTGGACTGACCCGCAGTGCCGGGGACACGTTAACCGCCTGCCAAGCTCCCGGCACGGACACTCATCAACTTTTCCTGATCGCAAATGGCACGACGCGGCTATCCGCCCGGCGCTGGTTGGTGTTCGGGCCCGCAACAGACGCGCGTCGCAGGCGCGCGTCTTGCAATCAAACGTACGGCTGCGCATTTGAAGACGCCCGCAATTCGACGTCGATGACGCGATCCTAACGTTTCTTTAACAAGCGGCTGAGGGACTTCGATCCTGTCCGCTCCAGACACGCATCAAGCTTCATGTCGCTGCGCGCCACCGGGGGCCGAAGTTATCGCCGTAAGTCTCGCGAAGGGTTCCGATGCGTTTCCTGCTAAGCCAGTCTGTATCGCGGCCGCTGCCGCATCCGATATCGCCGGTTCGTCCCGGTTCGAAATGCCGCTGAATCAAACCGCACATATCAACCGGGGGCGGCTGCGCCTCCCATTCATCGGCAAACGCGGCCGCATCATGATTGTAAAGCCGCAAGAGTTTCTCGATCCAATTCGTGGCTCCGCTTCTGCGGAATGTCTCAGAAGCCGGCGTCCCTGAGAAACCTCACCACCCGAGGTCCCGCGATGCCGTTATAGCTCGTGTCGTCGACAGGGTCGGTGATGAAGAAATGTCCCGCGCCGGGGATGGCGACAGTCCGAACAAAGAAACCTGCCTGTTTGAGCGCCACTACGAAGGGTTGGGACTGACTCTTTGCATCAACCACGTCGTCGTGTGTGCCGTAGATCAGCAGGAACCGCGTCGCGTTCCTCTCGGTGTTCGCGTAACTGATGGGTGAGCTTTCGAAATAGATGCGCCTGTCCTCGTACAAAGCGGCGCCAAGGAATTTCTCGGCGATGTTGTCGCGCGGGCGCACCGGCACATCGTGTTGCCACTGCGCCGCCATGTCGTAAACGCCATAGAAACCGACGACGACCTTCGCGGCGATGCGGTCGGCGGCCGCATTCGAACCGGGCGAGAACGGCGGCCCGTTTCCGGCGAGCGCGACCAGCGCTGACAGATGCGCGCCGGCTGAATCACCGATGAGCCCGACGCGCTCAGGATCAAGACCGTATTGTCCGGCATTCGCGTGGATGAAGCCGACGGCGGCCCTGACGTCGCGAACGGCATCCGGATAAGCCTTCGCGCCCGGCTTCGTCAGCCGGTATTCGACGGCAAACACGGCGATGCCGTGCCGGGCGAGATATGGCCCCCAGTGGATGTAGAACTTCCGGTTTCCGATCTGCCAACCGCCACCGTGAACGGCGACGAGAACCGGCGCGGTGCCGACACCGTCCGGCATATAGAGGTCGCCCAGAAGCCCGGCTCCGTCGCCGCCGGCAAAGGCGATGTCGTTCAGCGTCTTCACTGATTGCTCTGCTTTGGGGGACGATGACATGGACAGGACTTCCGTGGCTTGGGCTGCGTAGGCGACCTCAGGTCGGTTCGGCTAGGGCCGTCGCGTGTCGGTATTGTCGCGATGCCGCGGGCGGAAACGCGTCCTGCATGTCGATCGCAAGCAGCGCGGTTCGCGCCGGATCAAGCCCGTCGAACAGGTGATAGCGGCCGCGGCGTTGCAGCACGCGATCGGCGATTTCCTTGCGTATCTTGATCGGGGGCATGGCGCCTCAGCTCGGCCAGGGTTTCCGCCAGGCGAGGCCGGCGAGATCGCTGACTGGTCCAATCGTGCTATCGAAGCGCATGGTCATGCGGTCTTTGCGATCGTATGTAGGCCATGGCGGCAACCTCGGATGATCGGGTTTGCCGGTGCGGGCAAAGGCCGCCCAGGCGCCATGCATGGCCGCCGCGAGTCCTTTGATGTCTTCGGCATCTGCTCCTTTGAGCATAGGGGCGTCCGGCCACTGGGCGAAATTGTCGAACACGAAAGGAATTTCCAGGCAATGGCAGGCCTCGAAGCCCGCCGGCGATTGCCAGTCGAACTGGTAGAGAAAGACCGGGCGTCCCTGGTCGGCGCGCCATTCGGCCATCCGCAGGCTGCCGATCCGGAACATCGCGTCGCTCATGAGATCACCGAGCAAGGCGCCATTGGTCTTTGCCGCGCGAATCGCGCGGAATTCATCGTAGTAGGGCCGGTATTCGGATTTGAAGATGGATGTGAAGACGGCTTCAACGGCATCCATGGGCGCGGCATCGATTTCACGGTCGACGCAGTAGAACGCCGCCATTTCCTCGCGGGTCGTGCCGATCATGACGTCGACATGGGCGCCGGAGCCGGCCTGCAACGCAATCCTCGCATCGTGCGGATAGACTTTTCCGTCGACCACGGGTCCAAACGGCGCCTGCGCGTCGGCGAACTTCTTTTCACGGCGCGCGACTTCGGCCTGCGCAGTGACGAAATTTGCCGCCGGAAGCGCAATCGCCTTGTCACGCTCTTTTGGATCGAGGCCAAGAACCTCGAGCAGGCGCCGTCCGATCCGGTGTGCATCCTCGCTGGTGCGCGACATGCGGCCGAACGGCGTGCTTTGCATGATGGCGCGCCGGAAAAGCCCTTGGGCCTCCGGCATCGTCATGAGGACAGCGATCGAGGCGGCTCCAGCCGATTGGCCGACCACTGTGATGTTGTCCGGATCACCGCCGAATGCTGCGATATTCTCGCGCACGAAACGCAGCGCGGCGATCTGATCGAGCAGGCCGAGATTGCCCTCGCTGACGCCCGGCAGGCATAGGAATCCGAGGGCACCGAGCCGGTAGTTGATCGACACCACGACGATGTCGTCTTGGGCGGCGAATTGCTCGCCCGAATACCAGGGCAGCGATCCGGCGCCGCTCGAAAATGCGCCGCCATGAATCCAGACCAGCACCGGTCTCTTTCCTGCGTCGACCGCCGGCGTCCACACGGTCAGGGTCAGGCAATCTTCGGACTGTGGACGCTCGAAATCGCCCATGACATGCGCAAGCCGCGATCTTCCCTGCGGCGCGATCGGTCCGTCCTGCGTGGCGTCGCGGACGTTGTGCCAAGCCGGTGCCCGCTGCGGTGGTGCAAAGCGCAACTGCCCGACTGGCGCCGCGGCATAGGGAATGCCCAGGAACACAGCGATGCCGTTGCTGCACATGCCGCGCAGCCGGCCGGACCCGGTCGCGACCACAAGATCTTCAACGTCAGCCGAGGTTACAGTGCTCATTCGCGACCCCAATTCACCTTTTTGCGAAGCGCCGTTCGATCGGCTCGATGACGAGACGCTCGCCGAGCACGAAAATCAGAACGATGGCAAAACAGATCGCCAGAAATGTCGTACTGTCCGCGGCGGTCTGCGCGCGCAGCATCAGATAGCCGACCCCGTTCGGGGCGCCCAGGAGTTCGGCGACCAGAGCGATCTTCCAAGCGATGCCATAGGCGATCCGTATGGCGGCCAATCCGTACGGCAGCAGGAGCGGCAAGGTCAGGCGCCACAGGATCCGGGTGCGGCTTCGCGTGAAGCTCAAACCCATCTCAATCAGCTCGCGGTCGAGATTGCGCAGGCCTTCGGCGATATTGATCAGGCAGAATGGGATGAGGATCGCTACTTCGACGAAGATGACGCCGAAATCGCCGGGCTCGAACCAGATCGCCGCTAGGATCGCCCAGCCGATCGACGGAAACGCGTTGAGCACCGGCTTGATCCGGTTGTTCACGACCTGTGCCAGGACCGGCACGCCATAGGCGAGAAATGCCAGGCCGCCGCCGATCAGAAGCGCCAGCGTCACAGCGACGAGAACGCGCCAGGTCGAAGCGAAGACATTCCAGAGGAATTCGGGCGTGATGCAAAGCTCGGTCAGCCGGCGCGCCACGGCGATTGGTCCGGGCAGGATGAATTCCGGCAGGTGCCGTCCCAGCACCAGCCAGGCGGCAAGCACCAGCATGACAAAGCCGTCGCCGATCAGGCGCTCGGCGGCGGGTGCCGTTATCGGCGCGCGGTCAACCGGCATAATGGCGCGACAGGCGGTTTTGCACGGGCGCCAACACGAAAACATCCATGCCGTGCACGAAAGCGATGATGACGATGATGGCGGCAAAGATCGTCTCGGTATCGAATTCCTGCCGGGCCAGGTTGATCATGTAGCCGAGGCCGCTATTGCCGCCGAACAGCTCAGCCGTCAGGGTCACTTTCCAAGCGACGCCAAACATGATGCGCAGCGTGGCGAAAATGAACGGATATAGCGACGGCAGAATCACCTTGGCGAAGACCCGCCAGCGATTGCGTGTGAAGCTCGTCGCCATCTCGATCAGTTCGCGGTCGAGATCTGAGAGGCCGGCCGACATGTTCACCATCGCGAACGGAATCAATACGACGCTGATCGCGAAGATCACGGTCAGCGGCGTCACGCCGAACCACATGATCGACAACAGCGTCCAGCCGATCGCCGAGAAGGAGTTCAGGAACGGGCCGAGACGCTTTTCGATCGCGGTCCGCGACAGGGGCACGTAGTGCGCAACGATCGCCAGCAGCGAGCCGCTCAGAAACGAGATCGCGATTGCGGCGGCGACATGGAACAAGGATGCGCCTAGATGGCTCAGATCATGCGCGCTCGTCACGAACCGCCAGAGCCGCTCGGCAACCGGGATCGGGCCCGGAAGCAGGTAAGGCGGCGCGAAATAGGACGCCGCCGCCCAGATGCCGAGAAAAACGAGCGTCGCCAGGTGGGCGGCAAGGCTCTGCGGCGTCAGTGCCTGCGGGCGGCGTGGCGCGACGAGCGCGATCCCGGTTTCGGTCATTAGGCGCGCAATGCGTTCTCCCAGACGAGCGTCCGGATGTCCGGATAGGCGTCGATCATGCCGATCCCTTTTGAGAGTTCATAGAACTTCATCACGATCTTGGCGTGCTTTTCGTCAAAGATGCCGGGTACGTCGGAACTCTTTTCGAACCACCAATCGAAGAACTCGGGCGGCAGGTTGTTCTGCTTGCCGACCGCGCCGAAAACCTCGGCGCGGTTGGCGAGCGCATAACGCACGGATTCGCGAAACATCCGGTCGAATTCCTTGAATGCGTCCGGCCGCTGCCCCAGACGCTCCGGATAGGACACGTTCAGCGCGCTGATGAAGCGCATGCCGTAGACTTCGATATTGTCGCGGCCGGTTTCGGCGATCGCGCGGAATTCGCCGGATTTCATGGCGCGGAAAGCCTGGCTGTGGATCAGGGTCGCGGCGTCGATCTGACCTGCGGCGAGCGCGCCCGGCAAATTGGGCGCCTGGATCTCCACCTGCCTGATATCCCCGCCTTCAAGTGCGGCGTTGAGTCCATATTTCTTGATGAGCGCCAGACGCACCTGGGTGTAGCCGGTCGAGCGCAAGGCGTAGGACCCGAGCGACTTGCCCTTGAGATCCCGCGGATCCTTGATCGGCGAGTCGCTTTTGACCCAGATTCCGGCGCCTTCGCCGGCGGCGGACTGCTGCAGCGCGACCGAAAGCACCCGCAGTTGCAGCCCCCGCGCCGCAGCCGCCGGCACGGCGATCACCGCAGTCATGATCACGTCGTACTGCTTGGCCGAGGTCGCCTGAATGAGCTGTGGAATGGCAAGTCCGCGCGCTTCGACCTCGACGAGATCGGAGCCGACCTTGCCGTTCGACATCGCCCAGGTGACCGCGTCATAGGCGGGGTCGAGCAGATAGGCGTAGGTGATCTTCTCCTTGGCCTGCGCGCGCAGGGGCCGCACCACGGTCAGTACCGCGGGGGCGGCGAGGAGTTTCAACACGTTGCGGCGTTTCATCATGCGACGCTCTCCTGTTCGACGAACGAATGCTCGATCGACCGAAATAGTTTGACGAGTCTCGCGCGTGTATTCTCCACGTCGGGAGCGCTCATGACGCGCGGCCGCGGCGCCTTGACCTCGATTGTTTCGAGGACGTGGGTCGGCTTGCCTGAGAAGACGACCGTGCGATCCGCAAGCTGCAGCGCCTCGTCGATGTCGTGGGTGACGAAAACGACAGTCTTGCCGGTTTCCATCCAGATCCGCTCCATCTCCGCACGCATGCGCGAGCGCATGTTCGGATCGAGCGCGGAGAACGGTTCGTCCATCAGCACGATCTTCGGATCGACCGCAAGCGCACGCGCAATCGCGACGCGCTGGCGCTCGCCACCGGAAAGCATGGACGGATATTTGAGCGTGTCGCCTGCAAGGCCGACGAGGCGCAGCAGTTCCACGGCACGGGTGCGGCGATCTTCGTTGTCGTGCGCTCCAGTTCGTAATTCCGGTCCGAGCAGGACGTTATCAACCGCGTTTCGCCATGGCACGAGGCGGGGCGACTGAAAGACGAACGCGATATCGGACCAGGAGTCCCGCGGAGAGCGGCCGTCAACCGTAATACGCCCGCTGTCGGCGTCGAGCAGGCCACCAATCAGCCGGAGCAAAGTGGATTTTCCGCAGCCGGACGGACCGACGATGCACAGGAATTCGCCGCGTTGCACCTCTAGGGTCAGCCGGTCATAGATCCTATCTCCGCCCAGCGAGAGCGCGACGTCTTCGAAGGCGATGATCGGATCATTTTCCATCTGTCGCCTGGCAGCTATGTCTCACGCAAAGCGTCATATGGTTTCGGATGCGAACGGCCTGGCAGACAGACAAGGCCGTATCCTTCTCCACTTGCACGTAAATTGCTTTAACTTTAAAACATCTGATGGCGGTGGCAAGGGGCTTTTTTGTCGCCCTGCGCGCTCGATACAAAGCGTGGACTGACGAGATTGGGCGGGCGCTCGCAGCGCGGGTACGGGATGGCTCTTCAATCGGCATTTTGCGTCCTCGGCCGCACCGCACATACGGACACGTTCGCCCGCGATAATCTTCCGCCCGCGGAACTGTGGCCGCAGATTTCGCTGGGCCGATTCGATTATCCCGAGGAACTGAACGCTGGCTTTGAACTGACCGATCGCATGGTGGCGCGCGGCTTCGGCGATCATGTCTGCCTGATCGGCGATGGCCGCCGCCGCACCTATAAAGAACTGTCGGATTGGACCAATCGCATCGCATATGCGCTGGTCGAGGACCTCGGCGTCAAGCCGGGCAATCGTGTTCTGATCCGTGCTGCCAACAATCCGGCACTGGTCGCCTGCTGGATCGCGGCGACCAAGGCCGGCGCTGTCGTCGTCAATACCATGCCGCTGTTGCGCGCCGGCGAGCTCACCCAGATCGTCGACAAGGCGGAAATCTCGCTCGCGCTATGCGACACGCGGTTGATGGATGAACTTGTCACCTGCGCCGGGAGCAGCAAATTTCTCAAACAGGTGATTGGTTTCGACGGCACCGCCGGTCACGATGCCGAGCTCGACCGCGTCGCGCTGAGCAAGCCCGTGACGTTCGACGCGGTGAAGACCGGCCGCGACGACGTCGCACTTCTCGGCTTCACTTCCGGCACCACCGGCGAGCCGAAAGCGACGATGCATTTTCATCGCGATCTTCTGATCATCGCCGATGGCTATGCCAAGGAAGTGCTGGGCGTCACCCCCGATGATGTGTTCGTCGGTTCGCCGCCGCTCGCCTTCACCTTCGGGCTCGGCGGGCTTGCGATTTTTCCGCTGCGCTTCGGCGCCAGCGCAGCGCTGTTCGAGAACACCTCGCCGGTGAGCTTGATCGACATCATCCGGACCTGCCAGGCGACGATCTCGTTCACGGCGCCGACGGCGTATCGTGCGATGCTCGCGGCGATGGAGCAGGATGTTGTTCTCTCTTCGCTACGCGTCGCCGTATCGGGCGGCGAAACGCTGCCGACGCCGGTGTTCGAGGAGTGGGTGGCGAGAACCGGCAAGCCGATCCTCGACGGCATCGGCTCGACTGAAATGCTGCACAATTTCATTTCCAACCGCCGCGGCGACGCAGCGCCCGCAACGACCGGCAAGCCGGTCACAGGTTATGAAGCCAAGGTTGTCGATCACGACATGAAGGAAATGCCGCGCGGCGAAGTGGGCAAGCTCGCCGTGCGCGGCCCGACCGGCTGCCGTTATCTCGCGGATAAGCGCCAAGCCACCTATGTCCGTGACGGCTGGAATCTGACCGGAGATGCATTCTCGCAAGACGAGAACGGTTACTTCCATTTTGCCGCGCGCAGCGACGACATGATCATTTCGTCCGGTTACAACATCGCCGGGCCCGAAGTCGAAGCGGCGCTGCTCGCCCATCCCGACGTCAAGGAATGCGCGGTGATCGGCGTGCCGGACGACGAGCGCGGCCAGATCGTGCAGGCGAACGTCGTGCTCAAAGAGGGCACGGCGCCGAGCCCTGAGACCGTCAAAAAGCTGCAAGACCACGTCAAGATGACGATCGCCCCTTACAAATATCCGCGCTCGGTGAAATTCATCGAAGCGCTGCCCAAAACGCCGACCGGAAAGATTCAGCGTTTCCGGCTGCGGGGGTGATGTTGGCATATCTGTGACCTCGCGCCGCCTGTTTTGCCGGAAATGCGCTCCAAGGCGTCGAGCCGCGGTTCGCGGCACTTGATCCGGCTTGGCCGCAGGCGCAATCTTTCGTCAAAATGGAGGGAGCGCCCTTGAGCATCGCCGAATTGCGGCCGGCGTCGGCGCCGGACATTCCGAGTGCCGATGAACTTTTGGCGCGGGCACGGGCGTTGGCGCCGCGCTTGCGTGAACGCGCGGTACGAGCCGAACGCGACCGCAATATCCCGCAAGAATCGGTCGACGAATTCATCGATGCTGGCTTCATCCACACGCTGCAACCGAAGCGCTGGGGCGGCTACGAGCACGATCATGAAGTGGCGTTCAATATTGCCATCGAGCTCGGCAAATCGACCTGCGGCTCGTCGGCCTGGTGCCTCAATTATCTCGCCGATCACGCCTGCATGCTGGCGCTATTTCCGGAAGAAGCCCAACATGACGTATGGAGCACGAACAGAGCCGCGCGTATCGCCACCTCGGCGGCGCCGACCGGCAAAGTGACGGCGGCGCCGGGCGGTTATCGCCTTGACGGCCGCTGGTCATGGTGCTCGGGCTTGCGGCACTCGCATTGGATCATGATCGGCGGCCTGGTACAGCGCGAGGGCGAAGATCACCCCGACATGCGGCTTTATCTCGTGCCGGTGCCGCAGCTGAAGCAGGACGATACCTGGTATTGTGCCGGGCTGCGCGGCAGCGGCTCCAACACGGCCGTGCTCGACGACGTGTTCGTTCCCGAGCACCGTAGCGTCTCGTTTGCGGCATTGCGGGACGGATGCTCGCCGGGCTCGAAGATCAACACCAATCCGATCTACCGCACGCCGTTCATCGCCATGCACAGCTATGCGCTGCTCGGCCCGGCGCTCGGATTGGCGCGTGGCGGCTATGACGAATTCGTGCAGTGGACCCGGCGACGCTACTTGACCTACACCCAGCTCGCCATCGCCCAACACGTGCCGGTGCAGATCAGCATCGCCGAAATCGCCGCGCGGATCGACGCTGCCGAATTATTGGCGCGGCGCGGCTTTGCGAAAGCACAAGCCGACTACGCCGGCATGTCGCTCGAGACCCGCACGCTATTGCGCCGCGACTTCACTTACGCGGTGCGAAGCCTACGTCAGGCCATGGACGATCTCGTCAGGCTTTCGGGTTCAAGCGGGCTGTTGGACGACAATCCGGTGCAGCGCTGCTGGCGCGACGTGCATGCCATCTCCTCGCATGTGGTCATGAACTGGGACGTGCCCGCGGAGAATTTCGGCCGCACCGAATTCGGCCTGCCGCTCAATCCGGCCTATCCGATGTTTTAATTCCAGCGCCATACGCCGTAGGCGTGGCCGTTTTGCATTTGCGGCGCAACATAGGTCGGCTTGCGGTCGCCGATGGCACCAAGCATGGCGATCCAGTTCAGCAGTTCGCCGCCGACATTGCCGGCCTTGAGAAGCTGGTGTTCGGTCGCCTCGCCGATCAGCCGCTCGATCTTCTGCTCCTCGAGCGACTTGATCACCCGCATCGCCCAGTCCGGATCAGGCACGCCGTCCGAGCGGCCGGGCGCCATGCGCGGGCCGCCGACTTCGAGCGAGAAGCTGCCCGAACCCATGATGACGACGCGCAGCGGCTCCGGCCAAGCTGCGATGGCGCGTGCCACGGCTTCGCCCAGCGCGTGGCAGCGCCGCGCCGACGGCAGCGGCGGCACGTGGCCGCTGATGAAGAACGGGATCACCGGGACCTGCATATCGGGGGTAAGAAAGTGCAGCGGCACGGTGATCGAATGATCGACCGAAAAATTCTGCGTCATGCCGACATCATAGCCCGAGCCGATCGCGGCTGCGCGAATATGCGCGGCCAGGTCGGGCAGCGATCTGACAATGTAATTTGGCACGTCGCGCGGCTCGTCGTTTGGCGCCTTGAAGGTCTGATCGATGCCGACGGCCAGGATCGGCAGATCATTGAGGAAGAATGTGTTGAGATGATCGGTATCGAACATCACGATCACGTCCGGCCGCGTGGCAGCCAAGTGCTCCTTCTGCGCGCCGAACAGCTTGGCGATCTCGCAGTCCGGTCCGTCGCGTTTGACGAAATGCGGAAATACCGGGGTGTGGGGCACGCCGAAGCCGGCGACAATCTGAGCCATTACGATCTCCCGCTCCTCGGGTCCCCCGTCATGCCACCGGTCGGCCGATCTCGTCGACCTTCACTGCGCGCATCCGCTCATTGTAGGTCTGCACGTTCAGCCCGCAGACTTCGAAGCGCGCCAGATATCCCATGAGAAACCCATTGACGCCCATGCGGAACAACGTGCCGACGTCGCCGGCAATGAGCGCGCGCCTCTCGTCGCCGGTGAGATCGACGCCGGCAAGCGCTTTTGCCGGGTCGGCCTTCATGGCCGCGCGAAAAGCATGATCGCGCAAAATCTCGCGGCACAGATAGTTCACGGCAAAGATCGACATGGCCGGCTCCGGTTGGTCCATTCTTGGCACTTGCAAGCTTTGCACGGCGGCCCGACGATTGCCACAGCGTACGCTTCAGGTCCGATCCAGGAGGAATGATATGGCTGCAGGCGCGAATCCGCAACGAGATCGCCGCATCACCAATCCGGTCTTCAACGACCGAAAGCTCAAGCTCGGCACTTTCGGCACCAATCTCGACCGCGGTTGCGCGATTTCGACGATCGATGGGGTTCTCGAGATCAATTGGCCGAATACGCTGGAGCTGGCCAAGACATCGGAAGAGATGGAATTCGAAGCGCTGGTCCCGATCGGCCGCTGGCACGGCTTCGGCGGCGTGACCAATTTCAACGGTCCCGGCTTCGAATGCTTCTCTTGGGCCGCGGCGATCGGCGCTTCGACGCATTATTCCGGCATTTTCGCCACCTCGCACGTACCGACGATCCACCCGGTGATGGCGGCGAAGCAAGCGACTACCATCGATCACGTCACTGGCGGGCGTTTTGCGCTCAACATCGTCACCGGCTGGAATCGGCCCGAGATCGAGATGTTCGGATCGCCGCTGATGGAGCACAACGATCGCTACGATTGCGCCGCCGAATGGCTGCACGTGATGAAGCAATTGTGGACGTGCGACGAGCCGTTCGACTTCGAAGGCCGGTTCTACAAGATCAAGAAGGGCTACCTCGAGCCCAAGCCCGTCCAGCGGCCGTTTCCCGCGGTGATGAACGCCGGCGGCTCGGACAAGGGCCAGCACTTCGCCGCCAAATATTGCGACATGGTCTATGTCGTGTTCGGCTCGCACGACTTCGACGACTGCAAGGCCAAAGTCGATTCCTACCGCGAGCTCGCACGCCGGGAATACGGCCGCGAGATCCAAGTCTGGAGCTATGCCTATGTCGTGCAGGGCGAGACCGAGAAAGAGGCGAGGGACTATTTCAACACATACGTTCAGGAGAAGGGCGACTGGGAGGCGGTGACCAACCTTGTCGAGACCATGATCGCCAATGCCAAAACGCTGCCGCCGGAAGTGCTGGCCGAAATGAAGAAGCATTTCATTGCCGGCTGGGGCGGCTATCCGCTGATCGGCACGCCGGAACAGATCGTCGACGGACTCGTCCGCATGTCGAAAATGGGTCTCGACGGCACGCTGTTGAACTGGCCGCGCTACGTCGACGATCAGCGCTGGTTCAAGAATAACGTCTATCCGCTGGTGCAGCAGGCCGGGCTGCGGTAGGCGTCGTGATTAAAAATACCGTGCGGAGGGTTCGGGACCGAGGCCGAGCTGCAGGCGGCCGTAATGCGCAAAATTGGTCTCGACGTTCAGGCTGATATGCATCGACATGAAATGAATGTCGCGCCAAGCCCGCTGCAGCGGATGCGTTGAGGTGAAGCCTGCCGTGCCGCCCAGCGCAACGAGCGTGTCGATCACCGCGACGAGCAATTCGGAGATGCGGGCATAATCGCGCACCGAGCGCGCCAACAGGGCCGGCGAATAGGCTTCCGGCGCGTCCGTCACCTGCACCGCGCGGCGGAACAGCAACTCAGCGGCGTCGATGTCGGCTGCGGCGCGCGCCATCCGCACTTGCACGGATGGCTTCTCGGCGAGCAAGGTGCCGTCCTGGGCCTTGCGCGTTCTGGTCCAGTTACGGAACGTTTCATACGCGCCTTGGGCCGCGCCCAGCATCGGTGACGCGAAGGAAATCGGCGCATAATAGAAGAACGGCGTGTGAAAAATGACGCCGTCGTGGCCTGCCCCGCCTGGGGTCGTGCCGGCGCGCAAGTCGCTCAGCCGCAGCACACGGCTCTCCGGCACGAAGACGCTGTCGACGACGATGGTCTTGCTGCCGGTGCCGCGCATGCCGGCGGTGAACCAGGTGTCGCGGACAGTATAATCATGGGGCGGGACAAGAAAGAACTTCCATTCCGGCTCCGGGCCGTCCTGCGCCATTCCGCCGAGCATGACCCAGGAACAATGGTCGACGCCGCTTGCAAAGGGCGAGCCGGGCGTGGATATGCGGTAGCCGCCCTCCGCCGGCAAGGCTTTCACGATCGGCGCAAATGATGCCGCGATCGGCACATCGAGATTTTCAGCCCATACCACCTTCTGGCCGGCGTGTGGAAACTGCGCGATCAGATGGGCATGATGAATGATCAGGCCGGCGCACCAACCGTGTGAAGCGTCAGCTTTACTGAGCTCCCGGGTGACGTCGTACCATGTGTCAAAGCCGAGACCGCAGCCGCCGATCTCCCGCGGCAGCAGAATGCGTGCAAAACCGGCATCGAGCATGTCCTTGACGGAGGCGTCTGGAATGCGTCGCGCCTCTTCCGCGGCTTCGGCGCGCTCGGCGAAGCGTGGCGCCAATGCCCGTGCCCGCTCGACCATTTGTTGAGCGGTGGCGTTGAGTTCGGACGATGGAGATGACGGCATGTTTGCTCCTATCGCTCGGCGCGATCATCTGCCGGCTTGAGCATCAGCCTGCGGCCGACCGGGAACAGCTGCAAATCATAGCGGTGGACGACCCAGCCCCAAATTCCCATCGGCGCCTTCAGCATGATCGCGATGGCGATGAGGCCCAAAAGGATCAAATAATAAGTGCCATAGTCCGCCAGCAGCTCGCGCAGCACCATATAGACGAGCATGCCGATGAACGGTCCTTCCAGCGTGCCGATGCCGCCGATAACGACCATGAAAATCACCACGACCGTCCAATCGTTGATGCTGAATCCGGCTTCAGGCGAGATCCTCAGCTTTTGCAGAAAGATCAAGCCGCCGATCAGTCCGGTGCAGGCCGCGGTCGCGACATAGATAATGAACTTGGTGCGGAAGGTATTGACGCCGAGGCTTGCGGAAGCCGGTTCGGAATCGCGGATCGCCGTCAGCGCCAATCCGTGACGTGAGCGCAACAGCAAGTAAACGATGGCGAACACGGACAGCGATGCCGCAAGCGTCATCAAATAAATCATCGTGTCGCGCACCTCGCGGCTGCTGGAAATTTCGCGCAGGATCGGAACGGTCAGCGACAGACCCGAACCGGCGCCGAGCACCAGGATGAGGCTGGCGAGGAGTGAGAAGATCTCGGAAATGACCCAAGTGCCGATGGCAAAATAGGCGCCGCGCAGGCGAAATACCGCGAATGACACCGGGATCGACACCAGTCCCGCAATCGGGCCGGCAAGGAGAAGCGCGACATAGACGTTCACGTTCCACACGCCGGTCAGATAGAAAAGCATGTAGCCGCCGATGCCGACATAGGCCTGTTGGCCGACGGACACCAGGCCGGCATAGCCAGCCAGCAGGTTCCACAGCTGCGCCAGCGCCACGTAGTAGGCCATTTCTGCAATCAGCCGCATCCAGCCGGCATCGCTCCACAACGGCAGGGAGACGAGCGCGGCCAACGCCGCCGCCGCCAAGACTGCGAAGACGCGGCTCGCCCTGGTTGCGCGTTCAACGCGCACGGGTTGGGGATCGGCGGCGATATCGGTCACTCGTTTCAATCCCTAGTGCGCGGAAAAAGCCCGTTGGGGCGAAAGATCAGGATGACCAAAAAGGCGAGGTGGCCGGCAAGGATCTGCCAAGTCGGATCGAGGGCCGCGCCGACCGATTGCGCGATGCCGAGCACCATGCCGCCGATCAGCGTGCCCCACATGCTGCCCAGTCCGCCGATGATCACAGCCTCGAAGGCCAGAATGAGCCGGATCGGCCCGGCGGCGGGATCGAAGATGGTACGGATGCCGAACAGGACGCCCGCGATCGCGGTGAAGACCATCGCGACGCCGAGCGCCAACGCGTAGAGCCTGCGATTGTCGATGCCCATCAGTTCGGCGGTGCCGGCGTCATCCGATACTGCACGAAAGGCGCGGCCAAGGCCGGTGCGGTAAAATAGGAATTGCAGGCTGGCAATGGACAGCACCGCCACCGCAAACACCAACAGTGGGTAGACACCGACGTCGATGCCGCCCGGCAGGCGAAGGCTCGCGGTCTCGATCGGGCCCTCCTGGAGCCGGTGGTCGTAGGCCCCGAAACCTTGCAAAAGGCCGTTCTGAATTATGATCGAAATGCCGAAGGTCACGAGCAGGGGCGGCAGCAAGCCGCCGCTAAGCGTCTGGTTCAACAGCCCTCGCTGCAACGCGTAACCCACCAAGAACATCACCGGCACGACGATTACGAGGCTCGAGAACGGATCGAGGCCGGTGCCCTGGGTAACGACCAGCGCGACGTAACCGGATAGCACGATGAAATCGCCATGGGCGATATTGACCAGCCGCATGACGCCGAACGACATCGACAGGCCGATCGCAAACAGCGCATAGATGCCGCCGAGCAGGCTTCCCTGAATGAATATATTGAGCCATTCCATGTCGACCGCCCGCTAGATGCCGAAATAGGCCGCGGTCAGCGCGGCGCGATCAAAATTCTTGGTCGGCGCGCTCAACGCAAGGCGGCCTTCCTGAAGGCAGTAGAAACGCGTCGAGGCGTCGAGCGCCCGGTTCACATCCTGCTCGACCAGCACGACCGTCATGCCGTCGCGGGTGATTGCGCCGAGACATTGATAGATGTCGCGGATAACCACGGGAGCGAGGCCCAACGACAGTTCATCACAGAGCAGGAGCCGCGGGTTGGACATCAGGGCGCGGCCGACCGCGGCCATTTGCTGCTGTCCACCCGACAACGAGGTCGCAGGCAGCCGGCGCAACGCCTGAAGTCGCGGGAACAGTTCATAGATGCGGCTCAAAGTCCACGGTCCGGGACGTCCGCTGTGGGCGCCCAGCAACAGATTTTCTTCAACCGACAGGCTCTGAAACAGCCGCCGCCCCTCCGGCACCATAGCGATGCCAAGGCGCACGATTTCGTGCGGTGTCTTGTGGCCGATCGGCTCGCCGTCGAACCACACGGTTTCCGGCGCGGTCGCGAGCACACCGGCGATCGTGCGCAGAAGCGTAGTCTTTCCGGCGCCGTTGGCGCCGATAATGGCCACGGTCTCGCATTGCTCGACCGTCACGTCGATTCCGAACAGCGCCTGGAAGTCACCGTAGAAAGCCGACAGGTTCTGGATGCGCAACAACGTCATGACACCGGTATGCCCATATAGACTTCGCGGACGCGAGGGTCGGCCATGACAGCATGCGGGTCGCCTTGCGCGAGGATCTGTCCGAAATCCATCACAATCAGCCGGCTCGCCACCGAGACCAGCGCATGCACGATGTGCTCGATCCAAACGATCGTGGTGCCGCGCGTGTGAATCTCTTTGATCGTCTTGACCAGCTCGCGGCACTCGTGCTCGGTCAATCCGCCGGCGATCTCGTCAAGCAACAGCAGTTTCGGCTGCGTTGCGAGCGCGCGCGCCATCTCCAGCCGTTTGCGTTGCAGGAGCGTCAGTGTCCGCGCCGGCATATTCGCCTTGTCATAAAGGCCGGTAACTTTGAGTACGTCACTGCAGCGCTTGTAGCTTTCCCGTTCACCGGCGCCGCCGCCGAAAATGGCTCCGACCAGGAGGTTCTCGAACACGCTCATATTCGCGAATGGATGCGGAATCTGATAAGAGCGGCCGATGCCCAGGCGCGAGCGCTCGTGCGGCGGCGCTGCCGTCACGTCCAAGCCATCGAAGGCGACGCGTCCTTTTGTTGGAATCGCGTCGCCGCTAATCAAGTTGAATAAGGTCGTTTTACCGGCGCCGTTGGGTCCGATGACAGCCAACGCTTCGCCGGCCGCGACCGCCACGGTGACGGCGTCGACGGCTTTCAGCGCACCATAGTGCTTCGACACCGCGTGAAGCTGGAGGAGGGCTGTCATCAGATAATTTCTACCGGCAACCGGCGCGTTTTTTTGCCGCGGCGGTTGGCTCTTACGTCGTTCGCACTGTCAGGAATAAGAAATCGCCGAGAACGGCCTGTCGAGCGGGATGTTGGGGGCGGTCTTGTTGAAGACGATATTGAGGTCGTATTTCCACTTCGTGCCCTTTTCCCACTGCCCCCCGACGATCGGCGTCGTGCACACATTCGGCACGGGATTTGTAGGACCGCCCTTCCAGGTGATGGGACCGACGATCGACTGGTAATCGGTCTGGGCGATAGCGTCGCGGATCGAGTCGGCATCAAGCTTTTTGGCGCGCTTGAGCACGTCGATCGCGACTTCGAGATTGGCGTGCTTGAAGCCGAGCGGCTGAGTCCACTGCTTGCCGCTCGCCTTCTCGTAGGCGTCGCAGTACTGCTGTGCGGTCTGGCCGGTCAGGCCCGACTTGAACGGGTGGTGATGCGACCACCACACCTCCGTCGACATGCCGGCGCCGCGGTCGCCCAGTGCCTCGACCGCAGTCGGGAACAGCAATGCTTTGGGCGGGGTCACGATCTTCGGCCGGTAGCTCTGCTGCGCGCACTGCGTCCAGAAAATCGCGAATTGCGGCGGGTTAAAAATGCCGCAGGCAATTTCGGCATTCATATTCTTCAATTGCGCAATTTGCGCCGTGAAGTCGTCGGACAAAGGCGGATAAAGCCCGAGGTAATGCACGTCGAAACCGTGACTCTTGATGGTCGCCGGCAGGCCGTGTTCCGGATTGCTCGCCGCGATGCCGTCGGGATCGTTGGTCAGCATTACGCCGGCGATCTTGTTGGTCGGCAATGTCAGCCACATTTCGGCGAACATATTGGCGACCATGTCGAAGCCCCAGAAGAAGTGGTAGGTCCACTCGAAGCCCTTCTTTGGGTCGCCCTTGCGGCCGAAGAACCAGGACTGCCATGGATCGTCCGAGGTGATGCAGGGAACGCCGGCGAGTTCGCACTGGTCGGCCACCGGATTGGTGGTGTCGCCGGTCGAAGAGGCGATCATGATGTCGACCCGGTCGTCATTGATGAGCTGTGCCGCCACTTCCGACGCGCGGTTAGGGTTGGACTGGCTGTCTCGGTTGAGGATTTGGACGCGGTGTTTTTCGCCGGCGACGACGATGCCGTCGCCCAAGAATTTGCTGACCTCGTCGGCGACCCATTTCGAGGGCTCGCCGAACGCGGCTATCGGTCCGGTTTCCGGCGTGATCTGACCGATCTTGATGGTTTTCGGCGCCGCACGCGACGATTGGAAAGTCCACGGCGAGGTGATGACGCCTGCGCCGCCGGCCGCAGCCAGCTTGAGAAGCTTGCGGCGTTGCGTGTCGACTTTATCGGCGCGCTTGGCGCGCGCTCCCGGATTGATCGCCATGATCGTTCCCTCCCTGTGTCCCTGGATATTTTTTTATAAGCCGGTGGGCGATGCCCACTCGACACATCGTGGCAGATTAGCCAGCGCAAAGCTACCAGACGGCTCATTTGTCTCGTTGCCTAAATTTTGGCGCCGCGGGCCTTTTTCAGCTTGGCGATCAAATAACGCGGCGCGTTTCGCCGCGCCGGCATGGCGCCTCCGATCCGCGATCAACCTGCGCCGGCGTCCTCCATCCCATGCGGATGGAGTCGGATTTCGTCATTCCCAGGTTCGAATCCTGGCGCCCCGGCCGGCCAGCGTCGTCTCTGCCGGCTTTTTCCGATTTGCGGAAATCCGCACGGCACTTCCGCGGGTTAGGCGGTTGACCATGGGGTCTCTGTAGCCGAAGAGGAGGGCGCATACGGCGCGCATGGGCAGGTTTGGGCCGTCAGTCTCCGGTCGTGAATTTTCAATATCCAAATTTTTTGGTTCGAAATCGCGGAGACCGGTTCGATATCGAGAATTCTCTCCGATGAAAACCTATTGGCCCATGTGAAGCGTTTACTTGCCCTCGTTCTGCGTAGCGACTTTCTGTACAATCGGCGCCCAGGTTTCCTGCTGCCGATCAACGAAGGCGAGCGTCTGATCCGGCGTCATCGGCCGCGGGTAATTCCCGAACGATGCGAGTTTCTGTTTGAGCGTCGGATCGTTGAGGACTTTGGTGAGATCGGCGCTGACCTTGGCGATGATCGACGGCGGCGTACCGACCGGCGCGACCAGAACCTGCCAGCCTAAACCGACAAACCCGGGCAGCGTCTCGGCCACGGTCGGCAGATCGGGGAATTCCGGCAGCCGCTGCGGCGCGCCGGTAGCGATCAATTTCACTTGCCCGGCTTTCACCGCGCCCGCGATTCCGGAATAGCCTTCGATGATCATCGACACGCGGCCGTCGGCGACATCGCCGATGGCGGATGCCGGTCCGTGCGTATACGGCACCGTCTCGAGGCTGATCCCGGCGCGCGCCTGCAAAAGCTCGCCGGTCAGATGGGTGAGCCGCCCGATGCCTGTGGCTGCGATGGTGATTTTGCCCGGTTCCCTTTTGGCGCGCTCGATCAGCTGCGGCAGCGTCGAGACGCCGAGCGTCGGCGAGACGGCAATGAACATCGGCTGATCGCAGGCGTAGCCCACCGGCAGGAAGTCGCGTGGCAGTTTGACCGGGAGATTCGGCGCAATCGTTGGCAGTGCCACAAAGGTCGACAACGTCGCATTGTATAATGTGTAGCCGTCGGCTGGTGCATCGGATGCGGCGTGGGCGGCAATGCTGCCATTTGCGCCCGGCTTGTTGAGGACGATGACCTCTTGGCCCCATAGCTTGCCGAGACCCTCCGCAATAAAACGCGCGACCACGTCCGGCGACGAACCGGCCGGCGAGTCGGAAATGATCGTGACCGGTTTGTCGGGGTATTTGGCGCTTTGCGAAAAAGCGGTTGAGGCCGAAAGGATCAGCAAACAGAAGATGCCAAAAGCATGCCGCAAGCCAAACATTTCATTCTCCCAGCGTCCCATCCCGGCTTTTGCCGTCTGATCGTCGACCTAGCGATAATTTCAGGTCAGCGTCAATCGCGAAGCAATCGATTGAAGCCGCACGACGTGACAGCTGACGTCGCAATTGCTGCTATGCACAATCGCGCCGCGGGATACACGACAGGTCCAAAAATTCGCAAGAAAATGCAGACGAGCCCTGCTTTTTATGTCAGGGCCGCCAACTTGCCCGGTATCCTAAAAACTTGCAAAATCACGTTTCGTTTCGAACAACAATGGTCGCAAGGGAAGGTCACTGCCCATGTCCACTTCACCGGTCAGACTGGTTTCGGATTCTGCAATGCCGGCGGGCGTGCGGGTTACGCCAATCCAGCCCGCGCTCGGCTCCATCATCTCGGGATTCAAATTTGACGGCAAACCGCTGACCGATGAATTCCGTTCGGCGCTACGCGATGTTCTCCACAATCGTGGCCTGGTGGTGTTCGAGCCCGGCACGGTGACGGCGGAAAACTTCACCGCCTTCGCCGGCTTTCTCGGAGAGTTCTTCCACTATGCGGGGCCGCACACGCCGCGCGCGCCGGAAAATCCCGACGCAACCATGATCGATTCGATGAAGGACAAGAATCTGCGCAATCATATCTGGCATGCCGATGGCGGCTTCCGTCCCGACGCGCCGGCTTTCACCGCGCTGTTCGCTCATCAACTGCCCGACAGCGGCGGCGACACGATCTTTGCCAACGCGGCCTGGGTGTACGAACACCTTGATCCATTGTTCGCGGCCTACCTTGAATCGCTCACCGTGATTCAGTCGGCCGACGCGACCGGCCATATTACCGACCGTTATCTCGATCCGAAGGAAGCGGCGGATGCACGTATGCGCATGCCGCCCTTCGAAATGCCGCTCGTTCGCGTGCATCCAGCGACCGGCCGCAAATGGATTGCGGTTAACGAGTCCTACACAAACTACATCAAAGGAGTCAGCCGGGTAATGAGCCAGAACATTCTCGGCATCCTTTTCGATATGATCAAATCGCCGGAGGCCACCGCGCGCTACACCTGGACGCGCGGCGCTCTGGCAATCTGGGACAATCGCGTGGTGCAGCACAAGGGCATCAAGGATTACGGCAGCGGCCGCCGCATCCTCTATCGCGCGACCATGACGGCGTAAGGCCGTTCCCGTGAACGATGCCCGTGCCGGGACACTGATCACCGTCGAGGAGCTGACGCTGCTCCTCGGCGCGAAAACGGCGCCCGTCGTCCTGCTCGATGTTTTGGACGAAGCGGGCGCGGCGCCGGACGATCGGCCGAAAATCCCCGGGGCTTTGTCGGTGAATTTGGCATCGGATTTTTCCGGAAAGCCGACGGCACTATCCGGCCGGCGGCCGCTGCCGGATATCAACGAGCTCCAGGACAAAGCACGCGCCTGGGGCATCCGAGGCGACAGCGTCGTCGTGGTCTACGACAACGCCGGCGGCGCGCAGGCCTGCCGCGCGTGGTGGACGCTGCGTTGGGGCGGTCAGCACAATGTCCGCATTCTCGACGGTGGCCATGCGGCCTGGGCCGCGGCGCGTCGCCCGTCATCCAATCACTTCTCCACGCAGGCGGCGCAAACCGGCGACGTAGTGCTGACACCCGGCCATATGCCGACCATCGAGGCCAACGAAGCGGCAGCTCTGGCAAAGCAGGGGAAGCTTTTCGACGCCCGGCCGCGCTCATCTTATGTCGGCGACCCGGCAAAAGCCGGCACCGGACATATTCCCGGCGCCATCCACGCGGCCGCGGGCGACAATATCGCCGACGGGAAATTCAAATCGACAAACGATCTGGGCGCGCGTTTTGCTTCGCTCGGTGCAGATCGCTCCGGCAAGATCGGCGTCTATTGCGGCAGCGGCAATTCCGCCGCGCATGCCGTCGCGGCGATGATACTGGCCGGTCTCGAACCTGCGCTTTATGTCGGTTCCTGGTCGGCATGGAGCGCGGATCCATCGCGACCCGCGGCGAGGGGACCTGAGCGCGAATAATCTCGCCCAACCGCTACGCGGTCGTGGAGTCGCGCGGAACATCCTGCAGTGCAAAATCGATGGCGCTTTGTAAGTCTTCGGCCTGATCGCGCGACAGCGTTGTTGCGGTCCAACCCAAACCTGGATGCTGCATCGCGATTTGAATTGCCGGGAGGGTCTCGCAGGCGCTCACGTCCAACAGCAGATTATCGGCGCGATAAAGCCGGTCGGCGTTCGCCGGCGGCTTGGCCGGATGCACCGGAAACATTCTGGAGCGGCACTCGGTCAGTTTGCGGATGAAAGCATCGAGATCGGCAGCCCGGAATTCCAGGCGTCCGAACCGGCCGTCGGCCGGCGAAATCGTCAGGCGTAGCTGATCGTCCGAGACTTCCAACGCAAGAGATTGCATGAGCGGCTCCATTCGGCTCGCGTCGGGGCGGCGTCAGATATGCCGGGCCGTATGTTGCGAGGTCGCAAGGATATCGGAACGGCCCAGCGCCGGAACGGGCACCTGATAGACCAGTTCGACATCGCGGCCGCTTTGCGACGATGCAATGGCGGCCGCACAGACTTCGAGATTAGCGAGGCCCCATCGTCCATCATGAATGGGCGGCGCGTCGCGGAGGATGGCATCCGCCAGTTCATCGAGCACGAGCGACCGCGGACTGCGATCGGTTGGCAGGACGATCTCTTCACGTCCGTTCTCGGAATACAAATAGATGCCTTGAGGCGATTGGCGTAGATCGCCCCGCTCGCAATTCACGACCGTGAGTCCGAAAAACGGCTGAAAAGGTGCCGCGGCCGGGATTGCGGTCTTGGCGCGTTTGCGTTTGGCCGCCAGCTCGTCGGCGGCGCTCGCCTGCGCGCCTGCGCGCATGCCGGGAGTGCGATCTTCCGGTTTCTGCGGCAGCCCCCATTCGCCTATGTCGAAACAAAGCTCCGCGCTCGGCAGGTATCCGTAGCCGTTATAGACGGCGGTCGCCACGGCGCCATCGCTAAACTGCAGATAAGCAACGTGCGCGCCTATGGATTTCCTCGCCGGATCCCAATCGAAGGTGGTGGCGTGCACGCTCTTAAGCAATCCACCGCCGAGCAGGCGGATGACGTCGAATTGATGCGCGCCTTGCCGGTACGTCACTCCGCCGCCGAGGTCAGGATTTAATTCATCGGGCCGGCGTGGCCGATAGATCCAATCGGTAAAACACCAGGTTTGGATCATCCGCACCCGTCCAAGCGTGCCGGCGGCGATGATCTCGCGCATGCTGCGAATGGGGAGGTCGAAGCTGTGGGAATGCCCGACCATGAGCAGAACGCCCGCCGCTTGCGCGGCGTCGACCATGGCCTTGGCGCCGTCGAGCGAAGTCGACATCGGCTTTTCGGTCAGGACGTGCTTGCGTGCCGCGCAGGCGAGCATCACGTGGTCGCGATGCAGTTCGGTGGGAGTGCCGATGTAGACGACATCGAGATCGCTCCCTGCCAGCATCGACGGCAGGCCGTCGAAGCCGGGAGCGCCGGTTTGCCGTTCGATCTCGGCGCGCGCCTGGTGGTCCGGATCAGCCACCGCGGCCAAGGTGAAGCTGTTGTGGGCAAGAACCGCGGGCAAAAAAGCCCTTCCGGCCGCGCCTAAACCGACCAATCCCAGGCGAAGCCTTTCCGATCTCACGTGTCCTATCATACCCCTCGCGGCCTTCCCGAGCCCGGAAGCAGAGCTATTTTTCTTTTTTGCTGCATCATCTTAGCGCGAACGCGCCCGGCTCGGCTAGGACGGTTCTCGCACTCCTCGGCGGGTCGTCCTGCTTTGAGCCAACCAGCACTTTCGACGATGGCCACCAGCCGTTCAATGTCTTGGTCTTGGACTAACCAGGCGTAATATCGTCAAATTCGAGTTTGGGAGAGCCCGGCTGCTCGATCCGCACCCGGTTTGAAGATCTGGTTTGAAGACCTGGTTTGAAGACCTGGTTTGAAGACATGGCCCTGTTGACGTAAGCAGAGGCCCACAATTTCGGACCGCAGAGCGCCGCGTTGCGGTCCCGCAGGACAAAACGGCGAAAGGGAAACGATCCATGCTGACTGCCGAGCAGAACGACATGCTGACACGCGTTGGACCGGGAACGCCGGCGGGTAATCTGCTGCGGCGCTACTGGCAGCCGATCGCCGCCGCAGTGGAAATGACGGACAAATGGACAAAGCGCGTGCGGCTGCTCGGCGAGGATCTCGTTCTCTTCAAGGACCGGCAAGGTCGGCTCGGTTTGATCGCCGAGTTTTGTCCGCACCGCCGCGCTTCGCTGGCCTACGGCATCCCGACCCGAGACGGCATCCGCTGCCCCTATCACGGCTGGGAATTTGCCCGAAATGGGCAGTGTTTGAACCAGCCGAACGAATCCGACAAAACGGCCTTTCGCGATAAAGTCGGGACCGAGGGCTATCCGGTCGAGGAGCTCGGCGGGCTTCTCTTCGCATATCTGGGTCCCGAACCTCGTCCGCTGCTTCCGCATTATGACGGGTTCGTCGCGGAAGGAACCATCAAGATGCTCGGCAGCACGGTGGTCCCGGTGAACTGGCTGCAGATCATGGAGAATTCGCTCGATCCCATTCACACCGAATGGCTGCACGGTCACCATTACGAGTTCATCAAGGAGAATGAAGGCGTCAAGGTCGCGATCAGTGCCAAGCACGAGAAGATCGCCTTCCGCGAATTCGAATACGGCATAACAAAGCATCGATTGCTGGCGGGTCATTCCGAGGATTCCGACGATTGGCGCGTCGGCCACCCGGTGGTTTTCCCGAACATGCTCTCGGTCGGAAACGGCGACCAGAACTCGCGCTATTACGCCTTCCAAATTCGCGTGCCTGTCGATGACACCAATACCATGCACTTCTGGTACTCGGCTTACGTGCCACCGAAGGACGCCAAGGTCGATCCGAAGCTGACCGAAAGAGTGCACCTCTATGAGGTTCCGTTCAAAAACAAGGACGGCGAGTTCATTCTCGACAACGTCGAAAGCCAGGACATCATGGCCTGGGTGACCCAGGGACCTATCGCCGATCGCACGCGTGAAAATCTCGGGGCGTCCGATCAAGGCATCGCGATGTATCGGCGCGTTCTTCGTCGCGAGATCAAGAAGGTCGAGGAAGGGCTCGACCCGATGGCGACGATTCGCGACGCGGCCAAGAACCACCGGATTGATCTGCCCAACGAGCGGAAGAAGCATCACAACAGCGAGGGCCTGCGAAGCTGGATGATGCGCACCCACGCAGCCTATTCGCCGATTCTTGATGATTTGGTTGCTCTCTTTGAGCCGAAGAAGCCTGGGCCGGTACGCCTTGCCGGTTAGATGGGCGCGGCCCGGTAATTTGGCGAAGACGCCTCGTTGCTGGATTGATGAGCGGGTGATCAATGGCTGTTGGGAACCTTCCTAAGAATTGAGCGGAGGCGCTGCCGATGTTGTTGCAAACATCGACGAAAGGTCAGTGGAAAAGCAGCTGACTGCCTGCCCGCGCCCGAATTCGTCTGGTAGCTTTGGACGGCTGGGCTGGCTGCCGAGGGCTTCTTCATCGAAATTTCTCCCCGCGACTCTCAAGCGGTTTACCACCGAGCAGATCGTGTGATGGGTTCCATTTTCCCGCCGAATTCATCGGGCCTCCCCGTCGCGGACTTGGGCCTGCTTTTAAAGCGCAAGGCGGTTTTCGACGCGGCGGAGAACCTGAAACGGCAGATCCAGGAGTTGAAGCGGGCTGCAACTACATTCGGCCTATGGGACGAAATCGCACACTCCTTGGGCCTGAAGCCGGAGACAGGCTCCGAAACGAAAAAGCAGAAACGCGGACGACGGAAAAAACCGAATATTCGCAAGAAGAAACCAGTTGCCGCTGGAAAATGAGTTAAGTCGTTCTTACAGGAATAATGTTTGCGGGCCGATTACGACGACCTTCAACGTGGCATTGGAGTGAATCGTGAGCCCCAAAAGGCCGCGGCAGCGCGGCAAGCGCGGAGGGCGGCTCATGACTCATTGGCGACATCGCGGTTAGCGGCCTTTTGCGAGGCCAGCTGTTTCTGGGCACGGATGGCGCCGCGAAGAATTGAGGAGTAACCGGTACAACGGCAGATATTTCCTTCCAATGCGCTGCGAATCGCGATCTCGTCGGCATCAGGTTGAGTGCGCAACAAGGCGGTTAGTGCGACCGCAAAGCCCGGCGCACAGTATCCGCATTGGAAAGCAACCTCTGCGACCAACGCCTCATGCACGATTCGACCCTCGGGCAGGATGGCGAGAGCCTCCGGCGAAATGATCTTTGCGCCGTCGATCTGCCAAGCCATCAGAAGGCAGGCATTGACGGCATTTCCATTCAGCAGAACGAGGCAAGATCCGCATCGGCCGATGCGACAGGCTGCTTTGGCGGCAATCAGCGCGAAATGCTCCCGCAGCAGGTCGACCAGCCGGGCATCGGCGCGCGTGCGGGCTGTATGCTCCACACCGTTGAGGCAGAATCGAATCGTCACTGTCCCAGCCGGGACGAGTTCGTTCACGACTGTGGCCGCTGTTTAGCCATCAGCAGCTCCTCCGGCGATATTGGCGCGACTGTTGGCCAGACACCCACAGCGTCGGCGACGGCAGCGGCGATTGCCGGCATCACAGCGGCAACGCCGAGCTCGCCGACGCCGCGCGGCCCATACGGATCATCACAATCAAGCTCCTCCAGCGCGAAGACGCGGCTGGTTATCGGTGCATCGGCGATTGTCGGCAGCATGTAGCCGTCAAAATTGTTGGCGACGCTCACGCCCGCCCTCATGACGAAGTTCTCGGTCAGCGTGTAGCCGAGACCCTGGAGGCCGCCGCCTTCGATTTGCCCGAGATACGCGGCGACATCGAGCACCGGACCGGCGGCGGTGTGTTGGTGGAGATCAAGAACGCGAATCTCGCCAGTGATGCGATCGACCGCAACGCGTGCAAGCGTCGCGCCAAAGGCGAAGACAAAGCGCGCATTGTGACTCTGCCAGTCGGTCTTGGGATATTCGAAGATGCAATCGGCGTATGGCCGCTGGCCGGGCGGCAGTTGCGCGGCCAGCGCCGCGAATGAGATGGCCGGATCTTTGCTGTTCGCCCGGCAACTGCGCAGCCCTCCCCGCATAATTACCAGATCTTCGGGCAGCTGATTCAGGACGCGCGCAGCTGCTTCGCGCAGCTGCCCGCCGAAATCGGGCGCCATCAAGTTGGCGGCCTTCCAGATCACGTAGGTGCCACGCGAGGCGGAGGTGGGGCCGGAGTCCGGCGTGCGCCCAGTATCACCGAAGACCGGGAATACATCGTCGCGGTCGCAGCCGAGCGCCGCCGCAAGCGCGGCTTGGATGACCGCCACCACGCCCTGGCCCATCTCGTCGAGGCCAAAGGCTGCTTCGATCCGCCCATCCGGCAACAGCCGCAGGCGGCCGGCACCCACGTCCGGAAGCAGCGAACCGAGACCGTTGCCCTGATAGTTCATCGCCAGTGCAACGCCGATCGCCGTGCGTTCATCGTCCGCGGGCCCGCGCGGGTGCTGCCAGAGATCGCTCGTGGCTGCGGCATCGAGCATTTCGACGAGCCGTTCGGTCGGCGCCACACGCTGGCCAAGATAACCGAGCGATCCCGGTCGGCGCAGGTTGCGCCGGCGAATCTCAATCGGATCGAGCGCTAAAGCTTCGGCGAGCCGCGACACCTGACATTCGACCGCGAACGCCATCTGATTGGCGCCGAAGCCACGGAACGCGCCGCAGATGCCATTGTTGGTGTAAGCAAGGCGGCCGCGGGTGAGAACATTCGGAATGTCATAAGGGCCACAGGCATGTTCCAGTGCTGTCTCCAGTACCGACGGACTGAGCGAGGCATATGCTCCACATTCTGAAATGACATCGACCTCCTGCGCGAGCAGCTGCCCGTCGGCGTCACAGCCGGTGCGCATGCGGATATGCATCGGGTTGCGCAGCCGCGCGGTCATCACCGACTCGGTGCGATCGAGTTGCAGGCGGACCGCCCGGCCGCTTTTTAGCGCGAGCAGAGCCAGCGCCGGCTGCACCGTCAACTCGTCCTTGCCGCCGAAGGCGCCGCCGGTCGGGCTGGTGACGACACGGATGCGGCTCTCTGGAATCGCCAGAATGCGCGCAAGCTGCAGGCGATCGCGCGCGCCATGCTGTCCGCCAACGCAGACGGTCAAGGTACCGTCGGTCTCCGGGATGGCGTAACCGCCCTCGGTTTCCATGAAGCCGTGCATTTGGCGCGGCGTCACGTACAACTCTTCGATGATGTGCGCGCATCGGCGCCAGGCCGTGGAAACCTCGCCGCGCACAAAATGAAGCTCGCGCTGCAGGTTACCCGCGGTATGTACGGGTGCGGCGCCTGGGGCGAGCGCCGTTGCCATGTCATCGATGATCGGCAGCGGCGCATACTCTATGCGGATCAGGCTAAGCGCGCGTGCGGCCGTCTCGTCATCGACCGCGGCGACTGCGGCGACCGCATCGCCGACAAAGCGTACCTTGTCGGCGCAGAGCGCGGGCTGATCCTGCACAACGATGCCGAAGCTGTTTTGCCCGCGGACATCCTTGGCGGTGACGACCGCCACGACCCCCGGCAGGGATTCTGCCGCCGACGTGTCCAGCGAAACAATGCGCGCATGGGCAATCCCGGCTCGGAGAATGCGTCCGATCAACATGCCGGGCTGCCGGTGATCGGTAAGGTAGGCGAATCGTCCAGCCACCTTGTCCGGGATGTCGGGACGAATGCGCCAGCGATCGGGGAGGCTGCGGTGCGACACCTCGACCTCTGCCGGTGCCGGTGCCGGTGCGGGGATCCGGCGCGTCTGCTTGGGCAAGGCACCGCAAACACCCTCGATCGCCGATCTGCCGCCGAGACCCACGGCAAGCGCATTGGCCGCAGTGAACTTGCGGTATTGAGCGCTACGCATCGGATCCGAGGGAGCGTCAATCTCTTCGGCGATGTGATCGCGCAACTCCTTCCAATCGATCGATTGGACGGACTGACCGACGAGATTCGTCGCGGCGCGATCGAGACACCGCGGCGGCACAATTCCCCCGCCGACTGCGAGCTGCGCACTCGTGATGCGATCTCGCGGGTCGAGTGCGAGGACACCCGCGGCACCGATGACGCTTGGGCTGAAAGCGGCGCGCAGTCCAATTTTGCGGTGTGTGGCGCGATGGCGAGGGGGGAGTGGTAACACCAAAATGGAGACGATGATTCCCTTTCGCGACGCGGCAGGAGAGAGCCAGTGTCGCAATGGCATGACTTGCGACGCGCTTGTTTCATCGAAGATCTCGACCGACGCTGAGAGCGCCAGCAGAGGGGGGATAAGACAACCTGCGCCGGCCGCGATGTTGCCCCCTATGGTCGCCAGCTGCCGAACACCCGGTGCGGCGATCCGTCGGACGGCTTCTGCCAGCAGCGGGAACTGTCGGGCGATGACCTTCTCGAGCTCGCAGAGTCGTGTTAACGCACCAATGCGAATAGCACCGTCGGCGCTCTCTCCTACGCCATTGAGCTCGGTCAATCCGTTAAGGTCGATGAGATAAGGCGGCGGACGTACGCCGCGCTGCCATTCGAGTTGCAGCGCCGTGGCTCCAGCCACCAGCCGTGCCTCGCTGGCGAAACGCGTAGCTTGCTCCGCCGCTTCCCGCAGGGAACCAGCGCGCAGAATGCGCTGCGCAGCGGCCGGTCGCGCGCCCGAGTTCATCGCAAGCCGCGCTTTCGGTTCGCGACCTTCGGTCGTACTATGGCGCAGCCCCTCTTTCATGCAATTCTTCTGCGAATGCCGAACGGTGAACAGGGTGGTGAGAAAGAGGCGTCAGCCGCGTGTTGCGAGAATCCTTTCGCGAAGATGCGCCTCGACAGTTGTTTTGCGGTATTTCTGGATCCCGCCGTTCACCATGCAGGTTGGAATGGGTTCTATCGGATAGTCAGCGTGACCGCTGTAGAAAAACGGTATCGAATAACGTTCTCGACCCGAAAAATTGACGACGCGGTGAACAGTGGAGCGATACATGTCGTTGGTCCACCGCGCCATCATGTCTCCGAGGTTGACGATGTAAGTGCCGGAGACTGGCTCGGCGTAGATCCATTGGCTGTTGGTCTCGTCCCAGATTTGCAAGCCGCCGCAGTCATCTTGAAGGAGGAGGGTGATTGCGCTGAAGTCGGTGTGCGCTCCGCATCCCTTCTCGCCGTACGCTGCGACTGCGGGCTGCGGTGGATAGTGGAGAAGACGCAGTGTGGCGATCGGGTCCTGGTTAAATGACGCAAAATAATCTTTTGGAAGCCGCAACGAGAGGGCCAAGCCTTCCATGACACGCCAGCTAAGCTTCAGCATCGCCTCGTAGTAGGCCTGCATCGCACTCCGGAAGTCAGCCAGTCCTTGCGGCCAAAAGTTGGGGCCGTGATCGAAGCGCTTTGCAATGACGCGAGGGTCATCGGCGGAGAGCTCTCGCCCGATCAAGAAACTCTCCTTAAGGTCTGCGGGCATCCCCTTTTCGAGGACCTGGGTACCAACTGGCTCGTAGCCCCGGTTGGGACCTGTGCGGCCTGCGTTTATTGCCTTCTTGTCGGCCTCCGTTTGAGCGAAGAATGCTCGCGCCTGATCAAAGACCCGCCGGATCAGTTCGTCGGGCACGCCATGATGGGATATATAAAAGAAGCCTTTGTCCAAGCACGCCGAGCGCAACGCGGTCCCCACTGCTTCGTATTCTTTTGGCGACGAGGACGAGAGTCCCGAGATGTCGATGATTGGGATGCTGGCGCGATGGACCGATACCGCTGTCAGTTGGGAAGTCATGTGAAATCCTTTCCTACGCGACCCGATTGTGCGGTGAAGGATCTAATGGATTTGGCGATCGGCTTCGGCCGGGAGAAAATCGGGTGTAAAGACCCGATCCAAGGGCGGCTTGCTTCGGAGCTGCATGGTCGATGCGATTTCGTCGACCTGCGCCGACAGCCGCGGGATGGTAACCGCGCCGAGCCCGTTCTTTCGCGTTTCGGGCGTGACGATCACGTCTCTGAGCAAAATATCGAGTATTTGCCGCTCGGTGCTCTCATCAATGAGAGGATTTGCCTTCTTGACTGCGGCGATTGCAGCCTCCGGGTCCTCGATTAAGGCCTTGAGTCCTCGGTTGGCCGCACGAACGAATGCCGCGACGGCCTTAGGCTTTTGTCCGATGAACGAGCGGCTTGCGACGAGCGTATTGGAGTAGAACTGGACGCCGTGGTCTTTGTATTTGATCAGGCTGAACTGATCGGGCGCTACACCGAGGTGCGCGAACAGCGGGACATCGGTCGTAAACCCTGCAACCAGATCAGCCGAGCCTTGCACCAGCATCGCGCCGCGCACGGCTGGATCAACGAGTTGCCAGGTGGCGCCAGTCTCCGAAAGATTGTTGACCTTCGCAAAAACCGGCCACGCTGCCCGCGTCGCCGCGAAGGCTGCGGACGCGATCTTCTTTCCCATGATGTCCGCGGGCTTGTTGATGCCGTTCTTTGACAGACTAATAAACGCATATGGCGACTCGTTGCTCGCGACATAAACAGCGCGCATAGTGTCGTCATCGGGATTATTGCCCAGATATTGGATGTAGGGCGTCATATCGCCGACCGCGATGTCGTAGACGCCCCCCACCAGCCGCTCGACAAAGCTCGATCCGCCCTTGCCGGGGTCTATGCTCACGTCGACGCCTTCCTCGGCAAAATACCCGCGATCTCGAGCCAGGATATATGCGGCCGTGGAAGCGCCGACGGTCCAATCGAGTGAAAACTTGACTTTGGTCATCTCAGCCGCATGCGCCAGCCTTGGCGTAAGCATGACCAGGAGCGCCGCCGCAATGGCGGCCCTGTTGAACAACATGCGCGAGAGCGGCATCGCAAAGCTCCTTCTCATTGGATGTGAATTCATCGAGCAAACGGCACTACGCATCTCTTCCAACCCAAAAATTCGCGTGAAGCGCGATCGCCTCGGCCTCCAGCAACGGTCCGATGACTTCGATATGTCGCTGCCCCTTGGCAAAGATGTCGCGGCAAGGAATGTCCAGCGTGGGATTTTCGGGACTTTTTCCGGTCAGGGCTTTCAAGCTCCGTTCGGTCTGTCCAAAAACAACGCACCCGATTCCGGACCAATAGATCGCGCCCGCACACATCGCGCAGGGCTCGGCAGAACTATAGAGCGTGCAACCTGCGAGGAAGTCGGGGCTGTAGTGCTTCGACGCCCACGTCGCTAAAAGACGCTCGGCGTGCGCGGTCATGTCGCGACCTTCGCTTGAAAATCCATTGCCTTGCTCGTGCAGGCACTCCCCGTCTGGTCCAACGAGAATTGCGCCGAATGGATGATCGCCGCGCTCGAGTGACTGGCGCGCGACGTCGAAGGCGCGTCGGAGATATTGTTCGTGGTTCGATTGGGAGCGCTTCGTTGTCGACAGGTCACTCATGGTTGCCTCGGTATGGACCAGGGAAAAAACCAGCGCTGAATGACGTCGATCGAATAAAAGAGAATGAGGCTAAGAAAAACGAGAACGACCAGGGCGGCGAATGCCATGGCCATTTTGAAGCTCGACGTAGACACCACGACCACGTAGCCAATGCCCTGATCGGCGGCCACGAACTCGGCCACGACGGCCCCGGTGACCGCAAGTGTGCTTGCAACCTTCAGCGAAGCGAAAATGTAGGGAACTGCGGAGGGCAGCCGCACGTCGAGCATCTCGCGCCGCGTCGACGCTTTGAGCGAACGCGAGAGCTCGATCAACTCGGGAGGCACCTGAGCCAGACCCGCCGCCGTCGAGACCACGATTGGAAAGAATGTGATTAGGAAGGTAATGATAACGCGCGGCACGTCGCCGGTGCCGGCCAGAGCGATGATAATGGGGGCAATCGCGACAATCGGCAGCGACCGAACGACGATGAGCAGCGGGTACAATGTCTGGGAAAGAAATCGGGATCGCGACAGCGCGATAGCGATTGGTATGGAGACGGCGGTCGCTACGATAAGCCCCACGACAGAGACTCGGATTGTTGCGCCTATGTGTTGGAGCCACGCGGATGCCGGGATGCTGCCGAACGCGCGGATGACATCCGAAGGAGCCGGAAGAAGGAATGCGGGAAGTAACCGGAGCCGAGCTGTAAGCTCCCACACCGCAACAAGACCGACGAAGGTCAGTACCGCACCGATTCTCGAATAGAGGCCGTGTGCCGAGATCATGGCTCATCCCGTCGAGACATTCGAATAGAGCAGAGACCTTATTCCGCCGACCATCTCGTTGAACCGTGGCTCTTGAAGTGTCTGCATGGAACGCGGGCGCGGCAATGAAACATCGACCACGTGCTGAACTGTGCCCGGACGTGGCGTCATCACGATGATGCGATCCGCCAGGAGTAGGGCTTCTGCGATGGAGTGGGTGATGAAAACCACCGTCTTGGGGTTTTGTGTCCAAATGCGCAGGAGCTCGAAGCTCATTTCATCGCGTGTGAGCGCGTCCAGGGCGGCGAACGGTTCGTCCATGAGGAGAATGTCGGGATCGAGTAAAAGGGCTCGCGCGATGGCAACCCTCTGCTGCATGCCGCCTGAGAGCTCGTCAATGCGCTTACTCTCAAAGCCGCTTAGACCGACAAGAGCCAGCAGGCTGCACGCTCTGGTTCTTTCCTCGTTCGTTACATGCCCATACTTGTGCTTCATGGGAAAGACGACGTTGCCGATGACATCGAACCACGGAAGCAACGTAGGCTTCTGAAAAACGATTCCAACATCGTCGCGCGGCTCAAGAACGCTTTGCCCATAGACTCGAACCTCACCTCGCGTCGGCTGGATCAGCCCGGCGGCCAGTCGCACCAACGTTGACTTTCCGCACCCGCTCGGGCCGACCACCGCGATGAATTCGTGTCGGGTCACATCGAAGGTGACGCTCTGCAGCGCTTCGATCGAGCGACCGTCGCGGGTTTTGTAGATCTGCGCCACGTCATGAAATTGGATCGCGGCAGGATGCATTGTGCGGCCTCACGCAAAATGCAGCGCTGGGATTTCCGTGTCGTAGCGTTGCGCTGCTGCGTCGAAGTGCTGGACGAAGACCCCGTCCGCGCGACTGACGATCCGGTCGAGGTCCGCGCCGGCGACAACAGGGCCGCCATAGGTTGCGCGCGTCGCCGCGATCAAGCTGTCGAGAGTTGGCGGCGGCGAGCCTCCGCCCCCAGGCAAGATAAGGTGGGTATAGACGGCGACCTTGGGCAGCACCTGGGAAAAGACGCGGCCCGCGGCTTCCGGGTTGGTATGATAGGTAAGAACCCTGGGCACGCGGGAACCCGGGACCTTCAGAGCGCGGTCCGGGGCCATCATGATTTCATGCACGAGAATGTCGGCTCCCCGTGCGGCGCGGACCAGATTGTCGCAGTAGCGCGTGTCGCCGGAAAGGACCGCGGATCGTCCTTTGTAGTCGACGCGGAATCCGACGGCCGGCCTGATCGCCTCATGGCCGTGGTCCACGGTGAACGCCGTCACGACCACGCCGTCTGCCTCATAAACGACTCCGTCACCCTGAAACTCGGTGACATTCAAATCGGTCCCGGAAAGCGGTGTCCCGTCACACGCGCAGCGGATCGCCACGTCGGCTGCGTAGGCCTGTTTCAACCCCGCGGCCAAGATGGCCGTACCCTTCGGTCCGATCAGGTTCATCGCGGTCTTGCGGCCGATCCCTGAACCGTCGATCGCCGGCACCATAGCCGTGAGCCACACGTCCGGCAGACCGACGGTGTGGTCCGAATGAAAATGGGTCAGGAAGTTGGCGTCGATCGTGGATGGGTGAATACCGATCTGAGCGAGCCGGATGGTCAGCCCCCGGCCGAAGTCGAAGAGAAAAGTTTGCCGGCCGGCCCTGACAAGAGTGGACGGCCCGAAACGCTTAATTTCGGGAAGCACCGACCCGGTACCCAGAAGAGTAACGGCAAGCTCCGGCTCGGAATTGGCGCCTTCAAAAAGCTTGTCGAGCATCGGCATCCTTTGCATTCCCGCATCGCGGTCACATGAAGCCTTAGATTGGGGCGCCCCTTGCATCCAAGCGCATAATTTGACACTCAGTGTACGCAAAATGCGCACAGGCTGGATTCATGCCTCTCGTCTCGCAAGCGGCCATTTTGATTGATGAAGTTGCTCGGTCCGGCTCGATTCGGCGGGCCGCCGGTCGCATGAACGCATCTCCCTCCGCGGTAAACCGGCACATCCTCAATCTTGAAGCCGAACTGGGCGTTGCCTTGTTCGAGCGCCTGCCAAAGGGGATGCGGCCAACGGCGGCGGGGGAAGCAATCTTGGTGGAAATCCGGCAATGGCGTCGCGCCCAGAGCAGAGTTCGAGCACATTTGCAGGAGCTGAAAGGTCTGCGGCGAGGTCACGTTGCCGTCGGTATGATGGAGTGCTTTGGCCGTGACTTAGGGCCGCGCATTTTCAGAGACATAACGCGGCAGCATCCGCGTATCACGCTGCAGGCGTTTGTTGGAGGAACCGATGCTATTGCCGATCAGCTCTCGGCCGGACATCTGGACGTAGCCATTGCCTTCAGTATGCCGGTTCGCCCCGGCATCGAAACAGCCTTCGCCATTCCTGTCCCGATCGCGGTGGCGGTCGCTCCGGGCCATCCTCTCGCCAAGCGCAAATCGACAAGCCTCGGTGACTGTATTGGGTACCCTGTCGTGATGCCGGACAGTTCGCTTGCCTTCAGAGACTTGATCGAGAATGCCCTGACACAAGAAGGAGCTTCTTTACTTGCATCGGTTACCTCGAATTCGGTTGAATTCATAAAGGGGGGCCTTCAGGATGGACATCACATTAGCTTGCTGACTTGGCTCGATGTTTACCGAGAGGTCGCGAATAAGGAGCTCCGCTTCGTGCCGCTGCGTCAGGCCGAAGAACTTCATCAGAAGTTGTTTATCAGCGTTCCGGCGCGTACAAAAAATAGCAGCCTCACGATGCAGGTCGTGCGTCTTTTGCAGGCCGAGATCGAACAAACCGTCAAGAAGTGCTTTCAACGGCAGCGCTTATGAACTCAAGCGCGCGAGGCCGGCGTTAAAGGCCTGCAGCGATAAAGACGTAACGCAAAGCCGGAACGCGCTCGCGCAATGGCTGAGAAATCTTGTTGTGTTGTTCCATCATCGGTTCCGGATGGGTCAATCGACGTCGACTCGCAAGGCCGTAGTTTCTCTGCCGAAGCTGAAAATCCTCCAGGGCAGACTTGGCGCGCGTCCATGTTCGTCAGCCGCCGGTGCGTGACGGCGGCCATGCCGCGCTCGTCGTCCTGGTACGCAGAGGCGGATGCTTGTGGACATCGGCTAGCCCGCAATCGTCGATCCATGCGGCGAATTTTGAACCCGAATGAGAGCCGGCAGCGCGTCGATACGATCGATCTCGTGATCTGGTTCGAGGCCGCGGCAGCTGTCGGCGTCGCCATAGCCATAGGACGCCCAGCACGCATAAGCGCCGCAGCGTCTGGCAAAAAGGATATCGATCTCGGTATCTCCGACGATCAGAACCCGCCGCGCCTCGAGGCGCTCGAAGCGCGGCAGGATGTGGTCGGTCAGAACGGCCGGATCGGGCTTTTTGGGCAGTCCAGTGGCGTCGCCAAAGACGACATCGATGAATGCGCTGAGGCCGCTCTGGTCGAGCGAACGGCGAACGGCGTGGACGCCTTTGTTGCTGACAACCACGCATTTCGTGCCGCCGCGGTGAAGCTCTCGCAGCGCCTCGGTGGCTCCCGCAAATGGCCTCAGCAGCCTCGCGCCTTCATCGAAATAGAGCCTGCGGTAGACCTGCACCATTTCGCTCAATGCAACGGGATCGATGCGCATCGTCGGATCGATCGCAATCACCGTCTCTTCCAGCGGAAGGCCGGACTTCACCGCGTCCTTGGTTGTTCCGGCGAGGGGGATTGGCCGCCGGCACAGCTCAAACGCGCGCCGCAAACAGTGTACGATTGCGTCCCGCGTATCGAATAGCGTCCCGTCATAGTCGAATATGACAGCGTCGAAAGCGTCCATGACAGATCGCTGCCAGGCTCAGTGCCCGGCCATATGCTTGCCAATGGTCGAGCGGTCGGTTTCTCCGACCGCTGCCTGATAATTGATCGTGCCGCCGGACATCACGGCGACCTGATCGGCGAGTTCCAGGATTTCGTCGAGATCTTCCGAGACCAGCAGTACAGCAGCTCCACGATTGCGCTGCTCCATGATCTGCGAACGAATTTCAGCGACCGAAGCAAAGTCGAGCCCGAAGCAAGGGTTGGCGACGATCAATACGTCGACATCACTGGAGAGCTCGCGCGCCAAAACGGCCCGTTGCACATTACCGCCGGAAAGATCCGCGATCGCGGTTTCCGGCGACGGCGTCTTGACCCGGTAGCGGGCGATCAGCTCGCGGGCCTTCTCCCGCATCGGGCCGGTCGACAGCCACCAGCCGAGCTTCGCGGCCGGCGGCCGATCGAACGTGCGAAAAGCCATGTTCTCCGCCACGGTCATCTTCGGGACGGCGGCATTCTTCAGCGGTTCCTCCGGCAGACCGAACACTTTCAAACGATAGAAATTATCGCGGGTGGGCTCGAATGGATGCTGCTTGATGATGATGCGGCCGTCGGTGAGCGGTCGCTGGCCGGCCAATACTTCGACGAGCTCGGATTGACCGTTGCCGGATACGCCGGCGATGCCGACGATCTCCCCGGAATGAACTTTCAAATTGACCTGATCGAGCGCGCGCAAGCCCTCATCGTCGTCGGCATAGAGTGCGGCGAGCTCGAGGACGGTGTCGCCGTGCGGCACGGCGCTGCGGACCGCACGTTCACGGATCTGTGTATCGCCGATCATCATCCGGGCCATCGCCTCGGTGGTGAGGTCCTTGACATCGCCGCCCCCGACTTTGCGGCCGCGGCGTAGCACCGTGACGCTGTCGCAGAAGCTCAATACCTCGCGAAATTTATGCGTGATCATGATCACGGTGATCTCCTTGCGGTGCGTCATCCCGCGCAGGAGACCCAGCATTTCGTCGGCTTCGTCGGGTGTCAGCACCGAGGTGGGCTCGTCGAGAATGAGCAGGCGCTGATCGAGATACAGCAGCTTGAGAATTTCGAGCTTTTGCTTCTCGCCCGCGGCCATGGCCGAGACCGGAACATTCAGCGGCACGCGAAACGGCATTCGATCGAGAAATGCTTCAAGCCGACCCAGTTCTTTCTTCCAATCGATCACCGCGGGCGCGTCGGCCCGGCTGATGACCAGGTTCTCCGCTCCTGTCAGCGACGGTACCAACGTGAAATGCTGATACACCATTCCGATGCCCAGAGCGCGCGCATCGCGAGGATTGCGGATCTGCGCTTCCATGCCGTCGAGCAGGACCTGGCCCTTGTCGGCTGAATAGAAACCCATGATGCATTTGACGAGCGTGGACTTGCCGGCGCCGTTCTCGCCGAGCAGTGCGTGTACGGTGCCGGGTTCGATTTTGATCGAGACGTCGTCCAGTGCGGCGAGCGGCCCGAAGGTCTTGGTCATGCCGATCGTCTCGAGCGACGGGGCACGCATGGCCGGGGCAGGGGGCGCGCTAGCAGAAGCAGCCATTGCAACGCTCATGACTTTTCCTTCGCTCTACACGGGCAGATTTTCCACAAAGCTTTTGGAGTTGGATACCGATCCGAACACGCCGCCCTGCATCTTGACCATTTTTATCGCGGCGAGGTGGTTGCCGTAATCCGTGGCGCCGCAACAGTCTTCGAGGAGCAGGCACTCGAAGCCGCGATCGTTGGCCTCGCGCATGGTGGTGTGCACACAGACGTCGGTGGTGATGCCGGTGAGCACAATGTTGCGCCAGCCTTTGGTCCGCAGCAGCAGTTCGAGATCGGTGGCGCAGAACGAACCTTTGCCGGGCTTGTCGATGATCGGCTCGCCCTCCGCAGGCTTGAGCTCGGGGATAATGTCCCATCCCGGCTCGCCACGGACCAGGATGCGACCGCAAGGACCGGGATCGCCGATGCCGGCGCCGATCTGACGCGAGCGCCAGCGCTTGTTGTCCGGCAGATCAGCAAGGTCCGGCCGGTGGCCTTCGCGCGTGTGGATGACACCGTAGCCTTTCTTGCGCATCGCATCGAGCACCAGGCGGATCGGCTCGATCGGCGCGCGGGTCAGCGACAGGTCGTAACCCATCTTGTCGACATAGCCGCCCTTGCCGCAAAAGTCGGTCTGCATATCGATGATGATGAGCGTCGTGTTGTCGGGCCGGATATTGCCGTCGAACGGCCAAGCATAGGGATCGGCAGGGATCGTGGTCATTGATATCTACTCAGCCGCGTGATTGAGCCGCTCGCCGTAACGACGGTTCGGCGCGGGAAATCCGCAAGACGTGCCGTCGACATGCACGACCTCCGACTCCCAGGGCAGCCGATAGCGTCCGGCAACGAGGTCCTGCATATAGGCGTAGGGGCAATCCTGCGCGCCGCCGCGCACGGCAGTAAAGCCGCGATGTCCGAACTGATAAATGTTGTTTTCCACCGACCAGTGCCGGCGCGCCTCGCGCACCAGATCCGGACGCAGTTCGGCGGTGATGATCTCGTCCGGCCGGCCGCTCGTGCCGTGCGCCAGAATGGTGCCGTCGAAATTGACGATCATCCCTTCGCCCATGGAATCGAAGGTGCCGTCCGAGCCGCACATGCAGACATTGGCGGTAACCATCAGGTTGCAGAAGGCATTCGACTGATTGGTGAAGCGCCAAGCGTCGCGGATCGGCGCTGTATAACCCGCGGTGCGGATCATGATCTCGGCGCCCTTATAGGCGCATTCGCGCGCCATTTCGGGAAACATGCCGTCATGGCAAATGATCAGCGCGATCTTGGCGCCTTTCGGCCCTTCGATGACGGGAATGCCGATGTCACCCGGCTCCCAGGGCTCGACCGGGACCCAAGGATGCATCTTGCGATAGTAGAGTCGCAGCGCGCCGGCGTCGTCGATGATGACGCCGGAATTGAACGGATAGGCGCCAGGGTTGTTCTCCATGAGCGAGAAGCAGCCCCAAATGCGATTGTCCACGCAGGCTTGTTTGAACGCGGCAATTTCCGGACCGTCGAGGGAGCACATGATCGCGGGATTGGTGTCCATCGACAGGCCATGCAGCGCATATTCCGGAAAGACAACAAGGTCCATCGTCGGCATGTTGCGCCGCGCCTTGCCGACCATGGCGACGATGCGGCGCGTCTGTGCGGCGAGATCGTCCGGAGTTACGACCGTCGGCAGTTGCAGCTGCACCAGGCCCAGCACGACACCGTTGGGAGTCTTGTTCAATCCGCCAAGCGCGCTCATCCGATCACCCATGCCAGCCGATGACGGCTAACTCTCCGCACCTATTTGGTAATGCTCAGCTCACCCGGCACGTCGCGCGCCGCGTGCTTCGAACCGGCCGACGCGATCATGATCAACAGCGTCAGGATATAAGGGGCGGCGTTGAAGAAGTAGTAGCCCTGCGTGATGCCGACCGATTGCAGCGCAGGCCCGATCGCTCCGGCGGCGCCGAACAACAGTGCGGCGACGATGCAGCGAACGGGGCTCCAACGCGCGAAGATCACAAGCGCTACGGCCATCAGGCCCTGACCCGAGGATAGTCCCTGGCTCCAGGCGCCCGGATAGTAGAGCGACAGGAACGCGCCGCCGATTCCAGCGAGAAAGCCGCCCGCGGTGGTGCAGAGAAAGCGCACGAGATCGACGGAGACGCCCATAGCTCTCGCCGAAGGCGCGCTGTCGCCGGTCATGCGCACGATCAAGCCCCACTTGGTATTGGCGAAGGCCCAAGCCATCAGCAATCCGACAATGATGCCGATGATCAGAAGGGGATTGATCTGCAACGCGGCCTGGATCTCCTTGTTGCCGGTCCATGCGCCGAGCGAGATCGCGCCGAGCTGGGGCGCCGATGGCTGGATGTAGGGCTTGCCGAAGAAGAAAGCCACTCCGGTGCCGAACAGCATCATGGCGATGCCGACTGCGATGTCGTTGACCCGCGGCAATTTGCAGATGTAGCCATGCATGGCGCCGAGTACCGAACCGGCGCAGCCGGCGGCCAGAACGCCGAGCCAAGGCGAGCCGGAATTATAGGAAATGGCGTAGCCGGTCATGGCGCCGAGAACCAGCGTGCCCTCCAGTCCGAGATTGACGCGTCCGGACTTTTCCGTGAGACATTCACCGAGGGCCACGAACATGAAAGGCGTCGAAACGCGTAAGGCTCCGCCGATGAGGGCGATGAGCACGGTGGCAAAAGCGCTCTCGGTCATGTGCGATCGGCCGTTCCGCGAACTTGGAATATCTTGAAGCGCCCGTAGAGTGTTTCCGACATCAGCAGGACCACGAAAGTGAGGCCTTGCAGAACCAGCACCGTCGCGTCGGGAAGGTCCATGCGGCGCTCGATGAGACCGCCCGAGGCGACGATGCCGCCGAACAGGATCGCGACCGGAACGACCGCCAGCGGATTGTGCCGCGCGAGGAACGCGACCAGAATGCCGGTATAGCCGTAGCCCGCGGCCAGCGATGCATTGGCGCGGCCCTGAATAGCCGCGACTTCGAAGAAGCCAGCGAGTCCGGCGCATGCGCCGGCTATGGCGCAGCAGATCACGATCAGCTTGCCGACCGGCAGTCCTTGTGCCAGCGCCGCGCGCGGATTGCCGCCGGCAACTCGAACAGCAAATCCAAACGTTGTTCGTGACAGAAGGACATAAAGAACGACCGCCAGGACGATGCCGGCAACCAGTCCCCAATGCACTTCGGTTCCCGGAATATTGCCGACCATATAGGCGTCGCCGATCGGCATCGTCGAAGGCTTGTTCGGGTTGGTAAGATCGCGCAGCGATCCTTCAACGAAGAAATTCATGATCGCGATGCCGATATAGGTCATCAGCAGCGACGAAATGGTCTCGTTGACGCCGCGCGCATAGCGCAGATAGCCGACAATGCCGATCCAAATCGCGCCGACGATCATGCCGATGGAAGCCATGATGCAAAGCGTCAGCAGTGGCGGCGTCTTGCCCAAAACCAATGGAATGGCGACGACCGCGGAGGCGAAACCGCCGAGAACCAAAGCGCCTTCGCCGCCGATAATGACGAGGCCAATGCGGGCCGGCAGCGCCACGCACAGCGCCGTCAAGATCAAGGGCGACGAACGTTGCAGCGTGTTTTGAATGGAAAAAGCCGTTCCGAACCCGCCGCGTTCCACAAGCGCGAAAAACTCGGCGGGGGACTTGCCGAGCGCCAGGAGCAGCAGCGAGAACAATAATGCCGATATTGCGAGCGCCAAGAGCGGAATGACGATATATTCCGCGCCGCGGCGAACGCGAACGGACAAATCGGCCCAATGGCTCGCAGAGACCAAAGGGGTGGGCAACTCTTCGGCGATCTGAGCCATTATCTGCGACCCTCTCGAATTCTCGATTGAAGGTTGCAAGCGGCCAAACCGCACACAGCTGAGGCTGTCCGTCGCACGGTTTGGCCGTCAAGCAGTGGCAATCACGTGATCGAGCCCTGCACGCCCTCCAGCAGATAGTTCATCTTGTCCAGGAACGGATCGAGATTGTCGTAGGTCTTGCTGATGACGACGTTTCCTTTGTTGTCTTTCAGCGGACCGACATAGATCGGCTTCTTGTTCTTCAAGCCGTCGATCGCCGCGTTTGCGGCCTTGCGCGCGGCATCGCTTGCGCCCGCGCCGAATGGCGTGTTCTGCACCATGTCGGCCTCGTAACCGCCGCTGACCATGTTCGGCAGCGCCTTGCCGGCGGTGAGATCGGCCGCGTAGCCTTTGTAAATCGTGATCCACTTGTATTCGGCGCCGGTAATGAAGCCTTTCGGCGCCAGAGGCGCCTGCGAAGCATTGTGGCCGCAGGTTTTGGCGCCGCGCTTTTCGGCCGTCGAGATCACGACCTTCGGGCTGTCGACGTGACAGGTGATCACGTCGTTGCCGGCATCGACCAGCGCATTGGTTGCTTCGGCCTCGCGCACCGGCAGCGACCAATCGCCGGTGAAAATCACCTGGACGGTCGCTTTCGGGTTGGTCGATCTGGCGCCCAACAGAAATGAATTGATGTTGCTCAAAACCGAGGCAATCGGCTTTGCCGCGACAAAGCCGAGCTTATTGGATTTGGTCGACAGGCCGGCGGCGACGCCGTCGACGTAGTGGGCTTGATTGAGATAACCGAAATAGCTGCCGAGGTTTTTAGGCAGGGCCGGCGTCCAAAGCGGCGCGGCATGCCGAAACTGGACCTTTGCATACTTTTTCGACAGGTCGATCATAAACGGGTCAAAATAGCCGAATGACGTGCCGAGAATGATGTTGGCGCCGTCCAAGTTGACCATCGATTCCATGGTCTTGGCACAGGCGTCGGTCTCAGGAACATTTTCCTCCTCGACCACGGTCACGCCCGGAATGCTCTTGAGCGCCGCTGCCGCGACCGCATGGGCCTGGTTCCACCCGAAATCGTCCCGCGGCCCCACATAGACGATCCCGATCGTCACGCCGGCGGCGCGCGCCAGCCGGCTTGCCGATACGCCTGCCACCAAGGAGGTTGCGCTGGCCTTGAGAAATGTGCGTCGATTGAATGTCGAGAATGCCATTAACGTCCTCCACCGCATGTACATTTTTGTGACCAAACCCCGGTGAACAGACTAGCAAGCGTCGTGCCATCACCTTCCGTTTCTTTGTTCGCGCCGGGGGCTTGTGCCGCGTGGCTGACACTCGCGCCGCAGGCCTGCGCCGCATTTGCTCCGCATCGGGCGGCATCACTTTTTGGCTGCACGAAATGCCAGGGGCGGTTTGGCAATGTCGGGGTAGAACTGCCAAAATGTCGTTCGGCCGGCGCCCAAGATCGTTGCGCCGGTGGCCGCGCTGCAATGGGCAGCTCGGCGTAATGTGCCCGTCAAAAGCAGTGCTCTCCGCATGACTTTCGATCTGATCCTGCGCCGTGCCGGCATCGGTTCACCTGAGCCGCAGGTGTTCGACATCGCCGTCGCCGCAGGACGTATCGTCGATATCGCGCCGCGTATCGCTGGCGACGCGCCCGAACGCGATCTCGGCGGCAGGCTTGTGATCGGCGGCTTTGTTGAGACTCATATTCATCTCGACAAATCCTGCATCCTTGATCGCTGCAAGTCGGAGCACGGCACGCTCGCGGAAGCGATCGAGCAAGTAGCGGCGGCGAAACGAAGCTTCAGCGAGGAGGATATCTATCGCCGCGGCCGGCGCACCCTTGAGAAAGCGATCCTGCAGGGCACCACGCGCATGCGGACACACGTCGAGGTCGATCCACGGATCGGTCTCAAGGGCTTTCACGCCATTCGACACCTCAAGAAGAACTACGCGTCAGCGATCGACCTCCAGATTTGCGTATTTCCGCAGGAAGGGTTGCTCAACGATCCCGGCACCGAGGAATTGCTGGTTCAGGCCTGCGAACAGGGTGCCGACGCCATCGGCGGTTGCCCTTATACCGATCGCGATCCTCATGGACAGATTGCGCGAATATTCGCCATCGCGCAGCGCTTCGATCGCGATATCGATTTTCATCTCGATTTTGACCTCGATGCGTCGTGGATGGATCTCGACGAGGTCTGCCGGCAGACGGAGGCAACAGGTTGGGGCGGACGTGTCGCGGTCGGTCACGTCACCAAATTGTCGGCACTTGGCGACGAGCGATTTTCCGTGATGGCAAGACGCCTCGGCGAGACGGGCGTAGCGGCGACGGTATTGCCGGCGACCGACTTGCATCTGATGGGACGTGACCGCGATCATAACGTGCCGCGCGGAGTGACGCCCGCGCATCGATTGCTGCCTTACGGCGTGACATGTTCGATCGCAACCAATAACGTGCTCAACCCGTTCACGCCGTTCGGCGACTGCTCGCTGATCCGCATGGCCAATTTATACGCTAATGTCGCGCAGGCCGGCAGACCCGACGAGCTGGCCGCATGCCTCGATATGGTGACGGCGCTGCCGGCAAAGCTGATGAACCTTCGCGACTATGGCGTCGCCGTCGGCAATCCCGCCGATTTCGTTGTTCTCGATTGTGCCGATTGCGCTAGCGCGGTGGCCGAAATCGCGCGCCCGCTGCTCGGATTCAAGAATGGACGCTGTACGTTCGATTGTCCGCCGCCGCGGCTGCTTCAAGATCCGCAAAACCACTAGAAGCAGGTCGGCTCGAAATGTTTGGCGATGGCCCTTTCAAGAGGCGGCAATGCCGACATGATCGCGGCCTTGTCCGGCATGGCCTTGCGCATGCGGTTCAGGACTTCGGTGCGGGCGGCGGACGCATCAACGCCGACAACCACGCCGTCTTTCACGACCGTGCGACCGCCGACGACCAGCTCGCGAATGTGCCGCGCCGTTGCCCGGGTCAGGACCAATTGCAATGCATCAATATCGCCGCGCAGGCTATCGTCGTCGATCGCCGGCCAGTCGAGCAGTAGGATGTCCGCAGGCTCGCCGGCGCGGATCGCGCCGCCCTCGGCGGCGTCGGTGACGCTTGCACGGCCGTTGAGGAAAGCTGCGCGCAGCACATTTTCGCGGCTCACGGCGACGTTAAAGCCATTACCAACATGCAGGAAGTGCGCGAGCCGCAACTCGCGCAACGCGTCGTCGTCGTCCTCCAGCGCGCTGCCGTCGATGCCGAGCGCCACGCGGCAGCCCCTGGCGAGCATGTCGGCCAAAGGTGCGATGCCGGAACGCAAATGAAGATTGGAGCTGGTATTCACCACGAGCGTGACGCCGCGCTCGGCCAGCAATTCAAGCTCGTCCGGCCGCGCCCACACGCAATGCGCCAAAGTCAAACGCGGCGACAAGAGACCCAGCGCATCGAGATGCTTGACCACGCCAGTCGGATGGGCGGCGTCCGCCCAGGCCCGCTGATATCGCGTTTCAAGAAGATGCATATGAATGCGGCGGCCGGTGCGTGCCGATGCGTCGGCAATCGCAGCAAGCAGTGCGTCGCTGCACCACTGCACCCCGTTCGGACCGAATTGAACATTGAAAGTGGGTCCCGCGGCCGCCGCCGCGACCTCGTCGACGAGCGCGATGAATTCTTCCGGCATCAGCGGCTTGCGCGAAACCAGCTTTGCGATCTCATTGCGTGCAGCATCGGGCAGGGCTGCTAAGACCGGCTCGGAAGAGCCGTAAACAAGCGGGTTGCGGTCACGCATCGAGATCGCGAATCCGACCCTCAATCCGACATCACGCGCCGCCTTGGCGATCGACGCTGCTTCGGTCGGAAGGTCGCTCAAGCCTTGCGGCCGCGTCAGGTGCATCATCACGGCGCCGACGCCGCCAAGCGCTGAACGCGACAGCGCGACAACCGCGGCGAGATAGGGGTCTACGGCCGGCATGAGCGCCTGATATTGCAGCCACGTTTCAAGCGGTTTGCCGCCGGCATCGAACGAACTGGTGCGGACCGGGCGTCCGTGATCGTGGGCGTTGACCAGCGCAGGCATTGCGAAAAATGCCCCGGCGTCGGCGTGCGGAATATCGGTCGTCGCCACGATGCGCCCGTTGTCAATCTGGATTTGGCGCCCCGAGGCGGCCGGTCGGTCGGCCGCCTCGATCAGGTGGGTGCAATTGATTGTCCGCATCGCTGATGATCCTGATATGGAATATTACCGTTTGCCCCAGACCCGATTATGAGCTGCCGTCGCCTCTTCCTCGAGAGGCGGGCCGACAATTTCGACGCGCCGTTGGCCGGCAGCAGATATTTGTCGGCGCGACGGATCCAAAGTGGGACTCTCGGGATGATTAGCACTTAGTGTCTTCAGCCGCTTTGGCAAGGAAGTGATCCTGCTGAACGATCAAACTGCGGTGCCAAATTTGTCCGTGATCGCCTGGAATATCCGGTCGGGCTTAAACGGCGTCTGGCAGAATCGGATTCCCGTAGCATCGGCGAGCGCATTGCTCATCGCCGCGTTGATCGGATTGTACGGACTCTCACTCATGGATTTGGCACCCAACGGACCAATCGTGTCTGTGGTGTCGGCGAAGAACACTTCGGTCCGCGGCACATCGCCGAATTGCGGCAGGTGGTAATTGCGGAAGGTCGGATTAATCACGCGGCCTCCACCGTCGATCTTCATCTCTTCGTAAAGCGCAGCGCCGATCGATTGGGCGACGCCGCCCTCGATCTGACCGCGACATTGCATCGGGTTGATGACTCGTCCGGCATCGGCCGCGTGCACACTGCGCAAAATCTTGATCGCGCCGGTACGCTTGTTCACGGCAATATCGAATGCCTGCACGTTGAACGCGACCGAGCGAGGCGTGCCGTCCGTTCGTCCCGCGGCGGCGAGGGAGCGCGCTTTGGCCTGCGCAACGGCAGCAAGCTCGCCAAGACCAACACGCCGGCCGGCGCAGATCACGGCATCGGCGCCGAGAGAGCATTCGGCTTGCCGGCCGCCGGTATATTCGGCCGCAAAGCGCAGAATCTCATCACGCAAGGCCTCGCAAGCGAGCTGGGTGGCGTGGCCGGCGACAACGGTTCCGGTGCTGCCATAGGCGCCGGTGTCATGCCCGCCGTTGTCGGTATCGGCGTTCAGCACGTGAATATTTTCGATGGCTGTGCCGAGCACGGTCGCGGCGATCTGGTGATGCACCGTATTGGTGCCGTTGCCGAACTCAGCCGTGCCGACAACGATCTGATAGATGCCGTCATCGCGCAAGGTGGCCGTCGCATCGGAGAAGTGGCCGCCCGGCGGTACGGTATCGATCATGCCGAGTGCCATGCCCTGTCCGAGCAGCCAATCGTCGGACGCCGGAGGTGCAAGTCCGCCGCCACGTTCGAGCGCATCCTTGACGAGCGCGAGACACTGGTCGAGGCCGTAGCTGCCGTACTGCACGTCATGGCCGTCGTCGGAGCCGGTTGAGATCATCGGGTCGTCCGGTTTGACGACGTTGCGCGCACGGAATTCGAACGGGTCCATGCCAAGCTTGCGGGACAATTCGTCCATCGCCGCTTCGACGGCAAAATTCGTTTGCGGCAAGCCGTAGCCGCGAAACGCGCCGGCCGGCACTGTGTTGGTATAGGCCACGGATGCGTCAATCTTTTTGTTGGCGCAGTTATAGACCGCGATGCATTCGCCACAGGCGTGGAAGAGCACCGACGCACCATGATTGCCGTAGGCGCCGGTGTTGGAGACGACATGCATTTCCATCGCGGTCAATCGGCCGTCGCGACGTGCTCCAGCCTTGATGCGCACCCGCATCGGATGCCGCGTTGTCGCGCCGATGAACTGTTCCTCGCGCGTGAATTCAAGTTTGACCGGCCGCCCGGTCTTCAGCACCGCTAGCGCCACGATGTCTTCAACAAGCATTTCCTGTTTGGCGCCAAACCCGCCGCCCATGCGCTCGCAGAACACGCGGACCTTCGCCGGGTGCAGACCAAAAATGCGGGCAAGCACGCGCCGTGTGAGGAAGGGCGTCTGGGTGCTCGACCGCACATTGAGCCGGTCCGCCTCATCGATCCAGCCGATGGCGCAATGCGTTTCCAGATGCGCGTGCTGCACGCGCTGAGTTACAAAGGTTCCTTCATAAATCGCATCGGCTTGCGCAAAACCTGCTTCGACGTCGCCGACATGACTGTGTAGCTCCGCAACAATATTGCGCCTGGTATCGGCGATGCCGGCTTGGGAGCTTTTGTCGTGAATAGCCGGAGCGCCGGGACGCGTGGCGTCTTCGGGCTCGAAGACGGCCGGCAGCAGTTCGTAGTCGACGACGAGCCGTCTGCATCCTTCCTCCGCGGCACCTTCGCTTTCAGCGACGACCGCAGCGATCCGCTGGCCGACAAAGCGGGCGATCCGGTCCAGCACCAGGGTATCGCTGGGGTCCATACGCTCGTCCTCGTGCCTGGCGCTCGAGTAGAGGCTCTCCGGCGCGTCTTCGAAGGTCAGCACCGCGCGCACGCCGGGTACTGACAGCGCTTCGTCCTTGTCAATCGACTTGATGCGCGCATGAGGGTGCGGCGACCGCAGCAGTTTGAGGTGAAGAAGGTCGGCCGGGTTAACATCCATTGTGTAACGTGCTGCGCCGCTGATAATCGCGCGGGCGGCCGGCGCGGGGACATTGCGGCCGCAAGCCTTGCCGGGCTCGGCCGTTTCGATCGCACGCACGCCGCGAATGGCGTTTTCGATCGCACTGTATCCGGTACAGCGGCAAATATTGCCTTTCAAAGCCCAAGCAAGATCCTGTCGCTGAGCTTGATTGAGGCTCGCGGCGGTGATGATCATCCCTGGCGTGCAGAAGCCGCATTGGAAGCCCTGGGCATCAAGGAAGGCCTGCTGCATCGGATGAAGTTCGCCGTTGTGCGTTAATCCTTCGATCGTCGTGATGGGTTTGAGTTCGGCCCGATAGGCCGGATAGAGGCACGAATGTACGGGCTCCCCGTCGACCAGCACGGTACAGGCGCCGCAATCACCCGCATCGCATCCCTTCTTGACGCCAAAGCAGCCGAGTTCGCGCAGAAATGTACGCAGACATTGGCCGGGGCGCGGTGCAGCCTCGTATTTCCGTTTGTTCACGAGAAAAGTCATGTTGCTCTCGCGCCAGTTCCGGCAAGTTCGCTGCGAATCTCTTCGGCAAATTGCAGCGTGACATGCCGCCGCCATTCCGGCGCGCCATGAACATCGTCGTAATAATTTTCCCGCGGGATCTCGTCTTCCAGTCTTTTGCGCAACGCTGCGGGGGTTGGAATATTCGCGAACGAAAGTCGGATCGGCCGTGGGGTCGACGCGGTTACCGTCAGCACGAAGGATCCGTTGTCTGGAGATTGCGTGCCAATCAAGAGCGCAGCCGAGCGGCCAAGCGGGCTTAAGGCGATTTGACGAAAGGACGTGCGCCGGCGCAATGCCGCAAGCGGCAGATCGATTCGCCGCAGCAATTCGCCCGGCTTCAGCGCACTGCGTTGCGGTCCCAATATGAAGTCAGTGATGGACAGGTGGCGCTCGCCGCCTTGCGTCCAGATCGTGCAGAAGCCGTCGAGCGCTGCGGCGAGTGCGATCATCGGTCCGGCAGGCAGGGCCATGCAGAGGTTGCCGCCGACTGTCGCCGCGTTCCAGATCTTGAACGAGGCGAGGAACGAGCGGCAGCATTGATTGACCAGCGACGCTGCCGCCCAAGTCGACGGAAATGTCATCGCGTCCAATTCTGAGATCTTGCATGTCGCCGCGATGTGCAAGCCGGTATCGTCGATCTCGAGCGCAGGCCAGCACAGGTCGGCGAGATCGACCAGACGTGTCAGCTGCGGTTGAGGCTCGGAAAACAGCCAGGTTCCGCCGGCAAGCCAAGCGTCCCCCGGCTGCCAGACCGGCAGTTGAGCGCGTTGCCGCGGCCGCGCGATTTCCGTGATGGTGTTGAGATCCATCGTGCTTTCAACATTGCACAAATCATGCCGTTGCCGCCAAAACGCGATCGATCTCGGTCTGCATTTTGGCCTTCTCCGGCGGGGTCATGAGTGAAGCCTGAACGCTGTTACGCGCGATTGCCGCGATTTCGTCGCGGCTGAGCGACAACGCGTCGGACACCGCGACGTAATTGTCGCCGACATAGCCGCCGAAATAGGCGGGGTCGTCCGAATTCAGCGTTACAACGAGGCCCTTGTCCATCAGGCGCCGCAACGGGTGGTGGGCAATCTCGTCGACGACGCGCAGCCGCAGATTCGACAGGGGACAGACGGTTAAGGCGAGTCTCTCGTGCGCCAGCCGGCGTGTCAGCATCTCATCGTCAAGGGAGCGGTTGCCATGGTCGATGCGACCGACACCAAGCACGTCGAGCGCCTCCCACACGTAACGCGGTGGGCCTTCTTCGCCTGCATGCGCGGTGAGAAAAAAGCCGGCCTCTCGCGCCCGCGCAAAGACGTGCTTGAATTTGCTCGGCGGGTTGCCGACCTCCGATGAATCAAGGCCGACGCCCACGATCTTGTCGCGGAAGGGGAGCGCGCGGTCGAGAGTCTTCTCCGCATCCGCCTCGTCGAGATGGCGCAGAAAGCACATGATCAGGCTGGCACTGATGCCAAGTTCGCGCTTGGCGTCGGTGATGGCGCGATGCAGTCCGCTGATTACGGTTTCAAACGCGATACCGCGCGATGTATGGCCTTGCGGATCAAAGAACATCTCGACATGCCGGACATTATCGTCGTGCGCGCGGCGCAGATAGGCAAATGCCAATTCATAAAAGTCCTGCTCCGTCACTAGAACGGACATGCCCTGGTAATAGAGGTCGAGAAAATCCTGGAGATTGCGAAATTGGTAGGCCTGCCGCAACGCGTCGACGGACGCATAGGGCAGGTTGACTCCGTTGCGTCGCGCCAGTGCAAACATCATTTCCGGTTCCAGGCTGCCCTCGATGTGAATATGCAGCTCACACTTGGGCAGCCGCGAAATTAACGTGCGCGCATCCTCCATGTTCTCTCCGTCGGCCTTTGGCACGCGCCGCCGATAGAGGCCCTATGGCCTATAACGGCGAACTATCTAGGCGAGGTGGTACAACGCAGATGCGCGCCTTTCGGTTCGATTGTCACTTCTGCGGTGCGCCCGCAGCCAGCCAAGAGGCGAGCGTCCGCCTTTCCTGCGGCGTCATTTCTGTAATATTGCCGGGCGGCATCGCGCGCGAGCGGACGGCGACCAGGTCGATCAGGGGCGCGTGCAGCCCGATCTGTTCGTCGCTGTCGAGCATGACGCCTTCCGGCGCGGCGGGAATACCGGCCCATACCGGCTCGGCCGCATGACACATGCTGCAGCGGGAAATCACGATATTGGCCACCTGCTTGAATTTGGGGGTCGGCGGCAGGGCGCCGAGTTCGATATTGGATCCGGCCGCCGAGAGCCAGGCAATGGCCGCCATGCCCGCGGCCGCCACGGCCCATGTCCACCACGGGCTGCCTTTGCCCTCGTGCCGCGAGTTGAAAAAGTGGCGAATGATCGGGCCGATGGCGAGCACGATCGCGACAATGATCCAATTGTACTTGGTCGCATAGAACAGCGGATAGTGATTGCTCAGCATCAAGAAGACAACGGGAAGCGTTAGGTAGTTGTTGTGGACCGAACGCTGCTTGCCGAGCTGGCCCCAGACCGGATCCGGCTCCTTACCGGCCAACATCGCACTGACCGTCTTCTTCTGATAGGGAATGACGACGACGAAGACGTTCGCCACCATGATGGTCCCGATCAGAGCTCCGATTTGCGTAAACGCGCCGCGGCCGCTGAAGACATGGGTGAAGGCCCAGGTCAACACGACAAGGAAAACGTAGCCGACGAGCGCCAGCGCCACTTCGTGCCGGCCGAGCGGCGACCGACACAGGCCCTCGTAAAGGAGCCAGGCGGCGACCAAGCTGGTGAATGCGATACCTGCCGCCTGGATCGGCGTAAGAATCAGCACCGACCTGTCGATGAGAAACAGGTCTGCGCCCAGATAATAAACCACCATTAACAGCGCGAATCCTGAGAGCCAGGTCGTGTAGGCTTCCCATTTGAACCAGGTCAGGTGATCCGGCATCTGCGCTGGCGCCACCAGATATTTCATCATGTGATAAAAGCCGCCGCCGTGGACTTGCCACTCGTCGCCCTTGACGCCCGCAGGCAAACCGGGGCGCGGCTTGAGGCTGAGATCGAGGTGAATGAAGTAGAATGAGCTGCCGATCCAGCCAATGCCGGCCACGACATGCAGCCAGCGCAGGATGGCACTTACCCATTCGATGAGTATCGGCTCCACAAGAGCACTCCTTCATCGTCCCCCGGCACGCGGCAGCATGGCAGACGCTGCGCGGGGCTTTCAAGCATATCGTCGCCTTAGGCCATGTTGCGGTCGATCCGCGGCGGCGCGGGGCGAAAAGCAACATGCCCGGCGCGGGGCCGGGCATGCCGTCGGCTGGAGGATCAAGTCAAGCGGACAGTTCACTTGAAGTGATAGGTCATTCCCACGTAAGCCGTGCTTTCGATCGAGGTTCCAGGCGCCACGGCCGCAAACAGTGGCGCGTTATGGTTGGTGCCGAACTTGTTGTACCAGTACCGGTAGCCAACATAGGTGTCCCAGATTCCGGGCTTGCTCCAGAATATCTTCGACGTATCGAAGGAGAGGCGAGCGTCCTCGAAGACTTCGGTCTTGGTTTCGTTGTTGGTGAACGCCGAGGAGCCCATGGCAAACGGGTTGGGCGCCGTACAACTGCCGCCAAAGCCAACCGCGTTACAGTTAGCCGTCGAAATGCCGGTGCCCTTCGGTCCGCGGACATCCAAGATGTTGATGAAGCGGATAGGATCGGCCCATTCGCCGAAGGTCGGCGCCAGCGGGATCGAGTTGAACATTTCGATGTTCCAATCCCATCCGAAGTCGCGGTCGCCGCTGAACGTGCTACCGCCAAAGCATGTGCCGCTCCCCAGGCCGGCGGCAGGGCTTTGCGCATCGCCAAAGCCGGCCGGGCCGCAGGCGTTGAATTGGTTATGCGTGAATTCCTTGCGGGCCAGGATGCCGATGAGCCAGGTGCCGAGTGCCTTCGGGACTTTGAGGTCGAAATTCAAGCCGACCAGGTATTGGGTGGTCTGCTCGGCAAGATAGTTGTTTTGAACGCCGGCGGTGAAGCCATATTCGAAGCCGACGTCATTGGTGAGAAACGTGTCGAAGGCCTTGCTGTGGCTGAGCTCGTTGAAACCGAGCGTGCTGCGCGTAAATCCGAAAAACTCGCGCGAGCCGACGGCGCCCGGCTCGCCGAGTATCGGGTCAGCCTTGCCGTATTGGTTCACCTCGAGATGGATTAGATTGGTCCCGTATTCCCAGACGTCGAAGTGGTCAAAGCTGCCTTGCGCTCGGTAGAACGAGTTGCGCATTCCGGCCACGCCGCCAGGAACGATGTTGCTGTTGCCGGAAACGCCCGGATCGGTCGAATTGGGGTACCAGGTGAAGCTCACCGCGTTATCGTTCACGAAGAAGAACGGCGGTGGCGGTGCCGGCTTCTTCGGCGGCGACTTGGCCGGCATATCAGCCGCGTGCGCAAGTCCGGCGACGGACGCCGCAATTACTGCCCCAAGCAAAGACGCTTTTGCTATCGATAGAAAATCACTTTTGCCCATAACGGCCCCCGTCCCATGTCCCTTCACCGCAGCCCCCTGCTTCGCTGGATCAACGATGCCGATGGGTAAGCCAGCGACGCCGTGAGCCATTGCGAGCACGATACGCAGCTGTGCCGATGCCAAAAGTTGTTTGTTTAAGCAGGCGTGTGATGTTTTCTGTTGCAGAAGCCGGGGCGCTTTGCGCCGCTGCATTGGAGCCGCGGCTAACGGCTTCGCGACCACTGAGAAAAAATGCCGTCAACAAGGCACTTCTGTCAGTGCGCAAATGGACGCGTGAATAGGAAGGCCGATCAAATAACGGGTCGTGATTTGCAGCAGCGCTGCTCAATTTTTGGCTAGCTATTCCTTTGTTCAATGGAATTTCTAGCCGTGTGACATAAAAGAGACAAAGGCGAAGAGGCCGGACGGCTTCGGGAATGTCGGTCGGCGGCCATAGCCGGAGCTTCCGTCCGAAGCGGATTTGTCTGATGATGCATCTTCAATCCCGGCTCTCGACCCGGTGGAGCGAGGTTTTGCAGCACATAAGTCGCGCAACGTAGTCATGTCCAATGTCTTGTCCAATGCCGTGCAAACCGGGGCTTCGCCTGCAAAGCCGTTGTTGAGTGCCATTGGCATCAGCAAGCGTTACGGCGATTTTCTTGCCAACGACTCGATCGATCTCGATCTGCAGCCGGCGGAAATTCATGCTCTGCTCGGCGAGAACGGCGCCGGCAAGTCCACGCTGGTCAAGATCATATACGGTCTCATTCAGCCGAGCGGCGGCGAGTTGCGCTGGAAGGGGCGAAAGATTGCCCTTGCCGGCCCCTCTGAAGCGCGTGCGTTCGGGATCGGCATGGTGTTCCAGCATTTTTCGCTGTTTGAAAATCTCACGGTCGCCGAAAACGTCGCGCTCGGACTCCCTCCAAGCCAGCCCTTTGCGGCCATGTCGGCGCGGCTCGCCGAAACGTCACGCGTCTACGGCCTGCCGCTGGATCCGAAGCGCGAGGTGTGGCGGCTGTCGGTCGGCGAGCGGCAACGCATCGAGATCGTGCGCGCGCTGATGCAGAATCCGGAGCTGCTGATTCTCGACGAGCCCACCGCGGTCCTGACTCCGCAAGAGGCCGATCAGTTGTTCATCGTGCTGCGCCGGCTCAAGGACGAGGGGCGCGCCATCCTCTACATCAGCCACAAGCTCGAAGAGGTCAAACGGCTTTGCGATACGGCAACGATCCTGCGCGGTGGCAAGAAGGTGGCGACCTGCGATCCCCGGCAGGAGAGTGCGGCCTCCCTCGCGCGTATGATGGTCGGCGCCAATGTCGGCCAGGTGAAAACGCAGTCCCGCCACGCGCCGGCGGTGCCGCGGCTGGTGATCCATCGCTTGTCCCTGGAGCCGGACGATTCGCATGGCACGCGGCTCGACAACGTCTCGCTTGAGGTGAAGGGCGGCGAGATCATGGGTATCGCCGGTGTCGCCGGGAATGGACAAGACGAGTTGTTCGCGGCGCTTTCCGGCGAGCGCTCGCTGTCGGCTGAAGGAGCGATCGTAATCGACGGCCAGGCGGCCGGCCGCATGGGGGTGAATCGGCGCCGACGCATCGGCGCGGCCTTCGTGCCCGAGGAACGTCTCGGCCACGGGACGGCGCCACGGATGAAGCTGTCGGAAAACGCGCTGCTCACCGGCCATGCCGCAAGCGGCATGGTCAAGAAGGGTTTCATCGACCGGCCGGCGACGCTCGCCAGCGTTGATGACACCACCAAGGCTTTCGACGTCCGCAAGGCCAAGCGTGATCCGGAAGCGGTCAGTCTTTCCGGCGGCAATTTGCAGAAATTCGTCGTCGGCAGGGAAATCCTGCGCGATCCCGGCGTGCTGGTGGTGAGTCAACCGACCTGGGGCGTCGATGCCGGCGCTACCGCAATTATCCGCCAAGCGCTGATCGATCTGGCAGCGCGTGGCAGTGCGGTGCTGGTGATCAGTCAGGATCTCGATGAGCTTGCGGAAGTCGCCGACCGCATTGCGGTGATGTTCCGCGGCAAGCTGTCGCCGCCGCTTGATGCGGCGCAGGCGACGCGAGAAACACTGGGATTGTTGATGGGGGGCGCTGGATTAGAGGGCGCCGACGCGGGCCGCAGCGAATTGTTTCCGGCCGGGAAGGAAGCGCGGCATGCCGCTGGTCCTTGAGAAACGCGCCGAGCGTTCGGTGGCCATTGCGGTGGCGTCGCCGCTGGCGGCGACTGCGCTCACGCTCGTCACGATGACGCTGCTGTTCGCGATCATGGGTATAAATCCGATCACTGCGCTCGACGTGTATTTCCTGGAGCCGCTTACCGATTCCTATTCTCTCGAGGAAATTGCGGTGAAGGCGACGCCGTTGGTGATGATCGCGGTTGGGCTTTCGCTGTGCTACATCGCCAATATCTGGAATATCGGCGCGGAGGGACAATTCATTGCGGGCGCCGTCGCCGGAAGCTCGGTCGCGGTCCATACGCTCGGCACCGGCGCCGGATCCTGGGTGCTTCCGGTCATGCTGCTGCTTGGTGCGGCTGGAGGTGCGCTTTACGCGCTCATCCCTGCGGTCTGCAAGGTGCGGTTCGGTGCCAGCGAAATCCTTACCAGCCTGATGCTGGTCTATGTCGCCGATCTCGGCATGGATTACCTGGTTCGCGGTCCGTGGCGCGATCCGCATGGCCTCAATTTCCCGACCACGGGAGATTTTGATCCGGTCGCCACCGTACCCACGCTCATTGAAGGCAGCCGGCTGCATGCAGGCTCGATCCTGGCGCTCGTCGTCGTGATTCTGGTTGCCGTGATGCTCGGCCGCACTATCATGGGCTTTGAAATCAGGCTTGTTGGCACCGCGCCGAAAGCGGCGCGATTTTCTGGTTTCAGCGCCGACAAGCTCGTTCTGTCGACCTTTGCGGTGTCCGGCGCGCTGGCGGGGCTCGCCGGCATCATCGAGGTGGCGGGCCCGATCGGACATCTCGATCCCGGCGTCTCGACCGGCTACGGCTTCACCGCAATCATTGTCGCGTTTCTCGGCCGACTCAACCCGGTCGGCATCTTGATCGCGGGACTGTTTCTCGCGCTCACCTTCATCGGCGGCGAGGCAGCGCAGATCTCGCTGAAGGTGCCGCGCGATCTCACCAATGTGTTTCAGGGCATTTTGTTGTTCTACGTGCTCGCTTGCGATTCCATGATCGTCTATCGCGTTCGGCTGGTTGGCACGCCGAGAAAGGCTTTACATGCCGATCATTGAGGCCATCATTGTTTCGGTGATCGCAGCCTCGACGCCGCTGCTCTTGGCGGCAGCCGGCGAACTCGTGGTGGAACGATCAGGTGTCCTTAATCTCGGGGTCGAAGGCATGATGATCGTGGGCGCGGCCTGCGGCTTGGCGGGCGCCTATCTGACCGGATCGAATGTTGTCGGGGCGCTGTGCGGGGCGCTCGCGGGGGTCGCGCTGTCGGCGATCTTTGCGGCTCTTACGCTTGGCCTCGCCGTCAATCAGGTTGCCACCGGACTCGCCTTGACCATTTTTGGCACCGGACTGTCGGGCCTGATCGGGGCCGGATTTGTCGGCGATCGGATTACGCCGGTTCCTGACCTCTATCTGCCTGTTCTCACCGATCTGCCTTACGTCGGCCGGATCCTGTTTGGACAGGACGCATTCGTCTATTTCTCCATTGCGCTCGTCATTGCCATATGGATGTTTCTCTACCGGAGCCGCACAGGCTTGGTTCTGCGCGCGGTCGGCGACAATCACACCTCCGCGCATGCGCTTGGCTATCCGGTGCTCAAAGTTCGCACGATGGCGGTGCTGTTCGGGGGCGCCTGCGCCGGACTCGCCGGCGCTTTTCTTCCGCTCGCCTACACGCCATTCTTCATTCCCGGCATGACCGCGGGGCGCGGCTGGATCGCGCTCGCCTTGGTGGTCTTCGCCTCCTGGCGGCCGGGCCGGCTGGTGGCCGGCGCTTATCTGTTCGGCGCCGTCAGCATTCTGCAACTGCACGCCCAAGCCTTGGGTCTCGGCATCCCCTCGCAGTTGATGTCGGCCTTGCCCTATCTTGCAACCGTGATCGTCTTGGTATTGATTTCAAGTAAGCGCGGCAGCGCCGGGTCTGCCGCACCGGCGTCGCTGGGCATGGTCTTTGTGCCCGACCGCTGAACTTCATCTCGAATGCGTGCGACGTGGGCTTCGCACGACTGAACATCCGCCCAACGAACCCGGAGTGGCATCATGAAGTATCGTTTTCTACCGGTCGCGGCTGTCGCTGCCATAGTGCTCGCCGCTACCACGTTTCACGCATTGTCCGCGGAGAAGCTCAAGGTCGGATTCATCGGTGTCGGACCGGTTGGCGATCTCGGCTGGACCTATCAGCATGACGTTGGACGCAAGGCGCTTGTAGCCGCGCTTGGCGACAAGATCGACACCACGTTCGTTGAGAACGTTCCCGAGAGCGCCGATGCCGAGCGCGCAATCGAGCAATTGGCGCGAACCGGCCACAAACTCATTTTCACCACGTCGTTCGGCTTTATGGACCCGACGATCAAGGTAGCGGCGAAATTTCCAAATGTGCATTTCGAGCACGCGACCGGCTTCAAGCGGGCGCCCAACGTAAGCACCTATGCCGGCCGATTCTACGAGGGACGCTACATTCAGGGCCAGATCGCGGCAAAAATGTCGAAGACCGGTGTGCTCGGCTACATCGCGACATTCCCGATCCCGGAAGTGATTTCCGGAATCAACGCGACCATGCTCGGCGCGCAGAGCGTCAACCCGAATATCAAGGTCAAGATCATTTGGATCAATACATGGTTTGATCCGCCGAAAGAGGCCGACGCCGCCAAGGCGCTGGCCGATCAGGGCGCGGACATCCTGATGCAGCATTCTGACTCGCCGGCGGCGATGCAGATTGCCGCGCAGCGTGGCATTCTCGCCTTCGGACAGGACTCCGACATGATCAAATTTGGGCCGAAGACTCAGCTGACCGCGATCATCGATAACTGGGGCCCGTATTACATCAAGCGCGTCCAGGACCAGCTCGACGGCAAATGGAAGTCCGAGGACACCTGGGGTGGCTTGGATTCCAAGATGGTCGTCATGGCGCCCTATACCAACATGCCCGACGATGTGAAGAAAATGGCTATGGCAACTCAGGCTGCGATCACCAACGGCACGCTACACCCGTTCAAATGCCCGATCATGGCTCAAGACGGTACGACGGTTCCGTGCAAGGGCGGCACCCGGCTGGATAACGCCCAGATCCTGAGCATGGATTTCTACGTCAAGGGGATCGACGAGAAAGTCCCGGGAAAATAAGCTCTGGACCGAAATTTCAGATCAGGAATTGTGTTCGCACAAAAATTGCTGACCGGACGGATCTCCGGTCAGCAGTGATGTGGTCTCGTCCTTCCCGCGACACCCTACCTGGAAGTCGCGCCGAACGCGTTCAATTGGCCATTAGCGGCCGAGGCCGCCGAGTGCCGATCCGGCGGCACCGACCGCGTTTGGACCTCGTGACTGATCGTAGTAATAGTCATAATACTGCGGCGCGGGCTGAGTTTGTTGTTGTGAATGCGGTACCCGCATGCTCCGGTGATGTTTTGTGACGGTATCTTGAGCAGCGAGCGCTGATGCCTGAAATGCCAGCACAGACCCGCCAAGCGCGAGTGCCGCAAGTATCTTGCTTCGCATCGTAGTCTCCATTGGTTTCGTTGCGGGAGCGCCGCGTCTGCGCACGCCCCCTAGGCCCCGGCCTTGTGCTGTAAGTGGGGAAGCGCTTTGAAATTTTCCAGAGCGGCAGCGAATTGATGGGCTGCCATGAACTGGAACGAGCCCGTACGGCTCTCCAATTTCACGTTTTAATCACGAATTTGGTACGCGATCCGCGCATGCAGAAAAAGTTCATTTCAAAATTAGAGCGGTTTGAAATGGAAGGTCCGGTTTCACTAAAAATGTAGATTCCAGTTCCAGCAACCGCTCAAAGACGCGTCATTTCAGCATCAGCTCCATCACCGGCGTGAGCTTCTTGTCGCGGTTGGCCCGGCAATAGTCAGCGACATTGCGCATCGCATACCGCAGGCGTGCAATATTAATTGTGTTGGCTGCGCGTTTTTTTGAAGGACCGCTGTACCGCCCGCTGTACCACGCCAGAAGCACGTCAACATCGCTATTGGAGGCGTCGTCAAGCTGGCCGCAGGTAAGGCGGTCGAGGTCGATGTTGCCATTGGCGTCGGCAAAGCTGGATAATGAAATTTGCGGAGCCTGCGCGGTTGAGGGTTGTTGCGTCCTGGCTGGTACCGTTCCGGGTGCCGCGGTCGTTGGCGCCGCGGTTGCGGGTACTGGTTGAGCCGGTGCGTCAACCGTTGCGTCCGGGCAGGCTTTCGCAATGAGGCCGCCGATGTCATAGCCTAAGATCTTGTAACCGGGCGGAAGCACGACCCCCTCCTGGACCTTGACCTGCGGGCCTTCGATGAAGGTGGTGCTGAGCACTGTCCAGGATCCATCGGCATTCTTTTGAAAGGAATCACAAGGAATGCTGCTATGCTGTGCGTGAGCTCCTGTCGTCAGGCCCGCAAATTCAAGGACAATCACTGCTGTGAGGGCCAGCGTAAGGTCACGCCGCATCGTGTGTCTCCTGTCGTGTGCAAGGATGATCCGGCAAAGACTTATGCGATCAGCTGCAACTTATGCGCGGCTGTGGAATGGCGCTTGATCAGCTCGTCCTGATCGAGGCCGGATATTTCGCCATTTTTGACAATCCAGTGCCCCGCGACCATGACATGATCGGCGCGGTGCGCGCCACAAAGGACGAGCGCGGCCAGTGGATCGCCGCTTCCTGAAAAGCGCAATTCGTTGAGCTTGAACAAAGCGAGGTCGGCCATCTTGCCGACGGCGATTTCGCCTATGTCGGCGCGGCCGACACAAGCGGCAGAGCCTTTTGTTGCCCACCGCAAGGCATCGATATGGCTGACCGCCTTCACGCCATATCGGCTGCGCTGAAGCAGGAAAGCAGCACGGATTTCCTGCATGAGGTTTGAGCCGTCATTCGACGCCGAGCCATCGACGCCGAGGCCGACACGTACGCCGGCCGCTTCCATGGTGCAGACCGGACACGTCCCCGACGCCAGTGCCTGGTTGCTGCAGGGGCAATGAGAAATCGCAGTGCCGGCGTGCGCCAGACGCTTTATTTCGCCGTCGTTGAAATGGATCCCGTGGGCGAGCCAGACGCGATCATTGAGCCAACCGCAATCCTCGAGATAGTCCAGCGGGCGGCAATGATAGAGGTGTTCGCAGAAATGGTTCTCGTCTTCGGTTTCGGCGAGATGGGTATGCATGCGCACATTCAAGCGAGCGGCTAGCTCTGCCGTCGATCGCATCAACGATGTCGTGACCGAGAAGGGAGAGCAGGGCGCGAGCGAGATCTGAACCATCGCGCCGTCACCACGCTCATGATAGCGCGCCACCACGCGCTCGCTGTCGGCCAGTATCGTGTCTTCGTCCTGCACCACGCTATCGGGGGGTAACCCGCCGTCGCGCTGGGACAGGTTCATAGATCCGCGGGTCAGCAAGACGCGTAGCCCCAGGCGCCTGGCCGCCGCTACTTCGATATCGATCGCATTCTCCAGCCCAGTCGGGAAAACATAGTGGTGATCCGTCGTCGTCGTGCAGCCTGACAGGAGCAGTTCGGCCATGGCCAAGGTCATGCCGAGATCGAGTGCCTCCGGCGTCAGGCCAGCCCAGATCGGATAGAGCGCTTGCAGCCACGGAAATAATTCGCGGTTGATCGCTGCCGGAACGGCGCGGGTGAGGGTTTGATAGAAATGATGATGCGTGTTGACCAGCCCAGGCAGGATCACGTGCTGGCTGGCATCAAAAACTTCGACATCCGCCGTCGTCGGAGTGTGTCCTGCGGGCACCAATTCGGTGATACGATCGCCGTGCAAGACAATTCCGCGCTCGGCACCGTCGGCGAGGATCGCGAGCGGGTCCTTGAGCCAAAGCGCCGACTGCCCGATATTCATTCGCTTCCGATCTGCGCTCCAGGATTTTGGCAGGGTTAGCCTGTCACGCTAAGAAATACAAATTGCCGGCGGCTCCGGAATGAGAATGGTCCGCGCCGATGCGCAAACCACGTTCCAATGTTAGGTCGCTTGCTCTGCGGGCGCCAGGGCCTCCGCGTGGCCTGTCAGCGCCGGCACTGGCGCCGAATAGCGGTTAAGCTTCGCTGTCGGTTTCCTCATAGAAACATTTTCCCGAGCGGGTCTTCGCGGGTAGCGTCCGGGAAACCGTGGTTCACCCCGTGCAACAAGCCGCGCCGATCGAAAATATTGCGCCGTGAATCGTGGCAAGCATCATGCCACTCCGGAACAGCAGGGCCTGTAAGTGCCGGACCTGAAAAGAACTGCAGGTTCGATTGAGCGGTCCGGCGCAGTGTTCGCTTTCAGGCTGCTCTTGCGCCAATCGCTGTGAGCGAACCGAGAAGCTGCTTCGATCCAGCCACCGAACCGAAAATGCCCCCTTGCGCCTTGATCATAGCCAGGCCGGCCTCGTGGAACTCGGGGAAATAGGAGGCGCAGCAGTCTGACAGTGCAATGCAACGAAAGCCGCGGTCGTTGGCTTCACGGATCGTCGTATTGACGCAGACCTCGGTTGTAACGCCGCAGACAAAGAGTGTGTCGATGCCGCGATTCTTCAGCATGAGTTCTAGATCGGTCTGATAAAATGCCCCCTTGCCCGGTTTGTCGATCACGGGCTCGCCGTCGTGCGGATACAGTTCCGGGATGATGTCGTGCCCCGGCTCGCCGCGAACCAATATCCGGCCCATAGGACCCGCCGCACCTATCCGCATTGCCGGATCTCCGCGCAGCACTTTGTGCGGCGGCGCATCGGTGAGGTCGGGGCGATGTCCCTCGCGGGTGTGAATGACCAGGAGTCCGGCTTGGCGTGCAGCCCCTAGCACTGATTTGCAAGGTGCCACAGCCGTCTGCAGCCGCGAGACATCATTGCCCAGCGCGGCGCCAAAACCGCCGGGCTCGAGGAAATCGCGCTGCATGTCGATGATAACCAGTGCCGCTTTATCGAGATCGATGGAGAGCGGAGCCGGCTCCGCCTCAAGCTTTATCTGCTGCATCTCGCCTCCCTCGGGCATTGCCGCAATCAAGGCTCCAAAATCACTGATGAAAAGTGCAAAATCGGGGCCAGCGAAAACTCCGCGCTGCCGCTATTGCGGCCCTTCCTTGCTCAAAAATTAGGCTGCCATGCTCGTAAAGCGAGATCGCGGCTATCCTTTGCTGAAGATTGAACCGATCGTGTCTATTACGCCCGCAACATACAGCATGTCGATATGGCCAAGGCCGGATGGAACAAGGCTGGGTCGAATAAGGCCGGGCAAAACCTCCACATCGATTGAAGGTTCGATGCCTCGGACCATGTCGATAACTAGCCGGTTGAAATCGCCTGCAAGCTTGCCGGAGGCGACGCGTAGCGCGAAGACGCTGCGGGCCGAAAATCCGAGCAATGCGAAATGCGTCTGCGGACGTTGTTTCGTAACTCGATCAGAAGGCCGTGCAGATCATCCTCAATCTGGGCCCCATAGCCGATGTCGCCGCGCGTGCCGGCATGATGAGGGTATACAAGTCTGCGCCGGCGAGGACCCATCGGCGAAGATACCAAATCTGCTTGAGCCGGATCATCGTCGTTTCCGTGAATTCAGCAGCACGAACCCATTGACCAAAGCGAGCGCTTGCACATCGTAGTATTGCTCTGCCATGCTGCGACCGGATGGAAGGTAGATCACGGAGTTCGTCCTGTTGAGAAGACAAGTTTCATCTTCGGTGAGTTCGGCTCAATGACGGCAGCACGCTTGATCCGTGCATTGAGCACAACAGTTATTGCTTCGGTAAGCGGGCAGCAGAGTAGAAGGTAATGGCGTCGCCGGACAGCAATTACCTGCGCGATCTTTTGGGTTATGGAAGGGCAGCGCCCGATCCCAAATGGCCGGGCGGCGCACGCGTTGCCGTACAATTCGTGGTCAATTTTGAAGAGGGCGGGGAGAATTGCATTCTCCACGGCGACGACGCCTCCGAAGCCTTTCTCACCGACGTATTGGGTGCGAAGCCGTGGCTCGGTCAGCGCCACATGAACGTGGAATCGATGTTCGAATACGGCTCGCGCGCGGGCTTCTGGCGGCTATGGCGTATGTTCGGCGCCGGCAAGATTCCGGTCACGGTTTTTGGCGTTGCGTCGGCGCTTGCTCGCAATCCGGAAATCGTCGCCGCGATGCGCGAGGCCGGATGGGACATCGCCAGCCATGGCCTGCGCTGGATCGACTACAAGGACTTCACGCTGGAGCAGGAATCCGTCCATATGCGCGAAGCCATCCGCGTGCACGCCGAGGCGACCGGCGAGCGGCCGCTCGGCTGGTACACCGGGCGCAGCTCGATGCATACGCTGAAACTCGTGCTCGACGACGGCGGCTTTCTTTATTCATCCGATTCCTATGCCGACGATTTGCCGTATTGGATCAACGGACCAAAGGGGCCGCATCTCGTCATTCCATATACGCTGGATGCCAACGACATGCGCTTTATCAATCCGCAGGGCTTCGCCAATGGCGATGAGTTTTTCGCCTATCTGCGGGATACATTCGATTTTCTGTATAACGAGGACGAGCCGAAGATGATGTCGGTTGGTTTGCATTGCCGCCTGGCCGGTCGTCCCGGGCGCGCACATGGACTGGCGCGCTTTCTCGAACATATCGCCAAATTCGATCGTGTCTGGATCGCAAGCCGTCTCGACATCGCGCGGCACTGGCACCGCGAGCATATCGGTCTCGCTTCCGCGGCCCCGCGTATCGCGTGAGATCGCTCTCGTCATGAATCAAATTTCTCTTGAATCGCTCAATGCCGCGGACCGCGGTTCGTTTATCGCAGCGCTCGGCGAGGTAATGGAGCATGCGCCTTGGGTTGCCGAGGTTGTCTATGCGGCACGGCCATTCGCGAGCCTCGCGGCGCTGTATCGAGCTATGATCGATGCGGTGCTCAAAGGCGGCGATGCGCGCAAGCTTGCCCTGATTAACGGACATCCGGAGCTCGCCGTGAAGGCGCTCGATTCGCTCACCGCGGATTCGGCGGCCGAACAGGGCGGCGCCGGGCTTGATCGCTTGACACCCGAGGAACTCGCGGCATTTCAGAGGCTCAATGAGGCCTATCGATCCAAGTTCGGCATCCCCTTCATCATTTGCGTGCGCCGTCACGGCAGAGATTCGATCCTGCGGAATTTCAGGCAGCGTCTTGAAAATGACGCGGCGACCGAGCGCGACGCGGCGCTGGCCGAGATCTTTCGCATCGCGGCGCTGCGGCTCGATCTGCGCGTGACTGCGCCGGATCGTTTGAAAGTCCATGGCAGTCTGTCGACCCATGTGCTCGACACATCCGGCGGATGTCCCGCGACCGATATCGCCATCGAGCTTTGCGAAATCCCGGCGAGCGGAGCCGCGCGCATCCTTGCACGGATGACCACCAATGCAGATGGGCGCACCGATCAGCCGCTGATTGCGGGGCGGCCAGTCCCGATCGGGTCTTACGAATTACGCTTTGCGGTCGGCGATTATTTCAAGCGTCGCGGCGGGGTCGTCTCCGATCCGCCGTTTCTCGGCGTCGTCCCGGTGCGCTTTGGGGTCAGCGAACCGGAGGGCCATTACCATGTCCCGCTCCTGATCACGCCTTGGTCCTACGCCACCTATCGCGGAAGTTAGGGGCACCATCGCTTGCGATGTCGCGGCCGGCGCGTCGCGCAATGCTGCAAAATCGGGCAAGGGGGCCCGCTGGAGAGCCTGATTTTCTTGCCGGAATCAGGTTTCCGCCGGCGGCCAGCCGACACCGCTCTGCGCGTGGATCAGGCGGGCGACGTTGAGAATCAATGGCTCTTCGAAGCGCGGCGCGACGATTTGCATTCCGATCGGCAGCCCGTCGCGGCTGAGTCCCGCCGGCGCGCTCCCGGCCGGCAGGCTGACAAGCGTGATGAGAAAGGCGGGAGCGATCCAATCGATGTAATTCTCGAATTTCCGCCCGTTGATTTGATCGGGAAATTTGTTCTCGATCGGGAACGGCTTGACCGGCGCAGCGGGCGTCAAAAGAATGTCGAAGCGGTCAAACAGCGTTCTGAAACGATGGAAGACCTGCTGGCGCACCCGTTCGGCCGCGGCAAGATCAAGCGGCGTGTATTTGAGGCCGGCTTTGACGTTGTTCTTCAAATTCGGGCCGAATTTCTCCAGATCGTCCAAGCGCTCGTATTGCTGTCCGACCATCCAGAAGCCGCGCCAGATCTGATAGGGCTCCCGTCCGTCGGCGGCGCTGAATTCGATCTCCTCGACTGACGCACCCGCGTCTTTGAGCCGTACGGCTGCCTTGCGGCAGATCGTGGCGACTTCGTCATCGACGCCGATGCCGGCAATGTCGGTCGCAAAGGCAACGCGCAGACCTTTTGCGTCCTTTCGTTTGTTCATTTCGCTGAGGGCGCTCTGCCACGGCGCCGCGGAGGAGATCGGCGTCAACCGCGTGAAGCCGACAAGCGAATCCAGCATCAAAGCCGTATCGTCGGCGTCGCGCGCCAAGGGGCCGTTGACCTGCCCGGGATCCCAGGCGAGCGGCATCGGATAGCTTGGGACGAGGCCCGGCGTTGCCCTGATGCCGACGATCCCGCAGAACGCCGCCGGTACGCGGATCGAGCCGCCGAAGTCTGTCGCTTGCGCAATCGGCGCCATGCCGGTCGCGACCGCGACGGCCGATCCACCCGATGAGCCCGCCGGGCTCAAGGCGGGGTTCCAGGGATTTCGGGTCGGACCGAACAGCAAATTGTCGGTAAAAGCGCCGGCCGCGAATTCCGGCGTATTGGTTTTGCCAAGCACGATGGCGCCGGCCGATTTGAGCCGCCGCACCACTTCGGCGTCTTCCGTCGGCACGTTGTCCCTGTAAAGCGGTGAGGCATAAGTCGTGCGAATGCCGGCTGTTGGCGTGATGTCTTTGATGACGACGGGAACGCCGTGCAGCGGGCCGACCGGCTCGCCTTTCATCACGGCACTTTCAGCGCGGATTGCACCATCGCGTGCCTGCTCGGCTGCAAGCGTGACAATCGCATTAAGCTTCGGATTTACCTTCTCGATCACCACAAGATGCGCATCGAGGACCTCGACCGGGCTCACCGCGCGGGTGCGCATGAGCTGCGCCAGTTCACGTGCCGATTTGCGGGCGAGGCTTACGTCGGTCATCGGTTCACGGTCATCGGGGCGTCAGGGTTACTTGCCGGACCAATGCACGAATTGCCGCTCGATCACCAGAAAGAACAGGTTCAAGCCATAACCAAGCGCGCCAGCTGCGAAGATCGCCGCGTACATGCGGGGCATGTCGAACAATTGCTGCGCCTCGAACACGCTGTGGCCAAGCCCGTCCTGCGAGCCGATAAACATTTCAGCGACCACGATGATGACGAGCGCGAGCGATACGCCGTTGCGCAAACCGACAAATGTCTGCGGCAACGATTCGAGCAGCATCACGTCGAACAGAACCCGCAGCCTCGAGGCGCCCATGACTTTCGCCGCGAGGAGCCGCGTCTTGCGCGCATTCATGACGCCATAGGCGACATTGAACAAAATCACCAGAATGGCGCCGAAGGCGGCAACCGAAATCTTGGTCTCGTCGCCGACGCCGAACAATACGAGGAACAACGGGAACATCGCCGAGGCCGGCGTCGAGCGGAAAAAATCTATGACGAATTCAAGCGAGCGGTAAAGCTGTTCCGATGAGCCGAGTATGATGCCGAGCGGGATGGCGATCACCGCGGCGATCGCCGTCGAAGCCGCGGTCCGATATACGGTCTTGACGAAATCGAACCCGAGTGCGCCGCCATTCATGCCCTTCCAGAGCGCGTCGAAGGTCGACACCGGCGAGGGCAGCAGCACCGGATCGACCCAGCGTTGCCAGGTCACGAACGACCAGATAGCGAGAAGTCCGACAACGCCAAAAAGCGGCAAAAGCGGCTTGAACCTGTCCGTATTCATACCCGCCTCACTTCGCGCTGGAATATGTCCAGACAATGGGCCTTGGTGCTGACGAATTCCGGATCGGATAGTGTTGCATCGGTGCGGGCCCTTGCCGCGCGAACGGGGACAAAATCGGCGACCCGCGCCGGATGCCGCGACAACAGAAGCACATGATCGGCAAGAAATACCGCTTCCTCGAGATCGTGCGACACCAGGACTGTCGTGGTACCGGTTTCCATGAAGATGCGCTGGAGCTGCTCGCGCATGAATAGCGTCATCTCATAATCGAGCGCGGAGAACGGCTCGTCGAGAAAGAGAATTTCCGGTTCGACGATCAGCGCCCGCATGATCGATACCAGTTGCTGCTGGCCGCCAGACATCTGATAGGGATAAAGGTTGAGATCTAGCTTGATGCCGAGATGCGTCACTAGCTTCTCGACGCGCCCGCGACGTTCCTTAGCCGGCACTTTCATCAGCTTGAGCGGATAAGAGATATTGTCGAAGGCGCGCAGCCACGGAAACAGCGCCTCACGATAGTTCTGAAAAACGTAGCCAAACTTGATCTCGTCAAGCCGCATCCCGTCGAACAGGATCTGACCGCGATCCTGCGGAATGAGTCCGGCGATCATGTTGATGAGCGTGCTCTTGCCGCAGCCGTTCGGCCCGAATACCGATATCAGCTCGCCGCGCGGAAGGTCGAGATCGAAATTGTCGTAGATGACGGTTTTGTCAAAACGCTTGCTCAAGCCGCGAATGGTGACGTGCGGCCGCTTCATCGCGTCTCCTGCCGGGCGTGCTGCGGGTATTGCTTGCAGCGTGAGAGACAAAGCCGTGCTCAGAATGCCTTGAGATCCTGTTTGACGTCGATCTTCTCCGGTACGACGCCGATCTGATTGCCGAAATCAGCGAATTCCTGCAGATAGCCGAGCTGCTTCGGGTTCATGTCCTTGGTCATGATATAGCCGAGCATCGGGACGGTATCGACGATATTGTCGGGCGTCATCGTGTTCTTGGCGAGGAATTTGCGCGCGGCCTCGGGATTGGCGTGGATATAGTCGATAGCTTTCGACCAGGCTTGCGCGAAGCGCTTGGCGACATCAGGCCGGCTGTTGATGAACTCCGTGGTGAATGCACAGCCCGCGGCATAAGCGTCGGCGCTGGGGCTGCCCAAAATGTACTTTGCGATCACGCCGGCTTCGACCGTCTTCGCCACCCCCAGATTCTGCATGATGGTGGCGGCCGGTTCGAGCGTATAGCCGCCGTCGAACGTGCCCGCCTTCATCGCGTTGACGTGCTGGCCCATGTCGAGTTGATCGATCGTATAGTCGCCGTCCTTCAATCCGACTTTGGCGAGAATGCCCTTGGCGGTGTTGAGATTGGCCGGCCCGGGCGCGGACATCAGCTTGAGCCCCTTGAAGTCTGCCAACGTCTTGACTTTGTCAGCCAAGCCGGAGCGGACGACGAATTGCTCCATCTTGTAGGTCGCGTTCTGGCTGTGCATGGCGATATACATGGCGACGCCGGGCTTTTTGACGTCGGCATTGAGCCCTTCAAGCGTCACCAGAACGGCGGACACGTCGATCTGATTGGTCATGAGAGCTGCGACGTTCGGCGGGCCGCCCATCAGCGTCGTCACTTCCGGTTCGATATTGGCATCCTTGAAATAGCCGAGGTCGCGGGCCACGAAGAATGGCAGGGACGAACTGATCGGAAACACGCCCACTTTGACTTTGTCCTGCGCCGATGCGGGCCCGGCGAGGCAGATCGCCGCGGCCATGGTCAAAAACGCGCAGCACAGGGTCACCGCCAGCTTTCCAATCTGAGACATTTTCATTGATATGCTCCCGCGAAGATATTGATTTAGCACCTGAATCCGGCACACCCGAAGTGGCGTAAATAGCTGCAAAATGCGTGCCGCCTTTAGTCGCCGGCATCGATGATGGCGATCACCGGGCCGCCGCCTTGCGGTCCCTGATGCATGGCGTCCACGGACACAAAGACCGCGGCGTCGCCGATGGCGGCAGCCGCGACGCCGCCGACGGCGGCCTTGATGTGGCGGTGCCAAGGCACGTCGGAATCGTCCATCATGATCTGACGCCGCCCACGCAATGTGCCGGTCCGGTCGGCTTCGCATTTCATGAAACAGTTCACGACGCGGCCGCCGAGATCCTCCGCACGAGGCCGTTCCGGCAGTGCAAGGCCCGCTTTGCGGATGGCTTCGTAGATGCCGTCGATGTCGAGTGCGTCCTTCATCACCGAATGGCCGATGCGATAGCGTCCGCCCGCGCCGGGCTTGTTGCCGAGCAGGACGATCTGCGCCTGCGTGAGTTCGACGCCGGACGAGCATGACGCCACCGACGAATAAAGATCGAGGTTGCGGCAGATATCCTCGGCTTTCGGCATGGCAATTTCGCCGAGTCCGACCGCAATGCCGAGCCCGGTCGTTCCGTTCGACACGCCCATCGAATTATGCACCTCGCAGGCGACGTCATGGTGGCGCGTCTCCGCGTCGCGGACGGAATCGATCGTCAGCAGGGGAGTCTTGGTCTGCACATAGTGGACGTCCGCCGGATTATCGATGCCGGCGTCGCGCATGGCGGCTTTTACGCCATCGGCCACCTTTGCGACCATCGCCGGCCGGCCGATGTCCTCTGGCAAAATTTCCGCGCTCATGGCGGTGCCGATGGCGAGGCGCGATTTCGACTCCGGACCGGTCTTGTCATTGCGCGCAAATATCGTGGCATGCGGCGTGATGACGCCGTCGCAGCCGCCTGACCAGACCATCGGGATTTGCGCCACATCCTTCTCGGCGCGATGACCGTATTTCATGAGGGTACGGCGAAAGGCCTGATCGGCGAGAATGCGAGTGAAGTCGTTGACGCCACCGTTGCCTTCGGTCTTGCCGATAACGGCGATGACCTGATCGGCGGTGAACTGGCCGTTCTTGATGCAGCCCTCGAGGCCGGAAGCATCCTGCACGGTCTTCAATTCGACCTTGGCGACCTCAATAGCCATCTTGGATAATCCTTCTTTTTGCTTGCGATCTCAATTCGTGCGGATCCATGGCTTGACCTCGCCGCGCAGCATGCGCTCGAAGCCTTCGCCGCGATCGATGACGGTCGGTGCGGAGCGACGCGCGGCGCGAAGCTCGTCGCGCAGCGCCATCGTCGCTGCTTCGTCAATCCTGTCGGCCGCGATGACGACGCCATAGTCGTCGCGAGCCGCCATTGCCGATACCTTGCCGTCGACGACATCACGCAGGACGAGATCGGCTTCGCGCTCGAGCGGATCGCCCCAGCCGCCGCCGCCGGTGGTGCGGATGCGCACGATCTGACCGGCGAGAACCGGCTCGCCGTCAACCAGACCGCCGAGGTCGTGCGGCGAACCGTCGACGTCGACCGTCACGCAGAAAGGCAGTCCCGCCTTGCCGCCGTTGACGCCATAACAGCCGAGCCGCACGCGGTCGGCGGTGACGATGGTCCGGCAATCGACCAGCGCGCGATAATGCTTTTCGTAGCCAAGGCCGCCGCGGCGCTTGCCGGCGCCGCCCGAATCCGTGCGCAGCGCGAGCTTCTCGACCAGCAGCGGAAAGCGCGTTTCGGTAAACTCAGCGGGCTGATTGCGCGAGTCCGGCACGATGTGAATGGCATCATTGCCGTCGGCATAATGGCGGCCGCCCGATCCGCCGCCCAGCACTTCGCGTGACAGGAACGGCTTGCCGTCGACCCCGACGCCATAAAAGCCGGTATAGCGGATGGTCTCTTGATCTGCCGGCATGCGGCCGTCGACGGCTTGGGCCACCACGCCGGCGAGGAGGCCAAGGCAGCGCAACAGCACGAAGGAGCGCGCGTTGGTAGCGGCCGGCCATTCCGGTGTGATCAAGGTTCCTTTGGGCGGAAAGACGATGTCGAAGACTTCGCAGACGCCTTCATTGACATGAATCTCGGCGGCGCGTTCCGGCGTGTCGGCGAGATTGCGCAGGATCGGCGCGATCCATTTGACCAGAAAAGCGCCGCCGGCATAGTCGGCCGGCCAATTGATCGGGCCTGCGGATTGCGGATCGGTGCCGGTGAAGTCGAGCGTGATGCGATCTGCGGTTTTGATCATCTTGATCGCAAGCTTGTGCAATTTCGGGTCGGTGAGCCCGTCGTGCTCGACATAATCCTCCCAGCGATATTCGCCGTCGGCGATCTTCGGCAGCAACTCGCTGCGAAAAATGTCGCGGCACTTGTCGAGGATGGATTGGAAGCAGGCTTCGACCATGTCGCGCCCGAACCGCTCGAAAAGTTCGGCCATGCGGCGCGCGCCCATCAGGCAGGCTTGCACCTCGCTATCGAGGTCGGCCGCGAGCATGTCCGGCACGCGCGTATTGCGCTTGATGATGGTGAACACCGCGTCGTTGCGCACGCCTTCGCTGTAGAGTTTGATCGGCGGGACGGCGAGGCCTTCCTCGAACACGGTCGCCGCGGTGCCCGGCATCGAGCCCGGCACCCGGCCACCGATATCGTCGTGATGGCCGAAGGCCTGGATATAGGCGACGACTTCGCCGCGATGAAAGACCGGCACCGTACTGCACAGGTCGGGCAGGTGCCCGATCGAGCCCTCGGTGAGATAAGTGTCATTCATCAAGAACACGTCGCCCGGCCGCATCGTTTCCGGCGGAAAGTCGCGCACCACGGCATTCGGCATCGCCGAATAGGAGCGGCCGGTCAGCTTGCGGCAATAGCGATCGAACAGCCCGACGCGATAATCGTGGGCTTCGCGGATCATCGGTGAGCGCGCGGTGCGCTCGATGGCATATTCGATCTCCGCTTCGATGGAGTTCAGCGTGCCCTCGACGATTTGCAGCACGATCGGATCGATGTCGCGCGCTTGCGCTTTCGGCGCGGTGGGCCACGGCCAAGTCTTCGGCTGTACGTTCATCGCGCCGTCTCGCTGCGGTGCACGATCAGAATCCCGCGCTCGTCGACATCAAGACGCTGGCCCGGAAAGATCACCGTGGTGGAGCCGAACTCTTCGACCACGGCGGGGCCGTCGAGATGGAAGCCCGGCGGCAGCGCCGAACGATCGTAAATCGGCGTGTCGCGAACTTTGCCGCCGAAATAGACCCGCCGGCTGCGGGACGGCGGCGGCGTGTTCTTGTTTGTCGCAAGCTTCGGAATGGCGGGCCGATCGATCGCGCCAAAGCCTGAAACGCAGAAATTGACGAACTCGACCTTTTGCTGCGCGGCGTAGTCATAGCCGAACGCCTTGCGATGCGCCGCATGAAAGGCGTCGATGACTGCGGCGATAAAGGCAGTGTCGACCTTGCTTGCCGGCGCCGGAACGCGCACTTCCATCGACTGGCCGACATAGCGGACGTCGACTTCCCGTGTGAGGCGGATGCGTTCGCGCACGATGCCGTCGCGCTCAAGCGTCGCAATCGCGTCGCTCTCCAGGCTTTCGTAGAGAGCGGCGATCGCGTGGATGTCAACGGTCTCCTCGTGGGTCACTTTGGTGATGATGTGATCGGTGCGCCAATCCACCGCGAGCAGGCCAAAGGCCGACAGGTTGCCGGGATCCGGCGGCACGATGCAGGCCTTCATGCCGATCAGATCCATGACCGCCGCCGACTGGGCGGGTCCCGAGCCACCGAAGGAAAGCAGCGCGAAATCGCGCGGATCGATGCCGCGCTGAATGGTCATCTGCCGGATGGCATTGGCCTGATCCCAATTGGCGATCTCGATAATGCCCTCGGCGAGTTGTTCAGGCGTCATGTCGCCGGGAAGCCGCTTGGCAAGCGCGGCGATGCCTTCGCGGGCGCGCGCGGCGTTGAGCGCAATGCCGCCTCCGATCAATGCCGGCGGCAGGCGGCCGAGCACCAGATTGGCGTCGGTGATGGTCGGCTCGTTGCCGCCCTTCGGATAGCACATGGGGCCTGGCTCGGCGCCGGCGCTACGCGGTCCGACTTTCAGATGCCCCTCGCGTGTGATCCAGGCGATCGAGCCGCCGCCGGTCCCGATGGTCTTGATGTCGATCATCGGCACGCGCACCGGAAAGCGGCCGACAGCGCCGCCGTTGGTGACATTCGGCTTTGAATTCTCTATCAAACAGAGGTCGGTCGACGTGCCGCCGGCGTCGAGGGTCACCAGATCCGGAAAGCCGGCGAGTTCGGCAATCACTGCGCTGCCGATCGCTCCCGCCGCCGGCCCGGACAGCACCGTGGTGATCGGCTTGCGCATGACCTGATCGGGGCTGGCGACGCCGCCGCTCGACTGCATGACAAGAAACGGCTTGTCGCGCAGGCCAGGGCCGAGTTCTTCGCGGATGTGCTGCAGATAGCGGCCCATATGCGGCTTGACGAACGCATCGACCAGAGTTGTGATCGCGCGCTCATATTCGCGATATTCGGGCAACACCTCGCATGACAGCGAGATAGTACATTCCGGGTATTCTTCGGCGACGATCTCGCCGACCCTGCGTTCATGGGCGGCATTGGCGTAAGCGTGTATGAGACAAATGCCGATCGCCATGACGCCTTGCTCGCGAAAATGCCTCGCCGCGGCGCGGACACTTGCCTCGTCGAGCGGGCGCAGCTCTTGGCCCAGAAAATTGAGTCGTCCGCCGACCTCATGCACGTGACGAAGCGGAACGATGCGCTCCGGCTTCACCCAGAAATAGGAATTGCCGTAGCCTTCCGGGACGGCTTGGCGCGCGATCTCCAGAATGTGCCGAAAGCCTTCCGTGACGATCAATCCGAGACCTGCGATCTCGCCCTGCAACAGCGCATTGGTGGCCACTGTCGTGCCATGCGCCAGCGCGGCTAGTCCGTCGAGAGGCGAGTCGCCAAGGATCGCCCTGACGCCCCGCACCAAGCCGATCGCCGGATTCGACGGCGTGCTGGATACCTTGGTGACGCGCATGGCGCCGGTCAGCGCGTCAACGCAGACAATATCGGTAAACGTGCCGCCCGTGTCGATCCCGACACGCAGATTTGGATTAATCCCGGTCATCAGTCACGTCTCAAACAACAATAGCAACCTGCGTTGCAGTCGGCGCAGGACCTAGCCCAGAAATGAAGCCGGCCGCGGTGGAGCGGCCGGCTCGCCGCATCGCGATTACTTCATGGCTTCGTAGACGGCATGCGTCCAAGCACCTTCCGGTTTTTTGGTAATGACCGGATCGGACTTGCCGCTCATCAGGACCGAAACCGTGCGATCGTAGTCCTTCGGATCGAGCTCGGCATTGCCGGGATCGAGCAGCTTGCCGATCTCGCCCATCATGCGTTTCTGGTCCTTCTCGGTTTTCGAGCCGGTCGTGTCGGTGGCGAGGATGATCTTCACCGCCTCGTCTTCATGCGCCTTGGCGTAATCCCAACCCTTCATCGAGGCTTTGACGAAGCGCGCCATTTTCGCGACGAAGGCCGGGTCCTTCAGCTTCGGCTGCATGACCCATAGGCCGTCTTCCAACGTCGCCACGCCTTCCTTTTCATAGTTGAAGATGACGAGATCGCTCGGCTTGTAACCGCCGTCGATCACCTGCCAATATTCGTTATAAGTCATGGCCGAGACGCAATCGGCCTGCTTTTGCAGGATCGGGTCGACGTTGAAGCCCTGTTTGAGAACTTTCACGCCGTCCGGCGAGCCGTCGGTCTTGTAGCCGAGCTTCGACATCCAATTCAGAAACGGATATTCGTTGCCGCCATACCAGATGCCGACTGTCTTGCCCTTCAGATCTTCCGGTCGCTCGATTCCGGTATCCTTGCGGCAGACCAGTTCCAGACCGGAATGTTTGAACGTCTGCGAGATATTGACCAGCGGCACACCTTTTTCACGTGACGCCAGCGCCGACGGCATCCAGTCGACCACGACGTCGGCGCCGCCGCCGGCGATCACCTGCGGCGGCGCGACGTCGGGGCCGCCTGGATTAATGGTCACGTCGAGATTGGCGTCCTTGTAAAAGCCTTTGTCCTTGGCGACGAAATAGCCGGCAAATTGTGCTTGCGCGACCCATTTGAGCTGGATCGTTACCGGGTCCGCGGCTTGTGCGGTTGCGGCCGGAAGCGCGAGTGCCGCGGCTGCGATCATCAACAACTTTCTCATAATCATGCTCCAACGCGATGTGCAAATTGCCGAGTCACATCCGATAGGAAGGATGCCAAAACGTCGTCGCGCGCTCGGCGAGCGCGACAATCCCGTAGAACGCCATGCCGGCTATAGCGGCCAGCGCAATCTCGGCCCACACGACGTCGAGCGCCATGCGTCCGGCCTCGATCGAGATGCGAAAACCGATTCCCTGTGTCGGCGTGCCGAAGAATTCCGCGACGATCGCGCCAATGAAGGCAAGCGTGGAATTGATCTTCAGTGCATTGAAGATAAACGGCATTGCCGCCGGCAAATAAAGTTTCCGCAGCGTCTGCCCCTGACCGGCGCCGTAGGAGCGCATGAGATCGCGCTCGATCTGGCCGGCGGCGTCAAGCCCGGCCAGCGTATTCACCAGCATGGGAAAGAATGTGATGACCACCACCACGGCAGCCTTGGACGGCCAATCGAAGCCGAACCACATGACCATGATCGGGGCGATGCCGACGATCGGCAAAGCGGAGACGAAATTGCCGATCGGCAACAGGCCGCGGCCTAAAAACGTGTAGCGGTGCGCAATCACTGCGACGAGGAAGCCTGCGCCGCAACCAATGACATAGCCGGAAAGGACGCCGAGAATGAAGGTCTGGAAGAAGTCCTGCCAAAGCATCACAAGCGAAGCGAAGAACCGCACGGCGATGACGCTCGGCGCCGGCAAGAGCACGGCCGGCACGCCGAAGCCGCGCACGGCGACCTCCCACAGATAGAGGACGAAGGCGCCGAACAGGAGCGGGATCGCCCAGTCGACCGCGTGCGCGGCCGTCTTGTCTTTGGGCTTCAGAGTTCCAAGCGCCGCGACGCCCAGGCAAGCTGCGGCCCAATTCGCCAGCACCGGGCTCCAGAAACCCCAAGCCGCATTGCCGGCAACGCCGCCATCGCGCAGCAGAATGAGCGTCGCCGTGCAGCCGAGCACGACGCCGGCAAAGGTCGGGACGATGGATCGTGCCGGGGCAACAAATGCGGCGCTCGCGTAGAGAGCGGCTGCCGGCAGGAACATCAGCAAAAGCAAAGGCCGGGCTGAGAGGCCGCTGACCGGTTGGCCCGCCAGCGGCAGCGCCAAAGCCGCCGTCATGCCGAGCGCGGCGGCCAGGAGCACGGCGCGGCGGAGGACTGCGATCATGCGCGCGCCCCCATGAGCTGGGCGACCCAGCGTTCAAAGAAGCTGACCAGACCGATAAGGCCGACGGACAACAGCGATGCGGCCAGCAATGCGGCCCAGATCTGCACGGTCTGCCCGTAATAGGATCCCGCAAGGAGCCGCGCGCCGATGCCGGCCTGAGCGCCGGTCGGCAATTCGGCGACGATGGCGCCGATCAGGGAAATCGTGATCGAGACCTTCAGGCTGGCAAACAGGAACGGCACCGCCGAAGGCCAGCGCAGCTTCCAGAAAATCTGCGCCGGAGTTGCCGACCAGGTGCGCATCAGGTCGCGCTGGATCGGGTCTGGCGAGGTCAGGCCCTTCACGACGCCGATAGTGACGGGGAAAAAGCACAAATAGGCGGAGATGATCGCCTTCGGCAGCAGACCGCGCAAGCCGATCGAGCCGAGCACGACGATGACGATCGGCGCGACCGCCAGAATGGGCACCATTTGCGAGCAGATGATCCAGGGCAGGAGACTCTTCTCCAGCGTACGCGCGTGCACGATCAGGACCGCAAGCAGAATGCCGAACGCGGCGCCCAGGAAGAAGCCGAGCAGCGTCGCCGACAACGTCACCCAACTGTGATAGACGAGGCTGCGCGGCGAGGTAACCGGCCAATCGAACACGTCCTCGGCAAAGGTCTTAACGATCTGGTGCGGCGCGGGCAAAAGCGGCCGTTCGGCGTTCAAGGTGCCGGCCAACAAATCGGCGACAGTGTAAGGCGTTTCCTCACGCTCGAAGGCGCTGCGCACGAGCTGTAAATTCATCAGAACAGCTGCCACATACCATATTGCGATCAGCGCCAGCACGATCACCAGGACGGGCGTGCTGCGCGCGAGGGCAGGGTGCCAGCGGACCGGCGCCGGACGCGCCGCATAATAGGCGCTACTCGTCATAGGAGTGACCCGAACGCAGCCCGGAGCGCACGCGCTGCGCAATCTTCATGAATTCCGGTGTCTCGCGAATCTCGAGCGTCCGATCGCGCGGGAAATCGCAGGCGATGACATCGATGATGCGGCCAGGTCGCGGCGACATCACCACGATCTTTGTCGATAGGAATACAGCTTCGGGAATTGAATGGGTGACGAAGACGACTGTCTTCTTGGTTTGATCCCAAAGCCGCAGCAATTGCTCGTTGAGATGGTCGCGCACGATCTCATCGAGCGCGCCGAACGGCTCATCCATCAGAAGCAACGCGGGCTCAAAGCATAATGCCCGAGCGATCGAAGCACGCTGCTGCATGCCGCCGGACAATTGCCACGGGTACTTGCGCTCGAACCCCGACAGGTTGACCAGCTTGAGATAGCGCGCGACGCGTTCGCGCCGCTCGCGCGCGGGATAGCCCATAACCTCCAGCGGCAGCGCAACATTGCGCTCGATCGTCCGCCAAGCGTACAGCGCGGCGGCCTGGAAGACATAGCCATAGTGTCGCTGCAACCGCGCTTGCTCCGGGGGCAGGCCGTTGACCGAAATGGACCCGGACGTCGGCCGTTCCAAATCGGCGATGACGCGCAATAACGTGGTCTTGCCGCAGCCCGACGGCCCGATAAAGGAGACGAAATCGCCCTCGGCGATGTCCAGATCGACATTGGCGAGAGCCTGCACTTCGCCGTCTGCGGTTTCGAATGTCAGCGAAACGCCCCGTGCGCTGACCGCGAGGGTCCTCGCTTGACCCTCGGGCCTGTCGACCAAGTGTGAGCGCTGAAGTGCTCCCATGCTTTCAGCCACGCGGGGTGATAATTTGGACGTCGCCACGGGCGCAGATGCAAGAGCCGTGCTTGGAGGGTCCGACGTCGCCAATCTTGCCCTTTGAGGCATCATTCTAAAATATTGGCAGAGCACAAGTGCGAATCCGCGCCCAATATTTGCTCAGTCTGAGGGAATAATGGGCATACGCAATCGCCTGTGGCACCTGATATTCTACCACGGAATTTTGTTACGTTCGTTCGCTGAATGAAACCTCCGCATTTCAAATACATAGCCGCTCGCTCGCTCGATCACGCTTTGGAACTCAAAGCCGAGTACGGCGACGACGGGCGGTTTCTTGCGGGCGGCCAGAGCCTTATGCCGACGCTGAATTTCCGTTTGGCCCAGCCCGCTGCTTTAATCGACATCAATCCATTCGCAGCCAGGGAGACCGTCCGAAGCGCAGGCGGCGGAAAGCTCAAGATTGGAGCACTGACGCGCTATCGTGCGCTTGAACGCGACCCGCAGACGGCAATGAGTCTGCCACTCCTCTCCGAAGCGCTGCCACACATCGCGCATCCGCAAATCCGCAATCGCGGCACGATCGGCGGCAATCTGGCCAATGCCGATCCGGCCTCGGAAATGCCGGCGATCGTCCTGGCACTCGGGGGCAGGCTCCTCGCCCAGTCGAAACAGCGCGGCGAGCGTTGGATCGCTGCTGCGGATTTCTTCGTCGGCGCGCTGACCACGGCGCTTGCGCCGGACGAGATGCTCACTGATATCGAGTTGCCGATCGCCGCACCACAATCAGGTGCTTGCTTCATGGAGATCGCGCGGCGGCGCGGCGACTTTGCTCTGATCGGTGTCGCGTGCACGTTGCAACTCGACGCGGAGCGGCGATGCACCGAGGCGAAAATCGCGCTTTGTAACGCCGGAGAAGTTCCAATCCTGGCCGCCGAAGCGGGCCGTCTGCTCGCCGGCCGGCCGATCGGGTCCGCGGAAATCGATATGGCTGCCGAGCTCGTTCGAAAGTCCATCGATCCCGCCGGCAGCATCCATGCAAGCAAGGAATTTCAGCGCCATCTTGCCGGCGTTTTGACCAGGCGCGCCTTGGCTGAGGCGAACAGGCGGGCCCAACGTGAGCACTGAAGGCCACGATATCACGGTCACCGTCAACGGCACGCAATATCGGCGCACCGTCGCGGCCCGCATGCTTCTCAGCGACTTCCTGCGGCACGACCTCTTGCTCGCGGGAACTCATGTCGGTTGCGAACATGGCGTCTGCGGCGCCTGTACGGTGATCTATGATGGCACCGCCGTTCGCTCCTGTCTGATGCTCGCGGCGCAGGCAGACGGCCACAGCCTGATGACCGTCGAAGGCTTGGCGCCCGATCAAGAGCATTTGCATCCCTTGCAGGAGTCCATGCGTGACTGCCACGGCCTGCAATGCGGCTACTGTACGCCCGGCATTCTTATGACGATGAAAGCCTTTCTCGATGAGGTGCCGTCGCCCGATGAGATGCAAATCCGCGAGGCCCTGTCGGGCAATCTTTGCCGCTGCACCGGCTATCAGCATATCGTCGATGCGGTGTTACTGGCGGCAGAACGGCTGCGGAACCGCACGCCATGACAACCAGGGCATTCGGCGCGGCCGTTAAGCGCAACGAAGACAGGAAACTGCTCAGCGGCCAGGCGCTGTTCGTCGACGATGTCGAACTGCCGGAAATGGTCCACGCGGCGTTCCTGCGCGCCAATGTCGCCCACGCCCGAATCAAATCGATCGATGTTGCTGCGGCGCGGGCGATGCCGGGTGTGGTCGCCGTCTATACGGCCGCCGATCTTGGCGCCTTCTGGGCGCCGGGGCCGCTTCTGGTGCCGCCACCGCCGATCGCCGGCATCACCTTCAATCAGCGCACGCAAGTGCCGCTCGCCAAGGACAAGGTGCGTCATGTCGGCGAGCCGCTTGCGGTGGTGCTGGCGCAGAGCCGTTATGTCGCCGAGGATGCGCTCGGCGCAATTGCCGTCGATCTCGAGCCGCTGCCCGCCGTCGTCGATCTGGAAAAAGCCATCACGCAGACATCTGTATGCGTGCACGATGACGTCCGCGGCAACGTCGCCGCCCACGTCCGTCAATGCCGCGGCGATTATGCCGCCGCGCGCGCCCGCGCCGACAAGGTCGTCGCCCGCCGCTTCCATTACGACCATGGCGCGTCGTCGCCCATCGAAACCCGCGGCATCGTCGCCCATTGGGATTACCGCGCGACCCAGATGACGATTTGGGACACGACGCAGGCGCCGGTCTTCCTGCGCAATGGGCTCGCCGGAATGCTCGGCTTGAGTGAACGGCAGGTGCGGGTCATCGCACCGTTCGTCGGCGGCGGCTTCGGTCCGAAGATTATGCTGTTCTATCCGGAAGAGGTCGTCATTCCGTGGTCGGCGATGAAGCTCAATCGCCCGGTGAAATGGATAGAGGACCGGCTCGAGCATTTCTTCGCCACGACGCAGGAGCGCGGTCAGACGCACGATGCCGAGATTGCGCTGACGCGTGACGGCAAGATCCTCGGCATAAAGGATGTCTTCCTGCACGACACCGGCGCCTATAATCCTTATGGGTTGACCGTGCCGATCAATAGCCAATGCACGCTGCTTGGCCCGTATGTTGTGCCGAACTACGACAGCACCTTTACCGCCGTCTTCACCAACAAGCCGATCGTCACGCCTTACCGCGGCGCCGGCCGGCAACACGGCGTTTTCGTCATCGAGCGCCTTCTCGACATCGCCGCCCGCGAACTGTCGATCGATCGCACCGAGATCAGGCGGCGCAATTTCATTCCGGCCGATGCCTTCCCCTATGATAATGAGATCATCTACCAGGATTTCACCGCGCTCTCCTACGACAGCGGCAATTACGAGCCAATTCTCGACAAGGCCGTGGAGATGATCGGTTACCGCGACTTTATCGCCAACGAGCAACCGCGCTTGCGGGCGCAGGGCCGGCATGTCGGGCTGGGCATCGCTTGCTATGTCGAAGGCACCGGCATCGGGCCTTACGAAGGTGCAAAAGTCCAGGTTCAAGCAAACGGCAAGGTCAGTGTTGCGACCGGGATCGGCACGCAAGGGCAGGGGCATTTCACGAGCTTCGCCCAGATCGCGGCGGATCAGATCGGCGTCGATGTCGGCGATGTCAACGTCGTGACCGGCGACACCGATCAGTTTTATTGGGGCGCGGGCACATTTGCCAGCCGCGGCGCGGTGGTTGCCGGCAACGCCGTCAATGAGGCTGCGATCCAAGTTCGACGCAAAATTCTGAAACTCGCCGCCGAGCATTTTGAATGCGCCGAGGAGGATCTGGAGATCGCAAATGGCGCGGTTTCCATTGTGGGCGTGCCGGGCAAGACGATCAAGCTCGGCGAATTGGCGCTCAAGGCCAATCCGATGCGCGGCGCCGTACCGCCGGGCACTGAGCCGGGGCTGGAGGCGACCCGCTATTTCGGGCCGCCAAGCGGGGCGACGGCGAGCGGCGTTCACGCCATGATCGTCGAGGTCGACCCGCAGACATTCACGCTCAACGTGCTCAAATATGTCGTCGTGCATGACTGCGGCACGATCATCAATCCATTGATCCTTTGCGGCCAGATCCACGGCGGTGTGGCACAAGGGATCGGCAACGCGTTCTACGAGCAGCTCGTTTTCGACGATGACGGGCAGCTTCTCAACGCGTCGCTGGCCGACTATCTGCTGCCGAGCGCACTCGAAGTGCCGCGGATGGAGATTGCGCACACGGTCACGCCGTCGCCGCTCAATCCGCTCGGCATCAAGGGTGCGGGCGAAGCGGGAGCCATTCCGGTCGGTCCCTTGTTTGCCCAAGCGATCGAAGATGCGCTCGACCTGGCCGGCAAGAATGTCGAACTGCTGGAAATTCCGTTGAGCCCGAATCGTCTGTTCGAGTTGACGGCGAAAACGCGATGATCCTGGTCACCGGTGCCGCGGGAAAAACCGGCAGAGCCGTGCTCAAGGCTCTGGTGGACGAAGGCGCGGCAGTCCGCGGCCTGGTTCGCCGGCCGGAACAGGCCGAGATTGTTCGCTCGCTCGGCGCGGCCGAGATCGCCATCGGCAGCTTCGATCATCCGCCGGCGCTGTCGCATGCGATGGCGGACGCCGAAGCGGTTTATCATATCTGCCCCAATGTTAGTCCGCATGAACTCGGCTATGCGTGCGCCGTTGCGGCGGCGGCGCGGGCAAATGGCGTCAAGCGCTTTGTCTATCACTCGGTGCTGCATCCGCAGATCGAAGCCATGCCGCATCACTGGCAGAAGCTGCGCGCCGAAGAGATGCTCCTTGAGGCGGGACTCGACGTCACCATTCTGCAGCCGGCGGCTTATATGCAGAACATTTTGGGCGGCTGGCGCGGCATAATCGAAGGCGGCATCTTTCGTGTTCCTTTCCCGATCGAAACGCGCCTCAGCCTCGTTGATCTCAAGGATGTTGCAGCCGTTGCGGCGCTGGTTCTCACAAAGAGCGGTTATGGCGGCGCGAGCTTCGAACTCGTCGGCACATTGCCCCTGAGCCAAATCGAGGTCGCCGCGGCCATCCGTTCCACGCTCGGCTGCGACGTCCGTGCCGAAGCGGAAACGCCGGAGACCTGGGAGATGCGCGCTCGATCCGGCGGCTTGGGCGATTATGAACGGGAGACGCTGGTCGCGATGTTCCGCCATTATGCAGCCCACGGCCTTGCCGGAAATCCCCAAAGTTTGCGCTGGCTGCTCGGCCGCCCGCCGAACGGTCTGGCGGAATTTTTGGCCGCGGTCGTTTCCGGCCGCGATGCGTCAAACAGTGCTTGATATCGGAGCCGCTGGGATCGAAATGAAAGCAACGGGATGAAATCACCATGCTGAAACTTATTCGCGGTGGCACTGTCGTCAATCACGATCATTCGCGCCGCGCCGATGTTCTCGTTAACAACGACGTCATTGCCATGGTCGGAGCCAATCTCGACGTGCCGTCCGGCGCCGAGGTGATCGACGCCGGCGGCTGTTATGTCATGCCGGGCGGTGTCGATCCGCACACCCATCTCGATCTGGGCTTCATGGGTACGGTCACGGCCGACGATTTCGAGTGGGGCACCAAGGCTGCCCTCTCGGGCGGCACCACCATGGTGGTTGATTTCTGCATCCCCAGTCCGGGCCAGTCGTTGCTTGCGGCCTACCAGGATTGGCGGCGCAAGGCCGAAGGTGCCGCGGGCGACTTCGGCTTCCACATGGCGATCACCTGGTGGGACAAGCAGGTCTTCGACGAGATGGAGACCTGCGTCAGAGCCTACGGGATCAATACGTTCAAGCATTTCATGGCCTATAAGGGCGCGCTGATGGTCAATGACGATCAGCTCTACAACTCGTTTCTGCGCTGCGCGGGCCTTGGCGCGATGCCGCTGGTTCACGCCGAGAATGGCGACGTCGTCTGGCAGCTGCAGCAGCATTGTCTCGGTAGCGGCATCACCGGTCCGGAGGGTCACGCCTATTCGCGCCCGCCCGGCGTCGAAGGCGAGGCCACCAACCGGGCGATCATGATTGCCGACATGGCCGGTTGCCCGCTTTACGTTGTGCACACATCATGCCGGCAGGCGCATGAGGCGATCGCGCGGGCGCGTGCCGCCGGCCAGCGGGTCTTCGGCGAGCCGTTGATCCAGCACCTCGTGCTCGATGAGAGCGAGTATCGCAACAAAGATTGGGATCACGCGGCGCGGCGCGTGATGTCGCCGCCGTTCCGGTCCAAGGACCATCAGGAAAATCTCTGGGCCGGCCTCCAGTCGGGCTCGTTGCAGGTGGTCGCGACTGATCACTGTGCCTTCACCTCCGAGCAGAAACGGCTGGGCCGGCACGACTTCACCAAGATCCCCAACGGCACCGGTGGACTTGAAGATCGGATGCCGGTGCTCTGGACGGCGGGCGTCAATTCCGGCCGGCTTACAAAGGAGGAATTTGTTGCTGTCACGTCTGCGAACAGCGCCCGCATACTCAATGTGTTTCCGAAGAAAGGCGCCGTTGCCGTCGGTTCCGATGCCGATCTCGTCATTTGGGATCCGACGGCCAGCAAGACGATCTCGGCAAAGAAGCAGGTCAGCCGGATCGATTATAATGTATTCGAGGGATTCCGGTGTACCGGCCTGCCGCGAGCGACACTGTCGCACGGCGACATCGCCTGGTGCGACGGCGAGCTGCGTGCCCAGGCCGGCGGCGGCAGATACGTGCCGCGCGATGCCTTTCCGGCAGTGCATGTCGCCAATGCCACCTGGCGCGAGGTCAACGCGCCGCGCGCCGTCGAGCGCGCGGCGGTCACGCCTTAAGCCGTATCAGCGGCCGGCTCCGCTTCACTTCGCGAAATTTGCCGCGATCCGCTGCTGCAGATAATCATGCGCGGTAATCGGCGCGTAGCGTTTGCCGGGGCCCTGAATCACGGCGTCCTTGTTGGCCTGGCAGAAGAACGGCAGCGAATAGCGCGGGCCGAGATATTCGTCCGCGCGGGGCATGCGCACGCGGTGCAGAGTCGATTGCAGCTGGTCGTCGCTCCAGCGCATCAGCATGTCTCCGATATTGCAGGTGATGAGCCCGGGCAGCGGCTCGACATCGGTCCAGGCCAGTTCTCCGGATTCCTTGCCAGGGCAAAGCTGCAGACCGCCTTGGCCGGTGCGCTGATGCAACAGCGTGAGGCAATCGAAGTCGGTGTGAGCGCCGGCGCGCCAGCCGGTGAAATCATCGGGCTTGGCGTTCGACATCGGCAAATAGTGGAGCAGCCGCAGCGTGCTCTGATATTCAGGCGACATCGGATCGTGGCAGTCGGTGAAAAAATCGGGCGCAAAGCCGAGCTTGAGCGCGAAGCAGGATAAGACCTTCATGCCCAGCGCCCAGTTGGCGCGTTCGAATGCGAGCATCACGGCTTTGAAGCCCGGCAATTCATCGCCGCTTGGCCAGAGCTTCTTCATTCGCGTCAACGTGATCTGAAACGATTCCTTGTTGTCGGCGGTGCCGGTCGATGGCCGCACCTGGCTCTTGTATTCCCAGCCGGTATTGGAGCCCGGCGCCATCGGATATTTCGCCTTGGTCGCATGCGGCAGCGCGAAGAATCGCTCGGTCATGGCAAAGGCTTCGTCGATCTGCTCCTGCGGAATCCCATGATTGGCGAGCTGAAAGAAGCCGATCTCGGTCGAGGCCTTCCAGAGCTGATCGGCGATTTCGGCCTTGCGCGTCTCGAAGCGGCTCATATCGATGCGCGGTATCTCACGGGCCTTGGTCTTGCCGATGCCGCCGAAGGTCGTTTCCTTGTTGAGTTCGTCGAGGGCATAGGCGCGGGCAGTGGTCATATCTCACCTCCATCGCTAGCGTCGGCATGGGCCGAGCGTGAACACGGGCCGAGACGCGCCGAGCGCGAACCCGGCCATTTCAGCGCTTTCAGCTTGTGGGGGAGCTTGAGAAGAAAAGCGCATCATGCCGGGTTCCAAAAACGAACGGATCGTCTTTGCCGAGCAATCTCCCGGGCACATGCCCTGAGCGCTTCTACTCGCCGCTTTTAAAACAAAAGCCCTTCGAGCAGGCAAGCCCATAGATTGGGCAACTACCGAAATTGTTGAACCGGCGCCGGTGGCTCCGCCGTCCAATCCGTGTGATCAGGCCTTGGCCGCGGTTACCTCGACTTCCACCTTGAATTCCGGCCGGGTGAAGCCGGCGACGATGACCAGCGTCGAGGCGGGAGGCGGTGCCGCGACGTAGCGATCGCGGACAGCCATATAGGGACCCATGAAGGCGCGGTCGGTAACATAAGCGTTGATACGGACGATGTCGGCAAACGACATGCGGGCTTCGGCGAGACACGCACCAATCGCCTCGAAGCACAAAACCGCCTGGGCTTCGGCCCCTTCGGGGATTTCGTCGTCCACGGATATGCCGAGCTGGCCGGAGCAAAACAGCCACCGCGCCGGGGCATGAACTTCGACGGCATGGCTGTAGCGCGCAAAGGGCTTGCGGATCAGTTCCGGCACGAGATGTCGAAGCGCGCCCATCAGCACTGAGCGCCGGTCATGGCGCGGCGCAGCGATGCAGAGACCAGCCGGCAGTGCTCATTATATTGCGGCGAGGTGCGAAATTCCTCCTTGCGCGGATGGCCGGCTTCGATCGGGATCTGATCGATAATCCCGCCCGGAGTCGCACTCATCACCACGATTCGGCTCGACAGGTAGACGGATTCGTAGACGCTATGAGTCACGAAAATCACTGTCAGCTTCTGCCGGACGAAAAGCTCCATCAGCTCGTCGTTGAGCTTGGTGCGCGTGATCTCGTCAAGGGCGGCGAACGGCTCGTCCATCAATAGGATCTGCGGCCGGGTCACCAGCGCCCGCGCAATCGACACCCGCATCTTCATGCCGCCGGACAATTGCCGCGGATGATGTTTGGCGAAGCCCGCGAGGCCAACCTGCGCCAGAGCCTCGTGGACCCGTTCGCGCGCCTCGTGCTTGTCCACGCCGGAGAGAAGGAGCGGCAGATGGACGTTTTCCGCCGCGGTCCGCCATGGCAGCAAGGTCGGCTCCTGAAAGACGAAGCCGAGCAACGGCCGCGGCGTGCCGTCGGCGTCGTAGTCCGATTGCGGCCAATCGAGCTCACCCGAGGAGGGGGCGACGAGGCCGCTGATCAGTTTCAGCAGCGTCGACTTCCCGCAGCCGGACGGCCCGAGCAGGCTGACGAATTCGCCCGAAGATATCGTCAAGTCGACGCTGGCAAGCGCCTTCGTGCCGTTGGCGTAGGATTTAGCTATGCCTTGAAGCCGCAGTAGCGGCCGCTTGGGCGGCGCATCGGATGCCGTCGCGATCGGCGGCGGGTCGGCAACGACTTTGACAGGAACTGCTGCCGTCATGCTGCGGCTCATATCGCCTCGGCAACGAAGCTGCGCATCTTGCCGGGATTGAGCAGTCCGAGAGGATCGACCTCGCGCTTGAAGCCCAGCTGGTCGGCGTCGACGCGCTTGTAACGGCTGCCGTCCTCGAGCGTCACGACATGCGGGTTGGCGATCATGATCCCACAGGCTTCGTAGCCTGCCATGATCTCATAGAGCCGCTCCGGCGTGCTGTAGCGTACGATGGGAATGCCGCTTGCGGTCATGTAGCCGTTGAGACGGATGAACTCCAGATGCTGCAGAACCTCGTCGCCGAATTTGGCGCCGACCTCGGCGACCGACTCGACAAGCCGGTCATGCGGATAAAGGCACTGCAGGTAAGTCACGCCGCGATCGCCCTTCAACATCTGCAGCGTGGTGTGGTTCCAGGCATGTTCATAAAGCGGCGTCTTGCCGAGTATGTCCTCGCTTGCCGCCTTGTAGGTGATGGTGCCGGAGGTCGCTCCGAGCAGCGTCTCGAAGCTTTCCATCGACATGTCGCCAATCATGGCATTCAGGACACTCTTGCCGTCCGGTATATAAGGGCGGAACGCTGTGAAATGCTGCGGCGCCGGCCACTGCACGGGCGAAAGCAGCTTCTTCACGATGCCGTCGGCCATGGCGATGGTCTGACCGAAGCGCACTGCCTCGATGAAATCGTCGAAAGTGACGATGACATCGATCCAGGCTTGTGCCGGTGCAAGCGGCATTTCGAGGACGGTGATGATGCCCGTCGTGCCGTAAGCGCGGCTGATCTTTTGCGCGGCGTCGCCGCGCAATTCGATGATGCGGGGCTCTTCCTCGACCGTCACGATGCGTGCGGCGACGATATTGCCGGGCTCTCGCATGCCGCCGAAAGTCACGCTGCCGACGCCGCCGCTGCCGCCGGCGACAAAACCGCCGATCTGCGAGGCGCGTTTGGTCGAAGGGTGCATGCGCAGTTCAAAGCCGTTGGGCCGGGTTGCCGCGTCGATGTCGAACAGCTTGGCGCCGGCCTGGACGCGCACGAGTCCCGGCTTCTGCCATTCGATGCGATCGAGCTTGGCCATGTCGAGCACGACGCCGCCGTCGAGCGGGACGCACTGGCCGTAATTGCCGGTGGCGCCGCCGCGCACGGTCAGCGCAACGCGATGCTTGAAGCAGGCGCGCGCGACGCGCACGACCTCCGCTTCGTCCCGCGGCCGCACCACGATATCGGCGACCTTGTCCTTCAACATCTGCTGCAGGATCGGGCTGTACCAGAAATAGTCGCGCGAGTTGCGCTTGAGCTCGATCGGGTCGGTGGTGGCTTCGACTCCGGCAATGTCGACGAGGAATCCCTCGAGCCGAAGTTGGCCGGCTTTGTCCGTGTAGGAAAGTGCAGTCGCCTGACCCATCAAACCTCCCTTTCGATGACGCTGTCGTGCCAGGAGCCGAGCGCCACGCGCGAAAGTCCGATCACCACCAGGAACAGGGCGATGCCCGCCAGAGTGATCAGGAACAAGGCGGCAAACATGCGTGGAATATCGAGCTGAAAGCCGGATTGCAGAATCTGGTAAGCCAGCCCGGTATTGCTGCCGCCGGTCCCCGCGACGAATTCGGCGACCACGGCGCCGATCAGAGCGAGGCCGCTCGAAATGCGCAGGCCGGCGAAGAAATAGGGCAGCGCGCTCGGCAGCCGCAAATAAATGAGATTTTGCAGGCGTGATGCGCGATTGATCGCGAACAGATCCTGATGTCCGGCATCGATGCTGCGCAGCCCGACTGTAGTGTTCGAAATGATGGGAAAGATCGCGATGATGGTCGCGCAGATGATCAGCGCGCCTTGCGTGTTCTTGACCAGAATTATGATGAGCGGGGCGATGGCAACGATCGGCGTGACCTGAAGAATAACGGCGTAGGGAAAGAAGCTGCGCTCGATGATCGGGCTTTGCACGAACAAGAGCGCGATCACGGTGCCGATGCTGACCGACAGCGCGAGAGCGATGAGCGTGACGCGCAGTGTAACCCAAAGCGAATGCAGAAGGGCGGGCGCATTGGTGACGAAGGTGCTTATGATGAGGGACGGCGCTGGCAACAGATAGGATGGGACGCTGAAAAGCCTGCAGCACAGTTCCCACAGCGCAAGGATCAGAATGCCGACGACAAGCGGCGGCAGCACATCGGCAATCTTTCTTTTGTTAGCCGGAAAGGTCATTGCATCGGCCGCATCATGGTGTCGGCTGCATTTCAGCGCTGGTAGAAGCTCCTGCCTTCAGCCGCGGAAAACGGCCGGTCACCACATGATCTTCAGATCTTTGACGTAGTCCGTGGTGAAGCCCTTTTTCCAGTCGGTATCTTTCGGCAACAGGCCGGAAGCCACCATCAGGTCATAGCTTGCCTTCCAACGCTGTTCGGTCATGATGCCGATGCCCATCGTCTGCGCGTCGCCGCCGTCGACAATGTGCAGTTCATTCATGCGCTTGATGCCAAATGCGATTTGCGCGTCGGTCATGTTGGGATTTGCCGCCTTGATCAGCACATTGGCCGGCGCCGGATCGCCTTTGAGGTAGCTCTTCCAGCCTTCCATCGAAGCTTTGACGAAGCGGCGGGCAACGTCCGGATGTTCGTTTAGCCACTTTGTGGTCGTGACCATGGTGGTGCCATAGGGCGGGTAGCCGTAGTCGGCGAACAGGAAGAAATTGACCGGCACGCCTTTCTGAATCGCCTGAAAGGGCTCAGACGAGGGATACGACTGCTGTGCGATCTTGTCGTCGGCGAAGAACGGTTGCAGGTTGAAAGTGTAGGGCTGCGTCTGTTCATCGGTATAGCCGAACTTCTGCTTCAGCCATGGCCACCACGACGTCCGTCCGGGCGTGGCGACCAGGATTGTCTTGCCCTTGAGATCACCGAGGTCCTTCACATCGGCATGGGTCATCATGCCTTGGAGGTCTTTCTGGAACGACGCGCCGATCGTGGTGACCGGCAGGCCCTTCGAAATGCCGGAAAGGACCTGAAAGTCATAGCCCATGATGACGTCGGCATCGCCGCCGAGCAAAAGCTGCATGCCGTTGACCTGCGGGCCGCCCATTTTGATCGTGACGTCAAGATTGGCCTTGTCGTAAAGGCCGGTGGCTTTGGCCTGATAGAAGCCGCCATGTTCGGCTTGTGCGAACCAGCTGGTCAGAAAGGTGACTTTATCGGTTGCGTAAGCGGGCGCGCCGGCAACAAGCAACAGGGCGAGAGCGGCCAGGCGGATGCGAAATGGCGACACGGCTTTGTCCTCGGCTATGACGTCTTTGATTCTCGAGTTCATAAAAGGCTGTCGCGCAATATGCATGATGCGGGCCACGCGATTTGGTCGGGAAGGCACGGAAACTGCCCGACAAAGCGCCACGTTCCGTTTGCCTGAGCCGCCGAATCCGGCGTAGGCCGGCCGCGTCACTGCAAAAGCTTTGTGCACAGCGATGAAGATGGAGGCAGGGCTGGGCTAAGCGCTTCCGCTTTTGGAGCAGGGGCAAGGCAATGCCGCTTTGGCACGGCCTTTGCGAACTCTGGTAAAGCGGAGGCGGATCGTGCCGGGGCCTGCATTCTTCTGGTCGGAATTAAAAAGCGGCGATTTCAGGAACCTCGATCCCGAGGCGACCATCGCCATCCTGCCGGTGGCCGCCACCGAGCAGCATGGACCGCACTTGCCGGTCATGACGGATGTGGCGATCGCCGAGGGCATGATCGCCCTCTTGAAACTGCGATTGCCGTCCGAGCTCAGCGTCCTCGTTCTGCCCATCCAAGCCGTCGGCAAGTCAAACGAGCATGTGTTGTCGCCCGGCACCTTGAGCCTGTCGGCCGAGACGCTGCAGCATGTCCTGGTTGAGATCGGCGAGGGGGTCTACCGAGCCGGCCTGCGCAAATTGATCCTGGCGAATTCCCATGGCGGCAACGCTTCGGTGCTGACCACGGTGGCGCGCGAATTACGGGTACGGTTCGGGATGCTTGTGGTCGCGACCCATTGGCGCTCGTTCGGGCTTCCCGACGGCATGTATGAGGCCGTCGAGGCGCGCCACGGCATCCATGCCGGCGATATCGAGACGTCGCTGATGCTGTCCTTCCGCGAGGAGCTTGTGAGCTTGGACAGAGCCAAGAACTTCGTGTCCGCTGCAATTGCCATGGATAAAGAGTTCAGCCGTCTCAGTCCGATCGGCAGTCACGCCTTCGGCTGGATCGCGCAAGATCTCAATGTTGAAGGCGCCCTCGGCGATGCCAGCAAAGCGTCGGCCGCGAAAGGCAAAGCCACGGCCGAGTGCCAGATTGAAGGCTTCATCGCGTTGTTGCGCGACATGACCGCTTTCCCGCTGAAAAGGCTGTATGCGGCCCATGCCGATCCCGTTCGCTGATATTGCGTGGCCGAGCGTGCGGCGATATTGGCTCGCCAATGCGCGCGTCCCGGTTTGTTTGCTCGCCGACGGCGGAGCTTCACTCGCACCGGCCGACGCGGAGGGGGTAACCGACGCCGACTTGCTCGTTGATAACGGGAGGCTCGCGCGCGTTGAGCGGATCGGCGCCGCAAGCAATGAGGCGACCCCGCGCGTCGATCTCGGCGGCCGCCAAGTCTGGCCGACGCTCATCGACATCCATACACATCTCGATAAGGGTCATAGTGTCGAACGCAGCCCGAACGTCGACGGCACATTTCACAATGCGCGCCTCGCCGCCGCGGCCGACCGGCCGCATTGGAGCGTGGCGGATGTGCGCCGCCGCATGGATTTCGGACTTCGTTGCGCTTACGCTCACGGCGTCTCGGCGATCCGCACCCATATCGACACCTATCCGGAGACGATCGCCAATAACTGGCAGGCGCTGCGAGAAACGCGCGAAGAATGGCGCGGCAAGGTCGAAATTCAAGCGGTATCGCTGTGCCCGGTCGATCTGCTTGCAGATGAATTCGGCGATTTGGTCGCGGCGACCGTGGCGAGATCGCAGGGTCTTCTTGGCGGCGTAACGCGCGCATCAATCGCCAATCATGGGGCGCCGCTCAGCAACATCGACGAGCTTCTCGATCGGCTTTTCCTGTTGGCGAAGCGATACGATCTCGGCGTCGATCTGCATGTCGACGAGACTCACGATCCGGACGCTGCGACGCTGCCGCACGTGGCGCGTGCTGCGATGCGCCATGGCTATCGCGGCCGGGTGGTTTGCGGCCATTGTTGCAGCCTGGCCATGCAAACCGACAGCGTCATCGATTCCACGCTCGATCTCCTCGCCGAGGCGGATATCGCCATTGTCACGTTGCCGACGGTCAATATGTATTTGCAAGACCGCACGGCCGGGCGGACGCCGCGCTGGCGCGGCGTCACCGTGGTGCAGGAAATGCGCAAGCGCGGCATTCGCGTGGCCGCCGCCGGCGACAATTGCCGCGACAGTTTCTATGCCTATGGCGATCACGACATGGTCGACACGTTCCGGCAAACCGTGCGTATCCTGCATCTCGATCACCCGGTAGCTGGCGCACCCGCGCTGGTGGGAGCAGCACCCGCGGCAATCGGAGGATTGTCGGGGCACGGCCGGATCGCGCTCGGCGTCCCTGCGCGATTGATCGTATTCAATGCGCGCACGATCAACGAAATCGTCAGCCGTCCCCATTCCGATCGCGTCATCATCATGGACGGCGAACGGCTCCGGGCAAAGATGCCGGATTATTCCGAGCTTTGGGACCAAGTAGCGACCAATCCGGAATTTGCCGACACTCCCTGAACGCAACGAGCTTGCGGCGGTTTCGTCATGCGTGTCCTCTATGTCTATTGTCACCCTTTGCCGGAAAGCTTTCATGCCGCCATTCGCGCGAGTGCGTTGAAGGCGCTTGGCGACGCCGGGCACAGTGTCGATCTACTCGATCTCTACGCGGAAAAATTTGATCCGGTCTTATCGGAGGAGGGACGTCGCCACTATCATGACACGTCGCGCAATCGCACGGGACTAGAAAACTACATCGCGCGGTTGACTTCGGCCGAAGCGCTCGTGCTGCAATTTCCAACCTGGTGCTTCGGTTTGCCGGCCATGCTCAAGGGCTTCTTCGATCGCATGATCATGCCCGGTGTCGCGTTTGATATCAGCGATCCCACTCATGTCCGGCCGACATTGCGCAACATCAAACGCATCGTCGGGGTCGTCACCTATGGCCGCCCGCGTTACATGGCGTTCTGGATGAGCGATCCGCCGCGCAGGATCGTCACGCGTTATATGCGATGGTTCACCGGCGGCTCAGCGCGGGTCGACTACTACGCGCTCTATCATATGAACATTGTCACAGAGGCGCAGCGCTTGGCATTTATTGGCAAAGTTGACCGGGGGATGCGCAGGCTCTGAAGCTTTCTCGGATGTCTCTGCGCTGATCGCACCCCGACATATGGCGCTTTGTTCATCTTGCGGCCGGGCTTGCTCGGTGCCGCCGATAATAAAGGCGCTGATCGCATGTCTTTGCCGGCCAAATCAGGCGGTGCCGGCATCGCAGCGAAAGACGATTATCAAGCTTACACTGTATGCGCTTCAAAAACTCCAGTCTTCGTATCAAGGCGGATAATTTGCATAATCAATGTATCATCAGGATGGCAGGATTTCAGAACCCTCGGATTAGCCTGAGGATCTTGCGCGGTCAGGACGACGACGCGGATCAATCCGTGGCAATGCGCAACCGCCCATTTCAGATGGGAGATCCATTGCAGATTTATCCGTCCTGATTTGCCTCTTAACGCCGGCCCGAACTGGGATTGATAGACGACGCGGCCATCGTCCAGACGAACCATTTCATCCTCCCACATGGCCACAACGACAGTGGCGCCGTCGTTACTGATCGCCGATCCACCAAAGTGTCGGCGCGAGCGGGTAGCACCAAAATGTTCGAAGCAAGTCGTGAGTGTCCACTCGTGACTCATCGCGCCATCGTGCGGACGATACGCGTGCCGTTTCTCATCGTTCTCCGAAAATATCAGTCTCATGCGAGCCGACACGTTGCGTTGGGTGCACCCTGCGTACAAAGTGGAGACGGCGGCTCATGCATTACCGAATGCCGATTGTACGTATCGCCAAGGCTGCGGCCGAGGCGCGATTCTCGACGCCCAGTTTCGCGTATATCTGCTCGAGATGCTTGTTGACTGTACGAGGACTGAGTTGAAGTATCTCGGCGATATCGCGGTTCGATTTGCCGCGTGCGATCCACAGCAGAACTTCAGCTTCGCGCTCAGTTATCCGAAGCTTTTGCTTGAGCACAATGTGTTCGTGGGGATCGTTGCCGTCGACCAGACGGAGCAGATATTCGTCGACGCCGACTTTGCCGCCGTAAGCCAGGCGGAGGGCTGATGTGCGGTCGATCTTAAGGTCCATCAGCGGCGTCGCGGCCGCATTGCCGGCCGTCGCGCATTGTCGCAGCCATTCTCGAACGTCGGACGGCAAGATATATTCGTCGGTATCGAAATCCTTATATGCGCCCGCCAGGAGCCTGCCGGCCTGCGGCGTACACCACAACAATCGCCCGGCACTGTCGGCCGCGAGCAAAAAACGGCCAAACACGTCAAGTGCCGTACGCGCGCCGTGCGAAATTCGCGCATTGGCAAGATGGACGCGTATGCGGGCCAATAGCTCGCCCGGGACGATCGGCTTGGTTACATAGTCGACACCGCCGGCCTCAAGACCTTCAATGATGTGATCGGTATCGCTGAGCCCGGTCATGAAGATCACGGGGACATGCGCGAAAACCGCGTTTTGCTTGAGCCTGCGGCAGGTCTCGAACCCGTCGGTTCCGGGCATGACGGCATCCATCAGGATCACGTCCGGCGTGATCTTTTCGATGATCGAAAGCGCGTCATCTCCCTCGCGAGCGACGAGCACGGTCATTCCCGCCTTCTGAATCGCCTCGGTCAGCAGCCCGAGCGTGTCCGGCGAGTCGTCGACCACCAGCACAATGTTCCGATTTTCGGTCTTACGCATGGTTGCGACGCATCTCTTCCAAGGCGAAGACGTAGCGCTTGAGGTCGAACGCATTCACCAGCGAGCGCATTCGAAAAACGAATTCGGAGGATTGCGGAAAGTGCCTTGAGATGGCGCTGAGCTTCTCGTTGATTTTGGCGACGTGTCCGATCTCGCCGAGACCGATGAGCTCGTCCAGGTCCTTGTCGGACGGGACGAAGGCCGGCGTCGAAGAATGGAGTGGCGGAGCTGGAGAATTGGTCTTGTCTTCGTAGATCCATTCAATGTTGAGCAAAGCATGGATCTTCTTCAGCAGCTGCCGCAGATCGATCGGCTTCATCAGGTAATCGTCATGAACCCGCTCCTGGCCGGTGAGGCGGCTGGCATCGATCGCGTTCGCCGACAGCATCAGGATGGCCGGCCTGTCGCGCGACAAGCGCCGCAAGCGTTGTGCGACCTGCCAACCATCCATATCCGGCATTGCAATATCGAGCAGAATGAGGTTCGGTTTGATCCGTTCGAGCAGAGCCAGACACTCGCGGCCGCCCGACGCGGCCGTAACCTCAAAGCCGAGCGGGGTGAGCAGCTCGACGACGAGATTCCGCTGAACTTCATTATCGTCGACGACGAAAATCATCTGACGCGGGCCGCTATAGCCGCGCACACGGTCTTCCATTGTCGAGGCGACGCGGGGGTTGGATACGTCGGTCAGCAGCAATTTGACGCGGAATGTCGTTCCTTTACCTACGTCGCTGCTCACGGTGATGTCGCCGCCCATCACCTGCGTAAGCAGCTTGGTAATCGTCAAACCGAGTCCGATCCCAGCGGTAGCGTTGACGCGCCCGGCGCGCGCCCGCTCGAATGGATGGAAAATTCTCTCCATATCCGTGTTGGAGATGCCGATTCCGGTATCCTCGATCTCGAACGTGGCGACTTGATAACGGTACGAAACCCGAAGCGTCACATGACCGAAATCGGTGAATTTGATCGCGTTCGATAGGAGATTGATGAGAATTTGCCGAAGCCGGTTCTCGTCGGCATGGACCACGGCCGGCAGGGCGGAGGATATGGAATGCCGAAATTCGATCCCCTTAGCCGCGGCCTGAAGGTAAAACATGTCGATGAGTTGATCGAAGAATTCGGCCGTGTGCAGCTCGTTGCGATTGAGCTGAAATCGTCCGGCCTCGATCTTGGAGATGTCGAGCAGCCCGTCAATCAGGCCGGACAGATGCTCGGCGCTGCGGCGGACGACTTTGATCGCATCCGACCGCTGCCCGGGAATCGCCGGATCTCTTTCCAAAAGCTGTGCGTAGCCCAAAATGGCATTGAGCGGCGTGCGCAATTCGTGACTGAGGGCAACGACATGCCGGCTTTTCGCCTTGCTGGCCGCTTCGGCCACTTCCTTGGCGCGCTGCAGCTTCGCGTCGGTCCGCTTGTGGGCCTCGATCTCGTTCATCAGGAGATCGGTTTGGCGTTGCATTTCCTCTTCCGCGACGTTGCGGCTGCGGTGGGCGAGCACGAACAGCCAGGCGACGACGCCGGCGATGAGGCCGAGCACGAAGAACACTGTCCAGAATGCGGATTTGAGCACAGTCTTCGGCGTTTGCGGGTCGAGCGAGATCTGGAAATAGACAAGGATCAGGACCGAGCCGATGACGGTGCCGAAGAGCAGGAGGACGCCAAAGTAATGACAGATGTCGGTGTGCAGCAGCCTGGTCGCGAAATCCGGCAAAGTCCTGCGCGACAAGGTCACGACTTGGCTGAATATGCGCGCCTGAGGCTTGCACCGGTCACGGCACCGGGCGTCGAGTGAGCAGCAGAGTGAACAGATCGGTCCCGAATAGACCGGACAATGCGCCATGTCTTCGGTATCGAAACCGTGCTCGCAGATCGAGCAGCGTATGACGCTTTCGCCGCCCCATTGCTCTCGGGGCGTTCGCGCTATGTAGAAGCGCCCGTTGGTCGCGTAAGCGATCGCGGGCGCCAGCAGGAAGGCGACGCCGGCTGCCGCAAACGCGGCCATGGCATGCATCGTAACGCCGAGCGCGCCGGACATGGCGATCAAGCCCATGACCGTCCCGCCGAGCATCGAGCCCACGCCGACCGGATTGATGTCGTAAAGGTGCGCGCGCTTGAATTCGATGCCGGCCGGGCTCAGTCCAAGCGGCTTGTTGATGACCAGGTCGGCGACCAGTGCACTGACCCAGGAAACCGCCACAATGGAGTAGAGGCCGAGGATGTGCACAAGCATCTTGAAGATGCCGAGTTCCATCAGCATCAACGCGATGGTGACATTGAAAACGAGCCATACGACGCGCCCCGGATGACTATGGGTGAGCCGGGAAAAGAAGTTCGACCACGCGATCGAGCCGGCATAGGCGTTGGTCACGTTGATCTTGATCTGCGAGATGATGACGAAGAGGCCGGTGAAAGCCAGCGAGACGGCGGGCGAAGAAAATACGTATTGGAACGCGACCCGGTACATTTGCGTCGGCTCCACCGCCTTGTCGAGCGGGACCGAATGTTCGACCGCGAGATAGGCGAGGAATGAACCGGCAAGGAGCTTGAGCGCGCCGGGAACGATCCAGCCGGGCCCGGCCGAGATATTGGCGAGCCGCCACGACCATCGGCTGCGATCGTTGCGGATGGGAAGAAAGCGCAGAAAGTCAACCTGCTCGCCGATTTGCGCGATCAGCGAAAAGACGACCGTCGATGCGGTGCCGAACAAGACCAGATCGAACGAGCGTCCCTGGTCGCCGGCAAGGCCGGTGAAATGCGTCCAGTCGGTGAATGAGCGGCCGGCCAATACGGCAATGAACGCAAAGGGAAGGATGTGAAGAAAAATCCAGCTCGGCTGCGTCCAAAGCTGCAGGCGGCTGATGAAGGTGATCCCGTGTGTCACCAGCGGGATGACGACCAGCGAACTGACGACGTAGCCCGCAAACAGCGGGATGCCGAAGCACATTTCGAGAGCGAGCGACATGATCGCCGCCTCGATAGCGAAAAAGAGAAACGTGAACGAGGCGTAGATCAGCGACGTGATCGTCGATCCGATATAGCCGAACCCGGCGCCGCGCGTCAGCAAATCGATGTCGACGCCGTAGGTCGAGGCGTAGCGCGCGATCGGGAAGCCGGTGAGGAATATAAGAACGCTCACCGCCAATATCGCGACAGTTGCGTTCACGAAGCCGTAACTGACGGTGATGGAGCCGCCGATCGCCTCGAGGGCGAGAAACGAGACCGCGCCAATCGCCGTATTGGCAACGCGAAAGCTGGACCATTTTCGCGCACGCTTGGCGGTGAAACGAAGCGCGTAATCCTCAAGTGTCTGGTTCGCGACCCACTGATTATAGCTGCGGCGGATACGAACGACTCGTTGCTGCGCTGTCATAAGCTTTCATTGCTTCGCTTGCGTGCCTGATCAGTGCCTGGCTCTCCCCGGACTATGTTCATGCCGATGTCGCATTCCTTGACGTCCGCATAATGCGATGCACGCTTTCGATTCTATCCTGTGGTCATTGCCGCGGATGCGGAAAAAGCGGGCAGTTGCGCCGCAAAACAATGCACCGCATTGGCGGCCTGTGCTGCACGTTCCGCATCAGCTTCCCCCCGTAATTTCAAGCACATTGATACGGCGTTCGCCGTATGACTATACGTTAAATGACGTATGCTGCAGTGCAGCAATACGATCCGATAGTGCAGCTTCGGAGTGGGGCTGGACTCGCTCCGCAGAGCAACCGGATCGAGGCGTCGTCATGTCATCAGCAAAGTCGTCAGGAAATCGAAGCGGCAATCTCCTCATCCCAACCCGTCGCCAGTTGCTCGCCGGCACCGCCGCCGTATCAGCCGCCCTGGCAATGCCGCGGCGCGCCTCGGCTCAGAAACTTCCGACGGCGCAGGTCAATACGACGGGCCTCGCCGTCACCGATACCGAGGTTACGGTGGGTATTCTGCACTCCATAACCGGTACGATGGCGATCAGCGAGACCGGCTCGGTGGAAGCCGAAAAGCTCGCCATCTCTCAGATTAACGATCAGGGCGGCGTGCTCGGTCGCAAGATCACCTTCATCCAGGAGGACGGTGCCAGCGATTGGCCGACCTTCGCGGAAAAAGCCAAGAAGCTCCTGGTCGAAAACAAATGCGCTTCGGTGATGGGCTGCTGGACGTCGGCCTCGCGCAAAGCGGTCTTGCCGGTGTTCGAGCAATATAACGGCTTGCTCTATTACCCGACATTCTACGAGGGTCTCGAAGAGTCGCACAATGTGTTCTACACCGGTCAGGAGGCGACGCAGCAAATTCTCGCCGGCCTCAATTGGGTGACCAAAACAAAAGGCGCCAAGAGCTTCTATCTGCTCGGCTCGGACTACATTTGGCCGCGTACATCGAACAAGATCGCGCGCATCCACATCACCAAGATGCTGGGCCTCAATGTTGTCGGCGAAGAGTACTTCCCGCTCGGCAGCACCGAGTTCAATACCGTCATCAATAAGATCAAGCTGAAAAAGCCGGACGTGATCTATGCGATCATCGTCGGCGGCAGCAACGTCGCTTTCTACAAGCAGCTCAAGGCGGCCGGTATCGATATGGTCAACAAGCAGACGCTGCTGACCATCTCCGTCACCGAGGACGAAATTCGCGGCATCGGCGGTGAAAATATCGAAGGCGCCTTCGCGTGCATGAAATATTTCCAGTCGCTCGACAATCCGGCGAACAAGGCGTTCGTGGCCGCTTTTAAGAAGATGTGGGGCGAAGACAAGGTGATCGGCGACGTCACGCAGGCGGCTTATCTCGGCCCGTGGCTGTGGAAATTTGCCTGCGAGAAGGCCGGCAGTTTCGATGTCAACAAGGTGGTCGACGCATCTCCCGGCATCGAATTCAAAAATGCGCCCGAGGGTTATGTCCGCATCCACGAGAACCATCATCTGTGGAGCACCACTCTCGTTGGGCGGGCTCGGAACGACGGGCAATTCGACGTCGTATACAAAACGCCCGATCTCGTCGAGCCGAATCCGTTCCCGAAGGGCTACCAGTGACTCCGCGGGCACTCGGCCTTCGTCTTCCCCGGTCGAGTGCCCGCATCCTCTTCTTGGATCGGACGAACGCGACTACGCGGAGCGGATAAAATGTTCGGCGACTATTCCTTCGGCGACCTGATGTCCATTCTGGCGATGCAAGGCTTCGCCGGGCTGATCCTGTTCTCCGTCTTCGTCCTGATGGCGCTGGGGCTGGCCATCATTTTCGGCCAGATGGGCGTGATCAACATGGCGCACGGCGAATTCATGATCCTCGGCGCTTATATGACCTATCTTACCGCTCATCTGTTCCAGAATTACGTGCCGGCAATGTTCGGCATCTATTTCTTCGTCGCGATAGTGATTGCTTTCGTCGCTTCCGGTGCGCTCGGCCTTGCCGTCGAATGGCTTCTCATTCGTCACCTCTATCGACGGCCGCTCGATACCCTGCTTGCGACCTGGGGACTTAGCCTCATCATGCAGCAGGCGTTTCGCTCGACCTTTGGCGCGCGCGAGGTCGGCGTCGACTTGCCGGGCTGGATGATGGGTTCGCTGCACGTCTCCGATTCGATCGATGTCCAGATCAACGGCCTGCTGGTCATGGGGGTGACCATGGTCATCACCGCCGCGGTGGCCCTGGTGTTGTTTCGTTCGCGCTGGGGCCTGCAAGTGCGCGCGACCGTGATCAATCGAACCATGAGCGAGGCGGCGGGCATCGACACGCGGCGCATCGATCGTCTGACCTTCGGCCTCGGCTGCGGAATCGCCGGAATCGCCGGCGCCGCATTCACCATGATCGGCTCGACCGGGCCGACGGCGGGCCAGCAATACATCGTCGACACCTTTCTCGTCGTGGTGTTCGGCGGCGCCCAAAGCCTGCTCGGCACGATCGCGTCCGCCTTCACCATCTCGCAATCGCAATCGGCCTTGGAGTTCTTTCTCGATGGCTCGATGGCGAAAGTGATTACGCTACTGTTCGTCATCGGCGTGCTGATGTTGCGTCCGCAGGGGTTGTTTGCCCTCAAGGTCCGCAAGTGATGCGGAAGCCTCGATTGACAGAGAAGGCGGCCACGAAATGTTGAAAGTCATAACTCAGAATCGCAATCTGGAGCTCATCGGCATCTGTCTGATTATTGCGATCATTTTTGTGATCCTGCCGCTTAGTCTCGACGTCTTTCGCCTGAATCTCGTCGGCAAGTATCTGACATACGCGTTTGTGGCTGTCGGCTTGGTTCTGTGCTGGGGCGACACCGGCATCTTGAGCCTCGGCCAGGGCTTATTCTTCGGTCTCGGCGGCTACTGTATGGCGATGTTCCTGAAGCTCGAGGCGTCCAGCGTCGCGAACACCAAAATCCAAACGACGCCGGGCATCCCCGACTTCATGGATTGGAATCAATTGCACGCGCTGCCTTTCTTTTGGATTCCCTTCAAATCGCTGACCTTCGCCTTGATCGCGGTCATTTTGGTGCCGACGCTCGCCGCGTTTATCTTGGGTACCGCCATGTTCAAGCGTCGGGTTGGCGGCGTTTACTTCGCCATCATTACCCAGGCGCTCGCCGCCGTCATGACCATCCTGATCGTTGGCCAGCAGGGCTATACCGGCGGCATCAACGGCATCACCGATCTTCGCACCTTGCTTGGCTGGGATATCCGCACGGACAGCGCCAAGTACATCCTGTACTTCGTCTGTTGCGCTCTATTGCTCGGCACGATGCTGATCGCCCGCTTCGTTCAGGTCAGCAAGCTCGGCCGCATCCTGGTCGCGGTCCGCGACCAGGAGGACCGCGTCCGGTTCTCCGGCTACGACGTCGCGAATTTCAAGATCTTTGTTTTCTGTCTGGCGTCGGCCATGGCCGCAGTCGGCGGCGCGATGTTCACGCTGCAGGTCGGTTTTATGTCGCCGTCCTTTGTCGGCATCGTCCCCTCGATCGAGATGGTGATTTTCTGCGCGGTCGGCGGCCGGCAATCGATCGTCGGCGCGGTGCTGGGAACGCTGATCGTCAATTGGGCGAAGTCGTCGTTCTCCGAAGCCTTCCCCGAACTGTGGCTGTTTGCCATGGGCGGTCTGTTTATTGCGGTCGTTCTCGCCTTCCCGGGCGGATTGGCCGGTCTCGTCACGGATCAGATCGTGCCGTGGCTGTCGAGCCGTTCGATCTGGGGCGTTCACGAAGAATCTCCGGCACCTGCGGAATAGGGCGAGAGAGGACATGTCCAACAGCACCGATTTCCTCCTTGCGCTTGAAGACGTCAGCGTCTCGTTCGACGGCTTTAAGGCGGTCGACGCATTGAACCTCTATGTCGACAAGGGCGAATTGCGCGTCATCATCGGCCCCAACGGCGCCGGAAAGACAACGGTTCTTGATCTCATCTGCGGACGCACCCGGTTGTCGGAAGGTTCGATCAAATTCAAGGATCAGGAGATCAGCGGATTAAAGGAGCAGGAGATCGTGCGCCGCGGCATCGGCCGCAAATTTCAGACACCGACAATCTACGAAGACCTGACGGTTTTTGAGAACCTGGAACTGTCTTTGCCACGTGGGCGCTCGGTTGCCGGAGCTCTGTTCTGGAATCGGACGGAGGAGGTCAAGGAACGCGTCGCGGACATTGCGGCGACGATATTTCTTGCCGATCAGCTCGATCGGGCGGCAGCGACGCTCAGCCACGGCCAGAAGCAGTGGCTCGAGATCGGCATGCTGCTGATTCAGGATCCTGAGCTTCTGATGCTCGACGAGCCGGTCGCCGGCATGAGCGTCGCCGAGCGGCAGAAAACCGCGGCCTTGCTGAACGAGATCATCCGCAACCGGTCCGTTATCGTTATCGAGCACGACATGAAGTTCGTGGAGAGCATCGCCCACCGCGTGACCGTTCTTCATCAGGGCAGGGTCCTTGCCGAAGGCGACATGCAATCGGTGCAGGCCAACCCGAAAGTCCGGGAAGTCTATTTGGGCCACTGAGGAGCGACACAGCATGTTGGAAGTCCGCAATCTTTCCGCCGCCTATGGCCAGAGCGAGGTCCTGCACGGCATCGATTTTTCGGTCGGCGCCGGCGAGATCGTCGCCCTGGTCGGCCGCAACGGCATGGGCAAGTCCACGCTGATGAAGTCGCTGATCGGCGTGATGCCGATATGCGCCGGGCAAATCAGCATCGATGGGGCGGATTTGACCGCCTTGCCCAGTCACGAGCGGGTCGGCCGCGGCTTAGCCTATGTGCCGCAGGGCCGGCAGATTTTCGGCACCATGACAGTGTGGGAGAACATCGAGACCGGCCGAGTGGTGACCGGCAAAAGCGACATACCGCAGCAAATCTTCGATCTGTTTCCTATCCTTGCCGAGTTCGAAAAGCGCCGCGGCGGCAATCTTTCCGGCGGTCAGCAGCAGCAGCTTGCGATCGCCCGGGCGCTGGCCAGCGATCCGAAAGTGCTTTTGCTCGATGAGCCAACCGAGGGGATTCAACCTTCCATCATCAAGGACATTGCACGGCTGCTGCGCGAAATCCGCAGCATCCGCAATCTGTGCATCGTCGTGTGCGAGCAGGTCTTGAGCTTCGTGCTCGACGTCGCAGACCGCATTTTGGTGATGGAAGGCGGCCGCATCGTGCACACCGATACACGTGGACATGTTGATGAATCGGTTATTGCCGGCTATCTCGCCGTTTAACAACGATTACCGCATGCTAGGCGCTTTTTTCATCGTAGACAATCAAAACGCCGCAAGGAGTCGTCATGCCCAAGACGCTTGTCAAAGTTGATCTCAAGCAATCGCCTTACAGCAACGAGTCGGTGCACAATCGTTGGCACCCGGACATTCCAATCATCGCCTGGGTGAAGCCCGGTGACGATTTCATTATCGAGACCTACGACTGGACCGGCGGATTCATCAAGAATGATGACTCGGCCGATGACGTGCGCGACATCGACCTCACCACCGTGCACTTTCTATCCGGCCCGATCGGTATCGAGGGCGCCGAGCCGGGGGACCTTCTGGCTGTCGATCTGCTTGATGTCGGCGCGCTCCCCGAAAGCCTGTGGGGTTTCAATGGATTTTTCTCGAAGAAGAATGGCGGCGGCTTTCTCACCGAGCACTTTCCTCTCGCACAAAAGTCGATCTGGGACATTTCCGGCCTCTACACCCATTCCCGCCATGTGCCCGGCGTGAAGTTCGCCGGCCTTGTTCATCCTGGCTTGATCGGCTGTTTGCCGGATCAGAAGCTGCTCGACACCTGGAACAAGCGCGAGACGGCCTTCATCGCCACCGACCCCGACCGTGTTCCGCCGCTTGCGGCTCCGCCATTCGCCGGGACGGCGCATTGCGGCACCGCAAAGGGCGAGGCCAAGAATAAAATCGCGGCCGAAGGCGCCCGCACGGTGCCGCCGCGCGAGCACGGCGGCAATTGCGACATCAAGGATCTGTCGCGTGGATCAAAAATTTATTTCCCGGTCTACGTGAAAGGCGCCGGGCTCTCGATGGGCGACCTGCATTTCAGCCAGGGCGATGGCGAAATCACCTTCTGCGGCGCCATCGAGATGGCCGGCTGGCTGCATCTGAAAGTCGATCTCATCAAGGGCGGCATGGCGAAGTACGGCATCAAGAATCCGATCTTCAGGCCGTCGCCGATCGTGCCGACCTACAGGGATTATCTCATCTTCGAGGGCATCTCGGTCGACGAGCAGGGCAAGCAATATTATCTCGACGTCCACGTCGCCTATCGCCAAGCCTGCCTGAACGCAATCGAATACCTGACCAAGTTCGGCTATTCTCGCGCGCAAGCCTACGCCATTCTCGGCACCGCGCCGTGCCAGGGGCATATTTCGGGCGTGGTCGATATTCCCAATGCTTGCGCGACGCTCTACTTGCCGACCGAGATCTTCGATTTCGACGTCATGCCGAGCGCGGCAGGACCGATCAAGCATGTGAAAGGCGGCGTCGACATTCCGATGTCGCCCGACAAGTGACGCATTGCATGTCGGGATGCGGAGGTGGCGCAGAGTCACCTTCGCCTCTCCTCGATCTGTTTTAAGGGGAAGATTGCGATGCCGGTCTATGATTACGATTGCCGCCGTTGCGGACCGTTCACCACCATGCGGCCGATGGCCGAAAGCGACAGGCCGGCTGAGTGTCCGCACTGCGGACGCGATGCTGCGAGAGCGTTTTTCACCGCGCCTTATTTTGCGGCAATGCCGGCCGAGCGCCGTTCGGCCCATGCTGCAAACGAGCGCAGCGCACATGCTCCGCTGCGGCTGGCCAATCTGGGCGGCCGCCACGGCTCCGGATGCGACTGCTGCCGACAGCGGTCAACACGCTCCGCCACGGATCGTAAGAACGGTGCAAAGAGCTTTCCGGGCCGGCGCCCTTGGATGCTTTCACACTAGGACGTCATTGCGACTGCATCCATCGGGACGACGCTGGCCGGCCCATGCATGTGGCGTCGCCGGCCTGGTGGTTGTCGGGCGGTGCCAAGGTTCGCATGTACGTCATTTGCCGTATGGGTGTCTAACGGCGCGCGTGAAAATATGGCCGCGGTCCAACGCTTCGTGACTGCTGCAATGTAGCAGTCGACCGTTCCTGATGAGACCGAATTGGTCATAGGAGCGAAATTGGTCATAGGAGCGAAGGTGTCATCACCGGACTTGTCACACGGCCCGTCGTATAGCCCGCCGAGGAAATTGGCGATCGGCGCTGCTGTAATAATGGCTGCGGTTGCCGCCGTCGCCGATCTTGGAATCTATTTCTGGATCGCGGCTGGCAGCGCCTTAGGTGGTGTCACGCGCTTTTGGCTTTCCGGACTTGCGGCGCGTCTGTGGGGAGAGACATTCCCCTGGGGAACGCTGTTGATCAACGCGACCGGCTCCTTTGTCATCGGATTCTTCGCCACGTTGACCGGTCCCGATGGCCGGATGTTCGTCGGGTCGACGACCCGACAATTTGTCATGGTCGGCATTTGTGGAGGCTACACGACATTCTCCTCCTTTAGTCTTCAGAGTCTCAATCTCCTTAACGACGGAGAATGGCTGAGCGCGGGCGGCTATATCGGCGGGTCCGCGGTGTTATGTCTTTTTGCCGTTTGGGTGGGGCAGACTCTCGCGGTTGGGCTGAACGGCCTGAAGTTGCTGTAGAGGCGTACATTAAATATTCGCCGCATGCCTCCCAAGCCGCTGGAAGACCTGGTCGGTCAGAAGTCGGCGCTTCACGGACTGCGTCTTGCGACGACCAAACGTCCGTTTTTCGGAGCAGAGCGGACTAGCTCACATCTTGGCCGCTGCACGTTGGCTCTTGGTTCGATCAAGAGATGCTTGATGGCCATGGAAAAATGCGATCATGGCGCGGACGAGAACGTCTCCGGCGCAGTCCGCAAGCTCTGATCTAAACCGCCGCGCCGAGCGGGCTGATCCGCTCCGTAATGATATGCTGTACGGCGGCCAGATGCTGACGCATGGCGCGTTCGGCGGCTTCCGGATCGCGCGCGACGATCGCCCGCGCGATTGCCCGATGCTCGGCGTCACGCCGCTGCACGCGCTTGGGGCAAGTGGGTTGTGATCCGTTGAGCTGAAGGCGCGCGTCCCGGGCGACGCGGCGCAGCAGGTCATACAGCGAGGCCGCCAGCTTGTTGCCGGAGCTTGCCGCAATCAGCTTATGAAATTTCAGGTCGGCGGCACCGCTGTCCATGCCCGCCGCCGTAGTTGCGGCCTGGTCGATGGCGGCCATTTCGAATGGCGAAGCCCGCAGCGCCGCAAGCCGGGCCAGGAACGGTTCGATCGCGATGCGCATCTCGATGACTTCCATCGGATTGGTTGCGCGCACCAGGTTCTCGCCGTTGTGGCCGACAAGCGGCTTGCGCTTGGCCTCGGCCGGCCCAAGCTCGCCATTGGCGCGCAGCGCCTGCAGCGCGCGGCGCAATTGATGGCGTTTGACATTCAGTGTCTCCGCCATCGCCCGTTCGGAGCCGAGTTTCTGCTGCGCTGCCATGGCGCGAACTGCGATGACGATGTCGCGGAGGTCGTCCGGAATGGACGAAGGGCTTGTGGAGGTCACGGTGAGGCGGCTGGACCGAGCGGTGGGCATTGACGACACATTATAACGTTGGCGTGGGCGGTGAGCATTGATGTCCACAGGGGCCGAACCGGAAATGCCGTCGGCGAAACAAAGAACATCTAACAAAATCGCAGCTCAACCACAACCAAATTTGTGGTTGAGATCGTCCGGTTGGGATTGGAAAAGGCCGGGTGAGGAGTACTTACAGCGATAGTTCCCCCTATCTTGCGCCTGTTTGAGAGCCCAGCGCTTAGGCAAGGCCAGCTAAAATATAACCAATAAAATTGGTTGGTTGTGGTTGACTTGGACCTTCGCCGTGTTAGCGTTGCCGCCTCTCCAGTGCACAGGAGCGTGACCGATGCCCGGCAGTGTTCATCGTCTCCCCAATCGCGACAGCGCACTCAAGGCGCTCTACGACGACGTGTCCGCCAAGCACATGTTTCCCTTCTGGGCGACATCGACTGACGTCGAACATGATGAGGTGAAGCAGCTTTTGGCCTCGCCCAAGGCCGTTCCTTATCTCTGGAGCTGCGCGGAAGACATCGAGCCGATCCTGCACCGCGCTGTTGAACTCATCACGATGGACGATTCCGAGCGCCGTTCGCTCGTGCTGGTCAATCCGGGACTGGCGCCGCGGCGGGCCACGGTCAGCACCATGTACACGGCCTATCGGCTCAACGATGCCAACGAGATCATGCCGCCGCACAAGCATTCGACGAGCGCGATCCGCTTCGGGCTGAAGGGCAGGGGCAATTTTACCGGCGTCGACGGCGAGAATATCACCTTCGGTCCGGGCGACATGGTGCTGACGCCCAACGACACGTGGCACAATCACGGTACCGTCGGCAACGAGCAGGCGCTGAATCTTTCGGTGCTCGATCTGCCTTTGGTCGAGACATTGAACGCCATCCACTTCGAGCACGATTACAAGGAAGAAGAGAACGGCAAACTTGTTTCGAAGAAAGAGCAAACCGCACGTTTCACCACCGACTATTCTCAGACGACCTACGGCTATGGCGGGCTGATGCCGCGTTTTGCAGGCTCGAAGTCGCGCGGCGCCGGCTATTCTTCGCCAATGTTCGTCTATCGCTGGGAGATGGTGCGTGAGCTGTTCGACAAGCACAAAAGCCGCGAAGGCGATGCGCATGACGGTCTGCTGATCGAATATATCGATCCAACCACCGGTCAGCCGGTGTTCAAGACCATGACCTTCTTCGCGCAGATGTTGCAGCCTGCGCAGAAGACCCTGCCGGTGCGCACCACCGCTAATCTTCTGGTCTCGCCATTCGAAGGCGAGGGTTATTCAATCGTCGACGGCAAGCGATACGACTGGAAGGAATTCGACACGCTCGCAGTGCCCGGCGGATCCTGGTTTGAGCACCACAACGGATCGGCCAAGGCGCCGCTGTTCCTTTTTGTCGCCAGCGACGAGCCGGTGCTGAAGAAGCTCGATCTCTTCAAGAAATGGTGCAAGGACGCGGCCGGAGCGGTCCGTCGTGTCGCCTGAACGTGGGGCCGCCGGTCGGCCACCGTTCTCATCTTCCCTCGTCCCCGCAATTGTGCCGGAAAAACCGTGCTGACCAAGGCCCCGCGTCAATCCAACACCAAGCTCGTGTCCCACATCGACTGTCCCGGCGGCGGGCAGGTTTGGGTCGAAGGCACGACGCTTTATGTCGGTCATATGCGGCCGACTTCCGGCACCACGATCATCGATATCGCCGATCCGAGCTCGCCACGCATGCTGGCGCATATCCCGGTGCGCGACGGCTGGCATTCGCACAAAGTGCGTGTCGCCGGCGAGATTATGATCGTCAATCAGGAGAAGTTCGGGAAGTCGTCACCGGATGAAATCGGCGGCGGCATCGATATTTATAACGTCAAAGATCCGGCGAACCCAAAACTGATCACGCAATGGCGCACCGTCGGCGGCGGCGTCCACCGCTTCGATTTCGACGGACGTTACGCTTATATCTCGCCGACCGCCGAGGGCTATGTCGGCAACATCGTCATGATCCTCGATCTTGCCGATCCGGCGAAGCCGATCGAAGTGAGCCGCTGGTGGATTCCAGGCCAATGGCAAGCCGGCGGTGAACACTATCCCTGGACCGACGGGGTGAAGCCGCGCTGCCATCACCCGCTTCGTCATGGTGACAGGCTCTATGTGAGTTATTGGCACCACGGTTTCTACATTCTCGATATTTCCGATCTCTCGAAGCCGAAAGTCGTCTCGCACCACAACACCAGCCCGAGCTTTCCGCACCCGACCCACACCTGTCTGGTGATGCCGAAACCGCTGAAGGGCCGCGACATCATGATCGTCGCGGATGAAGACGTGGCCAAGCTGCGGCCATCGCCGCCGTCCTTCACTTGGGTCTATGACATCACCAAGGAACAGTCGCCGGTTCCGATTTCGACCTTCCAGGTGCCGGGCCTCGACGTCGACGGCAGCCCGCAGCCGCCGATGACGGGATGCCATCAGCCGTCCGAGCGATTCACCGGCGCCATCGTGCCCTTCGCCTGGTTTGCTCAGGGACTGCGGATTGTCGACTTCGCCGATCCCTTCTGTCCTCAGGAGATCGGATATTTCGTGCCGGAGGCGGCGCCGGGCGCGGATCGCCCCTCATCGAATGATGTGACCATCGACCATCGTGGCCTGATCTATCTCGTCGATCGCGTGAACGGAGTGGACGTGATCGACGCCTCAGCGTTGCGCTAGCAGCGGGGCCAACGCACAACCGAGCCAAGCTTTCAATCATGAGCGACCGACCCAACGACGTCTATCCGATCGGCAAGAAGAACCCGAACCTGCCGTTTCATCCTGCAGTTCGCGCTGGCGACTATATCTTCGTGTCCGGTCAGGTAGCGAAGGACGATCGCGGGAACATGATATCCGGCACGATCGAGGAGGAGACTGCGGGTACCATCGATTCCATCAGGCGGATCCTGGCGGAGGAGGGTGCCACGCTTGCAGACGTCGTGCGGGTGACGACGTATCTCGAGGATGCCCGCGACTTCGGCCGCTACAACAAAATCTTTGCCGAGCATTTCAAGGACGCCGTTCTGGCGCGCACCACTGTCGAGGCGCGCGCTGTGATCAACACGAAGATCGAGATGGACGCGATCGCCTATAAGCCGAAGCGGACCTGAGCCATGACCACCGCGCTCTCCGTGGTCCAGTCCTTGTCCACGGCCTCGACGCCGAGCGCCGCGCCCGCGCATATCGATGCGCGCAATATCGCAGTCGATTTCGTTGTCGAAGGCCGCCGCCATCGCGTGCTGAGCGGCATTAATCTGGCCGTGCCAAAGGGCAACTTCGTTTCCTTGATTGGACCGTCGGGTTGCGGCAAGAGCACGCTTCTCAAAGTGCTCGCCGGCCTTATCAATCCTACCGAGGGCCAGGTGACGGTGGATGGAATTCCGCCGCGCCAAGCCGCCAAGCGCCGTGTTATCGGGCTCGCGTTCCAGGAAGCGACGCTGCTGCCATGGAAGAATGCGCTCGAAAATGCCGCCTTTCTGCTGCAGTCGGCCGACGACAATGTCAGCAAAGCCGATGCCATGGCCAAGGCCGCGGCGATGCTGAAGCTCGTCGACCTCGAAGGTGCCGAAGGAAAAATGCCGTCCCAGCTCTCGGGCGGCATGCGCCAGCGCGTCGCAATCGCCCGCGCGCTCGCGCTCGATCCGCAGGTGCTGTTAATGGACGAGCCGTTCGGCGCGCTTGACGCCATCACGCGCGAAGAGATGAGCCGCTGTTTGCTCGACATCTGGGAGCGCACCGGCAAGACCGTCGTGCTCGTGACGCATTCGATCGACGAAGCCGTCTTCCTGTCGCGTGAGGTGCACGTGATGGGCACGAATCCGGCGCGCATCGTCGAGACTTTGCCGATCACGCTGGCGATGCCGCGCAATGACGACACGTTCGCCGAACCCGCCTTCAAAACCGCAGAGAAACGGTTGCGCAGCCTGTTGTTCGAAAGCAAGCGGAGACCTGGATGAGCGAGGCTGCGCTGGATACAGCGGCGAGTGCGCCGGCCGGCGGTGCGGTGCGCCGGCCGATGCCCGATGCGATTTTGGCCTTGGGCCTGATTGCGGTCGTCACGATCGCATGGGAATTGGCCATCCGGCTCTTCAGCGTGCCGACCTTCGTCTTGCCCGCGCCGAGCGCCATCATCCGCACTCTGATCGACAGCCGCGCGCGTCTGGCCGGCGCGGCCGTGTCGACGGCTGTCGAGATTTCGGTGGGCTTTGTGCTCGCCTCGCTCACCGGCATTGTTATCGCGCTTTTGATCGTGCGGTTCGAGCGCTTCGGCCGCGCGCTCTATCCGCTGATCGTGCTGTTTCAGAACGTTCCGAAGGTCGCGCTGGCGCCGATCTTCATTCTCTGGTTCGGGTTCGATCTCGCCCCCAAAGTGCTGCTGATCGTGGTCATCGCCTTCTTTCCGGTCACGATCGATATGCTGGCTGGCCTGCAGTCGGTCGAGCCTTCGTTCGTGGCGCTGATGCAATCGGTCGGTGCCAGCCGCGGCAAGATCCTGATGCGCGTGCGCATCCCGCATTCGCTGCCGCACCTGATGGCCGGGCTGAAGGTCGCAATCACCTTCAGCGTCATCGGCGCCATCGTTGGAGAATTCGCCGGTGCAAATCAAGGCCTCGGGTATGTCATCGAGTTTGCCTCCACCCAGCTCGACACCCCGCTGATATTTGCGGCGCTGATCGTCGTCTCGGTCCTGGGACTTGCCTTCTATTACGTGGTCGAGCTTGCGGAGCGCATCTTGGTTCCCTGGGCTCCGAAGTTCGACACATATCGCCGGGTCGTCTGAGAGTGCAGAGGAGGTTATGATGAGATCGGTTGTTCTTGCCATTCTTGCCGCGGCCATTCTTGGGACGCTTGGAACCTCCGCGCGAGCCGAGGATAATGTGAGCGTCCAGCTCGATTACGTGGTGCGCGGCACCCACGCGATGTTCTTCGTCGCCAAGCAAAAAGGCTACTTCGCCAAACAAGGCATCAATGTCACCGCGATTCGCCGCGGCACCGGTTCGCCCAACGCTATGCGGCTCGTCGGTAACGGCGATGCGGAATTCGGCTTCGGCGATCTGCCGACGCTCGCGGTGGCACGCTCGCAAAACGTGCCGGTGGTGGCGATCGCCGCGGTGAATCAGCACAGTCCGCTCGCCATGCTGGCGCTCGCCAGCAAGCACAAACTGGAAAAGCCGCAGGACCTCAAAGGGCTGAACATCGGAGTGCAGCCATCCGGCTCCACCTATGTGTTCCTGACGGCTTTTCTGAAAGCCAACGGCATGTCGCTCGACGACATCAAGCAGAGCACGGTTAATCCGCCGTACGAAAACTATCTGCTGCTCGGTCGCGTCGACGCGGTTCCGGGATATCTCGACGCCGAAGTTCCGGAGCTTGAAGCCAAGGCGGGCGGCCCCGGTTCGCTGTCGATCATGCAAGGCTCGAAATTCGGCTACGTCGTCTACGGCTCAGGCTTGTTCACCTCGGAAAAGATGATCGCCGAGCACAGCGACCTAGTCCAGCGTTTCGTCAATGCCTATCTGCAGGCGTTTGGCGACGTGATCAAGAATCCCGAGGAAGCCGCCGACCTGACGGTGAAGGAAAATCCGGATTATGCGGAGAAGAAGGACGTACTGCTCCAGCAGATCAAGGCGGACGTGACATATACATTCACGAATCAAGACACGAAAGCGAACGGCTTGGGCGCGATGAGCCTCGACACCTGGCAAAAGACGATCAATACGCTCGTCGATCAGGGCGCCATGAAACAGTCCACCGACCCAGCCAAAGCCTTCACAGACAAGTATCAATCCGCAGCCAAAGCCGCGAAACTGTAACGGCCTTTGCAAGGGAGAGTCTCATGATACGTATTCTCGGCCGCAGCACCTCGGGTAATGTGCAGAAGGTGTTGTTTTTTCTCGAGGAAGTCGGCCTTAAATACACGCGCGAAGATTACGGCCGGCAGTTCAACAACACCAACACCGATGTTTATCGTAAGCTCAATCCCAACATGAAGGTGCCGACCCTCGTCGACGGCGATCTTGTCGCGTGGGAGTCGCACACGATTTTGCGGTATCTCGCGGCGCTGCATGCACCTCACTTCACCGGTGCGTCACCCGCGGAACGTACGCATGTCGAGCGCTGGATGGATTGGAACCTCGGTGCGCTGAACACTCCCTATGTTGCGGTATTCAAGGACGCAAAGAAGTCGGACGCCGAGCGCGGCGCGGATTTTGCGGCCCAAGCCGCCGACCTGGTCGCGCAGCTGAAGATTTTGGACGGGTTCATTGCCGGCAAATCTTGGTTCGCGCTCGACCGGATGACGCTGGCCGACATCAGTCTGGCGCCGGTCGTTGCCCGGTGTCTCGGTTTCCCGATCGAGAAGCCGGCTTTGCCGGAACTGACGCGCTGGATGAAGGCGATCGAGGCGCGTCCGGCCTTCGCGGTCGCCACCGGCGCCAAGCCGAGCGCGCTGAACGCTGCATGACGGCGGCACCGCCGAAAACGTTCGATCATATCATCATAGGAGCCGGTTCGGCGGGCTGCACCCTCGCCAACCGGCTGTCGGCTGATCCGAATGTCCGCGTCCTGGTTTTGGAAGCGGGCGGTTGGGACCGCCATCCGTTTGTGAAGCTGCCACTGGCCTGGGGCAGGGTGCTGCTCGACCGCATCTACGACTGGGGCTATGACGGCGAGCCGCAGGACACGATGGCGGGCCGGCGCATCGAGTGCGCGCGCGGTAAAGTCATCGGCGGCTCTTCGACTATCAACGCCATGGCCTATGTGCGGGGCAATCGCGGCGACTATGCGCGCTGGGCCTCGTATGGCCTGCCAGGCTGGTCCTACGACGACGTGCTGCCCTATTTCCGCAGACAGGAAAGCTGGGAAGGCGGCGCCACTACCTACCGCGGCGGCGACGGGCCGCTGCAGACCCGAAAGTCGCGATATCAGGATCCGCTGGTCGACGCCTATCTGGAGGCGGCGGCCAGCGCCGGTCACGTCTTGAACGACGACTACAACGGCGAGACTCAGGATGGCTTCGCGCGCATGCAGATGACGATCCGCCGCGGCTTTCGTGATAGCGCGGCCACCGCCTATCTGCATCCGGTTTTGTCACGCGCGAATCTCACGGTTAAAGTGCATGCACATGTCACGCGCGTCGTGTTGGAAGGTGCACGGGCTGTCGGCGTTGAATATCTCCAGGATGGGCGACGCGTTCTGGCTCACGCCGATGGCGAAGTGATCCTGAGCGGCGGCGCGATCAATTCGCCGCAAGTGCTGATGCTATCGGGCATCGGAGACCCGCAGGCTTTGCGGGCGCATGGCATCAATATCAAGGTCCCGCTGCCCGGCGTGGGACGAAACCTGCAGGATCATCCAGCGGCGCTTCTGATCTATGCCCGCGGTGACGAGAGCCCGCTGTTGCGCAACATGCGCGTCGACCGGCTCGGACTTGGCTTGCTCGACGCTTTCGCCTTCGGCCGCGGGTTCGTGACCGATCTGCCCGGCGGCATCACCGGATTTGTGAAGACCGATCCGGCTTTGCCGATGCCGGACATCCAGCTCTTGTTCATCGCGGGCTCGCTTGTGGCGGCGCCTTATCTGTCTCCGTTCCGCAAACCGTTCGCCGACAGTTTCGCCTGCCGCATCGTGCTGCTGCGACCGGAAAGTCGCGGCGCGATCACGCTTGCTTCGTCCCATCCGTTGGCACCGCCGCACATCAGCCAAGGGCTGCTCTCGGCCGCGGATGACTGGAAGGCTCTGCGCAGAGGCATCGCGCTGTTTCGCGATCTCGCGCATCGCTCGGAGCTGAAGCCCTTCGTGGCGCGAGAGCTTGGCCCAGGCCCCGACGTGAAATCCGACGCTAAGCTCGAAGATTATGTCCGGCGCACCGCGGTGACCGCGCATCATCCCTCCGGCACGTGCAAAATGGGGCCGGACGGTGATGCGATGGCCGTTGTCGACGGCGAGCTTCGCGTGCGCGGTACTGAAGGATTGCGCGTCGTCGATGCTTCAGTGTTTCCAGATCTGGTCGGCGGCAACATCAACGCGCCGACCATCATGATTGCCGAGCGCGCCGCCGACTTCATTCATAGAGGGTCGACGCGGTGGTCGATCAACAATACGGACATTACGCAGCCGACTTCCCATGTCCGCTTTGAAGAGGAGGGCGGAGGATACTTGGCGAAACTCGGCCTGCTACCCTGTTCTTGAGATCAGATTCGCTGCTAGTCTGTTCGAAATTGCTTGTTTCGCGCAGTAGGGAATTTCCGCGTTTCCCGCGGCATCGGCTTGGTTTCTAGACGCATGGTTCGCTCACCACGGCCCGGATCTCGTGTTTGCCCTGTATTTTTGCCCGTTGGCAGGGAATTTTGCGCGGAGACGGGTTCGACGCACACTGCGGCCGCGGCCGGCTCGATTCGCCGGCATGACGCCGCCGCGACCCCGTGGAAAGTCGACGATTTCCGGACCGGCGTCGTGTCGGCAAGAGCGGCTCTGAAAAAGGCATCGAATCCATGAGTGTTGCCGATCTCTTCGATAGCGCGGGCGCGGTGGCAAAGGCCGAGGCTATCACCATCAAGCGGCCGGACGATTGGCATGTGCATTTGCGCGACGGCGCGATGCTCAAGGCGGTGCTGCCGTTCACCGAAGCGCAATTCGCGCGCGGCATCATCATGCCGAATCTCGTGCCGCCTATCGCCAGTGTTGCCGCTGCGGCGGCCTATCGCGCCCGTATCATGGCGGCGCGCGGCGCGGCTTCCGATTTCGAGCCGCTGATGACGTGCTATCTCACCGACACCACGGCGCCGGATGAGATCGAACGCGGCTTTGCCGAGAAGATCTGGATCGCCGCCAAGCTCTATCCTGCCGGCGCCACGACCAATGCGCATCACGGCGTGAGCGACCTCGCCGCCATCGCGCCGGTGCTCGAACGCATGGAACGGATCGGGATGCCGCTTCTGATCCACGGCGAGGTTACGGATCCGGCCGTCGATATTTTTGACCGCGAAGCGGTGTTCATCGCGCGCATCCTGCCCGGCCTGCTGAAACGTCATCAGGGGCTCAAGATCGTTCTCGAACACGTCACCACGCGCGAGGGCGTCGACGCGGTTCGCGCTCATGCGCCGCGCGTCGCCGGCACCATCACGCCGCACCATCTCGTAATCAACCGCAGCTCGATCTTTCAGGGCGGGTTGCGGCCGCATCTGTATTGCCTGCCTGTCGCCAAGCGCGAACAGCATCGTCTGGCGTTGCGTGCGGCGGCGACGTCGGGAGATTCCTGTTTCTTCATCGGCACCGATACCGCGCCGCATGTGAAGAGCGCCAAGGAAGCGCCCTGCGGCTGTGCCGGCGTGTTTGTCGGGGCGACCGCTCTGCAGACATATGTGCAGGTTTTCGATGAAGAGAAGGCGCTCGACAAGTTCGAGGCATTTGCGGCGCTGAACGGCGCGCGTTTCTACGGCCTTGCGCCCAACCGCGGCACCATCGTCCTTGAACGCCGGCCGAGCAACGGCCTTGCCGCGGTGCGCGTCGGCGATGACGAGGTCGTCGTCTTCCGCGGCGAGGAACGGCTGCCGTGGTCGATCGGCAAGGTCACACCGTGATCTTGAATGTCGGCGCAGCTGTCGCGCAGCGGCATGGCCGTCCGGTTGGCGATGGGTGGGTTCAGGGGGCCGGCATCAACCATTGATGCGGCCGGCCGGGCGCCCAAGGACGATTTCTTGGCGTGGCTATGGCCGGGCAGCGCTGCGCCCGCGCGCGGCATGACGCCGGCCGGCGCTCCCGCCGGCATGCGGTCATGGCGGCTCTGGACGTAACGGGCCTTTGCGGTCTATGATAAGCTTAGCTTGCTAAGGGTTTTGCGCAAGAAGGCCGACCGTTTCAGGGTTCCGGAGGAGACACGCCATGCTGACCGCGCAAGAGAACGATCTGTTGTGCCGCGTCGAGGGTGAAGCGCCGATGGGCCGTCTGATGCGGCGCCATTGGGTGCCGGCGCTGCTCTGCGAGCAGGTCGCCGGGCGAGACGGAGCCCCGGTCCGCGTGCAGCTGTTGGGTGAAAAGCTGGTCGTGTTTCGCGACAGCGACGGCAAAGTGGGCGTGCTGGGCGAGGCCTGCCCGCACCGCAAGGCGTCGCTGGCTTTCGGCCGCAACGAGCAATGCGGCTTGCGCTGTCTCTACCACGGCTGGAAGTTCGACGTGAACGGCAATGTGATCGATATGCCGTCGGAGCCGAAGCAGAGCGGCTTCAGCGAAAAGGTCAAGCATCTGTCTTACCCGGCTCGCGAAGCCGGCGGGTTTGTTTGGACCTATATAGGCCCCCCCGAGCTGATGCCGGAATTCGAAGCGCCGGCCTGGGCGCCGGCGCCCGACACCGAGGTCGCGATCGCGAAAATCGAACTGCCGTGCAACTGGGCACAGATCATGGAAGGCCAGATCGACTCGGCTCATTCATCGTCGTTGCACTCGTCCGACATGCGTCCGGCAAAGGGCGAAGCAACGGCCAAGGGTGACCATTGGGTGCGCCCCTCCACCGACAAGAATCCGCGCATTCAGGTTCAGCTGACGAATTACGGCATGCGCTATGCGGCCATTCGCCGTCCTATCGTCAATGCCGCGACGCACGACTATGTGCGCATCACCACTTATGTCGCGCCGTTCACCGCGCTTATTCCGCCGAACAGTTCCTACAATGTGGCGAGTGTCATCGTGCCGCGAGACGATACCAGCAGCTATTTCAACTTCATCGCCTGGCGCGAGGGCGAACAAGTCGGTATCGATACCGAAAAGTGGCGCAAGTTCTGTGTGCTGGTCGTCGGGGAGGACGTCGATGCGCAATTCCGGCCGATCAAACGGCACGCGCATAACGACTATCTCCAGGATCGAGCCGCGATGAAAGACGACAATTTCACCGGCATTCCGGGCATTCCGAATCAGGATATTGCGATGTGGGAATCCATGGGCGCATTGGCCGACAGAAGCCAGGAGCGTCTCGGCGCAAGCGACATCGCCATCGTGCAGTTTCGTCGGCTCATGCTCGATGCGGTCAGGAGTTTTCAGGCGACCGGCAACGCGATCGGGCTCACGGAGCCGCGCCTGCTGCAAGCCAAGCTGCGCTCCTATCAAGGCGTCGTCGAGAAGAGCGTGCCTTGGCGCATGCTGGGCGCTGGCGCCGAAGAGGCGTCCATTCTTGCCGGTCTTGAACAAGACGAAACCGATCGCGAAATGGCAGGCGCCGCCGCTTGAATGCAAAAGCCGCACGATGCTGATCCGGATCGAGCCCCAGAAAGACGAGCGGTCGCAGATGTTCTACGTGGCGATCTATCATCCGGCCGACGCCGAGCAGCCGATTGTGACCACCCGCGCCCGCTATAAATCCGCCGCCGCCGCCGAGAACGATATTCTGGCTATCATTGCGTCGACGGCAAATCAGATTGAATAGAACCGGCACGCCTCAGATCTGGTATTCGAGCTTGATGGTTGTCCCGGCCTCTGCCGAGCGCAGAATGGCCAGGCAGATTTCAAGTGTCGCCAGTCCCCATTCGCCGCTGTGCAGCGGCGTCTTGTTCGACCTGACGGCGGCGTGGAACTCATCGACAACCTCGGCTCTCGGTACGCCCGGAACCGGCACTTTCTCCAGCCGGCGTTCGGTATCGCCGTAGACGAAGACTCCCTCCGGTGTTGGGCGAAGGTCGGCGCGCTCGCAGCTGGCGACGATCAGGCCGAAGTGATTGTGCATTAAATCCTTGCCGCCTCGAAATGCGTCGCTGGCCGCCGGGCCGTAAGCGCGCCTGTCCTTGAGGCGCGTTTCGTCCTCCTGACTCTTGCTTTGACTGAGGAGAGCGCGCGCGGCGCCGTAAAGCTTTGGATCGCGTTTCTGCCCAAGCTCGCCGATCCAGCCGTTGAATTCATCGGTGTCGAAACGGCCGTAACCGCTATAGGTCAGCGCGGCGAAGGTATCGTCGGCAAATTGAATTTGCGCGTTGTAGGCGCCTTCGGTCGGCCGCCGCGGGTCCCACCGCCCGGTGAAGGCGCGCACTTCGATCGCCGGCCGACCGGCGAGCAGGCGCACCACATCGACCTGATGCGCCGCCTGGCTGAACACGACGCCGCCGCCCTGGCGCGTGTCCAGCTCCTCGGAGCGTCGCGGCCGATAGAGAAAGTCGGTAAAATTCAGCGCGTTGATCATGCGAACATCCCCATACGCGCCCGACGCGATCATGGCGCGCGCGCGCAAGTAGGGGCCGTTGTAGCTGTGACTGTGCCCCACCAGGAGCCGGATGTTGTACTGCCGGGCCGCCTCGATCATGGTGAGACAATCCGAGACGCTGAGCGCCATCGGCTTCTCGACCAGCACGTGCTTGCCGTGCCGGGCGGCAAGCTTGACGTGCTCGACGTGAAATTGATGCGGTGAGGCGACGTACACGGCTTCGATGGCTGGATCGGCGCAAAGCGCCTCGGCGCTGTCATGGCCGACCGCGTCGAAGTCTTCGGCAAAGCGCGCGCTTGCATCCGGCCGCGGGTCGTAAGCGGCTGTCAGGCGGACGAGGGGATGCGCAGCGAAGGTCGGCAGCATCAGGGTGAAAGCGCGGCCGAGGCCGATGATCCCGAGGCGTATCGGATCACTCATGTCGGATCATTCCTGCTTGGAACTCTCAGATATCGAGCGTGAGTTCTGGCGATTTGGCGCGCGAGACGCAGATCATGATCTCGCTCCGCTTTTCACGATCCGACAGGACCAGATCGCGGTGGTCCGGCTTGCCGGCAATATAGCGGGTGCGGCAGGTGCCGCACGTGCCGCTCTCGCATGAGCTGGCGAGGACGTGACCGTTCCTGCGCAACGTGTCGAGAATCGAAACCTTGACCGGCACTTCGTAGCGCTTGCCGCTTTTGGCGAGCACGACGGCGAAAGGCGTGTCATCGGCATAATTTGCCGTCGCGCCGACAAAGTCTTCGAAATGCACGGCAGAGTCGGACCAGTGTCCCGTCATGTCCCCGACCGCATCCATAAGCCCGCGCGGTCCGCAGCAATAAAGATGCGCCCCGCGTTGCTCCTCCAGCACCGGCCATAAGTCGTAGGCCCGGTCCGGCTCGCCGCTGTCGTGGTGCAGGACGACCTTGCCGGCAAATTCGGGAACGGAGAACTCGTCGCGAAACGCCATCAATGACGGCGTACGCGTGAAATAGAATAGCTTGAAGTTTGCCTTCCCGAGGCGGATGAGATGCTTGATCATCGATCGGATCGGCGTGATGCCGATGCCGCCGGCAACGAAGACGTATGACGTCGGTTCCGAGCGCGACATCTGAAAGTCGTTCTCGGGCGGCGCGACTTCAATATGCGCACCTTCGCCGACATCGGTCGTGATGCTCAGCGATCCGCCGCGGCCGTCCTTCTCCTGCTTGACGGCAATGACATAGCGATCCCGTTCATGGCTGTCATTGCACAGAGAATAGCGACGCTTCTGCCCGCTCGGTGTCGTCACGGTGATGTGAGCGCCCGGCGTGAACGGCGGCAATTCGCTCCGGGATGGATCCCGCAGCTCGAACAAGAAGATGCCGTCCGCGACCTGCGCCTTCCTGGTCACGGTCAACCTTAGCTGCCGGACATCGGCGGCCTCTGCCATGACGCCTCCCTAAATCGGAGGAAATACTTAGATATCTAAGTGAAAAAGGCAATAGCCCGCGGGGAGAATCCAGCGGGGACGAAGGCTGCGGAAATTCGACCGTGACCGTTGGGGATGTTAGGGTTCGCGCACCAGACGAGTCTCGCAGGCTCGGGGGGCTTCCGAGGCCCCGCGACTCTTCCAACCCATTTCAGGACGCGATCGGTTTCTCATGAAAAAAGCCGGAACAGGCAGAGGCGCGTGGCCTCCGAAGAACGCTTCCGGGGAGTTGCCCTTTGAAGAAAGCATTGGCTATCAGGTTCGCGCAACGCACCGCGCGCTGCAGCGCTACCTGCAATTGATGATCGAGCCCTACGACATCGCCTCCGGCAGTTGGTATTTTTTGCGTGTCCTATGGGATGAAGACGGTTTGACGCAGCGGGAATTGGCCGACCGGATCGGAATCCGGGAGCCGACCGCGCTGATTGCGATCAAGGACATGGAATCGCGCGGCCTGGTGAAACGGTCCCGCAGCAAGGCCGACCGGCGGAAAATCCATGTATGGCTCACGCCGAAAGGCAAGGCGCTCAAGCGTCAGCTTATTCCCCTTGCCCGTGATGTGGTCGCCACTGCCGCCAGCAGTCTGACGATCACGGAAGTCCGACGGTTTCTGGCGTCGCTTGCGCAAATGCAGAAAAGCCTTAACGCCGCTATCGCCGCTGCCGAGCCGTTGCTTAACAAAGCCGCACAGCCGGCCCTGCGTGCGGTGCGGCAATCCCGATCGTGACGTGCTTTTGATCTTGTAGGTGATCCGAATCGATGCCATCTAAGTCTTGTCCGATAGGCCATGCGGGAGAGTCTGATGCGGGTTCGTCCTGCTTCAGCGCCGACGGAGCAACCTCCCCGGAAACTCTCAGGCACCAGGACTGCTTGGCTGGACGATCTGGAGAGAGGCGCGTCGCCGCGCCCACCGAAGGGGACATCCGCGCCGCGAGGCGTGGGTTAAGCTCTCAGGTACCGCGACAGATGGGGACCACTTGATCGGTTTTGGCCGGTCCGGTCCATGTCTGAACGCGGGAGGCCCTGGTGGCACACATTGCCGTTATCGGCGCCGGCATCACCGGCATCACCACAGCTGACGCACTGCTCGATCGCGGCCACACCGTCACGGTGTTCGAGCGTCATCGCTATGCCGCGATGGAAACCTCGTTTGCCAATGGATGTCAGCTTTCCGCCAGCAATGCGGAAGTGTGGAATCAGCTGGCGACGATCGCAAAAGGCGTAAAGTGGCTTTTCAGGAGCGATGCGCCGCTGCTGCTGAACTTGAAGCCAAGCTGGCACAAATATTCCTGGCTTGCCGAGTTCGTCGCTCAGATTCCGCACTATCGCCGCAATACGATCAGCACGGTGCAGCTGGCGCTTGAAGCGAGGCGTGCGCTGCTTGCGCTCGCCGAACGCCAAAACATCGCCTTCGATCTGGAACGGCGCGGCATCTTGCACGTCTATCGTGATCGCAAGAGCTTTGAGCATGCCGGGCGGGTCAACGCATTGTTGCGGCAAGGCGGCCTCGATCGCCACGCGGTCGATGCCAAAGAGATCAAGACCATCGAACCGGCGGTTCACGGTGACTATTACGGCGGCTTCTACACGCCGTCGGACATGACCGGCGACATCCACAAATTCACCACCGGATTGGCCGAGGCCTGCATCCGCCGCGGCGCCCGCCTGATCTGCGACGCCGCCGTGCAACACGTGGCCGCTTCAGATCGCGGCATACGGGTGACGTGGCGAGCGGAAGGTGGGGCGGGGGCCGCCGAGGCAACTGCCGCCGACGCGGTGGTGGTTTGCGCCGGCGTCGCCAGCCGGCATTTCGCCGCGATGCTGGGCGATCGGGTCAACATTTATCCGGTGAAGGGCTATTCGATCACGATCGCACTCGATGATCTGCGCAGCCGCGATGCCGCCCCCTGGGTCAGCCTGCTCGATGACGAGGCGAAGATCGTCTCGAGCCGTCTCGGGCCGGATCGATTCCGGATCGCGGGGACTGCCGAGTTCAACGGCTTCAATTGGAACATCCGCGACGATCGCGTGCGTCCGCTGGTGCGCTGGACGCGACAGCTCTTTCCGGATGTCTCCACCGAGCGCGTGGTGCCCTGGGCCGGGCTGCGGCCGATGACGCCGGGCATGTTGCCGCGCGTCGGCGCGGGACGCCGGCCGCGCGTCTTCTATAACACCGGCCACGGACATCTCGGCTGGACTCTCGCGGCGGCCACCGCCGGCATGATCGCCGACATCGTCGACACGTCGCTGCGGCCGGCGGCGCCGAGATTCTCCGCGTCGGTCGCTGCCTCAAGAGTCGTCGCGACGGGTGCCGGGGGGTGACCGACTGGTGCGTTGCCGAAGCCGAACCGCTTCTAGTCCGCGCCGACGGCAGACCCGCGCGATTGCTTGGGCCGCGGCCGGCTGCCGAGCGACGGCTGCGGCGCGGCACGTTGCCCGGCGGTTTTCGGTTGCCGCGTCCGCTCATCGCGGCTTCCGTGGCCGAGCTTATGCGAGATTTGCTGGCTGGCACGGGTCAGCGCGGCGATGTCGGCGGGGCGCGGTTTGCCGGGCAGGAACTGAATCGAGCCGACAATGGCGAGCGCACCGATGCACGCATCGTTATAGTCGAAGATCGGCGCGGCCACGGCGTTGATGCCGAGCATGGCTTCCTCCGGCGCCGAGGCATAGCCGTGCCTGGTAATTTCGATCAGCGCCTTCTCGACGCGATCAATCGACGTGACCGTGTGCTCGGTGAATGTCTCGAGCGGCCGCGCGAGGATGCGCGCCTGGAACGGGCGCGGCGCAAAGGCGAGCATCACCTTGCCCTGGGCCGAGGCATGGAATGACAATTCGCTTCCCGGACGTACACCGATCTCGATCGGCGACGTGCTGGCCAGTTTGGACAAAACCAGCGCGCCGCGCGGCGCCATCTCCGACAGCACGACGGTGTGGCCGAGCGCGTCGCGCAGGTCGCGCATGGGGCCTGCGGCAAGCTGGACGAGGTCGGTCTCCGGCGCGAGCCGCGCCAGCAGGCGGCTCTTGGGGCCGATCGCATAGCGGCTGGTGGTCGGATTCTGTACCAGATAGCCGCGCGACACCCAAGTCGACAGATGGCGGTGCACCGAACCTTTGGTAACGTCGAGCCGCTCCGCGATCTGGGTGACACCCAGTTCTTCATCGGCAAAGGCGACGGCTTCCAGCACATCGATCGCAAGCTGGAGTGACCGCACTCCGCCCGCATCTTCTCCGGCCAAGACCCGGGCCATGTAAATCTCGCTTGAATCCCGTTCGTTCGCGATAGCGAAACATCATACGATAATTGAGAACGCAATCAAGCGGCTAGCGTTCCGTTGTCAAATAGCTCCGCGCTGAAACGCGTCAAAATGGCGCCTCGATATTGACTCGCGTCTGGCGCTGGCGCTATCAATACAAAACGCTGTTTTGTGCTCGCGAACAACAATCGGACGCAAGGTGCGTGGGAGAGGGAGTGAGGCATGGCGCTCGATACGACTTCCGCTGAACCTGTCGAAAAACGCATCGACGGATTGCTGCGCGGCGCGGTTGACCCGCACGTGCACAGCGGTCCCTCGATCGCGGCGCGGGGCGTCGATCACGTCGAGCTTCTCAAGGCCGCGTCCGCAGCGGGATTCGCCGCGGTGGTCACCAAGGACCACGACTATAGCGGCGTCATGACCGCCGCCTTGATCAAGAAACACTTCCCCGAGCTGACGACCAAGATCTATTCAAGCATCGTGCTCAACAACGTGGTGGGCGGCTTCAATCCCTTTGCCGTCGAGCACACCGCCGCCATGGGCGGCAGGATCGTATGGCTGCCGACGCTTGCCGCGCAAAATCATCTGCGCTGGGAGAAGGAGACGGCGCGAACCCACCCGGCATCGACCGATAAGATGCGCCACGCCGTCGGCATTCCGGTGCTCAATGCCGACAAGACCGTCCGCGACGATGTCAAGGAAGTGCTCGATGTCGTCGCCAAGAATGACATGGTGCTCGCAAGCGGCCATCTTCACGTCAGCGAAACCTGGCTCGTCTTCGAGGAGGCGCAGCGGCGCGGCGTGAAGCGGCTGGTGCTCACGCATCCGGAGGAGATCGTCGACGCCAGCATCAACGACGTGCAAGGGATTGCCGCCATGGGCGCCTTTGTCGAGCATTCGCTGTGCATGTTCGTCGAAGGCTCGAAGTTCAAGTTCGCCGGGGGTGAAGAGCTGCAGAAGCTCATCGAGGCAGCCGGTGTCGATCAAACCGTCATGTGTTCGGATCTCGGGCAAGTCGGCACGATCAGCCCGCTGGAAGGTTTCCGGCGCGGCATCAAGCTCTGCATCGATCTCGGCTACGACGACGAGCAGATCCGCAAGATGTTCTCGGTCAATGCGGCGCGCATGATCGGCATCGAATCGGTCCTGCCGTCGCGGCATTGATGGTTGATTGTTCATCGCGCGGCCGGAACGCCGGCCGCGCGCAATAGAGTCTGTGGGAGGTCACATGTATGATGCCAGCGATCCGCGCGCCAAACTGGCGGCGTCTGCGGCCGCCAAGGCGCCGCCCAGCGGCCCTTTTGGCGGCGCCGAATATGTCCGCTTCTACGACAGGGCGCCGCAGGAGAGCGGCCCCGCCGGAAAAACCTGGTACGGCCGCGGCCAGAATTTTGTCTTGGCCTATACCGAAGGGCGCAAGGGCGGCGAGCTCGCGCGTGACGCGCAGGTCGATGAATACGTCGTGTTGTTGCCTGACGCGACCACGGCCGCCGAGATCACGACCACGGACGGCGTGCAACGGGTGAACGGCGCTTCGCTCGCTTTCGTTCCGCCCGGCCGTTCGAGTGTGCGGATCGTGGAAGCGGGGCCGGTCATACGCCTGTTCACCACGCGCTCGAAAGACGTGGCCGACAAGTGCTCCAACGGCGCGTCTTATGCCTCGGCCAAGCCCTATGTGGCGCCGGTCGAGGCTTGGCCGGCACCGAAGGACGGTTATCGCCTGCGCGTTTACAGTCTCGACGTGCCGCCGGAGCCCGGTCGGTTCGGCCGCATCTGGCGCTGTTCGACCTTCATGGTCAATTACCTGGATTCTTATAACGGTCCGCGCGACGCGACCAAGCTGTCGCCGCATCATCACGACGATTTCGAGCAATGCTCGCTGGCTCTGCAGGGCGAGTTCGTTCATCACCTGCGCTGGCCGTGGACGGTCAACAAGAATTTCTGGCGCGCCGACGATCACGAATTGTGTGGGAGCCCCTCGATCGCGGTGATCCCGCCGCCGTCGGTGCACACCACCGAAGCTGTCGGCAAGGGCATCAATCAGCTTGTCGACATCTTCTGCCCGCCGCGGCTCGACTTCTCGCAAAAGCCCGGCTGGGTGTTGAATTCCGACGACTATCCGCTCCCGTGAGCGCGCTTGTTGCAGGTTGATCGATCATGACCGCTTCATCCTTTCGCCAACGGCTGCTTGCCGCCGAGCCTCTGGTCGGGACTTTCCTGAAGACCCCGACCAGTCATGCCACCGAGATCGTCGGCGATCTCGGATTCGATTTTGTCGTCATCGATCAGGAGCACGCGCCGTTCGATCGGACGACGACCGACATCGCGCTGCTCGCCGCGCGCGCGCTGGATACGCCGGCTTTGGTGCGCGTGTCGGGTCCCGATGCGATCCTCTCGGTGCTCGATTGCGGCGCGACCGGCGTGCTGGTGCCGCATGTCGCAAGCGCCGCCTATGCGCGCGAAGTCGCCGCGATCTGCCGCTATCGCGGCGGCAAGCGCGGCTTTGCCACCTCGACCCGCGCCGGGCGCTATACCGGCGTGCCGATGTGGCGGCACGTCTCCGACAGCGACGCCGGCACGGTCTTCGTGGCGCAGATCGAAGACATCGAAGCGCTCGACGAGGTCGAAGCAATCGCGGCGGTCGAGGGCGTCGATTCATTGTTCATCGGCCGCGGCGATCTCACGGCCGCGTTTGGCGACGAAACGAAGGACCCGCCGGCGGTGCGCAAAGCGGTGGAACGGATCTGCGAGGCCGCCCGGCGCGCGCGCAAGCCGATCAGCGTCTATGTCGGCGGGGTGGCGGAAGCCGCATGGCTGCGGCGACTCGGCGCCTCAGCATTCATCTTGTCGTCGGACCAGGGCTTCCTACGGCAGGCCGCCGCGCAGGGACTGAGCGAATTGCGCGAGGCTGCCCGCGCGGCCGCATAAGTTCGACGACATGCCGCGGCGGGAACGCCACGGCGTGCAACAAATGCCAAGATCCGGCAAGGGAGGATGTGAAATGCGTATCACGAGTTTCCGGCATGCGATTATTGCCGCCGCAGCGCTTGCGGTCATTCCGTGCGGGGCTGCTTCCGCGCAGGAAACCTTCAAGGTCGGCGCTTCGCTCGGGCTCACCGGCTACGGATCACTGACCGACGGTCATTGGCGCGACGGGTTAGAGGTGGCGATAGCGGCCGTGAATGCCGAAGGCGGCGTGCTCGGCCACAAGCTCGAGCTTTTCTACGAGGACAACAAATCGACGCCGCAGCAGGCGGTCGTCGTCTACCGCAAGATGATGTCTGAGGATAATGTCAAAGCCTTCGACAGCGGCTGTATTTCCGCCGGCAATTTCGCGGCCGCGGGTTTCGTGTCGCAGGCCAAGATTCCGATGTTCTTGTGCTCCATCCTGCCGCGCCTGCCGGATGAGCAGAAATGGGCTTTCAGCTTCCTGCCGCCGCCGAAATTCGAGGTCGAGGCGCGCTACGATTATCTCAAGAACAAGACTGACGTCCGCAAGATCGGCATTCTCGCCGATCCGAGCCCTTACAGTCTGCTGATGAAGGGGATCGCGGAAAAGGAAGCCGCCGATTACGGACTCACCGTCGTCGCCAACGAGACCTATCAGCAGGACGACGCCGACTTCAGCGTTCAGATCGGCCGCATCAACTCGGCCGGCGGCGGCGCGATCATCATGATCGGGCAGGGCAATGCCGCGGTCACCGCCGCCAACAACATCAAACATCTCGGGCTCGACAAGATGCTTCTGCTCGGCAGCATCAACGAGAAGGACATCATACTGTCAGCGGGCAAGGTGCTGGGCGAGCAATATCTCTTTCCCTCGCCGCTGGTTCAGGTTGCCGCCGCCGCCGACGATCTGAATGTGATTGCCGATCCCGCGTCGCGCGCCGCCGCGCAGGCCTTCCTCACGGCGTTCAAGGTCAAGCATCCGGATACCGACACGGGACAGGCTTCGCGAGCCTGGGACTCGATCCTGATGATGGCGAACGCGATCAAGAAGGCGGGCTCGACCGACGGTACGGCGATCCGCGACGCCTTCGAGAAGCTCGGCCACTATGACGGCGCCGGCGCATCCTACGACTTCTCGGCCGATCAGCATGTCGGCATCACGAAAAATCCCTACGTGATCGCGTTCGTGAAAGACGGCAAGCTGAAGATCAAATAATGACGGCTCCGGACACTTCAGCGCCGCCGCTCATCGAGGCCAGCGAGCTTGCCGCGAGCTACGGTCGCATCGCGGCGCTGAAGCCGACGAGCCTGCATGTCAAAGCGGGCGAGTTCGTCACCATTCTGGGCCCGAACGGGGCGGGGAAGACCACGCTGCTGCGCGCGATGGCGCGGCTCATTGCCAGCCGTGGCCGCATCAGCTTCCAAGGCAGGGACGTGACCGGCTTGCGCACACACGAGCTTGCCAGGCTGGGGATCATCATGGTGCAGGAAGGCCGCGGCCTGTTCGGCGAGATGACCGTGCGCGAGAATCTGTTGCTCGGCGCCTTCAATGCCGGCGGCGCCGCCGCCGAGATCGCGCGCCGCTTCGACGGCGTTTTTGCCTTGTTCCCGCGGCTGCGCGAACGCGCCGAGCAGATCGCGTCGTCGATGTCCGGCGGCGAGCAGCAGATGCTCGCGGTCGGCCGTGCCCTGATGGCCGAGCCGAAACTGCTCATTCTCGACGAGCCGTCGCTCGGGCTCGCGCCGCGCGTGGCGGCGGAGATCCTTTCGACCTTGGGCGCGCTCAACCGCAAGGGGCTCGGCATTCTTCTCGTGGAGCAGAAGGCGCCGCTGGCGCTCAAGCTGGCGCAGCGCGTCTATGTTCTTGCCTCCGGTTCGGTCCGCGCCGAATTGCCCGCTTCTGACATCAAGTCGCACCATGACCTCGCGCGCTTCTATTTTCACTAGGCTCGGCGGCCTCAACTATGTCGCAAGCGGCGGGCTTGCCTGCATCGCGCTGTTGTTCGCCTTCGTCTTCATCCGCGGCGGCTATCTGGTCACCGTGCTGCAACTCGCGATGATCTACGGAATTTTCTGCGTCGGGCTGAATTTCTTCATGGGCTATACCGGCCAGGCGTCGTTCGGCCAGAACGCCTTTGCCGCCATCGGCGGTTACGGCACCGCGATCCTGTGCGTGCAATATCAATGGGAGCCGATCTTCGCTCTGCTGGCGTCGATGGCGATCGCGGGCATCGCGGCGCTGATCGTCGGCTATCCGGCGTTGCGCTTGCGCGGCCACTATCTGGCGATGGCGACGTTTGCACTCGGGCTCATCACCTACGATCTTTCGGTGCAATGGACCGATCTGACCCAGGGCTATATGGGCTATTCGGGAATTCCGCCGCTCGGCATCGGTCCTTTCAAGGTCGAAGGCGAGCGGTGGAAGCTGTTCTGTCTCATTCTGCTGCTGGGGCTTGGACTGTGGGTGTCGCACCGGCTGCGCGACTCGCGCTTCGGCCGCGCCTTGCGCGCCATCTCCGGCAGTGAATTGGGCGCATCGGCGCTCGGTATCCGGGTGTCGCGCTATAAGCTCGCCGCTTTCGTCATTGCCGCGCTTTATGCCTCGGTGGCGGGGTCGCTCTTCGCGCATGTCGTCGGCTTCATCAGCCCGGAAGTGTTCGGCCTGCAGATGGTGGTGGTGACCTTCACCATTCTCTATGTCGGCGGCATCGGCACTGTTCTTGGCCCAGCCATCGGTGCGGTCATCGTCTCGCTGCTGCCGGAACTGTTTCGCAGCACCGGGTCTTTCCAGGACATCGCTTATGCCGCGGTGTTGCTCTTGATGCTGATCTTCGTGCCGAAAGGCCTTTACGCGCTCGCCGCGCTCGGCAGGTCCAAAGCCGGGCTGAAGGCCGAACTGAAGGCGGAGAGCTGAACCGTGGCGCTCCTCAACGTCCGCAATCTGACCAAACGCTTCGGCGGCCTCGTGGTGAACAACGAGATCGATCTCGCCGTTCCCGAAGGCAGCCTGTTCGCCGTCATCGGTCCCAACGGCGCCGGCAAGACGACGTTCTTCAACATGATTTCCGGTTTCCTGCCGCCGACTGCCGGCCGCATCGAATTCGCCGGCACCGACATCACCGAAATGCGGCAGGACAAGATCGCGGCCATGGGCCTCATCCGCACCTTTCAGCTGGTGCAATTGTTCAAAGGCATGACGGCCGCCGAAAATGTCGAGGTCGGTTTCCATCTCGCCAGCAAAGGCGGCATGGGCGCGGCGCTGTTGCGGCTGCCCTGGTTCCTCCGCCAGGAGAACGAGATTCGCCGCAAGGCGCGCGATCTGCTCGAATTCGTCGGGCTCGCCGCGCAGGCCGATCAAGATGCCGATCTTCTGCCTTACGGTCAGCAGCGCCTCTTGGAAGTCGCGCGGGCGCTCGCCGCGCAGCCGCGCCTCCTTCTGCTGGATGAGCCGGCGGCAGGCTTGAACGCGCACGAGACCGATGCGCTTGCCGGAATCATCCAGAAGCTCAACGCCGGCGGCATCACGGTGCTCTTGATCGAGCACGATATGGGGCTGGTGACGCGCATCGCGCAGCGGATTGCGGTGCTCGATTTCGGCCGCAAGATCGCCGAGGGCACGCCTGAGGAAATCAAGCAGCATCCCGACGTCATCGCCGCCTATCTCGGCATCGACGAGGCGGCGCAAGAGGCGGCACATGCCTAGCATCGTCGAACTCGCGCAGAGCCTGGTCAACGGCGTCGGCATCGGTCTGGTCTACGGCCTGATCGCCATTGGCTTTTGCGTCATCTACAACGCCAGCGGCATCGTCAATTTCGCGCAGGGCGTATTCGTCATGCTCGGCGGCATGTTCACCTATACCCTGTTGAGCAAGTTCGGCCTGCCGATCGCCGCGGCGGCGATCGTCAGCATCCTTCTGGTTTCCCTTGTCGGCCTTCTGGTGCAGGTGCTGGTCATCAGCCCGATGTGGAAGCGCAAGGCACCGCTCTTCGCCATCATCCTGGCCACGCTCGCCGTGCAGCTTCTGATCGAGCAGATCGTCATTCTGACGCTGGGCGATCAACCGCGGACCTATCCGGAATTCTCCTCCGGCGGTCCGCTCAAGCTTGGGCCGATCGCGGTGGATTATCAGCTGTTCTGGATTCTCGGCTGCGGCCTCCTGATGGTCGCTGCGCTGACCGTGTTCTTCAATCGCACGCGCCTCGGCCGGGCGCTCCGCGCCTGCGCGCAGAACCAGGAAGCCGCGGCACTCCTTGGCGTCCCGGTCGGCAACATGCTGATACTGTCGTTTGCGTTGAGCGCCGCACTCGGCGCCGCCGCCGGCATTCTGATCACGCCGACGCAATACACGGCCTATAGCGTCGACGGTCCGTTCGGCATCGATGGTTTTATCGCCGCCATCATCGGCGGCTTCGGCAGTGCGCCCGCGGCGCTGGTCGGCGGCGTTCTGCTCGGCGTTATTCAAGCCGCCGCCATCGTCGTGTTCGGCGCCGGCTATAAGAATGTCGCGGCGCTGACCGTGCTTCTGGTCATGCTGTTGTTTTTTCCGCGCGGGCTGTTCGGCGGGCTGGGCAAGAAGGGTTAAACGAGGGTCAAGGATGCACGTGCTGCTGGTCTACGCCCATCCGGAGCCGACGTCTTTCACCGGCGCCATGAAAGACGCCGCCGCCGAGGCCCTGCGCGGCGCAGGCCATACCGTCGAAATATCCGATCTCTATGCGGAGAACTTCAACCCGGTGGCGGGCCGCCACGATTTTCTGGGCGTCGCCGATCCGCACCGCTTCCATTATCAGACCGAGCAGGACCACGCGCACAAGAGCGGCACTTACGCGCCGGACATCGCGCGCGAGCAGGAACGCTTCGCCAAGGCCGATCTCGTGGTCTGGCTCTATCCGATCTGGTGGGGCAATGTCCCGGCCATCCTCAAAGGCTGGTTCGATCGCGTGCTGTCCTATGGCTTCGCCTATAGCGACGGCCGGCGTTATGACAGCGGATATTTCAAAGGCAAGCGCGGTCTGCTCTGTCTGACCACCGGCGGCACCGAGGCGCGGTTTTCCGCGACCGGCGTGTACGGCACCGTCGAGCAGGTGCTGTGGCCGATCCAGCGCCTGATGGTCGAATATATGGGCATCGAGGCGCTCGAGCCGTTCGTGGCTTATGCGACGCCGCGGGTCGATCAGGCGACGCGTGAAGCCTATTTGCAGGAATGGCGTGCGCGAATTCTGGCGGTCGCCGGGGAGGGGACGGCTTCGGCAAAGCAAGAGCTTGCCGCTTCCGCGCCGTAGTCGCATCGAGAGCAATCTCCTGACACATATATATAAAGTGGGTGAACGTAATGGACGATCAGGCTCGGCTGCAGGTGCGGCTTGGACGGCTCACGCTTTCAAGCCCTCTGATTTGCGGCTCGGGCGAGCCGGTGATGACGGAAGCCGGCATTCGCGCGGCGCTGCGTGCGGGCGCGGCGGGTGTCATCGCCAAGTCGGTGAATGAACAGGCGGCAGCGGCGCGCCAGCTCGACGGCGCCGATTATTGCTGGCTCGATCCTCATGGCGACGTGACGGGCAAGGCGGATCGCTCAGGCTCGCTGCTCTGCCGCTCCGGCTTGTCGCAGTACGATCGCGAAGACTGGTTTCGCGCCGTTGCCGCGATCGATCGCGACGCGGCGAAGAGCGGCCAGTTCGTCGGCGCCAGCATCGTGCTGGGCAGTGCCGACGGCGCGCTCGATCTGGCGCGGCTGGCGCGGCGTACCGGCATTCGCCTGTTCGAGTTCAATGTCGGGGCGCCGCATGCGCTCGAGGCGCACGCCGGCGCCATCGAAAACCGCACCGATCCCGTTGAGTTGCGCGAACTGGTGCGGCAGGTCCGCGAGGCGCTTGGCGATAGCCTGCTGTGGGTGAAACTCACCGGGCTGACGCCTAACATTCCGACGCTGGCGAAAGCCGCGATGGACGGCGGCGCCGATGCCGTCATTGCCATGGGGCGCTTTCTCGCCATGGTGCCGAACCTCGACGATTTTGCGCCGGCGTTGGATAGCGCGGCGGCCTATGGCGGCTCCTGGGCGGTGCCGATCGTGTGCCGCACGCTGGCGCTGTGCCGGCAGGCGATCGGCCCCGACAAGGCACTGCTCGGGACCAACGGCATTCGCTCCGGCGCCGATCTCCTGAAAATGATGTTGGCGGGGGCCTGGGCCGCCGAGGTTCTCACCATTGTCATGGCGGAAGGCTTTGGCGCGCTGACGCGCATCCGAAGCGAGGTGCTCGATTTCTTGCGCTCGCGCAATCTCAGCGCGGAAGAAATCATCGGCAAAGCTGCAGACAAGATGCGCCGCTATGACGAACAGCCGATCCGGCCAGGCCGGTGGCGGGACTTCGTGCCGGCCGAGACACTGCAGTGAAGGCACTGCGTCGTTTCCGCGACAGCCTCTGCATCCCTGGTGTCATGCATAGTCGCAGCTAACCGGCGGCGGGGAGCAAAAGTCGGGGCGGGTGCGCAGCGGACGCGAGGTTGATCTGTTGATTGCGGGCGCCGGGCCCGCCGGCATGACGGCAGCGCTTGTCGCGAGTCTGGAAGGGCGCGATGTGCTCCTCTGTGAGACGTCGGGCCAAGCCGGCAGGGCCGGATCCAACCTCGGCCGGCACGCGCCGGATCCCCGGCCATCATCGCAGCCGCCGGGCTGATGTCCTGGCAGCGCGCAGTCTTACGCAAAAGCGAGAGGCGAACGCCGCCGGTAGAGCAGCCACAATACGATCATGCCGTTGACCGCATTCCAGCAAAGCCCATTCAGGAAGGCGGCTTGGTAGGAACCCGTGACATCGAAAATATATCCGGACATCCAACCGCCGAGCGCCATGCCGAACAGGCTTGCCATCAGGACGATGCCGACGCGCGTGCCTGCCTCTTTCGGCGCAAAATACTCGCGGACAATGAGCGCATAGCTCGGAATGATGCCGCCCTGGAACAGGCCGAACAGCGCCGAAATGACATAGAGCGAGAACAAGCCGTCATAGAGCAGATACATCAGCAGCGCGACGGCTTGCAGGACCGATCCCAGCATCAATGTGCGCAGACCGCCGACACGATCGGCAATGAGGCCCGACAGAATGCGGCCGACAACGCCGAACGCCATCATCACTGACAGCATGTCGGCGCCGCGGGCGACGCCGTATCCGAGGTCGCCGCAATAAGCCACGATGTGAACCTGCGGCATGGACATGGCCACGCAGCAACAGACGGAGGCGATCGCCAGCAGAATTTGCAATGCGCTTGGCGAAAGGCCGAGCGCTCCGGGTGACGCGCCCCGATATCCGCCTGCAGTCTCGGTCGCGGCGGGCGCATGCCGCCGCAAGGCGGAAATGCCGATCACGAGCATTGCCGTGCTGCAAAACAGCGCGATGCCGACATGGGTGGCGCGCCAGCCGTAATGCGCAATCGCTTGCTGCACGACCGGCGGCCACAAGGCTCCCGCGAAATAGTTTCCCGCCGAGCACAGGGTCACCGCCACGCCGCGGCGGCGGACAAACCACTGCGAAATGTCGGCCATCAGCGGGCCGAGGGTCACGGAACTGCCGAATCCGATGACTGCATGCGCGAGTGCGAATATCACCAGATTAGGCGCACTGGCCGCGCCCGCATAACCGAGCCCCAGCATGACCGCGCCGAGACAGATCGGACCGAGAATTCCGATCCGATCCAACAGCCGGCCCATCACCACGCCGCCCGTTGCAAATCCGAGCATCGCAAGCGTGAAGGGCAACGACGCTTCCGCACGCGGAATGCCAAATTCCGATTGCACCGCCGGAAGTGCCACGACGACCGACCACATTCCGACGCCGCCGAGTGTCGAGATCAGCATCGTCGTGCCAAGGCGCAGCCAGGCTTGCGCCGAATCGGTCGTCACCGCCGGTTTTGGTTCTTTGAGCGTTTCCACCAGGGGACATTCACTTAGGTGAATATCGCAGTCAATCGGCCCGGCTCGCCGCGACCGCAGCCCCGGAATTCGGTCCCGGCAATGCAACTGCCGGCGCCGCGCCGAGGATCGCGGATTGCCCGGTATCGGTATTGAGGATCTTCTCGATCGGCGCAGTGGCGCGGTTCCACCAGCCGCCGCCGAGCGCCTGGTACAGCAGCACGGTGTCGGCCAGCCGCGCCGCGCGCGCCTGCACCACCTGGATCACGGCCTGCAGATAGGTCTGCTGCGCGGTCAGCAGCACCAGGATATTGGCGTAGCCGGTCTGCATCTGCTGCTGCGCCAGGTCGTAGCTGATCTTGGCGGCGCGCTCGAAGTCGCGCGCCGCTTTGAGCGCATCGGCATCGTTCTGGATCGCGCGCAGCGTGTCGGCGACGTTCTGCACGGCGCCGATCACGGTGCTGCGATAGCTCCAGGCCGCGGCCTCGTAGGTGTCCTGCGCGCCGCGCAAGGTGTGCAGCAAGGTGCCGGCATCGAACATGGTCTGGGCGACATTGCCGCCGATCAGCCAGAACTGGCTGCCCGGCGCGAACAATTGCCCGATCACGGTCTGCATGGCGCCGGCATTGCCGTTGATCGAAAAGCTCGGCAGCATATTGGCGGTGGCGACACCGACCTGCGCGCCCGCGGCATGTAATTGCTCCTGCGCGGCGCGGATGTCGGGGCGCTGGGCGATCAGCTGCGAGGGCAGGCTCACCGGCAGGTCGGCCGGCAGTTGCAGAGTGTCGAGCCGGAAACCCGCATGCGGCGGCGCGCTCGCATAGGCGCCGCACAAAGCCGCGATCAGGTCGCGGTTCTGCTGCAGCGCCTTGCGCAACGGCGGCAGCGTCGCCTCTTCCTGGGCAAGCGCGGCCTCCTGCAGCGCCACGTCGTTGCGGCTGGCATAGCCGGTGTTGAACTGCTGGCGCAGGATCTCGAGCGCCTTCTTGTTCAGCGCGACGATCTCGTCGGTGGCGTCGATCTGGCCGCGCAATGCGGCTTCATTGATGGCCGCCCCGGCAAGGCTCGCAGTCAGGGTCAGATAGGCGGCCTCGACCTGAAAGCCCTGAACGTCCGCCAGCGCCTGCAACTGCTCGACCTGGCGGCGGTTGAGGCCCCAGACGTCGAACACATACGAGACCGAGAGCTGCGCGGTATAGAGATTGAAGGTCTGCGGCGAGGTGCCGGTCGCCAGAGGCGGCGCCAGCACCGCCGGCGACCCCTGCCGGGTCGGATTGAAATTGGCCTGCACCAGCGGCAGGAACTTGGCCTGTTGCGCGTAGACCGCTTCCTTGGCGGCGCGCAGCGAGGCGAGCGTCGATTGCAGATTGGGATTATTGGCGAGCGCCTGCGCCATCAGCGCGTTGAGCGCCGGCGAGTGAAACAGCGTCCACCAGTCCGCCGGCAGGTCGCGGCCCGGCGCGAAATGCTGCGCCTGCCCGTCGCGCGCATCGCTCGAGGCCGTGCGCAGCGCCATCGGCTCCGCCGTGTAACGCTCCGTGTCCGGCGCCGCAGGCGCGTGAAAGTCCGGACCGACCGCACAACTCGTCAGCAATGTCGCCGCGACGAGACAAGAGATGCCCGCGCGCAATCGCGTGACGCCGCAGTGAAACATGTCGGACCAGGTCATTCGAAACCGAACACAACATGTGCGACTGACGATTGCCGGGGACAGTCGGTCACTATCTCAGATTTGTGACAGCGGCTGTGGTGGTCGGTCGCACTGTAAATATTTCGCCGCTGCGTTCGACTGTCAGAAATCACATTTGCCCGATGCAGGCTGTTTATTTGCAGTCACATATCGGCCGGCGCGCGCCGCGAGCGCAGTAAATTAATATCCGGACCGGTCGCTGCGCCGGGGCCTGGTCAACTTGCGGCTGTCGGCGGCCATTCCCGCCTGATACTCCCACATAACTAGCTGTACCTGCGTGATTAATGACAGTGGACCGTCACACAGATTGCGCCTATGCCGCGGCGTGATTGACCGCGGGGAATGCGCCTTAACATGATGGTTCGGCCGGCGATCAATGCGAAGGCAGCGGTGGCTGGCGCGCTTGTGATCGGCGCACTCGCCATTTACGGCTGGGTGCATTTCGGCGGCGAATCAAAGCCCGGTCTCGCCGTCACGTCTAACGCCGACGCCGCCGTCAACGACGGAAAATCCGCGAGCGCCAACGGCAATAACCTCGAACTGTCGGAGTCCCAGCTCGCCGCCGTCAAGGTCGAGCCGGTCGAGCTGCACGAATTCCCGGTCGAGAAAGAAGCCGTCGGCAGCATCGATTTCAACGAGGACATGGAGACGCAAGTCTTCACCCCGTATCAGGGCAAGATCATCTCGCTGTTTGCCGAGGTCGGTAACGATGTGAAAAAGGGCCGGCCCCTGTTCACGATCGACAGCCCCGACCTCTTGGCGGCCGAGTCGAATCTGATCGCGGCGGCCGGCGTGTTGGAGTTGACCAGCCGCAATCTGGCGCGCTTGCAGGATCTCTATAAGACCCGCGCCGTATCGCAGGCGCAACTGGAGCAGGCGGTCTCCGATCAGCAGACCGCCGAAGGCAATCTTCGCGCCGGACGCGACGCGGTGCGCATCTTCGGCAAGAGCGAGGCGGAGATCGACAAGATCGTCGCCGACCGGCTCGCCGATCCGACGCTGGTCGTGGCAAGTCCGATCGACGGACGGATCACGCAGCGCAATGCGTCGCCGGGTCTGCTGGTGCAGCCGGGCAATCCGCCGGCGCCCTTCGTCGTCGCCAATGTCGACACGATGTGGATGCTGGCCAATGTCGCCGAGAATGACAGTCCGGCCTTCCGTGTCGGCCAGAAGCTTCAGGTCAAGATCAGCGCGTTTCCCGGCCGCGTCTTCGAGGGGACGGTGAACACCGTCGGCGCCATCGTTGATCCGAATACCCGCCGCGTGCTGGTGCGCTCCGAGATCAAGGATCCGCAGCACGAATTGCGCTCCGGCATGTTCGCAAATTTCGTCATCAGCATCGGCACGCCGGTGCGGTCGCCGGCGGTCCCGATCAACGGCGTGGTGCGCGAGGGTGACGGCACGCAGACGGTCTGGGTGACCTCCGATCGCAGGCGGTTCACCCAACGGTCGGTCAAGATCGGCATTCAGCGCGACGGTTATCGGCAGATTCTCGAAGGCGTGCAGGCCGGTGAACTGGTTGCCACCGACGGCGCAATCTTTCTCAGCAACATGCTGGCGATCGCCTCCGGTCAATGATGCCACGTCCCGCCGGTGTTCAACCCAGAGGCTAGCCGTGCTCAAGGGCCTGCTGACGTTCGGATTGACGCGCCGCCCGCTGGTGCTGGTGGGCCTGCTGGTGTTTTTTGGCGCAGGCCTGTTCGCTTTCACCAGGTTGAATATCGAGGCCTATCCGAATCCCGCGCCGGTCATTCTCGAGATCACCGCGCAGGCTCCGGGCCTTTCCGCCGAGGAGATGGAGCGTTACTACACGATCCCGATCGAGGTCGGGCTTGCGGCGACGCCTGGCGTCGACGTCATCCGCTCCACCTCGTTCTACGGGCTGTCGTTCGTCCGCGTCACTTTTTATTACGGCATCGATTACTATTTCGCGCTCACCCAGACCGCGATCAATCTGCAGCAGAATGTCAGCCTGCCCAACGGCGTGGTGCCGCAAATTCAGGCCACCAGCCTGGTCGGCGAGATTTACCGCTATCAGGTCGTCGGACCGCCGCATTTCGGCTTGACCAATCTGCGCACCATTCAGGACTGGATCGTGCAGCGCCGCCTGCTGACGGTGCCGGGCGTCGTTCAGGTCAATACCTGGGGCGGCACGACGAAAGAGTACGATGTCGACGTCGATTTGCATAAGCTCGACGCCTACAATGTGACGCTGCCGCAAATCATCACCGCGCTCGGCAACGCCAATGTCAATGTCGGCGGCCGCACCATCAATATCGGCCAGCAGTCTGTGAATATTCGCGGCGTCGGCCTCATGAACGACGGCGGCGATGCCGATCTGACGCAGGGCTATAAGGTCGAGGACATCGAGAACGTGCCGTTGGGTCAGACCAACGGTGTGCCGGTCTATGTCAAGGATGTCGCCAAGGTGTCCGTCGGCTATGTGCCGCGGCTCGGCAAGGCGGGGCGCGATCATGAGGACGATATCGTTGCGGCGATCGTCATCATGAACCGGACGATGCATACCAACGACGTTACCGCGCGCGTGCGCGCCGAAATCCAAAAAATAAACTCCGATGGCAGCCTGCCGCCCGGCGTCAAGCTTGTGCCGTTCTATGACCGCACCCAGCTGGTCGACGTCACCACCAGCACGGTCCTGCACAATCTCGTTTTCGGGTGCCTTCTGATATTCCTCATTCAATGGATCTTCTTGGGCGACTTGCGCAGCGCGGTCATTGTCGGGGCCAATATCCCGTTCGCGCTGTTTTTCAGCATCATTATTTTGGTCATTCGCGGCGAGGACGCCAATCTCCTTTCCGTCGGCGCGGTCGACTTCGGCATAATTGTCGATGCCGCTGTGATCCTTGTCGAAAACGTCTATCGGAATTTCCAGTCGCCGCCCGAGGTAAGACAGCAGTTGCTCAACGATCTCGCCGAGCAGCGTTGGGGCCCCGATCCCACGGTCGCCGCCGACTTGACCAAGAGCGGTGTTTGGACCGACCGGCTGCGGCTCATTCTGATCAGCGCGCTGCAGATCGACCGGGCGGTGTTCTTCTCGACCGCAATCATCGTCGCCGCCTTCATTCCGCTGTTCACGATGCAGGGAGTCGAAGGCCAGATCTTCAGCCCGATGGCGCGCACTTACGCCTACGCCCTGATCGGCGCGCTGCTCGCGACTTTCACGGTGACGCCGTGCTTGGCGTCGCTGTTGCTGCCGGAGCACGTCCGCGAGGTGGAAACCGTCGTGGTGCGGGGGCTGCGCTCGCTCTATACGCCGGTTCTGCGCTGGTCGCTGGCCAACCGGAAAATCGCCATTGGCGCAGGAATGGTCTTTCTCGCGGTCTGTCTTTTGCTCGGCTCCCGGCTCGGCAGCGAATTCCTGCCGACGCTTGAAGAAGGCAATTTGTGGATTCGCGCGACCATGCCGCCGACGATATCGCTGGAAGCCGGCATGCCGATCGTCAGCAGAATACGCGAGATCATCCTGAAGCATCCCGAAGTCATTACAGTGGTGTCGCAACATGGCCGGCCGGACGACGGCAGCGACGCGGCGGGCTTTTTTAACGCGGAGTTCTTCGTTCCGCTCAAGCCGTTCGACGAATGGCGCAACGGCTACACCAAGGACGACCTGATTGCCGATCTGCAGAAAGAGTTCGCGCAGGAATTTGTCGGCATCGATTTCAATTTCTCGCAGTACATCCAGGACAATGTCGAAGAAGGATTGTCGGGAGTAAAGGGCGCCAATTCGCTGAAGATCATCGGGCCCGACCTGGCCACGCTGGAAAAGATCGCACGCGCCGCGATGGCGGAAATGGCCAAGGTGCAGGGCATCACGGATCTCGGCGCGTTCTGGGTGCTGGGGCAGCCCAATCTGAACATCAGGGTCGATCGGCAGAAGGCGGCGCGATATGGATTAAGCGTCAGCGACGTCAATACCGTCATTCAGGCGGCGTTGGGCGGAATCACCGCAACCACGCTGCTGGAGGCTGATCGGCAATTCGGCGTCGTGGTGCGGCTTGCCCCCGAATTTCGCAACGACATCGAACAGGTCCGTAATATCAAAGTCGGCTATCAGACGCCGAGCGGCGTCAACGCCTACATCCCGCTGAGCGAGCTCGCCCATATTACTCTCGATACCGGCGCGTCCTACATTTTCCGCGAGCGCAACCAGCGCTTCGTGCCGATCAAGTTCAGCGTGCGGGGCCGCGATCTTGCCGGCGCGGTCGAGGAGGCGCAGCAGCGCATCGCGGCCAATGTCAAGCTGCCGACCGGCTATCGCATCGACTGGGCCGGCGAGTTCGAGTGGCTCCAGCAGGCCAAGAAACGGCTTGCGATCATCCTGCCGATCACCTTCGCCATGATCGTCGTGCTGCTGTACGGCCTGTTCAATTCATGGCGCGACAGCATGCTCGCTCTGCTCGGCTTGCCGTTTGCGATTTCGGGCGGGCTCGCCGCGCTCTACATCACCGGGCTGGATTTCAGCATTTCCGCCGCGATCGGATTCATCTCGCTGATGGGCGTGTCGGTGATGAGCGGCATCCTGATCATCAACGGCTACTACCGGGTTGCTGCCGGCGGCATGGCGCCGCTCGAGGCCATGTTCCATGCGGTCCAGGAGCAGATGCGGCCGATTTTGATGATGACATTGTCGGCCTGCATCGGTCTGTTGCCCGCCGCGATTTCGACAGGCATCGGCAGCCAGGTGCAGCGGCCACTTGCCACCGTCATCGTCGGCGGAATGCTGATCGGCCCGATTATGCTGCTTGTCGTGGTGCCGGCGCTGCAGAGCCTGTTCCTGCGGGCGGAAGCGGCCAGCACGAATGTGGCGCTTGGCGTCCCCGAAGCGCCGGCGGAAGGCACATGAGCGATTGAGCGCCGATCTTGCGGCGAACGCGTGGCCTGACCGCGATCGGCGCATAGCGTCTGGAAATCCGCGGAAAATCGGCGGAAATTTTCCATAATTTCAGGGGCACGTTCGCCTGCGGCGTCGGGGCTCAGCGCCGGACTGAATGTTGCGTAAACGCGTATTCGCATTGATATCCCAATGTCAGCCGGAAAATTTAGCGACGATACGGGGATTTTATATCCACCGCTGTCTCGGCTAGCCGCGCCCGGTCCGCTGAAGTCGGCGCCGCCGGAATACCGTGCCACGACACCCCATACACCCCCGCAGAGCATGGCCGCGCCTGGACTTGTCCAGGCAGCTTGCAATTCAATTGCAAGGCTTGCCGATCTGCTGCGCGATGCGTCGCGCTGCGATCACACGGTGGCGCTGCTGCTGACTGCTTGCGCTTTGACGTGGACGTTGTACGGCAGCATCGCCAAGAGCAGCCAAGATCTGCATCCCGACATGGCCGAGCTGATCGCATGGTCGCGGGATCCGAGCCTCGGCTATCCCAAGCATCCGCCGCTTGGCGCCTGGCTCGTGCGGATCTGGTTCGATGTCCTGCCACAGACCGACTGGGCCTTTTACCTGCTGGCGACGCTGATGCCGACGCTGGCGCTGTGGTTCTTTTGGCGGCTATCGGCGGATTATCTCGACATCGAGAAGCGCGTCTTCGGCTTGGCGCTGCTGATGGTGATGCCGTTCTATAATTTCCACGCGTTCAAATACAATGCGAACACGCTCTTGATGCCGGCATGGGCGTGGACGACATTCACGTTCCTGCGTTCCTATCGCAACCGCAGCGCGACTTATGGCGCGCTGGCCGGTGCCGGCGCCGCTGCCGGCATGTTGGCAAAGTATTGGTCGGTATTCTTGCTTGCCGGATTGATTGCGGCAGCACTGATCGATTCGCGACGCCGGGTATATTTCCGCTCGGCCGCGCCTTGGGTTACGGTCGCCACGGGTCTTGCGATACTTGGTCCGCATCTGATCTGGATGTATCAGCATGATTTCATACCGGTGGATTATGCAATCGCAAGGCACGCCGCGCGTTCACTGACGGATGGCGTCGCGCAAGTCCTGATCTATTTCCCAGCCATGGCGGGGTATGCGGCGGCTCCGCTGATCTTGTCGTTCCTGCTGCTGCCGTCATGTCGCGCGGCGATCGGCGAGATTGTTTGGCCGTCGGATCGCGAGCGGCGGCTTGTCGCCTCCGCATTTTGGGGGCCGCTACTATTGCCGGTGGCGGGCACGCTCGCCGTCGGCGCCGCGCCGACGGCGCTTTGGTCGATGCCGGCGTGGACGCTCTTGCCGCTGATGCTGTTATCGCCGCCGACGGTCAAGGTCGAAACCACCAGGCTGCGAATGATGTTGGGAGTGGCAATCGTCGAACCGCTCGCGGCGCTGATCGCGTCGCCGCTGGTCGCGGTCGCCATTCATCTCCTTGGCGTGGAGCCGCCGGCCGCCCATGGCCGTCTGTTGGCGGCCGCAACCGAACGCGCCTGGCGGCAGGTGACATCGCAACCGCTGCGCTTCGTCGGCTGCGATGTGGCTGATGAGGTGGTCGCCTATGCGCCGGATCGCCCTCATTCCTTGGGCTGGCGATTCGATGACGGCGATGTCGCGGATGCCATCTATGCCGAAGGACACAATTGGCCGCCAAGTCCGTATAAAGACCCGCCGCCGGGGGATGCCGATGTCGTCAAAAGCGGCATGGCGCTGGTCTGTTCGGCTGACCGACCGGACTGGGTCGAGCCGGCGGCGGCCAGGGCCGCGCGCGCTTCGGCAAGTCGCCGCATCGATATCGAGGTGCGGCGCGACTTCTTGGGGTTGCCCGGCCGGCCGACACGCTACGTGATTTTCATTATCCCGCCGCGGCCGTCGCGTTCATGAATTACGGCAGAGTTGGCAAATGTCTCCAAAGCGGCTTATCGTCGCGCGCGGTCGCCGGGCCCGCATGTCACGAGCGAAGCCTTGGGAAGCCTGATGTGACCGAGACAGTTGCTGAAATTCTGGCCGCTTATCGCAGTGGCGCGACGACCCCCGCGGCGCTCGTCGCCCGCAGCTATGCGCGCATCCGTGCCGTCGACGATCCCGCGATCTTCATTACGCTGCGCCCGGAGGAGGATGTCGCCACCGAAGCCCTGGCACTGATGCGTCGCGGCGACACGTCGCTTCCGCTGTACGGCATCCCGGTTGCGATCAAGGACAATATCGACGTCGGCGGCCTGCCGACGACGGCGGCTTGTCCGGCCTATCTCTACCAGCCGGAGAATGATGCCTTCGTCGTGGCCCGCCTGCGCGCCGCCGGCGCACTTATCCTCGGCAAGACCAATCTCGACCAGTTCGCCACCGGGCTGGTCGGCGTGCGCTCGCCTTACGGCGTCCCGCGCAACCCGCTTGACCCAAAGCTTGTCTCGGGTGGATCGAGCTCCGGCTCCGGCGTCGCGGTGAGTGCCGGCATCGTGCCGTTGGCGCTCGGTACCGACACGGCGGGCTCAGGCCGCGTGCCGGCAATGTTCAACAATATTGTCGGGCTGAAACCGAGCGTCGGTATGGTCTCGACCACGGGTGTCGTGCCCGCGTGCCGCACGCTCGACTGCGTCTCGATCTTCGCCCTCACCGTCGACGACGCGAACGCGGCGCTCAATGTCATCGCGGGGCCGGACTCCGCCGATCCATTCTCACGCGTCCGTCCCGTCCACGCCGTCGGGCCCGTGCCGCAGGGCCTCAGGCTCGGCATTCCGCTTCCTCATCAGCGCTTGTTCTATGGCGATAAGGTCGCGGCCGCCGCCTATGATGCGGCGCTGGCGCGCTGTGTCGATCTCGGCGCCACGATCACCGAAGTCGATCTCGCGGCGTTTTATGCCACTGCGCGATTCCTCTATGACGGGCCCTGGGTGGCGGAGCGCTATCTCACGGCCAAGGAGCTTCTCGCAAAATCGCCGGATGCGGTTCTTCCGGTGACGCGGCGGATCATCAGCGCCGGCGCCGCAGCGAGCGCCGCGGATCTGTTCGCGGCGCTCTACAAGCTGGAAGAATATCGCTGCGTCCGCAACGAGATGTTCAAGACCGTCGACGCGCTGGTGCTGCCGACCGCGCCGACCACCTATACCGTCGACGAAGTCGTTGCCGACCCGATCACGCTCAACAGCCGGCTTGGCACTTATACCAATTTCGTCAATTTTCTCGATCTGTGCGGGCTGTCGATTCCGTCCTCGATCAGCGCCGATGGCATTCCTTTCGGCATCACGCTGTTGGCGCCCGGCGGCGAAGATGCAATGCTCGCCTCGATCGGCCGGCATTACCAGCATGCGACCGGCTTGCCGCTCGGGGCGCTCAAAAAGCCGCAGCCCGCGCTTATGTCGGTGAAAGGCGCCGCGGCCAAGCCCGGGGAGATCGCCATGGCCGTGGTCGGCGCGCACCTCTCCGGCATGCCGCTCAATGGCGAACTGCGTGCCGCCGGCGGGCGGCTGCTCGAGGCCACGATGACCGCGCCGCATTATCGGCTCTATGCGCTCGATGGTGCCGCGCCGGCGAGACCCGGGCTGCTGCGCGTGGACAACGGTGCCGGATCGGGCATCGAGCTTGAAGTCTGGGCGCTGCCGTACGAGGGTTTCGGCCGCTTCGTCGCCGCAGTGCCGCCGCCGCTCTCGGTCGGCACCATCGAATTGTCCGACGGCCGCGCCGTCAAAGGATTTTTGGTCGAAGCGCAAGCCGTCGCCGGCGCGCGCGATATTTCAAGCTTCGGCGGCTGGCGGAAGTTTGTCTCGTCCGGCTAGCCGGCCTTACGATTCGTCGATCGCACTGACATGCGCAGCGACGACACGCCAGCCTTGCGGAAAGCGCACCCAGGTCTGCATCTGGCGTCCGATCTTGCCGGGCATAGACGGGCGATGGAACAGCGTCGAAGCGACAGCAAAGTCGCGGCCATAGGTGCTGATCACGGTCTTTGACAAAGTGCGGGTGAGACCGGCCGGCGAGCGCGCGGCACGAAACGACTTGATTTCGCCGTAGCCGTAGAGGTTCTCAGTGCCGCCATAGCGGATGGTGCGCGGATCGTCATGAAACAGCGCGTCCAGCGTCGCGACATCGTTCGACACCAGCGCCTTTTCGTAGCGATCGAACGCGGCCTTTACTTCGGCGACGACGTCGGGAAGATCGATGTCCATTTTTTTACTCAGGCCGGCGGTGGCATCGCGGCGGCGGCGCCTTTGAGTTCAAGCACATGCGCAAGGCGGAGCGCAATATCCTCGCGCCAAGGCGCGGTGATGATCTGCACGCCGATCGGCAGCGGCGCCGCCGGCACCGGCACGACGACGACCGGCAGGCCGATGAAGGAGATCGGCTGTGTGTAGAGCCCGAGATTGGCGCGCACCGGCAGCTCCGCGTCGCCATGCGTGAACGTCTGCTGGCCCAAGAGCGGAGCGGTGCACGGTGTCGCGGGCGCCAGGATCGCATCGACCTCGTTGAACAGTTTGAGGACTTCGTCGCGATACCAGCGACGAAACTTTTGCGCTTTCACCACCAGCGAAGCCGGCGCCAGCGCGCCGGCCAGAAGCCGGTCGCGCACGGCGGGGTCGTAATCCTCGGCGCGCTTGCGCAAGCGGTCGAGGTGCAGACTCGCGCCTTCGGTCGCCGTGATAATGAAGGCCGCCGAACGGGCGCGCTCGGCCTGCGGCAGCTCGATGTCGCGATTGGCGCCGAGCGCGGAGGCGATGCGGTCGATGGCGTAGCAGACTTCGCCGCTCTTGCACTTGAAATAACCGCCGACGACCGCGATGCGCAGGCCGTCCGCGCCTTGCTCCAACAACGGCACGACCGGCTCGACCGGACGATCGGCGCAGACCGGATCATCCGCATCGAAGCCCTGCATGGCGTCATAGGCCAGTGCGAGGTCGCGCGCGGTGCGCGCCAAAGGTCCCAGATGATCGAGGCTCGCGACAAAAGGAAATGTGCGCGCCCGCGACAGCCGGCCGTAAGTCGGCTTCAGGCCGAAGATGCCGCACAGCGATGACGGCACACGGATCGAGCCGTTGGTGTCGGAGCCGAGCGCAATCGGCACCAGGGCGCCGCCGACGGCGCTGCCCGAACCGCCGGACGAGCCGCCGCTCATGCGATTGATGTCGTGTGGATTGCGCGAAGGGCCGTCGTGAACGTTCTCGCCGGTGAAGTCGTAGGCGTATTCGCCCATGTTCAACGCGCCGATCAGGATCGCGCCGGCGCCTTCCAGCCGCTCGATCAGTGCGGCATCGCGATCGGCCGGCGGGTTGCCGCGATTGATTTTCGAGCCGGCCAGTGTCGGCAGGCCGGCGACATCGAACAGGTTCTTGACCGCGAATGGTACGCCGGCAAGCGGGCCGAGCGGAGCGCCGCGCGCGCGTGCCGCGTCGACGGCCTGCGCGCGCTTGCGCGCGCGCTCCTCGGTCACCGCGGTGAACGAATTGAGCAGGGGATCGCGCCCGCGAATACGCGCGAGCGCGCCGTCGATGATCGTTGCGGCGCTGGCCCGGCCGGAGACGACGGCAGCGGCGATATCGGCCGCCGTCACGAGGGGCGGATCGCTAGTCGGCATATCAAGCATGATAGACCGGCGCGGGCTCGGCGTCGTCAGGCATCGGAAACTCGTCGACCAGCGCGGCGTGGCGCAAGATCAGTTGCAGGTTGAACTTGATGCCGGCATGCCAAGCCGGATCGAACGGCAGGTCGAGCGCTTGGGCGCCGGCTTCGACCAGCACATCGATGGCGTCGCGCGGCGCGGGCTTTTTCGCCGCAGCCTTTTTCGCCGCCCCGCTTTTGGTGCGCAAGCGCGTCAGGTTGGCCGCGGACTTTCGCTTGACCCGGGCGGTCCGCCTGGCCGTGCGTCGTGCGGCGCCTTTGGCCGTGCGTTTGACCGTTCGCTTCATGACACAAGCGGCGCCTTCACGCCCGCCGCCGGCAGGAACTCCTCGGCGAAGTGGCACGCGACTTGGCGCGCGCCGAAATGGCGCAGCTCCGGCATTGTCATCGCACAATCATCGGTGCCGCGCGGGCAGCGGCCATGGAAGCGGCACACATGCGGATCGGGATCGATCGGGCTCCTCGGCTCGCCGGTGAGGCGGAGCCGGGTGGCGCCGTCTTCGCCGAAGCGCGGCACCGCGGCGACCAGCGCTTGCGTATAGGGGTGTAGCGGATGTTCGAACACGTCCATGGCCGGGCCAGACTCGACAATTTTGCCAAGATACATCACCAGCACGCGGTCGCACAGCAGCTTGACGACGGAGAGGTCGTGCGACACGAACAGATAGCTCATGCCGAGCTCTCTCTTCAGCCGCTGCAGAAGTTGCAGGATCACCACCTGGACCGAGACGTCGAGCGCCGCGGTCGGCTCGTCGAGCACCAGAAGGTCGGGCTCGACGGCGATAGCGCGGGCAATGCCGACGCGGGCGCGCTGGCCGCCGGAGAGCTGGTGCGGAAAGCGCGACAGCAATTGCAGCGGCAAGCCGCATTGGCCGGCCACCGTCTCGACGCGGTCGCGCAATGCCTTGCCGCCAAGCCCGCGCAGCCGCCGCAACGGATCGGCGATGGCGTCGAACGCGGTGAAGCGTGGATTGACGCTTTCACCGGCGTCCTGAAACACCATCTGGATGCGGGCGCGATCGGGGTCGCGCGCGAAATCACGCGCCGGCGTCAAGGTCAGCTCGCGGTCGCCGAGCCTAACGCTGCCGTCGCTGGCATCGATCAGGCGCGTGAGCGCGCGGACCAAAGTCGACTTGCCGCAGCCGGATTCGCCGACCAGACCGACGGTCTCGCCCTTTTCGATCACGAAGCTGACATTGTCGACGGCATGCACCTTGGAAAGCTTTTCCGGTCCGCCCTGGAAGCGCTGCTTCAGCCGCGTCCAGGGGCTCGCTCCGCCGCCCACCGGAAACAGTTTGGAGAATTCGGCGACGTCGAGCAGGGCGGTCATGCGGCGGTCTCCGTGGTGGCCGCCGCGACCGGCGCGCTCTGCGCCATGGGCAGAGGATTCCAGCATGCGACGAAGTGGGTCGCGCCCGGCTCGGGGCGCGGTAAGGACTGGGCGCACGCATCGATCTTGCGCGGGCAGCGTTCGGAATAACGGCACGGCGGCAGGTCGGCACGGCGCAGATCGGGGAGCGAGCCCGGAATGGCGGCGAGTTCGTCGAGGCTTGGCGCCGAATCCGGCGTCGCCGCGATGAGCTCGGCGGTATAGGGGTGTCGCGGATGTACGAACAGGTCTCCGGTCGGGGCATTCTCGACGACGTGGCCGGCATGCATGACGACGATGCGCGCCGAACGTTGTCCGGCCAGCGCCAGATCGTGGGTGATGAAGATCGTCGCCATGCCCATTTTGCTCGCGAGATCGCCGATCAGATCCATGATCACGGCCTGTGTCGTGACGTCGAGCCCGGTGGTCGGTTCGTCGGCGATCAACAGCGAGGGTTTTGCCGCGAGCGCGATCGCGATCATCACGCGCTGGCACATGCCGCCCGACATTTCGAACGGATAGGCCTTGGCGCGTCGCGCCGGATCGGTGATGCCGACAGCGCGCAGCATTTCGACGGCCTGCGCCGGCGCTTCGCGCCGCGGCACATTGCCGTGGCGGATGAGCACGTCGGCGATCTGCCGTCCGACCGGCCGGATCGGATTGAGCGCGGTGCGCGGATTCTGAAAAATCATCGCGATGTCGCGGCCGCGCGCCTCGGCAAGCTGGCTCGGCTTGGCGGACAGCAGATCGAGTCCGCCGAGCACGGCGCGGCCGGCGGTGACACGGCCGGCGGGATCGAGAATGCCCATCACCGCATAGGCGGTGACCGACTTGCCGGATCCGGATTCGCCGACCAGCGCAATGGTCTCGCCTTTGCCGACGCTGAAGCTGACATTCTCCAGCGCGCGCACGATGCCGGAGCGGGTGCGGAATTCGACGCAGAGCCCTTCCACCGACAGCGCCGGCGCTTTGTTGTTGTTGGCGGTGATCATGACCGCCTCATATGCGTCGCCTCGTGTCCACCGTTCATGTTCGCCGCCTTGGATCGACCAGGTCGCGCAAACCGTCGCCGAGCAGGTTGAAACAGAACACTGCGATCATCAGCGCTGCGCCTGGGAAGGTCGCATTCCACCATTCACCGGACACCATGAAGGCTGCGCCGTCCGCGACCATGATGCCCCATTCCGGCGTCGGCGGCCGCACGCCGAGCCCGATGAACGACAGGCCCGCGGCATTGAGGATCGCGTAGCCCATGGTCAGCGACATCTGCACCACCAGGATCGGAAACACATTGGGCAGGATCTGGAAAGTGAGGATACGCCAGTCGGAATTGCCGGAAAGCCGCGCCGCTTCGACAAAGCCGGCCTCGCGCCGGATATTGGCTTCGGCGCGGGCGATGCGCGCATAGAGCGGGAAATTCACGATCGCAGTCGCCAGGATAATGTTCTGCACGGTGTTGCCGAGCGCTGCGACGATGCCCATGGCGAGCACGAACAGCGGAAACGCCATGATCGTATCGGCAATGCGGCCGACAATGCGATCGGTCCAGCCGCCGAAGAAGCCCGCAGCGACGCCGGCGAGCCCACCCATCAGAAACACCAGCGCGACGGAGGCGACCGCGATGAAGAAATCCAGCCGCGTTGCCACCACGACCCGGCTGAACACGTCGCGGCCGAGTTGATCGGTGCCGAACCAGTGATGCGCGCTCGGCGGCTTCAGCGCTTCGACAGTGTCGCTCGCCAGCGGATCGTAGGGGACGATATGCGGACCGAGCGCTGCGGCGAGCACGATCAGAACGAACAGCGCGAAGGCGAAGCCAGTGACCGGATTCTCGCTCAGCACATAGCGCGCATGCTTGATCAGCGCCGTGACGCCGCTCTCGCGCGGGGCAGATGCGGCAATGTCGGTCATGCTTCGAGCCTCACCCGCGGATCAATCAGGCCGTAGAGCACGTCGATGCCGAGATTGAGCAGAACGTACATCACCGCCATGGTGAGCACGAAGCCCTGTACCGGCGCGAAATCGGAGGCGAGCAGCGCCTCCACCGCGTAAGAGCCGATGCCGGGCCAGGCGAACACTTTTTCAACCAGCACATTGGCGCCGAGCAGGAAGGAGAACACCATGCCCAGTGTCGTGATGACCGGCAGCATGGCGTTACGGAACGCATAAGTTACGATCACCGTATAGGACGAGAGCCCGCTCGCCCGCGCCGTGCGCACGAAGTCCGACGACAGCACCGCCAGCATCGAGGCGCGTGTCATGCGCGCGATCGGCGCCAGCGAAAAAATGCCGAGCGTCAGCGCCGGCAGGATGAGCTGCTTGAGTGCGGCTACGAAAGTCTCGGGGTCGTGCGCGATCAGGCTGTCGATCAGATAGAAGCCGGTCACATGCGGCGGCTCGGTGTAGAACACGTCGAGCCGTCCGAGCGGCGCCGGCGCCCAGCCGAGCTGATAATAGAAGACATAGACCAGGATCAGGCCGGTGAAGAACACCGGCAGCGACACGCCGGCGGTCGAGACGATGCGGCAGGCGTGGTCGATCGGCGAATTCGGCCTGGTCGCCGCCAAAATGCCGAGCGGCACCGCGATGACGATCGACACGATCAGGCCGAACAGCGTCAATTCGGCGGAAGCGGGAAGGCGGTTGCGCAATTCGGTCGTGACCGGCTGGCCGGTGGTCAGCGAGGTGCCGAGATTGCCGTGCGCCAGATCGTCGACATAGCGGCCGAATTGCACGATCAGCGGCTTGTCGAGACCGAGCTTCACCCGGATTTCCTGGATCGCCTGCGGTGTCGCGGCGGGGCCGGCGAAATAGGCCGCAGGATCGCCAGGCAGCGCACGCGTCAGCAGGAAGGTGACGACCACCACGCCGATCAGGCTCGGGATCGCCATCAAGAACCGCTTGAGGATCATCGTCAGCATCGCGCCACTCCGTCCCCTTCAGTCCGATGAGAACTCACGCCTTGGCAAAGGTCCGGTAGTCGAGCCGGCGGTGAAACCAATACTGATAGCCGGTGATGTTCTTCTGCATCGCGACGTTGACATAGGGCTGATAGAGCGGGATGCGCGGCATGTCGGTGTAAGCGAGATCGACAAAGCCCTTCACGTCCTTGTCGTAGGCCGCGGTGTCGCCCGTCGCGGCTGCGGTGCGCGCACCGTCGATGAATGTGTCCATCTGCGGCGATTGATAGTCCATCGTGTTGAAGATGGATTTGCCGGAATGGTAGCACCAGTAAAAGAAATATTCCGGATAATCGAGCCAGCCGGAGAATACGTTGGTGAACAGCGGCATGGTCTTTTTGGTCAGTTCGGTGCGCCAATTGGCGCCCGGCACTTTGTTGATCGTGGTCTGGATGCCGATCTGCGCCAGACTCTCCTGCACCAGGACGCAGGTCGGCTCGTTGACGCCGGCAAAGCCGAGATCGAACGACAGCTGGATAGGGGCGGGCAGGCCGTTTGGATAGCCGGCCTCGGCCAGCAGCTGCTTCGCCTTGGCGATATCGGTATTGAATTTGTGCGGTTGCGGCCACGCCACCTCGGTCGGCGCTTGCGCCGACGCGCCGAACATCGGCTTGGCAAGCCCGTACATCACCGCATCCATGATTTTCTGGTACGGGATGGCACAGGCGATCGCGTAGCGCACCTTGACGTTATCGAAGGGCGGGTGCGCCACGTTCATGCCGATATATTGGATGCCGTTCGAGTAGGGCGTCGAGACGATGGTGAGCTTGCCGTCGGCCTTCAGCTCGGAGAAATCCTTGTTCGGCAGATCGTAGGAGACGTCGGCATCGCCGCGTTCCAAAAGCGCGCGGCGGTTGCCGGCATCCGGCACCATGCGCCAGATGATGCGCTTCATCTTCGGCAGCGGGCCGCCTTTCCAGTTATCGTTGCGCTCGAGCACCACTTGCGATCCGGCGGTCCAGTTGGTGACTTTGTAAGCGCCGCTGCCGACCGTGTTCAGCTTGGTGAATTCGAGACCCCAGGGATCTTGCGCGGTGGCCTTCGATTTCACCAGTTCGGAATTGAGAATGCAGGGTACGATGACGGCGAGATCGGGAATGGTCAGCCGGTCTTTCTTCAGAAAGTCGACCCGGAACGTGTGATCGTCGACGACGACGAATTGCTCGGGCTTGGTCAGCGAGCCGGCGCTCATCTGGAAGGTCGGAAAGCCGCCGACGGTGACCGCCCGATCGAACGACCATTTCACGTCCTTGGCGGTGACCGGCGTGCCGTCCTGGAAGGTCGCGTCCTTGCGCAATTTGAACGTCGCTGACATGTCGCCGATATTCATGTCCTCGGCGAGTTCCGGCTTGAATTTGTTCTTGTCGTAATACGGCGTGCCGTTCACCGTCTTCATGTCGTGGCTGATCAGGCGGTCGTAGCAGTTCCACGACACTTCGTAGCCCGGCACGTTGGTGCCCACGCCATGGATGTCGAGATTGTTCGGCCCGCTTTCGGAAACGATGAGCAAGGTCTCCTGGCGCGATTGCGCCTTGGCCGGAGACCAGATGGCGGGCGCAGGAACCGCGGCGGCGGCCGTGAGCGCAGTTACGGATTTGAGGAAGTCGCGGCGCTTCATGGATGCCTCCCAGGGACTGGCGCTTTGACGGACGAAAAGTCCGCCGCACAAACCCCTTCCGCAAGGCGCGTGCCATACCGCGGTCCACCGTTGCCGCGGGCGTAAGTCTTTGAATCAATGATGCTGTTGGGCTCGCCGGCCGACCCGGACCGCAGCCCGCAGCCGGCCAGGTCCGAAGCTGCTTATTTTTTAGGCAGGGTCGTCGACCAACCGTCGATCACAGCGCCGGCTCACGCCGGCAGCACGGCTGTCGCCTCGATTTCCACTTTGGCGTCGTCTTCGACCAGGGCCCCGACCTGCACCAGCGTCATGGCGGGGAAATGCCGTCCCATCACGGCGCGATAGGCATCGCCGAGTTCGCGCAGGCGCGACAAATATTCCTTCTTGTCGGTGACGAACCAGGTCAGACGCGTGATGTGCTCGATCTTGCCGCCGGCTTCCTCGACCAGGGTCACGATGTTGGCCAGCGCCTGGCGGGCCTGCGGGACGAAATCGCGGCTTTCGAATTTCTGCTGCGCGTTCCAGCCGATCTGGCCGGCCAGGAATACCAGGCGGCCTTCGGCGACGATGCCGTTGGCGAAGCCCTTGGCTTCCTTCCAGCTTCGCGGATGCAGGGATTTGTGCGTCTCAGTCATGTCCCGGGTTAACTCCTCACGCATTGGGCCGCAGGCGGAAACGCTGAATCTTTCCGGTCTGGGTCTTGGGCAGTGCTTCGGTGAATTTCACCGAGCGCGGATATTTGTAGGGCGCGATCGTCGCCTTGACGTGGTCCTGCAGCAGCTTGGCAGTCTCGGGATTCGGCAGCGCGCCTTCCTTGAGCACGACATGCGCTTGCACGATCTGGCCGCGCTCGTCGTCCGGCACGCCGATGACCGCGCATTCCTTGACGTCGGGATGCGACAACAGCGCCGCCTCGACCTCGGGACCTGCGATGTTGTAGCCGGAAGAAATGATCATGTCGTCGTTGCGGGCGGCAAAATGGAAATAGCCGTTCTCGTCCTGCGAGAACGCGTCGCCTGTCAGATTCCAGCCGTCGCGCACATAGCTGGCCTGGCGATTGTCGGCGAGATAGCGGCAGCCGGTCGGGCCGCGCACCGCGAGCTTACCGACTTCGCCGCGCGGCCTTTCCTTCATGTCGTCGCCGACGATCTTGGCTTCGTAACCGGTGACCGGCCTGCCGGTCGTCGCCGGCGCGGCGTCGTTGAAGCGGTTGGAAATGAAGATGTGCAGCATTTCGGTCGAGCCGATGCCGTCGAGGATCGGTCTGCCGGTCTTGGCCACCCAGTCCTTGAACACTGGCGCCGGCAGCGTTTCGCCGGCCGACACCGCCGCGCGCAATGAGGACAGGTCGACACCTTGCTCCATTGCCGCGAGCATCGCGCGATAGGCGGTCGGCGCGGTGAACGAGATCGTCGCTTTGTAGGCCTGGATGATGTCGATCATATTGGCGGGCGAGGCGTTCTCGAGGAGGGTCGCGGTCGCGCCGAAACGCAGCGGGAAGATCGCAAGTCCGCCGAGCCCGAAAGTGAAAGCGAGCGGTGGCGAGCCGACGAAGATGTCGTCCGGCGTGACGCCGAGCACTTCCTTGGCATAGCCGTCGGCGATGATCAGGAGATCGCGGTGGAAATGCATCGTCGCCTTCGGCTCGCCGGTGGTGCCGGAGGTGAAGCCGAGCAGCGCCACATCGTCGCGGCCGGTCTTCACCGCGTCGAAGGTCACGCTTTTGCTCAGCGCGATGCGATCGAGCTCGGCATCGTGGTTGGCGGTGCCGTCGAAGCCGATCACTTGTTTGAGGAACTTGCTGCTCTTGGCGCAGGTGACGAGTTCATCCATCAGCCGCGTGTCGCACAGCGCAAGCGATATTTCCGCCTTGTCGACGATCTGGCCGAGTTCGCCGGCGCGCAACAGCGGCATGGTGTTGACGACCACCGCGCCGGCCTTGGTCGCCGCGATCCAGCAGGCCACCAGCGCCGGATTATTGGCGGCGCGGATCAGAATGCGATTGCCCGGCTTGACGCCGAAGTCCTCGACCAGCGCGTGCGCGATGCGGTTGGTCCAGTCGGAGAGCTCCTTATAGGTGCGGCGGCGCCCGTTGCCGATCAGCGCCACATGGTCGCCGAAGCCGCGGGCCACCATGCGATCCGTCAGTTCGACGCCGGCATTGAGCTGTTCGGGATAATCAAAGCCGCCGAGCGAAATCTGCGGCCACATTTGCGACGGCGGGAGATTGTCGCGTGTGAACGTGTCGGTATGGGCGCTGCGGCCAAGGGTCGCTGGTCCAAGCGTGAGCCCTGCCATGGTCATGCTCCTGAAAGCGTTTGTCGCGCGATGACGACTTTCTGCACTTCCGACGCGCCCTCATAGATGCGCAACGCCCGGATTTCCCGGTAGAGCCGCTCGACGATGTGGCCGTGGCGAACGCCGTCGCCGCCGTGAATCTGCACCGCCTTGTCGATCACCTGTTGTGCGCGGTCGGTGGCGAAGAGTTTCGCCATCGACGCTTCGCGCGTCACCCGCGACGCGCCTGAATCCTTGGTCCAGGCGGCGCGATAGACGAGCAGCGCCGCGGCATCGACATCGACAGCCATGTCGGCGATGTGGGCTTGCACCATCTGCAGATCGGCGAGCGGCCCGCCGAACAGTTTTCGCTTATTGGCGCGAGCGACGGTTTCCTCGAGCGCGCGGCGGGCGAAGCCGAGTGCCGCGGCGCCGACGGTTGAGCGGAAAACGTCGAGCGTCGCCATGGCGATCTTGAAGCCTTCGCCCGGCGCTCCGATCATCGCCGCGGCCGGCACGCGCACGGCATCGAATTTGAGCCGCGCCAGAGGATGCGGCGCCACCACGTCAAGCCGTTCGGCAACGCTCAGTCCGGTCGCATCGCCCGGCACGATGAAGGCCGAGAGACCTTTCGCGCCCGGCGCCTCGCCGGTGCGCGCGAACACCACATAGACGTCGGCAATGCCGCCATTGGAGATCCAGGTCTTCTCGCCGTCGAGCACGTAATGATTGCCGCTCAGGCGCGCCGTCATCGCGATATTGGCGACGTCGGAGCCGGATTTCGGCTCGGTCAGCGCGAAAGCCGAAATCGCTTCGCCGGCGCGGGTGCGCTTGAGCCAGGCGCGCTGCTCGTCGCTGCCGAAAAAACTGATCGGTCCGGCGCCGAGGCCCTGCATGGCGAAGGCGAAATCGGCAAGGCCGTCGTGACGGGCGAGCGTTTCGCGCATCAGGCACAGCGTGCGCACATCGGGCGGCGAGGGGATCTGCGGGTCGGGCGCGGTGTGCATGAGCCAGCCGTCGCGGCCGAGCCGCGCGACCAGATCGCGGCAGGCGGCATCCACATCGCCGTGATCGACCGGCAGATTGCCCGTGCACCAGCGCTCGATGCCGTCGGCCAGCACGCGATGGCGGTCGGTGAAAAACGGCCAGCTGAGAAAAGTCCGGTCAGCCACTAATCGCCCTCGAACACCGGTTTCTGCTTGGCGACGAACGCGCGATAGGCGCGTTCGAAGTCCTTGGTCTGCATGCAGATCGCCTGCGCCTGCGCCTCCGCCTCAATAGCCTGATCGAGGCTCATCGACCATTCCTGATTGAGCTGCGTCTTGGTGATGCCATTGGCGAAGGTCGGCCCGGCGGCGATGATATGCGCGAGCGCGAGCGCTTCCTTCTCCAGGGCATCGGCGGCGACGAGCTTGTTGAAGAAGCCCCAGGCTTCGCCTTCCTGCGCCGTCATCGAGCGGCCGGTATAGAGCAGCTCGGCGGCGCGGCCCTGGCCGATGATGCGGGGCAGGATCGCGCAAGCGCCCATGTCGCAGCCGGCGAGCCCGACGCGATTGAACAGGAATGCCGTCTTGGCCTGCGGGGTCGCCAGGCGCAGATCCGACGCCATGGCGATAATCGCGCCGGCGCCCGCGGCGATGCCGTCGAGCGCGGCGATGATCGGCTTGCCACAATGCAGCATCGCCTTGACCAGGTCGCCGGTCATGCGGGTGAAGGCGAGAAGCTCCTTCGTCTCCATGGCCACGAGCGGCCCGATGATGTCGTGCACGTCACCGCCGGAACAGAAATTGCCGCCATTGGGCAGAAAGACGACGGCGTGAACATCGTCCGCATAAACCAGGTCGCGGAAGGTATCGCGCAGCTCGGCATAGGAATCGAAGGTCAGCGGATTCTTGCGCTCGGGGCGATTGAGGGCAATGACGGCGACGGCGCCATCCATCCGCCAGAGAAAGTGCCTGGGCTTTAACGCGGCCATCTTGCTCATGCGCCGCTCTCCCATTCGCTTTGAAACAATTTGAGCTTCGACGACAGCTGCTCGGCATCGCGCACCGAGATGCCGCTGAGCAGTTCGTCGATCCATTTTTCGTGCGTCGCCGCCATTTCGGCGAAGAATGTACGGCCGTTGCGGGTCAGGCTGATGAACGAGGTGCGGCGGTCGCCGTTGCGCTGCGAGCGGACGGCAAGGCCGTCCGACACCAGGCGATCGACAATGCCGGTGACGTTGCCGTTCGAAACCATCAGGTAACGCGAGATTTCGCTCATCAGCATGCCGTCGGGCCGTCGATAGAGCGCCGCCATCACGTCAAAGCGCGGCAGCGTCGCCTTGAACTGCGACTTCAGCCGCTCGCGCGCGACGCCCTCGATCAGGCGGCTGGCGCGAAACAGCCTGATCCACAGCCGCAGCCGCGTCTTGCTGTCGGCTTCGGGCCGAACGGGCAAGGGCGCGCTTACCATGTCTCGCCCCCGGAGATCGAAATCGACTGGCCGGTAATGCCGGCGCTGGCGTCGTCGCAGAGCCACAGCACGGCGTCCGCGGTCTCCTGCGGCTGGAAGAAGCGGCCCTGCGGACTGTTGGCTTCGAGCATTTTGCGTACTTCGGCTTCACTTCGCTTTGTGGTCGAGGCGACATGGGTAACAGCCTGATCGAGCAGCGATGTTTCGCTGAATCCCGGGCAGACCGCGTTGACCGTGATGCCGGCTTTCGCGGTTTCGAGCGCCAAGGCGCGCATCAAGCCGACGACGCCGTGCTTGGCGGCGACATAGGGCGCGACATAGGGATAGCCCTTCAAGCCGGCGGTCGACGCGACGAAGATGATGCGGCCCCATTTGTGCTCGCGCATCGCGGCCAGCGCCGGCTTGACCGAGAAGAAGGCGCCGGTGAGATTGACCTCGATAATCTTGTGCCAGACCTTCGGCGATACATTCTCGGCGGGCCCGCTTTCCGCGGCTCCTGCATTGGCGACGACGATATTGAATTTCCCGCGCGTCTTCTGCGCGTGCTGATAGAGCTTCTTGATCGAGGTTTCGTCGGTGACGTCGGCGACTTCCGGATGAATGTTCGGATGCCGCTCGGCGGTGAATTCGAGATCCGGCAGGCGCCGGCCGCAGATCGTGACGCTGGCTCCGGCATTGGCCAGAGCGAACGCGGTCGCGGCCCCGATGCCGCTGCCGCCGCCGGTCACCAGTGCGTGTTTCCCCGATAAATTTGTCATTCTCATACCCTGTGGGCGGCCGGCTCGCTGCTATGGGCAATCCGATGGAGCTGGTCGCGTCCAGGATGATAGGGCAGAGGCCATGATTCGCCACGGTCCCCGAATTTCGCCGCGGCATGCAGCGTCCAGTAGGGATCGGCGAGATGCGGCCGCGCCAGGCAGACGAGATCGGCGCGGCCCGCCATCAGGATCGAGTTGACATGGTCGGGCTCGAAAATATTGCCGACGGCCATGGTGGCCATGCCGGTCTCGTTGCGGATGCGGTCGGAGAATGGCGTCTGGAACATGCGGCCATAGACCGGCTTGGCGCGGTTCGAGGTCTGGCCGGCCGACACGTCGCAAATATCGACGCCAGCCGCCTGCAGCATGCGCGCGATCTCGACCGCATCATGCGGTTCGATGCCCTCGGCCCCGACCCAGTCATTGGCGGAAATGCGCACCGAGATCGGTTTTCCCGCGGGCCATGCCGCGCGCACCGCGCGAAAGACCTCCAGCGGATAGCGCATGCGGTTTTCGAGCGAGCCGCCATATTCGTCGGTGCGCAGATTTGTCAGCGGCGTGATGAAAGAGGACAACAGATAGCCGTGGGCGCAATGTAGTTCGAGCATGTCGAAGCCGGCGCGGTCCGCCATGTTCGCCGCGGTGACGAATTGCTCGCGCACGCGGTCCATGTCGGCGCGATCCATGGCGCGGGCGCGCTGATTGCGCTCCGACCAGGCCGTCGCCGACGCCGACATGATCGGCCAGTTGCCCTCGCGCAGCGGCGCGTCCATCTCCTCCCAGCCCAGCTGGGTCGAGCCCTTGGCGCCGGAATGGCCGAGCTGACAGCAGATTTTCGCGTCCGTCTCGGCGTGGACGAAGTCGACGATGCGCTTCCAGGCGGCTTCATGCTCGGGCGCATACATGCCGGTGCAGCCGGGCGTGATGCGGCCCTCCGGGCTCACGCAGGTCATTTCGATGAAAACCAGCCCGGCGCCGCCCTTGGCGCGCTCGGCGTAGTGCACCAGATGCCAGTCGGTCGGGCAGCCGTTGACGGCTTTATATTGCGCCATCGGCGAGACCACGACGCGGTTTTTCAGCCTCATGTCGCGCAGTTTGAACGGCGCGAACATCGGCCGCCGCACCATGTTGTCGCCGGCGCCGGCGAGCCGCTGGAACCAGGCTTCGGCGCCTTCGAGCCAGGCCTTGTCGCGCAACCGCAGATTTTCATGGCTGATGCGCTGCGAGCGGGTCAACAGCGCGTAATTGAACTGCACCGGATCGAGATGCAGATAGCGCTCGACATCCTCGAACCATTCCAGCGAATTGCGCGCCGCCGATTGCAGCCGCAACACTTCGGTGCGGCGGGCCTCCTGGTATTTGGCGAAGGCGGCCTCGAGCGTCGGCTCGCTGTGCAGATAATCCGCCAGCGCTACCGCGCTTTCCATGGCGAGCTTGGTCCCCGAGCCGATGGAAAAATGCGCGGTCGCCGCGGCATCGCCCATCAGCGCGATGTTGCGGTACGACCATTTCTCGCACAGCACACGCGGGAAGTTCAGCCAGGCCGAACCGCGGATATGCGCGGCATTCGACATCAGCTGATGACCACCGAGATATTTGGCGAAGATGCGCTCGCAGGCGCGCGAGTTCTCCTCCTGGCTCATCGCGCCGAAGCCGAATTTTTCCCAGGTCGCTTCCGAGCATTCGATGATGAAGGTCGCGGTATCAGCGTCGAACTGATAGGCGTGCGCCCAGATCCAGCCGTGCTCGGTCTCTTCGAAAATAAAGGTGAAGGCGTCGTCGAATTTCTGCTTGGTGCCGAGCCAGACGAACTTGTTCTTGCGGGTGTCGATCGACGGCTTGAACTGTTCGGCGAATTGCGCGCGTGTCCTTGAATTCAGCCCGTCGCAGGCGATGACCACATCGTAATCCTTGGCGAGGTCGTTGGCGTCGGCGATCTCGGTCTGAAAGCGAAGCGCGACGCCGAGCCGGCGCGCCCGCTCCTGCAACAGCATGAGGAGCTGCTTGCGGCCGATGCCGGAAAATCCGTGGCCGCTTGAGACGATGCGCTGGCCGCGATAATGCACCGCGATGTCGTCCCAATAGGCGAACTGCGCGCGGATCATCGCGGCGCTGTCGGGATCGTTGGCGGTGATGTTGTCGAAGGTCTCGTCGGAGAACACCACGCCCCAACCGAATGTGTCGTCGGGGCGGTTGCGTTCGAAAACGGTGATGTCGTGGGCGGCATCGCGCAGCTTCATGCTGATCGCGAAATAGAGGCCGGCCGGGCCGCCGCCGAGGCAAGCAATCTTCATGTGACGCCGCCCATGTGTGATCGAAGGGTTACCAAACATGGCAGGGCAGGGAAATTATTTCAAGTTTAAACTTTTAAGCTTGAAGCTTTTTGCACAGCGGCCATGCACGCAGTGCGGTCCGGTGCAGCGGCGTCAGGGCATTGGAATATCGAAGTTTTCGGCCGGAGCCGGTCACTGGTTGTGTCCAGCCGAGCGCGCCGGCAGATAGTGCAAAAGACGCCGCTCGGCGATGATGACGCCGAGATAGGCGATGCCGCCCACCAGCGTCAGCATGACGATGGAGACGAAGACCATCGGCGTGTCGGCCTGGCCTTCGCCGAACGAGAGCAGATAGCCGAGCCCCTGATTGCCGCCGACCAGTTCGCCGACGACGACGCCGACCACGGCGAGCGTCGAGCCGATACGAAGGCCGGCGAACATCGGCGGCATCGATGTCGGGAACTCGATCTTCCAGAAGATCTGCGCGCGTGTCGCCTTGAACGAGCGCGCCAGATTGATCAGGTCGGGATCGACGCTGCGCACGGCCGTCAGCACATTGACCATGACCGGGAAGAACACGATCAGGATGGCGACCAGGATTTTCGGATAGACGGTGAAGCCCATCCACAGGATGAACAGCGGCGCGAAGGCCACTTTCGGCGCGATCTGCAAGGCGAGAATGTAGGGCGAAAGCGCGAATTCCGCCGTCGGCGACATGCCGAGCAGATAACCGATGACGGCGCCGAGCAGGCTGCCGAGAATGAAGCCGGCCAGCACTTCGCCCACGGTCACGCCGGTGTGAAACAGCAGATGATCGAATTGCCAGGCATGGACGAATTCGTGCGCCACCATCGACAGCGGCGGCACGATGAAACTCGGCACGCCGAGGAGCTCCGGTCCCCATTGCCAGGCGGCGAGAAAGACAATGAGCAAGGCTACGCTGGCGAGCGTGCCGTTGCGGACCTGCGCGCGGGAATTGCCGCTCATGCCGCGCCTCCCGCGGCTTGCTGCTCGATCTTGTCGTGACCGATGTCGAGGCGGTCCATCAGCCGCGCCACGTAATCGTTGAGCTTGGGCTCGTGGCGCCGCGCGATCGGGTCGTCGCGCTGCGGCAGGTCGATGACGATCTCGTCGATGACGGTGCCGGGCCGGTGGCTCATCACCAGAACGCGATCGGACAGCGTCACCGCCTCCGACAGATCGTGGGTAATCAGAAGCGCGGTCTTGCCCGACTGCTTGAGCGTGCGGGCGAGGTCGCGCTGCAGCACCATCCGCGTCTGCGCATCGACCGCGGAGAACGGTTCGTCGAGCAGCAGCACATGCGGCTCGACGGCAAGCGTACGCGCCAGCGCCACGCGCTGGCGCATGCCGCCCGACAGATGATGCGGATAATGGCCGGAGAACTCGGCAAGGTTGAAGCTTGCCAATAGCTTTTCCGCGCGCCGCTTGCGTTCGGCGAACGGCACGCTCTGGATTTCCACGCCGAACATGACGTTCTCGAGGATGGTGCGCCACGGCAGTAGCAAGTCTTTCTGCAGCATGAAGGCGACATGCGCGTTCGGCCCGGCGACGCGCTCGCCGTCGACAAACGCCGCGCCTTCGCTTGGCGCGGTCAGGCCGGAGCCGATATTCAGGAGCGTGCTTTTGCCGCAGCCGCTCGGCCCGATCAGCGAAACCACCTCGCCGTCGTGCACGGCAAGGTTGACATTGCTGATGGCGGTGAGCGCGCCGCGGCCGGTCCGGTCGGCGAAACGCATCGTGACATTGCGGTATTCAAGGCGGATAACGGAAGTTGCGTCCGTAGACATAGGCAATTCGACCGTTCTCGGTGTGGGCCGATTGCACGCTTATCACCGCCCAGTGATGTCGAGTATAGTGGCAAAGGCCGGGATCGCCGATAGGCTGGAAAAGAAAGCTGCAGCAATATCTGCTCCGCAGCTTCTGGTAATGGGGCTGCTGATGATGTTCGTGCACAGGCTGTGCCGGAGCCGTTTAAAATCCGCAAAAGTCGCTATCTCGTTATTTCTTGGGCTGCTGTCTGCCGCAGTCTTGCTCACGCTGTCGCCGGCGCGGGCAAATGAGAAAATCACATATCTTTTTCCGGCGCCGCCTTTGCTGCCGGCCTTCGGGCCGATCCAGCTCGCCAAGGGCCGGGGCTATTTTTCGCAAGCCGGTCTCGATGTGAGCTTTGCGGTCGGCCGCGGCGGCGTCGATGTCGCCAAGGAGGTCGGTGCCGGCAATGTGCCGATCGGCGGCATCGTGGCGGACGCGCCGATCATCGTGCGGCAGAACGGCGTGCCGGTGAAAATGGTCGCCGTGTTCGGCGGCAAGGGATTCATGCAGCTGGTCGTGCGCGCCGATTCCGGCATCACCAAGCCGTCCGAGCTGAAGGGCAAGACCATCACCGTCATGTCCTATCAGGACACGACGTTCTATGCGCTGCTCGGCTTGTTGGCGAGTGCGGGCCTGACCAAGGACGATGTCGATATCCAGGCCGCCGGGCCGGTCGGCGTCTGGCAGATGGTGGCCACCGGCAAGTCGGTCGGCATGGCCGGCGTGCCGGATTGGATTCCTCCGCTCGAAGCGGCCGGCGTCGCCGTCAAAGTGCTGCCGACCGACGAATTCTTTCCGCATATGGCGCAAGCAATCGCCGCGTCCGATCAGGTCATCAAGGACAAGCCGGACATGGTGCGCGCCTTCGTCAAGGCGGCGCTGCACGGCATGAAGGACATCATGGATGATCCGGCAGGAGCGGCGGCGGACTTCGTGAAATTCGTGCCGGAATGGAACGGCAAGGAAGGTCAGGTCAAAGAGGCGTTCGATTATTACGACAAGCTCGTCTATCCGGGACAGAAAGTGCTCGGCGCCATCGATCCCGAGCGGCTGTCCAAGCTGCAGGATTTCTATCTGGCCAAGGGCATCATCCAGAAGAAATCGCCGGTCGACGATCTCTATACCAATCAGTTCGTGCAATAATTCACCACCCAAAAAGCCTGCCCCCGGATTTGATCCGGGGGAAGGCGAAAAGCTGGGCTGGCGCGGCGGAGACTGCGGCTCCCGAGGCGCGCGTTATTTCTTATAGCTGTCGGTGCCTTGCCAGCCACCCGTCGACACGTCGAAAATCACGCCGTCCGGGTCCTTGAACTTGCGCTCGAAATTGCCGTGCCGCTCGTCGCCCAAGTCGAAGAAGAACTTGCCGCCATTGGCCTCGATGCGCTTCTGCGTCTCGGCCAGATCATCGACCTGAAAGCCGAAATGGTGGGCGCCGACATGACCCTTGGGATCTTTCAGGTCCGAGGCTTTGCTGCCGGCGGCGCCGGTGAAGTTCAGCAGCGCCAGATTGATGACGCCGTCGCTCATATAGATGGCGGAGCCGATCTCGAGATCTTCGCGGTCGATCCGCTTGAGGTCGAAGACGGTCTCATAGAACTTCGCCGCCTTGTCGAGATCGTTCACGCACACCGCGAAATGGCGAAGGCGAGCCATGCAAAACCCCCACTGGTCAAAGACAGAACTTATTTGCCGTCATCATACGCGCGGGGTAACAAAGAGCTACCTCTTTTCTGCAGCGGTGGCGCGCGGCGGCGCCGGTTTCGGCAAGACCGCGGCATCGCTATGACGACGCCATGAATGTCGTGATGAACAAACGCCATGCCGAGATTGTCGGTGCCGGATTTGCCGGCCTCACCGCGGCCTGCGCGCTGGCGCAGCGCGGCTGGAGCGTGCGCGTGCACGAGCGCAGCGATCGCCTGCGCACGGCCGGCGCCGGCATCTATATCTATGAGAACGGTCTGCGCGTGCTGGAGGCGGTCGGCGCCTACGACACCGCAATCAAAGGCGCGCCGTTTGCCCATACGCGCGAGGTCCGCGACGGCAACGACCGGCTGATCTCGGTGCATCGCTGGTCCGGCAGCCGCGTTTTCAGCATTGTGCGCCAGCACGTGATCAACGCGCTCGCCGAGGCGGCCGGCCGCGCCGGTGTCGAGATCGTCACCGACTCGGTGGGCGTCGGCGCTACGGCCGACGGCGAGCTTACTCTGGCCGATGGCCGGAAGCTGAAAGCCGATCTGATTGTTGCCGCCGACGGCGCCAATTCGCGGCTGCGCGACACGCTCGGGCTTCTGGCCAAGCGCAAACATCTGGTCGACGGCTGCACCCGGCTCCTGATGGACAAGACCGCGGAAGAGCGCGCCATGACCGACGGCGCAAAGACGATAGAATACTGGTCCGGTACGCGGCGTCTGCTCTACACGCCGTGCAGCGAGAACGACATTTATATCGCGCTGACGATGCTCGACACCGACGCCGCCGCCAAGGCCGTGCCGGTGCGCAAAGACGAGTGGAAGCGCGCCTTTCCGCACCTCGAGGCGCTCATTGACCGCATCGGCGATCAGGGCCGCTACGACCGTTTCGATCTGGTCAAGCTCACGCGGTGGTCGTCAGGCTGCGTGGCGCTGATCGGCGATGCCGCGCACGCGCTGCCGCCGAATATCGGGCAAGGCGGCGGTTGCGCCATGATGAATGCGCTGTCGCTTGCGGTCTATCTCGAGCGCGAAAACGATATCGGCGCGGCGCTCGCGACGTGGGAGCGCAGCGAGCGGCCGCTTACCGAACACACGCAGCGGATCTCTTATTTTCTCGGTCTGCCGACAACCTGGCCGCCGGCTTTGCGCGCTGCCGCGCTCGGCCTTGCCGGCCGCTCCAAATGGCTGGTGCGCCAGCGCACGCGCACGGCTTTGCATCGTCCCACGGGGACGTAGATTTTTGTTGCGCACGATCTTGTCCGCAGACCGTTTCCATTTTTGGCATCATGCGCTGAGTCTCAAAACGGAATGGTGATGCCGTCGAGCGGCGCGTCACAATTGACCAGATCGACGCGCTTCCAGGCGATCATGATGCCGGTGCCGGCGCGAACGAGGCCATGCCATGCCGTGCCGCCGAACAGACGCTGCTGCTCGCGCCGGTACTCGATCATCATGAATTTGGATCGCGCCGTGCAGGCATTGGTCGCGGCTTCCTCGATGGTGACATTGGCGACGACGCGGCTCGTGCGCGAACGCGGCTCCTGCGAATACATGCGCGGGCTCGCGAGCCGACGGACGCGGGTTTCGAGAAGGCGGCGGTCGTCATTGATCAGCGACACGGTCTCGAACCGGTCGGCCTGATCCGGCTCGCTCGGCACCCAATACCAGGCTTCCGGCGTGAACAGCGCCAGCCAGTCGTCGAACTTGCCTTCGTCAAGGAGCCGCGCCTCGCGCAGCAGAAACAGTTCGCAGCTGCGCAGGTCGAGCGCCTGCCGTGCCGGCAACCGGGTGATGCGGCCCGAGCCGACAATATGCCGGCGCGGCGCCGCCGCGGTTTTGCGCTTACGTTTTCTCGCTTTGGCCATGGGGATCAGACGGACGGATCGACGGGTGGAATCGAATGAACGGATCAATCACGACGCGGCGCGCATTTCGCCGTGGCCGTTGGTCATATAGCCGAGCCAGGCCTGCAGCATGTTGCGGATATAGACTTCGCTGGTCGAGTTCTTGCCGCGCCGGCCGTTATGGGCGTCCGGCACGTCGCTTTGCAGGCCGCGGCCGATCTCGATCCATTCCGCGCCTTCGCTCGAGAGGCCGAGCCGGATGCGGTTATAGATTTCGAGGTCGTCGGTGAGCACCAGCGAGCCGGTACCGTTGACGATATTGGCAAAGCTGATGGTGTTGCGGAACATCTGCTCCGGCGCGCCTTTGAGACGGAAATTATAAGTGCACACGACAGTGCGATCGACCGAAATCGGATGCACCACGCGCAGCTGCTGGAACTGGCTCATGAACGACAGGTTCGGATAGACATTGCTGTTCCAGCGCCGCACTTCGAGAATGCGCCGCGTCTCGTCCTTGCCTTTGCTCTTCTCCAGCGCGGCGATGTAGTCGCGAAACACCGGATCATTCATCGCCGCCACCAGCTTGGCGTCGTCGTGATAGTCGCCGAGATAGGAGTGGCCGTTGGGATAGGTCCAGATGCCGACCTGGGTCTCCCAGAAGCTGTAGGGCGCGCCGTTCTGGCGCATCTGCCGGATGGCGATCTCGCCCGAGCCGTCGGAATGGACCTTATCGGACTGCTCTTGCGCCGCGTCGATCGAGGAACGGTGGGTGAAAATCGGATGCGCGGCGTCGCAGAGGTTTTCCAGATAGATTTTCCAGTTGCCGTCGTAGCCGTGCTTGAACACGCCGCCGGCGAGCTCGATCTCGCCGCCGGGCGCGCGGTCGACCATGTCGTCGAACGAGGTCGTCATGTAGCCGAGAAAATCTTCGAGGCTCGGGCCGTCCGCAGCTTCGCTGGCGAACACGAAGCCGCGGTAGCTTTTGACGCGGGCGACCTGCGTCATTGCGGTCTTCGGGTTCTTGGGGTCGAAGTCGCGCGGATAGCCGTGCTGCAGCGGCACGGCTTTGAGCCGCCCGTCGAGATGATAGGTCCAGCCGTGATAGCAGCACTGGAATTCCTCGGCATGGCCCTTGTCATTGGCGACGACCAGCGCGCCGCGATGCGCGCATTGATTATGGATGACCCGGATTTCGCCTCCGGCATCGCGCGTCAGCACCACCGGCTTCCGGCCGATGAAGGTACTGACATAATCGCCTGGCTGCTTGATCTGGCTCTCGTGGCCGACATAGATCCAGGCATTGCCGAAGATACGCTCGAGTTCGAGTTCGAAGATCGCGGGGTCGCTGTAGATCGCGCGATGCACGCGTGCCGGTTGGACGAAGGATGCCAGCGTTTGCGTGGATGGCGATGATTGAAGGCCGGGCTGCTGCATTGGGCAATTCCCCAAGAATTCACCCCGGTGCATATGCCACAAAATTCCGGCAAATGACATGCGTCTGCCGCGCTGCACGTTTGCCGCGGCGTCAGCCCGCTCGGGCGCGCCCTATTTGGTGCCGTAGGCGCGGTCGCCGGCGTCGCCGAGGCCGGGCAATATGAAGCCTTCATCATTGAGGCCGTCATCGACGGCCGCCGTCCAGATCGACACGTCGGGATGCTCGCCGCGCAGCCGCTCGATTCCTTCCGGCGAGGCAATCAGGCAGACGAAGCGAATGTCTTTGGCGCCGCGTTCCTTGAGCCGCAGCACGGCCGCCGACGCGGTATTTGCCGTGGCGATCACCGGCGCGACGACGATCACCAGCCGTTCCTCCAGGTCGGACGGCGCCTTGAAGAAATATTCGACCGCCGCAAAGGATTCCGGCTCGCGGTAAAGGCCGATATGCGCGACGCGCGCCGCCGGCACCAGATCGAGCATGCCGTCGACGAAGGTGACGCCGGCGCGCAGGATCGGCGCAAAAACGAGCTTCTTGCCGGCGATCTTCGGCGACATCGTGCGCGCCATCGGCGTTTCGATTTCGACATCGGTGAGCGGCAGATCGCGCGTCACCTCGTAACAGAGCAGCATGCCGATCTCTTTGAGGAGTTCGCGGAACGATTTGGTCGAGCGTTCCTTGTCGCGGATCAGTGTCAGCTTGTGCTGGACCAAAGGATGTTTGACGATGGTAACGCCATCCATGACTCTCTCCGAACCTGCTTAGAATACGGTGCCGTCACTGATGACTCTGAGCGGCGGCGACCCGTCGCTGCGCTTTTGTCGCGCGATGACGCGGCCGGCGGCCCAGGTGCCGCCTTCCAGCACTTTTGCCAGCGGCAGGGCTTGCGCGTCCATGTCGAGCCGCTGGCGCATCTCATCGGCAAGCTTGTCGAGCAGCGCGACGGTCAGCGCCCGCCATTCGACGACGAGCGGTGAATCGACGGCGTGAGCACGCGCCGCGTCGGCGGGGTCGCGAAGGACCAGCACGCCGGCATCGATGAAGAGCCCGCCGTTGCGGTATTCCGACAGGCCGGTAAGGCCGTCGATATCCGTCATGGCGATGCCGGACCATTGCAGCGGTTCGATCAGCGAATAAGCGAGCCATTGCGACAGCTTGTGCAGCGGCACGAGACCGTTCGTCGCGTCGCCCGTCACCAGCGACGGATGACGCCAGCAGTCGCCGAGCGGCACGCCGCCGAGCGTCAGCCGCGACGGCCAGATCGGACCGAGATGGCGCAGCAGTTCGGCAAGGATCGCCGGCGCGGCAATCCCGCCGCCGGCAGCGAGCGCGGCGAAGTGATCGAACAGGCCGCCCGGCCGGCGCACGCCGTTGCGGCCGAAAATATCCGGCGCGTCGGCGACGAGCCTTCCGAGCCGGCGCAGCAAATCGGCGCGGCCCTCAAGGCCGACCAGCGGATTGCGCTCGCTCGCCTGAAAGCCGGCGGCGAGCGCGGTGTTGGACAGATTTTGCAGGCCCGCGGCATCGGCCTGCAGCGGATGCTTCGGATCCGACGAGAAGGCGCCCTGCGCAAACAAGGCCAGGCTCGCGAGCGCGAGTCCTTCGGAACGGCCGATGTTTTGGCCGCTTACCGCATCGTGATAGTGCCATTGCGGCCCGGCGCCGGCGTCAAGCAGAACGCTGACGATCGCCAGATCGAAAGCCGCGCGCCCGCGTTCGGCGGCGTTCGGCCATTTGGCGCCGCGGTCGAGCACCGCCCAGCGGTCCTCGCCGTTGCAAACAAAGTGACGCCAGCGCGAATGGAAGGGCACGTCGAGCGATGGATAGTTCTTCCGCGTGATCTCGAGCACGAGATCGACCGCCGCTGGCACGCGCGCAAGATCGACGCGGAAATGCGGCAGCTTGCCGTCGAGCCCGATCGCCAGCAGGCGGCGTGCGCGCTCGCGAACAGCCTGCGCGCTCAGCAATGACAGGGCGCCGGCAGTCTCGGGGCTCGCAGACTGTGAATGCAAGTCTTAATACTTGTCGAGAGAGCGGCCGACGGAATCGGTGAGATCCTGCGGCTTCGGCGGCTCGGGCGTGTAATAGCCCGCGGCTTTCTTGGCGGCGAGTTCGACATGGGCGTCGGCGGGAACCATGTCGTCAGGGATCGGAATGCGCTCGACAATGTCGACGCCTTGCGAGACCAGCGCGTCGTGCTTCATGTCGCTCATCGACACGAAGCGGTCGATGCGCCTGATCCCGAGCCAGTGCACGGAATCCGGCATCAGCTGCTGGAAGCGCGCGTCCTGAACGCCGGCGACGCATTCGGTGCGCTCGAAATAGGCCGAGGCCGCGTCGCCGCCTTCCTGCCGCTTGCGGGCATTGTAGACCAGGAATTTCGTGACTTCGCCGAGCGCACGGCCTTCCTTTCGGTTATAGATGATGACGCCGAGGCCGCCGTTCTGTCCGGCGCGGGCGCATTCCTCGATGCCGTGGATGAGATAGGGACGACAGGTGCAGATGTCGGAGCCGAATACGTCCGAACCGTTGCATTCGTCGTGCACGCGGCACGTGATGTTCGTGCGCGGATTGGAAAGCTTGCTGACGTCGCCGAACAGATAGATCGTCGCGCCGCCGATCGGCGGCAGGAAAACTTGCAGGTCGGGCCGCGTCACCAGCTCGGGGAACATGCCCGCCGTCTGCTCGAACAGCACGCGGCGCAGCGAATTCTCAGTGGTGCCGAAACGTTCGGCGATGCCGGGCAGATACCAGACCGGATCGATGGCGATCTTGACCACCGAAACGCTGCCGTTGTCGTGAACGACTTCGCCGTCGCTCTTGAGCCGCTTGGCCTTCAGCGCGGCCTGCATCTCCGGAAGGTCGAGGCGCGCGCGGGTGATCGCGATGGTCGGCCGGATATCGACGCCTTCGGCGATCTCTGCTTTGAAATTCTCCGCGACCAGGTGCCCCCACGGATCGAGCGAGACGATGCGCTTGGGCTCGCTCCATTGTGCGAACGGGCCGATGGTCGCAGCCGGATAGGTATTGGTGAGATCGGGGCGGCGGATCGGATCGAGCGCGCCGGAAGACACCGCAAGCGCGCGATAGACCGAATAGGAGCCGCCGTGGCTGCCGATCACATTGCGATCTTGCGGGTTCGACACCGTGCCGATGATGGGGCCGCGTTCGCGCGCGGTGGCCGCGCCCCACTGGATCGGAAAGCGCAGCTTTGCGCCGGGTTCAGGGTGCGACGTGAGGCGGATATGTTCGGTGCGATTTGGCAGATTCATCGTCGTCGAATCCAAAAGGTCTACGGCCCGTCACGATGACGAGCCGCATGACCACCATCTCAGTTAAAACGTGCAGCCCCGGACTTACGATCGAGGACTTGCGATCGAGCCGAGCCCGCATCCGAGAACTATACCGGTTCCCGAGGCGGAAACAATAAGGCGAAAGACTAACGCCTCACAGCTGAAAACCTGTTTAAACGTGGGGATTTAGGTCCCATTATTCAAGGGGCGCGCCCATCCTTTCGGGGATCAGGAACGCGGTGGCGACGATATCGAGCAGATAGATCGTCGCCAGAAGCGCGATCGCCACCGTGAATGAATGAGCCGCAGCCAAAGTGCCGACAACAAATGGCCCGAAGCCGCCGATGCCGCGTCCGAGATTGAACAGAACGTTCTCCGCAGTGGCCCGCGCTTCGGTCGGATAGAGTTCCGCCAACAGCGCGCCGTAGCCGCCCAACATGCCGTTGACGAAGACGCCCATGATCGCGCCGCCGATGAGGAGCGCGGTGGCGTCGGTCAGCTGCGAATAGACCAGCACCATGAGGAAGGCGCCGGCTTGGAACGTCAACAGAGCCGGCCGGCGCCCGACGCGATCGGCGAATTGGCCGAAAATCCAGATGCCGCAGGCCATGCCCAGCACCGTCACCGCGGTCCACAGCGCCGACTGGGTGAGCGTGTAACCGAACCGCGTCGACAAATAGCTCGGCAGCCAGATCATCAGGCCGTAATAGCCGAAGTTCTGCACCGCGCAGAGGATCAGCATGCCGAGGCTGATTTTCGTCGTCGCCGCATCTTTCACCAGGAGGCCGAGCGGCATTTTGTTCCGCTGCGCCTTGGCGCGCTCGAGAAAGATCTCCGGCTCATGCACCGACAATCGCACGACGAAAGCGACGAGGCCGGGCACGAGGCCGACAAGGAACATGCCGCGCCAGCCGATGAGCGGCAGGAGAATTGGAGTGATTAGCGCTGCCGCCAGCACGCCGGCTTGCCAGCCGAGCGCGACATAGGTGCAACCGCGTGCGCGATATTTCGCCGGCCAGCTCTCGGCGACCAGCGCCATGCCGATGCCGAATTCGCCGCCGAGCCCAAGCCCGGCGACGGTGCGATAGACCAGCAGGTCCCAGTAGCCCTGCGCCAGTGCGCCAAGCCCGGTGAAGATGGCAAACAGCAGGATGGTCCAGGTCAGCACCCGCACCCGGCCGTAATAGTCGCTCAAGATGCCAAACAGAATGCCGCCGACCACGGCGCCGATCAGCGTCCAGGTGACCAGCGATCCCGCCTGCGGCGGAGTCAGATGCAGTTCCGCCGAAATCGCCCGCAGCATGAACCCGAGAATGAGCAGGTCGAAGCCGTCCATCGCATAGCCAAGGGCGGACGCCACAAGCGCCTTCTTGGGAAAGGAACCGAGCTGGTCGGCGGGTTCGGATATGGCGGCGTGGACGGCGGTCATCGCAGGCTCCTCAACCGACGAATAATGTGGCGGCATCGCACGGCGCCCTCAAGTTTGCCGGTTCGATGCTGTGGGCAATTTTCGGGGCAATGCGGGAGGGCGATGCGGAGGACGATGCGCATGTGCGGCTCTCCGCTCACCCGTGTGGATTGTCCGTGGACCGTCGTGGACGCAGAAATATTAGTTGGTCCGGCGTGTCGCGGAGCAGGTTGCTGAGCCCGGGTCGGCGCTGTCGCCGGCGCCGACGCCCGAGCCGTGCAGCGGCGAGGCCGCGGTCAGGCATTTTACCGCAATTATCGCACAGCTGCCCATAAAGTAAGCAGATGGCCTGCCGAAGAATTAGCCTGGCCTGATGCGGGCATAATTCCATTCATGAATTCATAGCGTTAGTCCGCCCGTAACTTGGCACGTGGCTTGCGATGTCACCGCGCAGCGGCTGTCGGAGGCCCGCGTGCCGCAATCAAACGGGAGGCTCATCCCATGTCCAATTATGGGGAAGATTTAAATCGATCGGTTTCGATCCGGACTATTTCACGCCGCCGCCTATTGGCCGGCGCGAGCGGGGTGGCGCTCGGTGCCTGTCTGGGTCTTGGCGTCACGGCGCCGGCCTTTGCGGACGACACGATCAAGGTCGGCATTCTGCACTCGCTGTCAGGCACCATGGCCATCAGCGAGACCACGCTCAAAGACGTGATGCTGATGCTGATCGATCAGCAGAACAAGAAGGGCGGTCTGCTCGGTAAGAAGCTCGAGCCGGTGGTGGTCGATCCGGCCTCGAACTGGCCGCTGTTCGCTGAAAAGGCCCGTGAACTGATCTCTAAAGACAAGGTCGCGGTCGTGTTCGGCTGCTGGACCTCGGTGTCGCGCAAATCGGTGCTGCCGGTATTCAAGGAGCTCAACAGCATCCTGTTCTATCCGGTGCAGTTCGAGGGCGAGGAAGGCGAGCGCAACGTATTCTATACCGGTGCAGCGCCGAACCAGCAGGCCATCCCCGCGGTCGACTATCTGATGAGCGCGGACGGCGGCTCGGTGAAGCGCTGGGTGCTGGAAGGCACCGACTACGTCTATCCGCGCACCACCAACAAGATCCTCGAAGCCTACCTCAAGCAGAAAGGGGTGAAGGACGAGGACATCATGATCAACTACACGCCGTTCGGCTTCTCCGACTGGCAGACCGAAGTGTCCAAGATCAAGGCCTTCGGCTCGGCCGGCAAGAAGACGGCGGTGGTGTCGACCATCAACGGCGACGCCAATGTGCCGTTCTACAAGGAACTCGGCAACCAGGGCATCAAGGCGACCGATATTCCGGTCGTGGCCTTCTCGGTCGGCGAGGAGGAGCTCGCCGGTCTCGACACCAAGCCGCTGGTCGGCCATCTCGCCGCCTGGAACTATTTCGAATCGATCAAGACGCCGGCCAATGCCGCCTTCATCAAGGAGTGGCACGAATTCATCAAGAATCCCAAGCGCACCACCAATGATCCGATGGAGGCGCATTACATCGGCTTCAACATGTGGGTGAAGGCGGTGGAGAAGGCCGGCACCACCGATTCAGACAAGGTGATTGCGGCACTGCCGGGGATCAAGCAGGAGAACCTGACCGGCGGCGTCTCGGAAATGCTGCCAAACCATTACATCACCAAGCCGGTGTTCATCGGCGAAATCCGTCCCGACGGCCAGTTCAACGTGGTGTGGAAGACCAAGGGCCTGGTCCCCGGCGATGCCTGGTCGCCCTATCTGCCGGGCTCGAAAGACCTCGTCGCCGACTGGGTCAAGCTCAAATGCGGCAACTATAACACCGTTACCAAGACCTGCGGCGGATCGTAGCGCGGGCCGCTGGGCCGTACTGACGGACGATAGTGACATAACGGGAAGGCGGCCAAGTCATTTCGATTTGCGTCGTTTCGACTTGCCGCTTTCCCGAAACAGTGCCGGGGATTTCGCAATGCGCTACGGCCAGGCTTGTCTCGTCGTTGTTTTTTTGATCCTTGGCCTGACGTTCAGCCATACTCCGGCGCGCGCCGACGCGCTCGGCGACGCGGTCGCGCATTTCACCGCCGACGATTTCGACGAAACCATCACCGGCATCAACGGGGTCGCGGCGAGCGGCAGCCCGCGCGCGGCGGCCATTCTGCAGGCGTTGCAAAACGGCGCGCTGATGTACAGCGCCGAAAAGAAAGCGGTCTATATTCAGGACAGCGACAGCAAGCTGTTCGATGCCGCGACCGGCCGGCCGGTGCCGGGCGATCCGCCGGCCGATCTCGATACCGTCAATATCAACAATCGCGTGCGCGGCTTGATCGACGCCGCGCTCGGCGGTTTGACCTTGCTCTCGTCCAATCCTGACAAAAGATACGGCGCCGCGCAGGAGGTGTTCAAATCGCATGAGGCGAGCGCGCTGCCGACGCTCGAAATCGCGCTGGCCAAGGAGCAGGACAGCCGCGTCAAGCTTGTGCTGATGCAGGCGCGCGCCGCGATCCTGCTCAATTCCGCCGGCGCGAGCGACGCCGACAAGCTTGCCGCCGTCGAGGTTATCCGTCAGCGCGGCGACCAAGACGCGCTCGCGTTGCTGTCGAGCCTGCCGACCGGAACCGCGACGCCGGTGCTGACGGCGGCGAAGGCCGGCATCGCCGCGATTCAAAGACGCCTCGAACTGTGGGACCTGGTGCAAAACACCTGGTACGGCCTGTCGCTCGGCTCGGTGCTGCTCCTCGCCGCGATCGGGCTCGCCATCACCTTCGGCGTGATGGGCGTGATCAATATGGCGCACGGCGAAATGGTCATGGTCGGCGCCTATGTCACGTTCGTCGTGCAGGAGACGATCCGAAACCACGCACCGGGTCTGTTCGACTATTCGCTGGCCATCGCCGTCCCGCTCGCCTTCATCGTCGCCGGGTTCCTCGGCATTCTGATCGAGCGCTCCATTATCCGTTTCCTCTATGGCCGTCCGCTGGAAACGCTGCTCGCCACCTGGGGCCTGTCGCTGATCCTGCAGCAGGCGGTGCGCACCATATTCGGGCCGAACAATCGCGAGGTCGGCAACCCGTCGTTCATGAGCGGCGCCTTCGATCTCGGCGGCATCACCATCACCTATAACCGGCTCTGGATCATTTGCTTCGCGCTGTCGGTCTTCGTCGCGCTGCTCGGGCTCCTTCGCTTCACCCGCTTCGGCCTCGAAATGCGGGCGGTGACGCAGAACCGCACCATGGCGGCGTCGATGGGCATTCGCACCAGCCGGGTCGACGCGCTGACCTTCGGTCTTGGCTCCGGCATTGCCGGCATGGCCGGCGTCGCATTGTCGCAGATCGATAATGTCAGTCCCAATCTCGGCCAGGGTTACATCATCGACAGCTTCATGGTCGTGGTGTTCGGCGGCGTCGGCAATCTGTGGGGCACTTTCGCCGGCGCCTTCCTGCTCGGCGTCGCCAACAAATTCCTCGAGCCGTTCGCCGGCGCCGTCCTCGGCAAGATCGCCATTCTCGTGTTCATCATCCTGTTCATCCAGAAGCGGCCGCGCGGCATGTTCGCGCTCAAGGGCAGGGCGGTCGAGGCATGATGCCGGGCATGCGCGATCATTTCCTCATTCGCCTCATCGACCGTTCTGCGGTCATCTTCCTGATCGTGCTCGCGGCGCTGGCGATCGCGGTGCCGGTCCTCAATCTCCTCGTGCCGCAGTCGTCCGCGCTGCACGTGCCGACTTACGTCGTGGCCCTGTTCGGCAAATATCTTTGCTATGCGATCCTGGCGCTGTCGATCGATCTGATCTGGGGTTACGGCGGCATTCTCTCGCTCGGCCACGGCGCGTTCTTCGCGCTCGGCGGCTATGCCATGGGCATGTATCTGATGCGGCAGATCGGCACGCGCGGCGTTTATGCCAACCCGATCTTGCCCGATTTCATGGTGTTCCTGAACTGGAAGGAATTGCCGATCGCCTGGTACGGCTTTCAGCATTTCGCCTATGGCGCGCTGATGGTTGTTCTGGTGCCTGGCGTCCTCGCCTTCGTGTTCGGCTGGTTCGCCTTCCGCAGCCGCGTCACCGGCGTTTATCTGTCGATCATCACGCAGGCGATGACCTATGCGCTGATGCTCGGCTTCTTCCGCAACAATTTCGGCTTCGGCGGCAATAACGGCCTGACCGATTTCAAGGACATTCTCGGCTTCAACGTGCAGGCTGAAGCCACGCGCAACGCGCTGTTCGCTCTATCCTGCGCCGCCTTGATGCTCGGCTTCCTGGTCAGCCGCGCGGTGGTGACGTCGAAATTCGGCAAAGTGCTGATCGCGATCCGCGACGCCGAGGCGCGCACGCGGTTCCTCGGCTATCGCGTCGAATCCTACAAGCTCTTCGTGTTCACGCTGTCGGCCTGCATGGCCGGCATTGCCGGCGCGCTTTATGTGCCGCAGGTCGGCATCATCAATCCGAGCGAATTCGCGCCGGGTAATTCCATCGAGGCCGTCATCTGGGTCGCCGTCGGCGGCCGCGGCACGCTGACCGGCGCGGCGCTTGGCGCCGTGCTGGTCAATTACGCCAAGACTTATTTCACCTCGGGCGTGCTGGCGCCGTACTGGCTGTTCATGCTCGGCTCGCTGTTCGTCGGGGTGACGCTGTTCCTGCCGCGCGGCATCGTCGGCACGCTGCATCATTGGACGGCGCTGCGGCGCGCCAGAATCGCGGCGGCTGCCGAAGACGGCGTGACGCCGCCCGAGCCGCTGCCGGCGGAGTGAGGCGATCATGGAGCCGCTCACCAGCGCACTTCTTTATCTCGACGGCGTCACCGTCTCGTTCGACGGTTTCCGTGCGCTCAACAATCTATCGTTCATGATCGCGCCCGGCGAGATGCGCGCGATTATCGGCCCCAACGGCGCCGGCAAGACCACGATGATGGACGTCGTCACCGGCAAGACCCGGCCCAATTCCGGCGAGGTCGTGTTCGACGGCGTGCACAATCTCACGAGACTCGACGAAACCGAAATCGCCGAACTCGGCATTGGCCGCAAATTCCAGAAGCCGACCGTGTTCGACAACCACACCGTGTTCGACAACCTCGAACTGGCGCTGAAATCCGAGCGCCGCGTGCGCACCACGCTGTGGTGGCGCGACACGCCGGGCGAACGGCAGCGCATCGACGAGATTCTGAACATTATCCGGCTCACGCCGGTACGGGACCGCGTCGCCGGCAGCCTGTCGCATGGGCAGAAGCAATGGCTCGAAATCGGCATGCTGCTGGCGCAGGATCCGAAGCTTCTCCTCGTCGACGAGCCGGTCGCCGGCATGACCGATGTGGAGACGCAACAAACCGCGGAACTGCTCAAGGAGATCAATCGCGAGCACACCGTCGTCGTCGTCGAGCACGACATGACCTTCGTGCGCGACCTCGGCGTCAAGGTCACCTGCCTGCATGAAGGCGCGGTGCTCGCCGAGGGCACGATCGACCAGGTCTCGCAGAACGAACGCGTGGTCGAAGTCTATCTGGGACGCTGAGACATGCTTGAGGCCAATGCACTCGACCTTTATTACGGCGCGGCGCAGGCGCTGCGCGGCGTCTCGCTGCAAGCCGAGCCCGGCAAAGTCACCTGCGTGCTCGGCCGCAACGGGGTCGGGAAGACGAGCCTTCTTGATGCGCTTGCCGGCCAGCATCCGATCGCGCGCGGCACCATCACCTGGGAAGGCACCGATATTACCGCGCTGCGGCCCGCGGAGCGCGCCCGGCGCGGCATCGCCTACGTGCCGCAGGGCCGCGAGATTTTTCCCCTGCTGACGGTGGAGGAAAATCTCAAGACCGGCTTCGCCCCGCTCAAGCGCGAGCAATGCAGCATCCCCGACGATGTGTTCTCGCTGTTTCCGGTGCTGGAAAGCATGCTGCGCCGGCGCGGCGGCGATCTGTCCGGCGGGCAACAGCAACAATTGGCGATCGGCCGGGCGCTGGTGATGCGGCCGCGGCTTCTCCTGCTCGACGAGCCGACCGAGGGCATCCAGCCCTCGATCATCAAGGATATCGGCCGCGCCATCACTTACCTGCGGTCGCTGGGCAAGATCGCCATCATATTGGTCGAGCAATATCTCGACTTCGCCCGCGAACTCGGCGATCATTTCACCGTCATGGATCGCGGCGCGGTGGTCTATTCCTGCTCGCGCGATGATATCGACGAGGGCGCGTTGAAGCGGGCCATGGCGATCTGAGTTGCAATGGCGATCTGAACCGGCGATCTGAAATGACAATTTGAACTTGCGATCCGCACAGACGATTTGAACCGGCCGTCCATTGACGGCGAGCGATCACGTTCCAGAATGACGTTGCGAAATTTGAGTTCCGAGAGCAAAACGATGAGCGCCGCCGCGCCATTGCAAAGAGACACTTTTGCCGGCAACCGCGCCGTCGGACATATCGCGCTCACGGTGGATGCGGCGCTTGGCGTGAGCCGGCGCCGGCGCGTGCATGAATCGGGCTCGCTGCGCGTGCGCTTTCCCAATGCCGAGCGGCCGGACACGCTGGAATCCGTCATCGTCAATACCGCCGGCGGCATGACCGGCGGCGACCGGTTCGGCATCGACGTGGCAGTGGCCTCCGGCGCCGGCCTTGCGGTGACCACGGCTGCGGCCGAGAAGATTTATCGCTCGCTCGCGCCCGATACTGAAATCGCGATCAAGCTGGAGGTCGGCCGCGACGGCCGGCTCGCCTGGCTGCCGCAAGAGACGATCCTGTTCGATCAGGTCCGGTTGCGTCGCTCGATCGATGTTGCGCTGGCGCCGGGCGCGCAGCTATTGCTTGCCGAGGCCATTGTCTTCGGCCGCACCGCGATGGGCGAGGCTGTGCTGTCCGGCAAGCTTGCCGATCGCTGGCGCGTCAGGCGCGACGGCGTTTTGGTCTTCGCCGAGACCGTCCGCTTCGACGGCATGATCGCCGAAGAAATGGCGCGGCCGGCGGTCGCCGCGGGCGGCGTTGCCGTCGCCAATGTTCTGAAAATTCCCGGCGACGATGCGGACATAGCCGCGATCCGCGCCCTTGCCGATGCTTTTAAGGGCGAGGTGGCTGCGTCGGCCTGGAACGGGCACGCCATCATACGTTTTGTCGCGCGGGACAGCGCCGTGCTGCGTCAGGACTTGATGGTTGTTCTGGCCGCGCTTAATCCGCTGCCGCTGCCGCGGCTCTGGTTGAATTGAGGCATCATGAACCTGACTCCGCGCGAAAAGGACAAGTTGCTGATCGCCATGGCCGCGATAGTTGCGCGGCGCCGCCTCGATCGCGGCGTCAAGCTCAATCATCCCGAAGCCGTCGCGCTGATCTCCGATTTCATCGTCGAGGGCGCGCGCGACGGCAAGAGCGTTGCCGAACTGATGGAGCAAGGCGCGCACGTGCTCACCCGCGCCCAGGTGATGGACGGCATTGCCGAAATGATCCCCGAGATCCAGGTCGAGGCGACATTCCCGGACGGCACCAAGCTTGTCACCGTGCACGAGCCGATCAGATGAGGACGCAATGATCCCCGGCGAAATGTTCATCCAGGACGGCGACATCGAGCTCAACAAGGGCCGCAAGACCGTTACATTGACCGTTGCCAATACCGGCGACCGGCCGATCCAGGTCGGCTCGCATTATCATTTCTTCGAGACCAATCCGGCGCTGAAATTCGACCGCAAGAAAGCGCGCGGCATGCGGCTCGATATCGCCGCCGGCACCGCGATCCGTTTCGAGCCGGGGCAGACCCGCGAGGTCGATCTGGTTGCGCTCGCCGGCAAGCGCACGATCTACGGGTTCCGCCAAGACGTGATGGGAAAGCTCTAGCTTAGAGAATCGAGGCTCCGCCATGCCGGCCAAGATCAGCCGCAAAGCTTATGCCGACATGTTCGGCCCGACCTTGGGCGACCGCGTTCGCCTCGCCGATACAGATCTGATCATCGAAGTCGAGAAGGACTTCACCGTCTACGGCGAGGAGGTGAAATTCGGCGGCGGCAAAGTGATCCGCGACGGCATGGGCCAGTCGCAGGTCACCAACCGCCAGGGCGCGGTCGACACCGTCATCACCAACGCGCTCATTCTCGACCATTGGGGCATCGTCAAAGCCGATGTCGGCATCAAGGACGGCAAGATCTTCGCCATCGGCAAAGCCGGCAATCCGGACATTCAACCCGGCGTAACCGTCATCGTCGGTCCGGGCACCGAAGTGATCGCCGGTGAGGGCAAGATTCTCACCGCCGGCGGCTTCGATACGCACATCCATTTCATCTGCCCGCAGCAGGTCGAGGAGGCGCTGATGTCGGGCGTCACCTCGATGCTCGGCGGCGGCACCGGTCCGGCGCACGGCACGTTTGCCACCACCTGCACGCCCGGACCGTTTCATCTCTCGCGCATGATCCAGGCGGCGGACGAGTTTCCGGTCAATCTCGGTTTCGCCGGCAAGGGCAACGCGTCGCGGCCGGCCGCGCTTGAGGAAATGATCAAGGCCGGCGCCTGTGCGCTGAAGCTGCACGAGGACTGGGGCACGACGCCGGCGGCGATCGATTGCTGTCTCTCGGTCGCCGACGATCATGACGTGCAGGTGATGATCCACACCGACACGCTCAACGAATCCGGTTTCGTCGAGGACACGATCAAGGCGTTCAAGGGCCGCACCATCCACGCCTTCCACACTGAAGGCGCCGGCGGCGGTCACGCGCCGGACATTATCAAGGTCGCCGGCCTGAAGAACGTGCTGCCGTCCTCGACCAATCCGACGCGGCCCTATACCAGGAACACCATCGACGAGCACCTCGACATGCTGATGGTGTGCCACCATCTCGACCCGTCGATCGCCGAAGATCTCGCCTTTGCCGAGAGTCGTATCCGCAAGGAGACCATCGCCGCCGAAGATATCCTGCACGATATCGGCGCGCTCTCGATGATGTCGTCGGACTCCCAGGCCATGGGCCGGCTCGGCGAAGTCATCATCCGCACCTGGCAGACCGCCGACAAGATGAAGAAGCAGCGCGGCCGGCTCGCCCAAGAGAAAGGCGACAATGATAATGTGCGGGTGAAGCGCTACGTCGCCAAATACACTATCAATCCGGCGATCGCGCATGGCGTGTCGGGGCTGATCGGCTCGGTGGAGAAGGGCAAGCTTGCCGATCTCGTCTTGTGGGCGCCGGCCTTTTTCGGCGTCAAGCCGGAATGCATCATCAAGGGCGGCTCCATCGTGGCCGCCCCGATGGGCGATCCCAATGCCTCGATCCCGACTCCGCAGCCGGTGCATTACCGGCCGATGTTTGGCGCCTATGGCCGCGCCCGCACCGCGTCGTCCGTCGTCTTCGCCTCGAAGGCGGCGGTGCGCGCGGGTCTCGGCAAGAAGCTCGGCATCCAGAAGGAGCTCTACGCGGTGCAAAACACCCGCGGCAAGATTTCCAAGAAGAGCATGATCCACAACGGCGCGACGCCGGAGATCGAGGTCGATCCGGAGACTTATGAAGTGCGCGCCGACGGCGAATTGCTCACCTGCGCTCCCGCCGAGGTGCTGCCGATGGCGCAGCGCTATTTCCTGTTCTAGCTCGCGATGCGCGCGATCGCGGTCAAATCGGCGATGACGTGGTCGGGCGAGGCCGCCGATCGCGTGGTGCTTGATTACGACGACCGGCACCGCCGCCGCATGGCGATGACCGGAGCCGACGGCACGTCGTTTCTGCTCGACTTGCCGGCGGCAACCGAATTGCGCGGCGGCGATGCGCTGGTGCTTGACGACGGCCGCCTCGTCGAGGTCGTCGCCGCGCCGGAGCCGTTGTTGGAAATCCGCTGCGCCGACGCGCTGCATCTTGGCCGCGTCGCCTGGCACCTGGGTAACCGGCATCTGCCGACGCAGCTTCTGCCGGATGCGCTGCGCATCCGCCGTGACCATGTGATGGCGGACATGGTGCGTCAGCTCGGCGCCGAAGTGATCGAGATCTCGGCGCCCTTCGATCCCGAAGGTGGGGCTTACGCCGCGTCGTCCGGGCGTCACGCCCACGGCGGCCACGCGCATCACCACCATGAGCACGATCACGCGCATGGTCATGAGCACGGCCACGATGGCGGGCGTCGCCATGACCGGTGACGAGCGCATGTCGCGCGGCCGGGCGCGCCGTCTGCCGGCGACCGATGTCGAGTTGTTGTCGCAGGAGGCGCTTTTCCGGCTCATGATCTGGCTGTCGCCGGCCTATCCGGTCGGCGCCTTCGCCTATTCGAGCGGTATCGAATGGGCGGTCGAAACCGGCGACATCAACGATGTCGCGTCGCTGCGCGGCTGGCTCGACGCTACGCTGAGGATGGGGTCGGGCTTCAATGACGGCGTCTTTTTCGCGCAGATGCACCGAGCGACGGCCGCAGGCGATGATGCCGCTGCTGTCGAGGCCGCCGAATTGGCTGCGGCCTTCGCGCCGTCGCGCGAGCGTTTCGAGGAAACGACCAAGCTCGGCCGCGCGTTTGCCGACGTCACGGAAGCGGCCTGGCCGTGCCGGGCGCTGGCGCGGCTGAAGGAGATATGGCCGGGCGCGGTCGCCTATCCGATTGCTGTCGGCGCCGCATGCGCCGGGCATGGCGTGCCGCTGGCGCCGGCGCTGCACGCCTTTCTCACGGCGATCGTGGCGAACTGGATATCCGCCGGGGTCCGCCTGATTCCGCTCGGCCATACCGACAGCCAGCGCCTCTTGCAAATGCTCGAGCCGGTTGTTGGTGAGACCGCGCAACGTGCCCTAGTATCCGGCCTCGACGATCTCGGCAGCGCCGCGTTCCGCGCCGATCTGGCCGGCATCAAGCACGAAACGCAATATACACGCCTGTTCCGGAGCTGAAGGATGTCGATGACGCAAAGTCTCAATGGCCCGCTTCGCGTCGGCATCGGCGGTCCGGTCGGCTCCGGCAAGACGGCGCTGATGGATTCGCTGTGCAAGGCGATGCGCGAGGCCTATGACATCGCCGCGATCACCAATGACATCTACACCAAATGGGACGCCGAGTTTCTGGTCCGTTCCGGCTCGCTTGCGCCCGAACGCATTGCCGGCGTGGAAACCGGCGGCTGCCCGCATACCGCGATCCGCGAGGACGCCTCGATGAACCTCGCCGCCGTCGCCGACATGCGCGCCAAATTTCCCAAGCTCGACCTGGTGCTGATCGAATCCGGCGGCGACAATCTCGCCGCGACGTTTTCGCCCGAGCTCGCCGACCTGACCATCTACGTCATCGACGTGGCGGCAGGGGACAAGATTCCGTCGAAGGGCGGGCCGGGCATCACGCGCTCCGATCTTCTGGTCATCAACAAGGTCGATCTCGCGCCCTATGTCGGCGCGTCTTTGGCGAAGATGGAAACCGACGCCAAGCGCATGCGCGGGGCGCGGCCTTTCGTCATGACTAATCTGCGCAAGGGCGACGGCCTGCAGACCATCGTACGCTTCATCGAAACGTCGGGCGGCCTCGCTCATGCCTAGCGTCATGCCTAGCGCCGCCTCCAGCGCCGCGCGCGGTCTGCGGTGAGCCGTGCCGATACCGCGGGAAAAATACGGCGCGCGCATTCTCGATATGGCCGATCAGCTCGCGCAATGGTCGGAGATGCAAGGCGGGCTGACCTGCACTTATTTCTCGCCGGCGCACAAGGCCGTGGCGGAGCAGTTGCGCGACTGGATGCGCATGGCCGGTCTCGAAGCCAGTATCGACGCCATCGGCAATGTGGTCGGCCGCTACGCCAGCACCGCACCTTCGGCGCGCACGCTGATCGTCGGCTCTCACTACGATACGGTGGCCAATGCCGGGCGCTATGACGGCCGGCTCGGCATTTTGACGGCGATCGTCGTTGCCGAAAGTCTCGCGCTCACCAGGACGCAATTGCCGTTTCATCTTGAAGTGATCGGCTTTTCGGAGGAGGAGGGCGTTCGCTTTTCGGCGCCCTATATCGGTTCGAGCGCGGTCGCCGGGCATTTCAATGCTGCGCTGCTGCGGCGAAGCGACAGCAAAGGCATCAGCCTCGGCGCGGTGCTGCATGAGCACAGCGTCGACCTCAGCATGATCGAAAAGCTGGCGCGGCGTCCGCAATCGCTGCGCGGCTATCTCGAAGTGCATATCGAGCAGGGCCCGCGACTGCTCGAACGCGATTTGCCGGTCGGCATTGTCACCTCTATCGCGGGTGTCGTCCGGTTTCGGATCACGATCGATGGCGTTGCCGGCCATGCCGGCACGGTGCCGATGGCGCTGCGCCATGATGCCGCCGCCGCGGCGGCCGAAATCGTGCTCGCCGTCGAGCGCCGCTGCGCCGCGACCGAAGGGCTCGTCGGCACCGTCGGCCAGCTCGACGTGCCGCACGGGTTGATCAATGTCATTCCCGGCCGCTGCGAATTCTCGCTCGATATACGCTCGTCGGACGACGCCATCCGCGATCAGGCCATCGCCGATATTCGCACCGCGATCGATGAGATCACCGCACGCCGCGGCGTCACCGCGGCGATCGCCGAGATCGCGCGGCATCCGGCGGTGCCCTGCGCGCCGGCGATGCAGGCGGCCTTCGCCGCGGCCGTCGCGCGCGCCGGCATCACGCCGTTTCATCTGCCGAGCGGCGCTGGCCACGATGCGGATCAGTTCGCCGGCGTCACCGACATCGGCATGCTGTTCGTGCGCTGCGGCAATGGCGGCATCAGCCACAATCCGCGCGAGGCGGTGACCGCGGACGACGCCGATGTCGGCGCGCGCGTTCTGCGCGATGCGATCATGAACTTGAACTAGATTTGCAGGAGACGATCATGGAACGCGTTCGCATCAAGGCCGGGCATTTCGAGTTTATCGCGAAGTTCGAATCCGAGCGCGCGCCGAAAACCTGCGCCAAATTTCGCAGCATGCTGCCTTACAAGGAGCGCATCATCCATGTGCGCTGGAGCGGTGAGGGCTGCTGGATTCCGCTCGGCGATCTCGATCTCGGCCTCGGCTACGAGAATCACACCAGCTATCCGGCGCCGGGCGAGATCATCGTCTATCCCGGCGGCATCAGCGAAACCGAGATTCTGCTCGCTTACGGCAATGTCTGCTTTGCCAGCAAGGTCGGCCAACTCGCCGGCAACCATTTTCTGACCATCGTCCAAGGCCGCGATCAGGTGCGGCCGCTCGGCGAATATGTGCTCTGGCATGGTGCGCAGGACATATTGTTTGAAGCGCTCTAGCGCGCCGCCGCCGCCGGCTTCTTGCAGCGGCGAGTTCCATGAGCTTTTGCGGCGTTTTCGACAGTCGCTGGCATGGGAATTGCTTATTCTTCGGGCAGGTCGACAACAGGGGGGTGTGGAATGACGACTACGGCCATGACCGCGCCGGCGGTGACCGCCCGCTCGCCGTTTTACAGCTCGCTGTTCTTTCAGGTTCTGATCGCGCTCTTGCTCGGCATCATCCTGGGTATCGCGACGCCCGATTTCGCCATATCGCTGAAGATCCTGAGCGACGGCTTCCTCAAGCTGATCTCGATGATCGTGGCGCCGATCGTATTTTGCGTCGTGGTGCACGGCATTGCCGGCGCCGGCGATCTGAAAAAGGTCGGCCGCGTTGGTTTCAAGGCGCTGGTCTATTTCGAGGTCATGACGACGGTTGCGCTCACGCTCGGCCTCGTGCTCGCCTTCGTCTTCGCGCCGGGCCACGGCATGAATATCGATCCCGCGACGCTCGACGCCAAGGCTTTGAGCAACTACGCCGACAATGCGCATAAGCTTCAGGGCGCCGGCATCGGCAGCTTCATCCTCAATATCATCCCGACCACGTCGATCGATGCGCTGGCGCGCAATGACGTGCTTCAAGTCCTGTTCTTCGCGGTCCTGTTCGGTGTTGCGCTCGCTCTCGTCGGCGAACCCGCGGCGCAGGTCACGTCCTTGGTCGAGGCGGTATCCAAGGTTCTGTTCAAGGTCATGGGCCTTATCGTCCGCGTCGCGCCGCTCGGCGTGCTCGGCGCGGTGGCCTATACCGTCGGCAAATACGGCGTCGGCTCGCTCAAGCAGCTGCTGTCGCTGGTACTGATCTTCTATGTGGCGGTGGCGATCTTCGTCGTCGTCGTGCTCGGCGGCATCCTGCGCGCGCTCGGCATCAACATTTTCAAGTTCCTCAATTATTTTCGCGAGGAATTGACCATCGTGCTGGCGACCGCGTCGTCGGACGCGGTGCTGCCGCAGATCATGCGCAAGCTCGAGCGCATGGGCGTGAAGGACTCGGTTGTCGGCCTCGTCATTCCGACCGGCTATTCGTTCAACCTCGATGCCTTCTCGATCTATCTGACGCTCGCCGTCGTCTTCATTGCGCAGGCGACCAACACGCCGTTGTCGATCGGCGATCTGCTCTTGGTGCTGGTGGTATCGCTGGTGACGTCGAAAGGCGCCCACGGCGTGCCCGGCTCGGCGATTGTCATTCTGTTGGCGACGCTCAATGCCGTGCCGACCGTCCCGGTGCTCGGCCTTGTGCTGGTGCTTTCGGTCGACTGGTTCATCGGCATCGCGCGCGCGCTGGGCAATCTGATCGGCAATTGCGTCGCCACCGTCGTGATCGGCGCCTGGGAGCACGAAGTCGACATGCCGACGGCCAAGCGCGTGCTCGACGGCGAGATGGCGGTCGACGTCACTGCAGGCTAAATCGGATACGCTGCTTCGTCATTGCGAGGAGCCAACGGCTCCGGCCCGAAGCGGCCGGCCCGATGACAGGCTCAGCGGCGAAGCAAGCCGGGGCCGTCACGCCGCGCAGGTCGCTCCTCGCTCGCAATGACGCAGCCAATGCTGTCCGAGTCCTAAGACGCCTTGCGATACCGGCTCTCCGGCCGCTGCAAGCCGAGATTCTCGCGCAGGGTCGCGCCCTCGTATTCGGTGCGGAACAGGCCGCGCCGCTGCAATTCCGGCACAACATATTTGACGAAATCGTTGAGCCCGCCCGGCAGATAGGGCGGCATGATGTTGAAGCCGTCGGCGGCGCCGGCGACGAACCACTCCTCCATCATGTCGGCGATCTGCTGCGGTGTGCCCTTGACCACGGCCTTGCCGCGCGCGCCGGCCATGCGCATCGCCAGCTGGCGAATGCTCAAGTTCTCGCGCTTGGCGAGATCGATCGCCGACTTGGTGGCATATTGGCTGGCATCGGTCGTGGCGAGATGTTCGGGGACCGGGCCGTCGAACGGGTAGGGTGACAGATCGATACCGCCGAGAATGGTGCCGAGGATCTCGCGCGCCACGATCGGATGGATGAGCGACTGCAATTCCTCGTATTTTTCATTGGCCTCGCTCTCGCTTGCGCCGATGACGGTGCTCAGGCCGGGCATGATCTTCATCGCGTCGGGATCGCGGCCATGCTTGGCCATCGTTCCTTTGAGCTCGCGATAGAGCTTCTGCCCGGCTTCGACCGTCAGCGGCGCGCAGAAGATGACCTCGGCGAATTCGGCCGCGACATTGATCATGTCGTCGGAGCCGCCGGCCTGCACGATGACCGGCCGGCCTTGCGGCGAACGCGGCACGTTCAGCGGGCCGCGCACCGAGAAGAACTTGCCCTTGTGATCGAGCGTGTGCAGGCCCTGCGGATTGAAGAACTGGCCGCTCGCCTTGTCGCGGATGAAGGCGTCGTCGTCCCAGCTGTCCCACAGCGCGGTAACGATATGCGCGAATTCGCGGGCGCGTTCGTAGCGCTCGCTGTGGCCGAAATGCGCCTCACGGCCGAAATTCTGCGCCTCTTCCTGCTGGCCCGAGGTGACCAGATTCCAGCCGGCGCGGCCGCCGCTGATATGGTCGAGGGAGGCGAATTTGCGGGCTACGTGATAGGGCTCGTTGTAGCTCGTGGTCGCGGTGGCGACGAGGCCGATATGGCTTGTTGCGCCGGACAGCGCCGACAGCAGCGTGATCGGCTCGAAATTGGCGATATACTGCGCCGAGCGCGACAGCGCGTCGATATGGGCCTTGCGGACGCAGACATTGTCGGCAAGGAAAACCATGTCGAACTTGGCGCGCTCGGCGGTTTGGGCCAGTTCGCGATAATGCGCGAAATTCACCCCGGCATCGGCCTGCGATTCCGCGTGCCGCCATGACGCGACATGATGGCCGGTGGGATTGAAAAACGCGCCCAGCCGCATTTTCTTTTGCGCGACATTATTTTGTGAGCTCATTCGCGTCCTCCGGCGCACAACGTAAATTATCATACCAAGCAAGTCACGGGCGCTGCCGCGCTTCCCGCGCATGCCTCCCGAACATGGCTTTGCGTTACCGTCGCGCGCAAAGGCATGCGTTGCAGACCGCTTTGTCTGGACGCTGCGGCGTTACGGCGCCGGCTTGGCCGCCGGAAAGGTCGCCTGCGCCGCCATCTGCGTGGAGCCGGCGCTTCTGCGCCGGGCAAAGGACTTGGTGTCGTTCGCGACGGGAAATATGGCGGCGGGCGCCATGCTCCGGCGCTGCGACTTTTCGCGCTCCGAACGCATCCGGTCGAGCCGCTGCTTGCGCACGAGCTGATCGGTGCGCCACTCGGCATCGGCGAGCGCCATGTAGTGATCGGCGATGGCCAAATAGCGCGCCCGCACTTCTTCGCTGAAGGGTTGACCCGACAGTTCGAAGAATTCGGCGGCGCGGTCCTTGTATTGACGAATCCGAACGAAAGTCTCTAACGCCGACATTCCGGAGTGACACCCGCGAATCGCGCGCCACTCACCCCATGCCAGCATTGCCTGGACGGCACGGCATCTCAATCCAGGGCCACAACCGAGCAATTAGTTTTCCACCATAAATTGCGGACGCAAGTTCCGATGGCAGTTCCATTCCGAGCTGCAGTTCCATTTCGCGCCGGTGATGCCGGCCTGCCGCCTCAGGCGCCGTGTGCCTTTGCGGTCGCGCGTTCCATCGTCAGCTCGGCCTGAAGACTGTCGACATCGCGGTATATCGAAGCGACTGCCAGCAGGCGGCCGTCACGCTTATAGCGCAGCACGCAATCCGTGGCCTTGATGTCGCCTTCGATTGCGATCTCGTCCCAGCGCTCCGCATGCCCGACGTAATTGATCGGAACGTCGTAGTGCTGGCTCCAGAAGAACGGCACGGCGTCGAAGGGTTCGTCATGGCCCATCATGTTCATTGCGGCGGTTTGGCCTTGCCGTTCGGCAACGACCCAGTGTTCGACGCGGATGCTTTCTCCCGAATGGGGATCGGGCCATCGCGCGATGTCGCCGGCCGCATAGATGCCCGGCACGCTCGTTTCCAATGTGGCGCTCACGGCGACGCCGCGATCGAGCGTCAACCCGGCAAGCTCGGCCAATGCCAGGCGCGGCCGCACGCCGACGCCGGCCACCACGAGATCAGCGTCGATGGTTCCGCCGCGTTGAAGCGTCGCGCGCTTTGCGTCGATCGCCGTCACCGTGTCTTTCAGATGGAAGATAACGCCGTGCTCCTCGTGCAGAGCGCGCACGAAGTCGCCCATCCGTGCGCCGAGCACGCGTTCCATCGGCCGGTCCTCGAGCGCCACGACATGCACCTCGATGTCGCGCGCGCGCAGTGCGGCCGCAGCCTCGAGGCCGATGAAGCTTGCGCCGATCACCACCGCGCGGCGTGCGCCTTTGGCCAAGGCGATGATGGCGCGGCAGTCCGCCAATGAGCGGAGCGTGTGGACATGGGGCAGATTGGCTCCGGGAATCGGCAGCCGGACCGGCTCCGCGCCGGTCGCCAATAGCAGCCGGTCGAAGGCGACCGTCTTGCCGCCGGCGGCGATTGTGCGCGCTTTCGTGTCAATGCCGGCGACTTCGGCATTGAGATGCAGGTCGATGCCGTTCTCGGCGTAAAACGCATCCGGGCGAAGCGGCAGCCAGTCGTCCGGCGCGCTGCCGGCGAGATAATCCTTCGACAGATTGGGCCGGTCGACCGGCGGGGCGCTGTCTTGGCTATACATGGCGATGCTGCCGCCAAAGCCGCGCCGCCGCAGCATTTCGGCCGCCGCAAAGCCCGCCGCGCCGCCGCCGACAATGACGAGGCGGTTGACGCCGTTCTTCGTCGGCGCGGACCGGGGCTTCGGCTGCGCCAGCTTTTCTTTGACGAAGATCTTGCCGCCGCGCTGTTCGATCTTCCAGCATTCGATCGGGCTCAGAGCAGGGGCGCGGACCGCCTCGCCGCTGCGCAAATCGAAGCAGGCATGATGCCAGGGGCAGCGCAGCGATGCCCCGGTTACGATGCCGTCCGCGAGCGGCCCGTGATAGTGGGTGCAATGGGCGCCGACGGCGAAAAGCTCCGATCCGGCCTGCACCACAAGCACGGCATCGCTGCCGACATGGCCGAGGAGCTTGCCGCCGGCGAGATCGGCGGGTGCAACGCCTTGCGTCAGATCAGGGCCGCCGGGAGGAGATGCTTCGTCGGCCATTGCCGCCTCGCGCGATAAGAAAAGGGCATGACTACAAGATGGCGCAGCAGCAAAAAGGTTCCCGAAAATCCGCACAGCCGGCCCGGGAGCGGCGGCTTGGGAGTTGACGCGTGAGCTCGGGAAATGCAAATCGGGACAAGCGGTTCGGTCCCGACAATCACAGTTATATCTGAGCTAACACCGGATATGAGCATAACATCCCAGTCCAGGCTGCCGAAGGCGAGGCATCGCGCGGTGTCGGGCGCCGCGGCGCGGGCGGAAAACGGCCGCGCCCGCCAGCCGAAACGGCCAGAGAAGCGACAGGTGAAACGGCGCGATGCGGCGGCGACGCGCGCGCGCATTCTGCAGGCCGCGATGCAGGAATTCGCCGCCAAGGGGCTCGACGCCGCCCGCATCGAGGATATTGCCGATCAGGCGGGCGCCAACCGCCGCATGACCTATTATTATTTCGGCAGCAAGGAGGGGCTCTATCTCGCCGCCCTCGAAACCACCTATTTCGAACTGGTCGAGGTCGAGAAGCGCATCGACGTCGACAGGCTCGGGCCGATCGAAGCCGTCGCCGCCATGGTGCAGGCGAAATTCGAGCACTACGTCAAATATCCGCACTACATCGAATTCGTGAAGATGGAAAATCTTTACCGCGCGCGGCATCTGAAAATGTCGCGCCGCATCGCCGAGATGCGCGCGCCTTTGATCTCCGTCATCAAGCGCGTGCTCGAGCGCGGGGAGGCGACGGGCGCGCTGCGCAAGGGTGTCGACCCGCTCGATCTCTATCTTTCCATCTGCGCGCTCGGCTTCTTCGTGTTCTCCAATCGCCACACGCTCGGCGTGATCTTCAACACCGATGTCACGAGCGCCGCCGCCTTGCGCCGCCGGCGCGCGCTCGTCATCGACATGATCAAGGCCTATCTGGCGCCGTAGCGCTGCGGCGAGAGCTCGCGATGAGCGGCGAACTTGAGGTGAGGCGAAACCTTGACAGCCGCCGCGGAGCAAGATTTAACTCACCCGCGAGTTAATTAGAAAAAAGACCGGAAACCCGGCAATCGAGCATGATGTCCCGGAAACTGGATGCCGGTTTTCATGCTCCAACGAAGATCCGAGGGAAACGCATGAAGGTCCTGATCACCGGCGGCATGGGCGTCATCGGCGCGGAAACCAGCCGGAAATTCGTGCGCGAAGGCCACCGGCCGGTGGTTTATGCCCGCCACTATGACGGCCGTCTGGTCGGCGACATCGCCGATGAGATCGACTTCGAGTCCGGCGACATTCTCGACATGCCGCGGCTTCTCGACGTCATCAAGCGCCACAAGATCACGCATATCGTTCATGCCGCGGCTTTCGTCGGCGCGGTGTCGGCGGCCAATCCGGCGCAGAGCATCCAGGTCAATGTCATGGGCACGGTAAACGTGCTCGAAGGCGCGCGGCTCTTCGACATCAAGCGCGTGGTCTATACCAGCGCCAAGGGCATCTACGGCCCGGTGCTCGGCGATTACGGGCCGCCGCATTACAAGCCGATGCCCGAGGACATGCCGAAAAATCCGCAGCGCATCTATGACAGCGCGAAACTCATGAGCGAGCAGACGGCGCTCTATTACGCCGGCAATTTCGGCCTCGATGTCGCGATCCTGCGTTTTGCCACGACCTATGGTCCCGGCAAGACCGCGCGCCACGGCAAGATGGGCGTCACCAGCCAGATCGTGGAAGCGCCGTTCAACGGCGAGCCGTTCCATCATCCTTATGGCGCGCAAGCCAAGGACGACTTCATCTACAACAAGGACTCTGCGCTCGGCGTCTATCTCGCGACCATTGCCGACAAGGTGCCGAGCCGCGTCTACAATATCGGCAGCGGCGAAGGGCTCACGCTCGATGACATGGCGGCGTCCGTCCGCAAATACATTTCCGGCGCCGACATCAAGATCGGGCCCGGCGACAATTTCCTCGGCATGCCCTATCCGCCGCACGGCGTGTACGACGTGAACCGCGCCCGCAAGGAACTCGGCTTCAAGCCGGAATATCATTTCGACGCCGCGGTCGCCGACTATGTGAAGAGCCTCGAGCGCATGCGCGCGCAAGGGTACTAAGCGAGGGTACTAAAGGGTAACAAGGCGACCCGTCCAAGGAACGGAGCTCACGATGCGCGAAAAGCTTGAACTCCCGCGCCTGTCGCTCGCCGAGCGCGACCGCCGCTGGGCGGCAACACGGCAAGAGATGGATGCGCGCGGGCTCGACTGCCTGGTGCTGTGGGGCTGGCCGGCGGTGTGGGATTTCTGCACTGCCAATGCCCGCTACCTGTCGCCGATCGGCGGCAATGCCGAATTCAATGTCCTGGTGTTTCCTCGCAACGGCGAGCCGACCTCGTACGTGATGATGCCGACTTTCGTCGACGGCTGGCGCGCGGCGCAAGACTGGATTTTCGACGTGCGGCCGCGGCGCAAGACCTGGGCGGATTCGGTCCTCGAACGGCTCGGCGAGCTCGGCCTCACCAAGGCGCGCATCGGCATGGATGGCTTGGCCGGTCCGCTCGATCCGGACGGCTGGCTGCCGCACAGTGTCTATACGCGGCTCAAGGAGATTCTGCCGCAGGCCGAATTGGTCAATCTCGACGACATGATGGAAATGCTGCGCACGGTGAAAAGCGGCGAGGAATTGCAGATCCTCGCACGCGCCGCGCAGCTTGGCGACCTGATGCTGTCGACGTGCCGCGATACCGCAAAGCCCGGCGTCAAAGAGTCGGAAGTCTATGGCGGCATGATGGAGACCATGATCGCCAACGGCGGCGAGGAGCCGACGCTGTTTCTGTGGGCCTGCGACGCGCTGCCCTATCCGCATCCGTTTCGCGTGCCGACCACGCGGCCGATCGCGCGCGGCGATCTGATCATTTGCGAGATTCATCCCAAGATCGGCGGCTACTACACCCATGTCGAGCGCACGTTCTCGCTCGGCGAGCCGAAACCCGAGCAGCGCCGCATCTACGAAGGCTGCGTCGCCGCTTACGAGGAGGGCATGAAGAATTTCGGTCCCGGCAAGCCGATCTCGGTCGCCATGGACAAAGTGCGCGACGCGATCCATGCCCAGGGCTTCGGCATGTGCGAGACCGGCATTCACGGCCATGGGCTGGCCTCGCTCGAATATCCGCGCTATCGCCACCATGCCATCGCCGCCGACCAGGCGGCGCTGAAGAAGCTCGGCGACGAATTCCGCACCGGCATGGTGTTCGCCTTCAATATCGATCTGTTCGATCCGAAGTTTCACGACGGCAAGACCGGCTGCGTCTTTGCCGAAACCGTGGTGATCACCGACAGCGGTTGCAAGCGCCTGCATTCCTATCCGATGAATTTCCAGACCATCGCCGCCTAGAAGCCGTCGGAAGAGATCAGCGCAAACAAAGACCGAAAATCGGGGAGCAAATCCGTGACCGACACCAAGCCGAACTATCCGCCGATCCGCCGCGTCGTCACCGGCCACGACGGCGAGGTGGCGAAAGTCATGCGTGACGCGCCGGCGACCAATGCCAAGTTTCCCGCTCCCGGTGCGGTTTCGACGATGATCTGGTGCACCGACAAGTCTCCGGCTGCCATGCCGGCCGGCAAGGAATTTGAGGACATGGGCGCCCGGATCCTCGGCACCGCGCCGCCGCCGCACGGCACCCGCTTCGCGGTGATCGACTTCCCGCCGGGCAATAAGCCGCATATGCATCGCACCGAAACCATCGATTATGTCATCGTCCTCGAGGGCGAGATCGAGATGGACATGGATGACTCGACGGTGAAGCTGAAAGCCGGTGACATCATGGTGCAGCGCGGCACCAATCACGCCTGGGCCAACCGCGGCAACGCGCGCGCCCGCGTCGCTTTCGTGCTGATCGACGCCGAGCCGCTCGGCATCGGCAAGCCGGTGGCCGGGACGGCGAACGCGCGCTAAAAACCTCTCCATGCTCGAATTCCGCAATATCAGCTTCTCGTTTTCAGGCCGCCGCGGCGCCGTCGAGGTGCTGCATGACGTCTCGTTTTCCTGCAGGGAAGACGAGATCGTTGCCGTGGTCGGGCCGAGCGGCTGCGGCAAGTCGACCTTGCTCAGTCTCGCCATCGGCTTGCGCAAACCGAGCGCGGGCGAGGTGCTGGTCGACGGCCGGCCGGCGCAGGGCATCGATCGCCGGCTCGGCATGTTGTTCCAGCAGACGACATTGTTGCCGTGGCGCTCGGTGCTGGAGAATGTCGAGCTTGGTCTTGAAATCCGCGGCGAGCCCAAGGAGAAACGCCGGGCGCGGGCGTTGGCGCTGATGCGGCAATACGGGCTCGGCGGCTTCGAGCGGAAATATCCGCATGCGCTGTCCGGCGGCATGCAAAAGCGCGCCGCGCTGGCGCAGACGCTCGCGGTCGAGCCGACGGTGCTTTTGCTCGACGAGCCGTTCGCCGCGCTCGATGCGCAGACCCGTGTCGTCATCGAGAACGACGTCGTGAAAATCTGCCGCACCGGCAAGCGCAGCATGATCATCGTGACGCACGACATCGCCGAGGCCATTTCGATGGCCGATCGCGTCGTAGTCTTGAGCCGGCGGCCGGCGACGGTGAAGAAGATTTACGAGATTCCGTTGAGCCGCCAAGCGGCCAGCGTTGCCGACGTCCAAAGCACGCCGGAATTCGCGCATTTCTTCAAGGAGATCTGGGACGCGCTCGATATCAGCGTCACCGGCATGGATTCCGACGCGAGCAGGGCCGCATGACGCTGACGCATCGCCTCGTCGTCATTCTTGGCCGGCTCGCGGTGCTGGCGGTGATCCTGGTCGGCGCCGAGATCGGCGTGCGTTCCGGCGCGCTCAGCGAGCTGTTCTTCTCGAGCCCGAGCGAAGTCTTCAAGGCGCTGCTGACGCAATGGTCGAGCGGCAGCTTCCTGCAGGACGTCGGCATCACCGTGCTTGAAACGCTGCTCGGCCTGGTGTCCGGCTCGCTGCTTGGCTTGGCGATCGGCCTGCTGCTGCCGCAACTGCGCCTGGTCTCGCATGTGTTCGAGCCGTTTCTGATGGTGCTCAACGGCATTCCGGTGATCGTCATCGCGCCGCTGTTCATTCTCTGGCTCGGGCTCGGCATCCTCTCCAAGATCGGCATCAGCGTTTATATCGTCTTCTTCGCGATGTTCATCCCGGTCTATACGGCGTCGCTGCGGCTCGACACGATCTTCGTCGATGCGCTGCGCGTCATGGGCGCGAGCCGCAGCCAGATTTTCTGGAAAGTGATCGTGCCGTCGTCGTTGCCGAGCGTCTATACCGGGCTCAAGATCGGCTCCGGTCTGGCGCTGATCGGCGCGGTGATCGGCGAATTCGTCGCCTCGCGCGCCGGACTCGGCCACATGATCCTCTATGCCTCCGGCACGCTGGACACGCCGACGCTTTATCTCGGCATCATCACGCTCGCGCTGTTCGCCGCGGTCTTGAGCTTTGCCATCGATGCGCTTGGCCCGGTGCTGGTGCATTACCGGTTCTCGGACGAAAAGTGAGGCCGCGGGAATTCGCAGTCGAAATGCTCAAATCTCAGGGAGGACTAACGATGCGAAAAATGATCACCATGGCGGGCCTGGCGTTCGCGGTGCTGACGGGCCAGGCTGCTTTTCAGGCTGCCTTGGCCGATACCGTCAAGATCGCGCTGCCGGTGGCGTCGCTGGAATCGATGCCGATCTACGTGGCGCAGGCGCAGGGCCTGTTCAAGAAGCACAATGTCGATGTCGACGTGATCACCAGCCGCGGCGGCGGCGAGGCGATGAAGGCCTACATTTCCGGCGACGTGCAGATCGTCGCCACCGGCTTCCCCGAAGTCGGCCTGATGCGCGCCAAGAATGTCGATGTCGAATTGTTCTTCGCCCAGACCTCGCGCGTGCCGTTCGGCATGATCGCCCGCAAGGACGAGAACATCAAAACGGTCGCCGATCTCAAGGGCAAGACGATTGCCGTCACATCGCCCGGCTCGCTCACCGCAAATCTCGCGCGTTACTTCGTCAAGGAAGCAGGCCTCGATCCGGACAAGGATGTGAGCCTGGTTTCGGTCGGCGGCGGCGGCGAAATTCTGGGCGCGCTCAAGAGCGGCAAGGCCGACGCGGCGATGCTGTTCGAGCCGTTCGTGACCATCGGTATCAAACAGGGCTTTGCCACCATGCTGGTCGATGTGCCGGAAAAGCTCGACGCCTTCTCGTCGTCGCCGCTGTCGATCAGCCACGCGTTCCTCCAGAAATCCGGCAAAGACGCCCAAGGCGTGTTCGACGCCCTCGCCGAGGCGCTGGGTTACATTCATGCCAATCCGTCGGGCGCGCTCGATATCGCCAAGAAAAACTTCCCGAATGCCGATCCCGCCGTGCTCAGCGCCGCCTATGCGCGCCTGAGCAAATGGTATTCGCCCAACGGCAAATTCACCCGCGGCAATGTCGAGCGCACGCAGAAGATCTCGGTCGACATGAAAATCATGCCGCAGGCCTATCCTTATGACGACGTCGTCGCGCCGATGGCGCGGGAATAACGGCGCGAGCATAGGACGCACATAGAGTTGCTTGCCGTTGGCGTTCGGCAGGCAAAGCGAGCGTCATTATGATGTGCCCGGCATCGGCGGCCCGTTTGATCCGCTCTTGCCCCAATAGGAGACATCCGAGGGGTCAGAACCGAGGTCTGAGATCGGCCATTAGCAGAACATGGATGCGCCAGGCGGGTTGGCCTGGCGCAGTAGGAGACCTAGTCGCTCTGCGCTGGATGCGACAACCGATCCATGATCTGATCGAGGTTGAAGCTCTGCGGCTTTTGCCGCGGCGGAAAGTCTTTCAGCGTCGCAACGAAGGCAGCAGCGATGCCCTGAGCGCCATAGATCAAAAAGGCCCTATGCAGCGTCCAGGCGTAATATTCATTCGACGTGATCTGCGCACGTTCGTAAGGATCCATGCGCAAATTAAAGAACAGCGGCAGACGGCGCGCGGTGAACGGCTCGCCCCAAATGTCGAGCGTGCCGGCGGTTTTTTGCTCGTCGAAGACGAGCTTCCAATTGTCGAACCGGATGGCAACAAGCTGGCTGTCATCGTTGAAATAGATAAAGGCGCGCCGCGCTGATTTGTCCTGCCGTCCGGTCAAGAACGGAAGCTGGTTATAACCGTCGAGATGGACGCGATAAGTGCGGTCGCCGATCTTCCATCCTTGCAGCAGCCGGTTTGTGACATCGGTGTCGCCGGCGGCGGCCAGTAACGTCGGGAACCAGTCGTGGCTTCCGAAGATATCATTGGTCACGGTACCCGGCTTGATATGGCCCGGCCAGCGGATCATGCAGGGCACGCGGAAGGCGCCTTCCCAGTTGGTGTCTTTTTCACTGCGGAACGGCGTCATGGCCGCATCCGGCCATGAGTTCATGTGGGGGCCGTTGTCGGTCGTGTAGAGCACGACTGTGTCATTGGCGATGTTCAAGTCGTCGAGCGTCTTGAGCAGCTTGCCGACGTCGCCGTCGTGTTCGATCATGCCGTCGGCATATTCGTTATCCGGCATTCCGCTTTGGCCGCGCATCGACGGCCGCACATGCGTGTAAAGATGCATGCGCGTGGTGTTCATCCAGCAGAAGAACGGCTTGTTGGCCTGCGCCTGCCGCTTGATGAAATCAATCGCCGCATCGGTCGTCTCGTCGTCGATCGTCTCCATCCGCTTTCGGTTCAGTGGACCGGTATCCTCGATGGTCTGTTTGCCGACCCTACCGAACCGCGGATCGACGGTCGGATCGTCGACATTGGTCGACTTGCATCGCAGCACCCCGCGCGGGCCGAACTTGGCCTTGAACGCCGGATCCTTGGGGTAGTCGAGGTTCTCCGGCTCCTCCTCGGCATTGAGGTGATAGAGATTGCCGAAGAACTCGTCGAAGCCGTGCACCGTCGGCAGATATTCGTTGCGATCACCGAGATGGTTCTTGCCGAACTGGCCCGTGGCATAGCCGAGCGGCTTCAGCGCCTCGGCAATAGTGATGTCTTCGGGCTGAAGCCCAACGGTCGCCGCGGGGATGCCGACCTTGGAGAGGCCGGTGCGGATGACCGATTGCCCAGTGATGAAGGACGAGCGCCCAGCGGTACAGCTCTGCTCGGCATAATAATCGGTGAACATCAAACCCTCCTTGGCGATGCGGTCGATGTTCGGCGTCTTGTACCCCATCAGCCCGAACGTGTAGGCGCTGATATTGGACTGCCCGATATCATCGCCGAAGATGACAAGAACATTCGGCTTCTTGCCCGACGATGCGGCCGGCTGTTGCTGCGCCTGCGCGACTTGAACGGACGCGCCGGTCGCGATCGCCGAAGCGGCGGCGAGCGTCGTGCCGCCGAGGAGCATGTTGCGGCGATTGAGCGCGCTTTTCTTTGAGTTGAACTTCGGCCCTGGATGGTCGCTGCCCATGGATTTACTCCGGTCAGTATCAATGACACTTGCACCCGCCGGCCTTACCCACCAGCCTAAAGCCTATCGTCCCCCACAAATGTCCGCCATGGGGTCAAAATGCGACCTCGGCGCGTGAACGAGGGATGACGGCTTCTGCCCCCAACCGGATATGCCGGCGTCCGGCGAAAGGAGGACTTGACCTCGCGGATCGGATTACGGAAGCGGATCGTTCGCCGCGTCCGCATGTGCATGACCATGTCGGCAGCTAAGACAAGCCTCAATCGCGCACGTTAAATTCTTCTAGCGTGCGTTTGAGAAGGGCTTCCGGCTCCAGGACGCCGGTCTGCGCAAGGAAGATGATTTTCTCAGCTACCAGCTGGGCCGCTGCATCTGTGCGATCTACCAAGCCAATGCGGTCGCAGGCCCGCAACAGCACGTTGGACATGGTCTGAACCGTTTCGGGCGAAAATGCTTGGCTCGAAAGAAAGGGTGTGATCGTCATGATCGCACTCCTTGTTGCCTTGCAGGTGGGAGCGCGACGTGTCTCTCAGCCACCGATGCCTGGATAAAGCTGCTATCGAAGATGATCGAAGCATGCGCCCATTTGGCAAGGAAAGCGAATCGCCTATCGCGCGCACCCGCTAACCCGCCTGCCCGGTAAATTCAAAAGGGGGCTCGCCGAAAATCGAAAAAGACCGATGGCTTCGGAAAGGGCGCAGGACCGAGTTTCTCCGCACTGATGCCGTCCGTGTCGCAGTTGACCCCGGCAGGCGCCGGGATTAATTTGTATTACATAATACATTTTACACCGCGTGGGATCGCAGGGAGTAGGCGCTTTTATGCTGGCAGAACAAATATTTAAGTCGGTCGGCAAGCCGGTCCCGCGCAATGAAGACCAGCGGCTGATCACGGGCAGGGGCCGCTTCTCCGACGATTTCAGCCTGCCCGGGCAGGTCTTTGCGGCGATGGTCCGCTCGCCGCATCCGCATGCCCGCATCGTCTCGATCGACAAGAGCGCGGCGCTGCAAATGCCCGGCGTGCTCGCCGTCTATACCGGCGCGGACTGCGCCGAGGCCGGCCTGAAAGCCATTCCGCACAATCCGGTGCCGTCGACCAAATACGACATGAAGTTGCGCGGCCCGGGCGACACCGAGGTTTTCTCCGGCGCGCACACGCTGCTGCCGACCGATCGCGCGCGGCATGTCGGCGAAGCCCTGGCCATGGTGGTCGCCGAAACGCTGGAACAGGCCCAAAGCGGCGCCGAGCAGGTCGCGATCGAATACGAAGTTCTGCCTTGGGTCGCCGACTCGCAGGAAGCCGCGAAGCCCGGGGCGCCACGTCTGTGGGACGATCTGCCGAGCAACATTCTCGTCGATACGTTCTTCGGCGATGCCGCGGCCACCGAAAAGGCCTTTGCCGCGGCGGCGCATGTCGTCACCATGAAATCGCATGTCGCTCGCGTCACCGGCGTGCCGCTCGAGCCGCGCGCCGCGCTCGCGCATTTCGATTCCGTCACGCAGCGCTACACGATCTATGCCGGGTCGGGCGGCGCGGTGCGGCAGAAGCAGGAACTGGCCGCCGTTCTCGGCGTCGATCCGAAGAATGTCCGCGTGCTGTCGTTCGACGTCGGCGGCAATTTCGGCACCCGCAACCGCTCTTTCGTCGAGTTCGGCCTGGTGATGTGGGCTTCGCGCCTCCTTGGCCGGCCGGTGAAATTCCGCGCCGAGCGGTCGGAGGCCTTTCTCACCGATTATCAGGGCCGCGATCTCGTGACTGAGGTCTCGCTTGCCATCGACAAGGACGGCCGCTTCCTCGCGATGCGCGCCGGCAATCTCAGCAATGTCGGCGCGCGCTGCGTGTCATTGTCGCCGCTCAGCAAAGGCTCGGGCCTGATCACCGGTTCCTATGATATTCCGATCGCGACCCTGCACGCGCGCGCCGTCTTCACCAACACCATGCCGACGCAGGCCTATCGCAGCTCCGGCCGGCCTGAAGTGACCTATGCCATCGAGCGGCTGATCGACAAGGCGGCGCGCCAGATCGGCTTCGATCGGTTCGAGTTGCGCCGCCGCAATCTCGTGCGTTCCGAGCAGATGCCTTACACCAATGCGGTCGGCTCGATCTACGACAGCGGCGAGTATGAAAAGAATATGGACCGCGCGCTGGCGCTCGGTGACTGGAAAGGCTTTCCGGCGCGGCGCGCCGAGGCGAAGTCGCGCGGCAAGCTGCTCGGCTTCGGCTTCGCCAATTACGTCGAATCTTCGATCGGCTCGCCGAAGGAGCGCGCCGACCTGATCGTGCGCAAGGACCTGATCGAGATCGTCATCGGCACCCAGCCGGCGGGGCAGGGCCACGAGACGAGCTTCGCGCAGGTCACGGCCGATCTCCTTGGCGTGCCGTTCGAGCAGGTCAAGATCACGCTTGGCGATACCGACATTGTCAGCGCCGGCGGCGGCACTCATTCCGGCCGCTCGATGCGCCATGCCTCCACGGTGATTGCGCTTGGCTCGGTCGATCTCATCGCCAAGGGCAAGGCGCTTCTGGCGCATCTGGAAAATGTGCCGGCCGACAAAGCGGAATTCGAAGACGGCCTTTTCCGTGTCGCGTCCAGCAACCGCACGATCAGCTGGTTCGAGCTTGCGACGTTCGCCGAACAGGGCGGCTTGCCGGTGGAACTGCAGGGCGGCTTGCGGGTGCGCCGCGACAACGAGATGCACACGCCGGTATTCCCGAACGGCGCCTGTCTCTGCGAAATCGAGGTCGATCCCGAGACCGGCGCGGTCGACATCAAGCGCTATACCAGCATTGATGACGTCGGCCGCTGCATCAATCCGCTGATCGTGCACGGCCAGACTCACGGCGCCATCGCGCAGGGGGTGGGGCAGGCGCTGTGGGAAGAATGCGCCATCGATCCCGCTTCGGGGCAGCCGCTGATGGGCTCGTTCATGGATTACGGCATGCCGCGTTTCGACAATATGCCGTCGTTCAAGAGCGAGATCGTCGAAGTGCTGTCGCCGACCAACCCGTTCGGCGTCAAAGCCGGCGGCGAGGGCGGCACGACCGGGGCGCTGGCCGTGATCACGAGCGCGATCGACGACGCGCTCGCCGATTACGACCATCCGCAGATCGAGATGCCGGTGACGCCGGTCAAGATCTGGAACGCCATCCAGGTCTTCAAGAAGCGCAACAAGGCCGCGTAGCGCATGATCCGGAAAAGCGGATACCGGTTTTCCGAAAAGATCACGCGCAGACAAAAATAAAGAGCCAGTCAACGATGCAACATGTCACTCTCACTGTGAACGGCACCAAGGTCTCGCGCGACGTCCCCGACGAGACGCTCCTCGTCACCTTCCTGCGCGAACATCTCAATCTCACCGGCACCCATGTCGGCTGCGACACCACGCAATGCGGCTGCTGCGTCGTGCATCTTGACGGCAAGTCGGTGAAGTCCTGCACCGTGCTCGCCGCGCAAGCGCAAGGCGGCGAGGTCACCACCATCGAAGGTCTGGCGCAAAAGGACGGCGCCCTGCACCCGATGCAGGAAGCGTTTCATCGCCTGCATGCCTTGCAGTGCGGCTATTGCACGCCGGGCATGATCATGGCCGCGGTCAATCTGGTCGACACCTATCCCGCGCCGCTGACCGAAGAGATCGTGCGCGAGCAGATGGAAGGCAATCTCTGCCGCTGCACCGGCTACCACAATATCGTCAAGGCCATCCTCGCTGTCGCCGCCGCCAAGCGTGGCGCCGCCGACAAAGCGCCGGTCCTGGCCGGTGCGGAGTAGATGTCATGGTGATGTATCCGACGCGCTATCACCGGCCGCAGAGCCTCGAAGGGGCGCTCACGCTTCACGCCGAGCATGAAGAAGCGTCTTATTTGTCCGGCGGCCACACGCTGATTCCCGCGCTCAAGCAGCGGCTGGCGCGGCCGTCCGACCTGATCGATCTTGCGGCGCTGCCGGGCTTGCGCGGCATCAAGCGCGACAACGGAATTCTTTCGATCGGCGCGACCACGACGCACGCCGAAGTGGCGGCATCCGCCGTCGTCCGTGACGCCATTCCGGCGCTCGCCGGCATGGTCGGCACCATCGGCGATCGCCACGTGCGCCATCGCGGCACGATCGGCGGCTCGGTCGCCAACAACGATCCGGCTGCGGATTATCCGGCCGCGGTGCTTGGTCTTGGCGCGACGATCGTCACCGACCGGCGCCGCATCGACGCCGACGATTTCTTTGTTGCGCTTTATGAAACCGCGCTCGAGCCGGGTGAGATCATCACCCGCATCGATTTTCCGGTTCCCGATCAGGCCGGCTATGCCAAGTTTCGCAGCGCCGCGTCACGCTATGCCGTGGCGGCGGTCTTTGTCGCGAAGTTTGGTGCCGCGGCGCGCGCCGCGGTGACCGGCGCCGGATCGGCCGGCGTCTTCCGCCTGCGCGATCTCGAAGCAGCGCTGGCAAAAGATTTCGGTCCGGCGGCGGTGGCGCATTGCAAGATCGACCCCGGCGACATGCTGGAAGACCTGGTCGGCTCTTCCGAATATCGCGCCAATCTCGTTCTCGTCATGGCGCGCCGGGCGCTGGAACATCCCGGCGAGGCGTGTTCGTACAAATAGCGTCTGGGCCGTGGTGTGATGAGCACACTGATCGTCATTGCGAGCGAAGCGATCCGGAACGGCACCGCGCCTCTGGATTGCTTCGTCGCTTTGCTCCCCGCAACGACGACGTGAGCGAGGTGACCCTGTGGACAAGGCCGTTCGCGCATCCAAGGTCGGAAAAAGCGGCGCAGCCCGCCTCACCGCGCTGCAGGAGCCGCAGGCTTCGCTGCGCAGCCGCATCATCGAGGCGCTGCGCCGCGCCATCGAGACCGGCGTGCTCGAGCCGGGCGCGCGCCTGGTCGAGCGTGAATTGTGCGAGCAGCTCAAGGTCAGCCGCACCTCGCTGCGCGAAGCGCTCGGCGAATTGCAGGCCGAGGGCATTCTCTCCTATTCGCCGACACGGCGCCTTTCGGTGAGCGTGATTTCGCCGGCGGACGCGGAGAACGCCTACCGCATCCGCGGCACGCTTGAGGCGCTGGTCGTCGAGCAGTTCATCGAGAAGGCGAGCGCGGACGATATTGCCGCGCTGGCGGCGGCGGGCGAGCGCCTGAAGGCCGCGTATCGCTCCGCCGATGTCGACCGCATGCTGGTGGCCAAGCGCGCTTTTTTTGATCGCATCTGCACCGGAGCACGGAATCCGATCGCCTTCGACATCATCAGCCGGCTGATCCTGCGCACCTCCGGGCTGCGGCGCCGCTCGCTGCAGCGCCGCGAGCGGCAGGCGCAGAGCATCAAGGAGATCGACATCCTTCTTGCCGCAATCGCCGGGCGGGATGTCGGAGCCGCACGCAAAGCCGCGCTGACCAACGTCGCCAATTCAGCCAGGTCGGCCTTGCATGCCGACGCGGACGAGCGCGCTCCGGCCTGATTATTCGGCCGCCGTGATCACCTTGCGCTGCGGCAGTCTCCAGTTCGGCCGTACATAGTGGCAGGTATAGCCGTTGGGATAGCGCTCGAGATAATCCTGGTGCTCGGGCTCGGCCTCCCAGAACGGGCCGACCGGCGCCACTTCCGTCACCACCTTGCCGGGCCACAGTTTCGAGGCTTCGACGTCGGCAATGGTGTCCTCGGCGATGCGATTCTGCTCCGGGTTCGTATAGAAGATCGCCGAACGATAGCTCGTGCCGATATCGTTGCCCTGGCGGTTGCGCGTCGTCGGGTCGTGGATCTGGAAGAAGAATTCGAGCACCGTGCGGAAGCTGGTCTTGGTCGGATCGAAAACGATCTCGATCGCCTCCGCATGCGTGCCGTGGTTGCGATAGGTCGCGTTCGGCACATCGCCGCCCGAATAGCCGACGCGGGTCGAGATCACGCCGGGTTGGCGCCGGATCAGGTCCTGCATGCCCCAGAAACAGCCGCCTGCGAGAACCGCACGTTCCGTCGATGCTGTCATTGCGTCACCTGTGCCAAGCTGGAAATTGCGGAGAGCATAGCAAATTTGCCGACATTATATAGGCATCCGTGTTGGGATCCGCCGCAGCCTTTGGACGCCGGCAGGCGCGCCGCGCCATCACGCTTTGGTGTGCGCGCCGGGCAGAATTTCGAGCGCGGCGTCCACCATGCCCTGATAGCCGGTGCAGCGGCACAGATTGCCCGACAGCGCGCGCCGGATGTCGGCTTCGGTGACGGGCTCGCCGCCGCACTCGCGCTGCAGTTCCAGAAGCGTCATCACGACGCCCGGCGTGCAATAGCCGCATTGCAGCCCGTGGTGGCGTGACAGCGCCGCCTGGATCGGATGCAGTGGCCCATCCGCCGCCGCGACACCTTCAATGGTCTCGATGCGGCGTCCGTCGGCTTGCACCGCCAGCATCAGGCAGGCGCGGGCGGTGGCGCCGTCGACCAGCACAGTGCAGGCGCCGCAGACGCCGTGTTCGCAGCCGATATGCGTGCCGGTCAGCCCAAGCTCCTGGCGCAGGAAATCGGCGAGGTGCAGGCGCGAGTCGACGTTGCGCTTGTGCATCTTGCCGTTCACGGTAATGGAGATGTCGTGCGTGCTCATGGCCGCACCCGCTGCAGCGCCTTGCTGAGTGCGCGCTGTGTGAGATGCCCGGCCAGTTCCCGGCGATAGTCGGCAGAATTCATGTCGTCGCCCGCGGCGGGCAAGGCTGCGGCGGCGGCTGCCGCACTCTCGATCAGCGCCGCGCTGGCGCGTTCGTCCTTCAGCATGGCTTCAATGCTGATCAGGCGCGTCGGAACCGGCGCGATGCCGCCGGCAGCAAGACGCGCCTCCGTAATGATGCCGTCTTCGTTCAGCGCGACGCGGGCCGCAACCGACACGATGGCAAAATCCGCCGGCCGCACTGCATATTCCTCGAACGCCGCGCCGGCGCGCGCCGGCCATTTGCCGAAATCGATCTGCACCAGGATTTCGTCGGGCTGGAGGCTCGAGGTCAGATAGCCTGCCGGAAAATCCGCGAAGGGAATCTCGCGTCGGCCGGTCTTGCTCGCCGCCGTCAGTACGGCATCGAGCGCACAAGCCGTCACCGGCAGTTCGGCCGACGGATCGAGATGGCAGATGCTGCCGCCGATCGTGCCGCGATTGCGCGTCTGCTGGTGGCCGACATGAAACAGGGCATCGATCAGCAACGGACAGCGTTTTTGCACGACGCCGCTGCGTTCGATCGTGCGCTGCGTCGTCATCGCGCCGACTTTGAGACCCTCGACCGTGTCTTCGACAAAAGCGAGCTCGGAGATGCGGCCGAGATCGATCAGATGTTCGGGCTGCACCACGCGGTAATTCATCATCGGCATCAGCGATTGCCCGCCCGCCAGCACGCGCGCATTGTCGAGCGTCGCCGCCAGATCGAGCGCCTCGGCAAGCGTCTTCGGCGCGTGGTAGGTGAAGGCGGACGGCTTCACGCGGGCTGCGCCGGTCGTTGTGCGGCGGTGCGTTGCGCTTCGCGTATCAGCATGCGCAGCCGCGCCGGCAGGATCGGCAGTTCGGCGATCCGCAGGTCGAGCGGGCGGAGCGCGTCCTCGATGGCCGAGACGATGACGCTCGGCGCGCCGATCGTGCCGCTTTCGGCGGCGCCTTTGACGCCGAGCGGATTGAGCGGCGAGGGCGATTCCATGTGATGGATGTCGACGCGCGGCGCCACGTCGGCGGTCGGCAAAAGATAATCGGCGAGCGTTCCGGTCAGCGGTTGGCCGCTGTCGTCGAACCGCATCAGCTCGAACAGGGTCATGCCGATGCCGTGAACCACGCCGCCGCGGACTTGGCCTTCGACCATCATCGGATTGATCATGCGGCCGCAGTCGTGGACGACCGTGTAGCGTAGGATCTTCACCGCACCCGAGATCGGATTGACCTCTGCCTCCGCGATATGGGTGCCGTTGGTATAGGTCATGCCGGCGGGCTGATAATCGAACGATGCAGCGAGGCCGGGATTGAGATTGCCCGGCAGCGCAAAGCCCGGCAGTCCGCCGAGCGCACGCGCGATCTCGGCGAGGCTCTTTTTCATTTTCGGCACGCCGATGACGCGGACATCGCCGTCTTTCAGTTCCAGGTCCTCCAGCGCGGCTTCGAGCATCACCGAAGCGGCGGCCTTGGCCTTTTCCGCGACGCTCTGCGCCGCGAGATAGGCGGCATTGCCCGCGGTCACCGCCTGGCGGCTGGCAAAGGCGCCGAGGCCGAGCGGTGTCGCGGCGGTGTCGCCGTCGACGACATGGACGCGGTCGGCCGCGACGCCGAATACGCTTGCGGCAAGCTGCGCCAGCATGGTCTTGGTGCCCTGGCCCTGCGCGGTCGCGCCCGAGGCCACGATGATCTGCCCCGACGGGCCGATGCGGATCGCGCTGCTTTCAAACGGTCCGCGGCCGGTGCCTTCGACGTAATTGGCAAGTCCGATGCCGAGCAGGCGGCCCTCGCGCCACGCTGTGGCGCGGCGCGCCTCGAAGCCGTGCCAGTCCGCCGCCTGCAGCGCGCGCCGCTGGCATTCCGGGTAATCGCCGCTGTCATAGGTCATGACGCCGCCGTCGCGCTGCTTGATCGGCGTGGCGTAAGGCATTCGCTCCGGCGCGATGAAATTGCGCCGCCGCACCTCGTCGCGCGTGAGGTTCAAGATCTTGGCGATGCGGTCGAGGGCACGCTCCATCACGAAGGTGCCCTGCGGCCGGCCGGCGCCGCGCGTCGGCGCCACCGGCACCATATTGGTCAGGCACAATGACGCCGTGAGGTGCAGCGCGGGCAGCACATAGGGCCCGATCATGTTGGTGATGCCGTTATAGGGCAGCGCGACCCCGTACGGCACGTTCGCGCCGTGATCGTGATAGATCCGCCCGCGAATGCCGCCGAGCCGGCCCTCGGCATCGAAAGCGACTTCGACGTCCCAGATCTGGCGCCGCTCCTGTACGGTGGCGGTGAAACTCTCCAGCCGGTCCTCGATCCATTTGATCGGACGGCGCAGCAGCAAGGCTGCGGCCGGGATCGCGATCTCCTCCGGATGAAACACGGCCTTTGGGCCGAAGCCGCCGCCGACATCCGGTGCGATCACGCGCAGCTGATGCTCGGCGAGCCCGAGCGTCTGCACCATCACCGTCTTGGCGCGATGCGGCGTCTGGGTGCCGTCCCATACCGTGAGCAGATCCTCGGTGGCGTCGTAGCGCGCGATGACGCCGCGCGGCTCGATGGAAAAGCCGCCGCCTTTCTCCATGCGGAATTCGTCGCGGATCCGATGCGCCGCACGCGCAAAGACGCGCTCGACGTCGCCGTATTTGACGACATGCTCCGCCGTCAGATTGTCCGGGCAGTCGAGCCGCGCCCGCGGCGCGCCGGGCCGAAGCCCATCGCGCGGATCGGTGACGGCCGGCAATTCGTCATAGTCGACATCGATCAAGGCCGCCGCGTCTTCGGCGGTGCGGCGGTCATCGGCGACGACCAGCGCGATCGGCTCGCCGACATAGCAGGCTTCGTCATCGACCAGACAGACCGGCTCGGCGTCGAACTTCACCGCCGCCGCCGCCAGGGCCAGCGGAATGCGGTCGCAGGTGAGATGCGGGCGCAAATCGGCATAAAGCAGAACCGCATGGACGCCCGGCAGCCCCTTGGCCGCCGCGGTATCGACGCGTTTGATCCGCGCATGCGCCGAGCGGCTGCGCGCAAATACGGCATGCAGCATATCCGGAAGCACGATGTCGTCGATGAAGCGGGCCTCGCCGCGAAGAAGCCGGGCGTCCTCGACGCGGGGGACCGACTGCCCGATCAGTTCGCCGGAGAGCTCCGGGCTCGACGCTGCGGCGCCCAATGACTTGCCCGACATATCTCGCTTTCGCAGCCCTTGGCGTTTCCGTGCCGGCCGGCCCCAGAGGACCGGGCGGCGTCATCTTTTAAAGACTACTCGCGGAAGACCAAAGCCGTCCGCCGCGCCTGTTTTCCGCGCGGGCCATTAAGTCGACGGCCAGTCTGCCTGTCAATCGTATTGTCATACAGTATGACAAAGGTTAGAAGGATGCCGCCAGCCGGTTTCGCCAGCGGGGGCAGGCGGCGCCGGCGCAGATCAGGTGAAGGGAGTGCCAGGGTTCGATGGATGCCGAAGTCAAAACAAAAGACCCGCGCATTGCCAATGCCGCGGCCCATTGGGGTCCGCGCTTCACGGTCAACGGCGTCAATTTCAGCGACTTCAAGGATGTGATGTCGTCGCTACAGAGTTGGGACGATTGGTGCCGCGTCTGGTCGGCGCGCGCAAGCGAGCACGAAGCGCGCGGCCGCGCCGCTTTGGCCGCCCGGCAGCATGCCAGCGCCTGCGAGCATTTGTTGCGGGCCGCGGCGACCTATCACTTCGCCAAATATCTGTTCGTGCAGGACATGGCGCAGATGAAGGCCGCGCACGGCAAAGCCGTCGCCTGTCTCACCGAAGCGCTGCCGTTCATGGAGCCGCCGGGCGAGCGCGTGCTGATCCCGTATGAAGGCAAGCATCTCGCCGGCGTGCTGCGCAAGCCGCGCAATGTCGAAAAGCCGCCGATCGTGCTGATGACCATGGGCCTCGATTCCACCAAGGAAGAATTGGTCACGTTCCAGCAGACCTTCCTCGATCGCGGCATGGCCATTCTGGCCTTCGACGGCCCGGGGCAGGGCGAGGCCGAATACGATTTTCCGATCCGCCCGGATTACGAGAACGTCGTCGGCCCGGTGATCGATTGGCTCGAGGCGAAGCGGCCGGATGTCGACGCCGAACGGCTCGGCATCTGGGGCATCAGCCTCGGCGGCTACTACGCGCCGCGCTCCGCCGCCTTCGAGAAGCGCATCAAGGCCGCGATCGCCAATTGCGGTCCCTACAATTGGGGCGCGCTGTGGGACAAGCTGCCGGAATTGACCCGCGCCGCCTATGTCGCGCGCAGCCACAGCAAGAGCGACGCCGAAGCGCGCGAGAAAGCGTTCGGGCTCTCGCTCGAAGGCATCGGCGCAAAGATCGAATGCCCGATCTTCATCATCGCCGCCGGCCTCGACCGGCTGTGTCCGCCGGAAGATGCACGGCGGCTGGCGTCCGAAATCAAAGGCCCGGTCGAGCTTCTGGTCATCGAGGACGGGAATCACGTCGCCCACAACCGGCCGTACAGCTATCGGCCGCAATCGGCGGACTGGATGGCAAAGCAGCTGCGAGCAGTGAATTCGGCCTGAATCAATCGACGGTCCGAACAGAAGAAAACGCAAAATAAAGAATGAAAGGGAGCGCACGATGAGCCAACATTCGACCGCAAGTCCTTCGGTCATCAGCGTCGTCAACGATGCCGAGCTGAAGTCCGTTCATTTCAAGGTCATCGTGATCGCTGCGTTCGGCCTGATCTTCGACGGCTACGATTTTCAGGCGACAGCCTATGCCGCGCCGCTCATTCGCCAGGAGTGGCAGCTTGATCCGCGGGTGCTGGGCGGCCTGATATCGGCGGGCTTTCTCGGCCTGTTCGTCGGCTCGATCGGCGCCAGCTATCTGGCCGACCTGATCGGACGGAAGCGGGCTTTTGCGCTTTGCACCATCATCTATTCGATCTTTACTGCGGCCGCGGCCTTCGCGCCCGGTTTTGAGTCGTTCGTGGGCTTGCGGTTTCTTACCGGCATCGGGCTCGGCGGGGTCATCCCGATCGCCACGGCTTGGGTGTTCGAGATGATGCCGTCGCGTAATCGCGCCGCGATCACCGCTGCGGTCGTTGCCTGCTTTCTGTTCGGCTGGATCGTCGCCTCGGTCGCCGCGCTGTTCATCATTCCCGATTTCGGCTGGCGCGCCTTCTTCTTCCTCGGCGCCGTGCCCGCCATCCTTGGCGTATTTCTGCTGTTCACGGGTCCGGAATCGCCGATCTGGTTGCTGTCGCGCGGGCGTCTCGCCGAGGCAAACCGGGTGCTGCAGGAGATTTCGCCGGGCGTGAAGCTCGATCAGGCGGCTGTCGCATCGTTCCCGCGCTCGCGCTCCAATTGGCTCAAGCTCATGTCGTCGCAATGGCTGAAGTCGACGATCATTTTCGGCATCATGTATTTCATGCTCGCGGTCCTGTCCGCAGGTATCACGCAATGGCTGCCGACGCTTCTGGTCGGCCGCGGCATAACCTTGCACAATACCTATCTCTATACATTCGTCGTCAGCGCCGGGCCGATGATCGGTTCCATCGTGATGGGCGCGCTGCTCGACGTGATCGGCCGCCGCCGGGCCTTTGTCGTCTTCTGGGTATGCGCCTCGGCCTTCATCGTCGCCTTTGCCTTTGCCACCAGTCCGGCCGGCGTGATGGGGCTCGGCTTCGGGCTTACATTCTTTTCCATCGCCACTTATACCTGTCTCGACGTCATCGTCGCCGAGCTGTTTCCGACGGAGTTGCGGGCCTCGGCCATCGGCTGGGGCCTGGGCATGAGCCGCCTCGGCGGGGCCGTCGGCCCGGTGCTCGGCGGCTACCTGGTCAGCTTCGGCATCTCCTATACCGGGTTCTTCCTGGTCTTCGCGGTGCCGCCGCTGATCAACATCATCTTGAGTCCGGGGATCGCGTTCGCAAAATCACGTCCGCAACTCCTGCACTGAGGCAATCCCATGAACGATGAAGCCGCTCGCGCCGCGCTGGTCCCGCTGAAACTCGAAGCCGCGCCGCTGCGCCGCAAGATCATCGCGGCGCTGCGGCGGGCCATCGAGATGGGCGAGCTCAAACCGGGTGAGCGCCTGGTCGAGAAGGATCTGTGTCAGGAGCTCAATGTCAGCCGCACCTCGCTGCGCGAGGCGCTGCGCGAGTTGCAGGCGGAAAAGCTCGTCGTCGCGGTGCCGCGCGGCTTGATCGTCGCTGAAATCAGTGAAGAGGACGCCGTCAATATTTATCAGGTCCGTGCCGCGCTCGAAGGTCTGGTCGCGGCGCAATTTGCGCGGACCGCCAACGCGCTCGACGTGGAAAGGCTCAAGACCGCGCTCTGCCGCCTGGAGGAAGCCTATCGTTCGAAGAATTTCGAAAGGATCCTCGAGCGAAAACACGAGTTTTACGACGCGATCTGCTTCGGCGCGCGCAACGCGGTGGTGCGCGATCTGCTCGATCATCTCAGCAATCGCATCAATCAGCTGCGCAGCATCTCGCGCGAGAACGACAAGCGCTGGCACGCCAGTCTGGTGGAACTAAAAAAGCTCGCCGGAGCTCTGTTTGCGCATGATCCGAAGGCGGCGCGGGCGGCGGCGATCAAGCATGTCGATGCCGCCGCGCGGACCGCCCTGCCGCGGCGCGGCGGCCGTGGCGAAACACCGTCGAAACCGGGACCGAAAATGAAAGCCGGCAAAGCAGGGAGAAGCGACCATGGCTGAGACCGCGGCGAGAAAGGTCGCTCTTGTCACCGGCGCGGCGCGCGGTCTCGGCCGTGCCATGGCCTTGGGGCTCGCCAAAGCCGGCCACGTCGTCGCCGCCTGCGACCTGCCGTCGAGCGCCGCCGAACTGCAAACGCTCGCCGGCGAGGCGCTGCCGAATGGCGCGCTGCTGCATCCGCTCCACTGCGATGTCACCGATACCGATCAATGCCGCGCGGCCGTCGCGGACGTGCGCAAGAATTTCGGCGCGGTCGATATCCTGGTGAACGACGCCGCCATCGGCATGGAGGTCGTGACCCCGCATATCCACGACAATCCGTTCAAATTCTACGAGATCGAGGAGTCGTTTTGGCGGCGCGTGCTCGACATCAACATGCTCGGCACGTTTCGCATGACCAAGCTGGTCGCGCCGCAGATGGTCGCGCGCGGCTGGGGCCGCGTGATCAACATCACGACGAGCCTGACGACGATGATCAAGGCCGGCTTTTCGCCTTACGGTCCGTCCAAGGCCGCCATCGAGTCGGCGAGCGCCATCTGGTCGAAGGAGCTTGCCGGCACCGGCGTCACGGTCAACGTTCTCATTCCCGGTGCTCCGGCCAATACACGGATGATTCCGGAGGAAGACGTCGCGGCGCGCGATCAGCTCGTGCAACCGGACGCGATGGTGCCGCCGCTGCTGTGGCTGGTGTCGCGCGACGCCGACCGGGTGACCGGGCGGCGCTACCAGGCGAAATTGTGGTCGCCCGATTTGCCCGCTGAAAAAGCAGAGCAGATTGCCGGCGCCAATGTGGCTTGGGGTTGACGCATCGCTTCCGGGTCGAAGCAGAATTGCGCTTGACTGGCTTTCAAGCAGGTGGACGCGCAGACCGCTCGGCTCCGCCTGTCGGCGGATAGGGGCGGCACTTTCACCGGCATTGCCGCGTTCAACGAAAAGACCGGCGAATTCAGCTTCGGCAAGACGCTGACCACGCCGGCGCGGCTGGTCGACGGCATCGAGACCGGCGTCACCACAGCCGTTCGCGTGCGACCGCATGAAGGTCGACCTGTCGGAGTCGACCTGTCGGAAGTGCCGAAGCCGGTCGTGGCCTTCTGCAATTCCGGCGAGACGGCGGGCCGCTTGTCCTGCCGGGTGGCCTTCAAGTGCCTCACACCTCCGCGCGCTCGCTCTGCCGATCAATGACGGCCAGTTCCGCGCGCGCGTTCTGCCGCCGGGCCGCGTCGTCGGCGCGCAAAAGCCGCCGCGCCTTCCACAGGTCTATTTGACGGACTGTCAGCACCTGGATTATATTGGATCCAACATTATCCACGAACTTTTGGGGAGCTCGTGATGGCATTGGATCTGTTGGAACCAACGGTAGCCGATCGGCCACCGGCGATTGCCGGCGCGCCGCGCTTGGCGGACGTGCGCGGCAAGCGCTTGGGCTTTGTCGACAACAGCAAGTGCAATGCCGATATCTTCATCCGGCGGCTATGCAATCAATTCGGCGACCGATTTGCGGTCGTGCCCGGCCCGATCGTGCGCAAGCTCGCGCCGAAGGACCGTTTGAGCGAGGCCGATCTGTCGCGGCTGTCGCAGTGCGACGCCGTGATCCTGTGTTTCGGCGATTGCGGCACCTCGACCTCGATCAACGTGGCCGACGCGGTCGAGATCGAGCGGCGCGGCATCCCGACCGTCAATGTGTTCAGCACCGCCTTTGCCGAAGCCGCACGCAAGCAGGCGGAAGGGCGCGGCCTGTACGATCTGCCGCTGGTCAAGATTCCGCATCCGATGCATACCGCGCCGCAGAAGACCGTGACCGAGCGCGCCGATGCCGCGGTTGCTTCCTTGGTGGAGCAACTCACCACCGACACCAAGACCTCGGCCGCGGCGCGGACGCTCGATCATTTCGACGGCGCCAACGACAATGACGATCAGGAAATGCTGTTCGCGCGCGGCTGGACCGACGGCCTGCCGGTGGTGTTTCCGACGCTGAGCAAAGTCGCCGCCATGGTCGAGGCGTCGGGCCGCGATGCGAACGAACAGATCGGCCCGATTCCGCCGCGCTGGCGCAATGCCACGATCGAAAAGATCGCCATCAATGCGGTCATGGCCGGATGCAGGCCGGATTATTTCCCGGTGGTGCTCGCCGCGATCGAGGCGCTGCTGGACAACGACTGCCAGCTTTACGGCATCCAGACCGCGACCAACACCACGGCCCCGCTGCTGATCGTCAACGGACCGATCGTCGACAAGCTCGGCATCAATGCCCGCGGCAATGTGTTCGGCCAGGGCGTGCGCGCCAATGCCACGATCGGCCGCGCGGTGCAGCTGGTGTTGCGCAATATCGGCGGCGACATCGCCGGCGAAACCGACATGGCGACCCACGGCCAAGCCGGCAAATTCAGCTCCTGCATCGCCGAGGCGGAGGCCGACAGTCCCTGGACGCCGTTCCATGTCGGCGCCGGCTTCGCGGCTGCTGACAGCACCGTCACCGCGATCGGCGCCTCGGCGCCGCACAATATCTTCACTTACGGCTGCAATACCGGGCAGGACATCCTCGAACATTTCATCGGCGCCGCCACCGCGCTCGGCCACAACAACATCATTTTCCCGACCGGGCCGCTTTTCGTGGTGAGCCCCGAACATGCCGGCACTTTTGCGCGCGACGGCCTCGGCAAGACGGAGATCCAAAACGCCATATTCGAGCGCGCGCGCATTCCACTGTCGCGCTTTGCCAAGCGCAGCGTCGAAGGCCTGCGCCACCGCCGCTCGCGCTGGTTCGCCGAGGTCGGCGATCCGGATCACATCGGCGTTGCCGACCGGCCCGAGGACATCAATATCGTTGTCGCCGGCGGCGCCGGCATCCATTCGCTGTTCGTGCCGACGGCCTTCAGCTACCGCCCGGTGACGCGCCGTGTCGCGCGCCCAACGGGGGCGGTGGCAACGGAATCAGCGCCAACGGACTCGAGGCACGAATAGGCGCCGAGCCGGACGCACCAATCGTTGGTTTCAGGCGACTAATAACTATACTTTCTAGAGAGGGACGTTGAAATTGGGAGCTGGCGGCGGAACGCCGTCGGATGTCGGCTGTTTCGGGACCAACCGGGACGGCGGGACAGAGGAAAGGGAGGGGGGAAGGAATGTCGGACACGCAGCAAGCCGCCGCCCTCGATCGGGCGTCGTCCAAGCACGCCGTCGCTGCATCCGGCGTTGCGGGGGCGTTTGCCGCGGGCCACGCAGCCGATGTGCAAAAATCACCGATGCGATTTTGGGGCCTGCTGGTCGGCGTCGCCGCGCTTGCCGCCATTGTCGCGATGCCGCAGCCCGCGGGGCTTTCGGTCGCCGGTCAGCACATGCTGGGCATTTTCGTCTTCGCGGTTGTGATCTGGATGACGGAAGCCGTCGAATATGCCGCGAGCTCCATCATGCTGATGGCGTTGATGGCCTTTCTGCTCGGCACCGCGCCCGATCCCGCCCATCCCGAGCGGATGCTCGGCACCGGCGCCGGGCTCAGGGCGGCGTTGGACGGCTTTACGAATCCCGCAGTGGCATTGATCGCGGCCTCGCTGGTCATTGCCGCGGCCATGGCGGTCACCGGGCTCGATAAGCGCGTCGCCTTCAAGGTGATTTCGCTGATCGGCACCAGCCGCAGCCGCATTCTCATCGGCACGATCATCGTCATGGCCGTGCTCGCCTTCTTCATCCCGACCGCATCGGCGCGCGTCGCTTGTCTGACGCCGATCATTTTGGGGCTGATCGCGGCCTTCGGCATCGACAAGAAAAGCCGGTTCGCCGGCATGCTGATGATGGCGATCTGCTACCTGTCGCTGATCTGGGCGATGGGAATTGCGACCGGCGCGGCGCAGAACGTCTATGTCAACGCGCTGATGGAGCGCACCATCCATGTGCGGATTTCCTGGATCGACTGGCTGATCGTCGGCGCGCCGTTCTCGGCGGCGCTGAGCGTCGCAATGTATTTTCTTCTGATGCGGATGATGGCGCCCAAAGCCGACGAAGCGTCCGCGCAGGAAGCGGGGGCCGCGCAAAGCGGCATCGCGCGGACGCCGGAACGGCTCGGCCCGATGACCGCGGACGAGATCAAGCTCCTGATCTATGCGCTGGCGCTGCTCGGGTTCTGGGCCACGGAAAATAAGTTGCACGACTTCGATTCGTCTTCGGGGGCGGTCGCCGCCGTGGCGCTGATGTTTCTGCCGCGGATCGGCGTCCTGAAATGGCCGCAGGTGCAGGCGCGCGTGCCGTGGGGAATCCTCATTCAGCTCGGCGTCGGCGTCGGGCTCGGCACCGCGCTTCTGAAGACCGGCGCGGCGGCCTGGCTCGCCTCCTATGTCGTCACCGTGTTCGATGTCCAGCATTTGTCGGTCTTCGCCATCCTCGCGGTGCTGTGGCTGTTTCTGATCGTCATTCATCTCGGCTTCGCTTCCGGCGCGGCGATGGCGACCACGATGATCCCGGTCATGATCAGCATGCTGCAGCAGACGCAATTGCCGACCCAGAAGATCGCCGGCGTCACCATGCTGCTGTCGTTTGTCACCAGCGTCGGATGGATTCTGCCGATCAACGGCCCGCAGAACATGCTGGCTTACGGCACGGGAACCTTCGAGGCGCGCGATTTCATCCGCGTCGGCATCGTGCTCACCGTCATCGCCTATCTGATGCTGCTGGTCTTCGCGGCGACCTACTGGCGCTGGCTTGGCTATACGTAGCTGCGAACAGCGTGCGGCGACGGTTTGAGGCGGCGCGGACGCCGCGGAGCGATACACGATGAACAAAGAGATGAGAGAATAAAGGTCAGGAAAATGCCACTGCGCGCACCATTGCAAGAATCTGGCGCGGCGACCACCGCGGATGCGGCCTATCAGGCGCTGCGGCGGAGCATCCTCCAAGGCGATCTTGCGCCGGGCGAGCGGCTGCGCAGCGATGCGCTCGCCAACGAGATGAAAGTGAGCCGCACGCCGGTCCGCGAAGCCTTGCGCAAGCTCGAAGCCGAGGGGCTGGTCGAGCGCTCCGGCTCCGGCCTGATCGTGCGCGAATTCAGCGAGCAGGATCTCACCGAACTGTTCTATGTGCGGGAGGCGCTGGAAGGCATGGCGGCGCGGCTTGCGGCGGAGAACGCGACGCCCAACGAGATCGGCGAGATCCGCGAATTGCTCGACGACATGGAGGCGGTCGGCCAGCGCGGCGACGTGGTCGCGCTGCGGCCGCTCACCGCTGAGTACCACCGCCTGGTCGGGCGCGCCGCGCATAACGGCCGTCTGCTGCAGTCGCTGGAAAGCCTGTTGGAGCATGTGCGGCAGATACAGACCTCGACGCTCCTGCATATCGAGGGCAGGGCCGCCGAGGCGCTCAAGGAGCATCGCGATCTGCTGCAGGCCATTGAAGCGCGCGACGCGGACGGCGCCGAAAGGGTTGCGCGCATACATCGGCGCAAGACCTTGGATTTGCGCCGGCAATTGCTGCGCGCCCGTTTGCGCGAGAGCCGCGCCAATGGCGGCCGGGCGGACGATCAGAAGACGGGCTAGCCGGACTGGCGCGCGTCGCGGAAACGTGGCACCGGTTTTTCCGGCCGGGTTATGCACGAAGCCGCAGACCTCGGACCGCTGACAATAACCCTCGAACCCTCGCGTAAATTTGGCAAGAGATTGATCCGCCATGGCCGGTGAAACCAAGAGGCTCGCGGAATTCGCGACCGCATTGCGCTACGACGAAATTCCCGCTCCGGTGATCGCCATCACCAAAGCGTGTCTGATCGACGCCGTTGCGGTCGCGCTGTTCGGCAGCAGTTTGCCCTGGGGCAAGAGCGTCGCCGATTTTGCCTTTCACGTCGGCGAGGCCTCCCCCGGCGCGGCCAGCACGGTCTTGAGTCCCGACCTGCGGCGCGTCAGCGCGCCGGCCGCGGCGCTGGCCAACGGCACTTTCGCGCATTCATTCGAATTCGACAATTTGCGGCAGCCGAGCGTCGGCGTGCACCCGGGCTCGACGGCGTCATTGGCGGCGCTTGCGGTCGCCGAGGAATTCGACGCGTCGGGACGCGATCTGATTACGGCTTTGGTCGCCGGCAACGAGTGCATGTTGCGCACCGGGCTCGCCGCCAAGAGCACCAGCGAGCATTTCGGCTTTCATGCCCCCGGGCTGACCGGCGTGTTCGGCTCGGCGATTGCCGCCAGCCGCATCATGGGCAACGGCGCGCACAAGACCGCGATGGCGATCGGCATTGGCGGCTCGTTCGGCTCGGGCCTGCTCGCCTTCGCCAAGGCCGGCAATGGCGGCATGGTGAAGCGCCTGCATATGGGGCGCGCCGCGGAGGGCGGGGTCACCGCGGCCTATCTCGCCGCGCGCGGCTTCGAGGGGCCGGATGTCGTGCTCGAGGGCAAGTTCGGCTACCTCGACGTCTACGCCGAAGGCGGCGATCCGGCGCTGCTGGTGGAAGGGCTCGGCACCCGTTGGGACAGTCTGAACATCTGGTTCAAGCTGTTTCCTTGTCACGTGACCGCGCAGGCGCCGGTGCGCGCCATTCGCGAATTGCAGCGCCAGCACCGATTTGGACCCGACGATGTCGCCCGCATCGTGCTCTTTGCCTCCGACAAGGTCCTGTCGCATCACGCCGACCCCGCGCCGAGCGATGTCGGCACGGCGCAATACAGCGTGCCGTTCAGCGTGGCGCTGGCGCTGTTTCGCGATCCCGCCGATCCGCAGGCCTTTCTCGACGGCCCGAACCAGAATCCGAAAATTCTCGCGCTCTGCCGCGCCATCGAATTGCGCCCCTATGGGACCGCGATCGCCGCCGGCCAAAATGCGACCTGTCGGCTCGACGTGACGCTCAAGGACGGCCGCACCCTGACCGTCGACAAGACCGACGGCGACGATCGCAACGCCGCGGCTTCGTTCGAGCCGGACGTCGAAAAGAAGTTTTTCAATCTCACGAGCGGCCTGCCGGGGGGCCGTGCGGCCGAATTGTTGGCGCGGCTCAAGACCATCGAGGACCGCCGCAGCGCCGATCTGTTCAGGCTTTAGCGCATCTGCTGCGTTGCAGCGTCACATCGCGGGGGAGGGAACCCGCAGTCCGGCACGAGTGACGGCGAATTGGACGGCGAATTGCATGTGTCATGCGATGGGCCGCGGTCTTTCCCAGTGATCTTGTTCCGCTCAGACCATCGGCTTTAAATCCTGCAACCTTTGCCCTATGCTTTGTTCCGGATGCATGGCTGGACGCGCCGCACCGCAATCGGCCGCAGTGCAGGCGGCAGCAAAGATCAGGACAAGTACGTATATTGGACAAAAATTTCGGCTACGATTCAAAGCCGCAGCCACTGGAAAGCTGCTGGCCTGGAAGCCGCCGACGATGTCTGAAACAACCGCATCTTCCGAGAGCAGAATTCCAGGCGAGATTTTTGTCGTCGACGACGATGCTGCGATCCGCGATCTCTTGACCATGCTGTTCACGCGGCAGGGCTTCAAGGTTGCGGGCTTTGCCGACGGCGCGAGCCTGATGGCGGCGATCCGCACGCAAAGCCCGGCCTGTATCCTTCTCGACGCGCACATCCCGGGCAAATCCGGGCTCGACATTCTCAAAGAGCTGAACGCGCGCAGTCACCCGGCGCCGGTCATCATCATTTCCGGCAAGGGCGACATCGCCATGGCGGTCGATGCCATCAAGAGCGGTGCGCTCGATTTCATCGAGAAGCCGTTCAGCGGGTCGGACGTCGTCGCCCGCGTCGAGGAGGCCATAGCCGCCGATGCCAAGCGCAGCGCGGCCGGCGTTAGCGAGCAAAAATCGCAGTTCTATTTTCCGGGCCGTGAGCCGCTGACGGCGCGCGAGCAGGATGTGCTCGGCCGGCTTGTCGAAGGCGCCACCAACAAGGAAGCCGGCCAGCAGCTTGGCATCAGCTACCGCACCATCGAAATTCATCGCGCTAGGATCATGGAAAAGCTCGGCGCCAAGAACGCCGCCGACCTGATGCGCATCGTGCTCAGCGAGAACCGCAGTCCCGGCGCATGACGAGATCATGCGCCGGAAAACGATCAGCGTGATGAACCGGCCTGTCTCTGTGCCGCGGTCGCCGGCGCAGTGTGCGATTGGTCCGCTTCGCCGTCGAGCGCGATGCGGATCATCTGCGCCAATTGCTGCTTGCGATAAGGCTTTGCCAACAACAGCACGCCGGGATCGAGCCGGCCGTGATGCACGATCGCATTCTCGGTATAGCCCGACGTGAACAGCACTTTCAGGTCCGGCCGGCGCTTGCGGGCTTCGTCGGCGAGCTGCCGTCCATTCATGCCGCCCGGCATGACGACGTCCGTGAACAACAGGTCGATCGACGTATCGCTCTCGATCAGCGCCAGCGCCTCGGCGGCATTGGTCGCCGGCAGCGTGCGGTAGCCGAGCGATTTGACCTGGCTGATCACGTAGCCGCGCACCAGCATGTCGTCCTCGACGACCAGGATCGTTTCATGGCCGCCGCGAACCGGGGTGGCAGGCGCCGCAATCGCCATCTGTTCCGATTGGCCGGTGGAGCGGGGCAGATAGATCTTGATCGTGGTGCCCTGGCCTTCCTCGCTGTAGATCTTGATGTGTCCCTCGGATTGCTTGACGAAGCCGTAGACCATGCTCAGCCCAAGCCCGGTGCCCTTGCCGAGCGCCTTGGTAGTGAAAAACGGCTCGAACACCTTGTCGATGATGGCGTCCGATATGCCCGAGCCGTTGTCGCTGACCGCGATCATCACATAAGCGTCGGGGCGCGTGTCGGCGTTCATCTCGGCGTAACTTTCGTCGAGCACGACATCCGCGGTCTCGAAGGTGAGCTTGCCGCCGTTGGGCATGGCGTCGCGCGCATTGATCGCAAGATTGAGCAACGATGTCGTCAGCTGGCTCGGATCGATCTGCGCCGGCGACGCATTGTCGTCGAGCATCGCTTCGACCTCGATGTTTTCGCCGAGCGTCGGCCGCAACAGGCGGGCGGTCTCGATCACCAATTCATTGACATTGGTGTTGCGCGGCTGCAGCGGCTGCCGGCGCGAGAAGGCGAGCAGATTGCGCGTCAGATCGGCGCCGCGCTCGGCGGCCTCGTCGATCATTTCGGTGATGGCGGCGAGCTGGGGCCGGTCGGCGACGCCTTCCGCCAGGATCTCGATGGTGCCGGTGATCACGGTCAGGATGTTGTTGAAGTCGTGGGCGACGCCGCCGGTCAATTGCCCGACGGATTCCATCTTCTGCGCCTGGCGCAATTGCCGCTCGGTCTCGCGCAACTCGCTGATATCGTGATAGACCACGACGCCGCCTTCGGCGTCTTGCGAGCCCAGGCGGATCGGCCCGCCCGTCGATATGAAGGTGACGGGCTTCGGCAAATGCGGATAGCGGACGGTGAGTTCGTAATTTTCGAACGACTCGCCGCGCACCGCCCGCATCAGCGGCCTTTGTTCCAACGGCATCGTCGTCACGCCGTCGGCCATGAAGATTTCCTGGGCGTGGGTCCATTGCGCCGGATTCATGCCGACGCGGATATTCATCACGCGCTGCGCGGCGGGATTGCAGAGCACGATATTGGCTTCGCGGTCGCCGACCAGCACCGCATCCGCCATGCTGTTGATCGTGTTGTCGAGCACCTCGGAGATGCGGCGCCGCTCGGCGATTTCGCGTTCGAGGCGCTCCTTGGCGTCGCTGGCATCGGTGATGTCGCGCGCGAGCGAACAGGCGCCGACAACCTTGCCCGACGAAAGCTTGATCGGCGCGACGCTGAGCGAAACCTGGATCTCGCTGCCGTCCTTGTTCACCCGCACCGTCTCGTAGTTTTCGAGAGTCTCGCCGCGGGCGATCGTGTCGAACATGTCATGCAGTTCGTGAGGCCGGTCCTTCGGCACAATGCGATCGAGGTTGCGGCCGAACATTTCCTTGGCGGTCCAGCCGAACAGGCGCTCGGCGGCCGGGTTCCAGCTGGTGACAATGTGGTCCAGGGTGAGCGTAACGATGGAATCGTTCGACGACTGCACGGCGGCGCTGAGCAGCCGTTCGCGGTCGCTGTGCCGTTCGAGTTCGGCCTCGGCACGACGGTGCTCGGCGACGGCTTTTTCGAGCGACACCGTCTTGTCGTGGACCTCGGTCATCATGCGCGCAAAGGCGCGCGCGAGCACGCCGATCTCGCCGCCCGCCGCCGGCAGTGCGGGGGCTTGATCCGCGCCCGCCGCCGGCGACGCCGCCGTCTGATCGCGGGCGAAAGCCTCGACGGCTCGGGTCATCTGCACCAGCGGCCGCGACAGCGAGCGGGCCAGCAGAAAGGCAAGCGCTGTCGCGAGCAGAACCGCGCCAAAGCACGCGAACAAAGTCGAGCGCCCGACGGCAAGCGCGGGCGCCATCACGATGGACCATGGGGTGACCTCCAAGACGCCGACCCGCGGCCCGCCGGCGAGCTGTACAGTCGCCAGCGCCGCCAGCGACTTTTCGTGCCGGCCATCTTGCAGGATCGCCCACCTTGGCCGGTCCGGCAAAAACAGCGGCGCCATGGCGGGAAAATCGTTTTGCCAGCGCCGCGGTTTGCCGAGTTCGCTGGCGAATTCCCGGTCGGGATCGGGATGGACGAGATAATTGCCGCGCTCGTCAACGACATAAATTCGGCCGCCGGGCGAGGCGCTGGCGGCGAGTTCGTTGAACGCCGGCCGCATATCCACATTGATGACGACGATGCCGAACGGCTTGTTATCGGGCGTGTTGATGCGTGCTGCAACACGGAGCACCGGCACGTAGGGCGCTTGAATCGCGCCATGCTCCTGATTGAGTTCGACCGGCGAAACCGAGACTTGGTCGGCCGGCGTCGCCAGTGCCTCGGCGAAATAGGTGTCGGACTTCTGCTGCAGTTCCGCTTGCGGGACGATGCGGATTGCTCCATTCGGTCCGGAGCGGTCGACGCGGACGAGTTCGTGGCCGCCGGCTTCGATGATGCGCAATTGATCGTAGGATGATTTCGCGGCGAGCTCGGCGGCGAAGCGTAGGGCGATGCGTGAAAGCCATGTCGCCTCGGTGGTGCCGTCCAGGGGATCGCCGCCTCCGGCCAGCTGCGCGCGCACGATGCCTGCGATCGCGACCGCCTTTTTCAAGGCGAGGATGTCTTCGCGCGCTCCGCGCACGCTCGCCGCCAATGTCGTGGCAAGCACGCGGACGTGCAGTGCGCTGTGCTGCGCCGCACGCGGCAACACCGTCGACCAGACCGTGGTGTAGGACAACAGACCGACGGCAAGCGCCGTCAGCATCACCAGCGCCACCATCGCCAATGCCATTCGGGTCGAAAGTTTCATCGCAATGGCTTCATGGCAGTGCCCGGCTGCTTCGGTGTTCGTTTGTGATCAGGTGCCGTTCTTGAAGCTGCCTTGCCCGTGATCGGGCTGGACGTCGTCCGCAGCGGCCCGATCATTCAAGCAGTCCTCGACCGCGGTCAAAAGCTCGTTCGCCCGGAACGGCTTGCGCAGGCTTTGCACGGCGCCGAGTTTTGTCGCCATGCCGAGAAAATCGGGCGCCTCGTCCGATCCCGAGGAAGACCGGAAAGTCATGCCCGAAACCACGAGAATCGGGAGCGCAGAGTTGTAATTCAAGACCCGCTTGATGGTCTCGAGCCCGTCCATATCGGGCATGAAAATGTCGACGATCAGGAGATCGAAACTCTCGGAGGCGATTCTGGCGAGACCCTCCCGGCCGCTGGCCGCTTCCACCACCTCATGGCCTTTTGTGCCCAGCAAATACGACATGGTGGCGCGAACCACGCGGTCGTCATCGGCGATAAGGATGCGGGCCATGGCTGCACCACGTATCAAACTGGCGCATCTTCCAGCACGTCACTTCTCGATTCTATGCACATTTGCCGTGAAGTTGCACACACTTTCGTGGCGCGTTTTCATGGCGCGTTCAGGCGGTCCTGCAACGGCCATCCGCATCGCCCTGTGGCGTCTTTTCCGCGATGACGTGAGTCATCAGCGCGTTTCAGTTGCGCCTGAAGCTTTCCGCGCAATCTCCGCGCGCGCTTGGCCGAGCGTCGCCGCAGGCGAATCAGAAGCGTCGATGATTTCCCAGGTGACGTCGCCGACTGCATATTCCTCCTGTTTCTGCGCCACGGCTGCGTCGGCGTCGGAGGCGTCGGGCCCGCGCGCGCCGACGCGGGCGAGGCGGGTCGGCAGGTCGGCGACAAGGAACAGGCCGTGGAAATCGGCGCCGGCCGCCCTCGCTGCCATCTCGATGGCGGCACGCTCTTTGGGCCCGGCGAAGACCGCGTCGGCGACCGCCGAATAGCCGGCGCGGGCGACACGCGCCGTCTTGTCGGACAAGATGTGATAAATCTTTTCCGTCACTTCCGGTCGATAGGCCTCCGCCGGCAGCTTGTCGTGCTCGCCAACGCCGTGCAGCAGCTTGCGCTCGACGTCGGAGCGAAACACCAGCGCGCCCGGCAGCGGCGGCAGCAGCGGCGCCAGCGCGCGCGCCAAAACCGATTTTCCGGTGCCTGACAATCCGCCGGTGCAGACCACGACCGGCTTCACCTCCGTCAAGAGATCGAGCGCAAGCTTGAAATAGGTCTTGGCCGCGCGCGCGATCTTGTCGCGGTCTTCGGCTTGGGCGAGTGGCAGCCGCGCCGCCGTCACCTTGGCGCGGATCGCTGCGCGCAGCGACATGAAGAACGGCAAAGCGGCGATGCCGTCGCAATCCTCGATCCGGCGCGTCGCGGTGAAATAGCCGTTCAACACGTCGTTGGCGGCACCGGCCAAATCGCGCTCGACCAGGTCCATCAGCAGGAAGCCAAGATCGTAAAGCACGTCGCCCGAAGCGAAGATCGGATCGAATTCGAGCGCGTCGAAAGCGACCGGCTCGCCGTCGAGAATGGCGATATTGCCGAGATGCAGATCGCCGTGGCCGCGGCGGACCAGGCCGAGCGCGCCGCGCGCGGTGAGGAGGGGGTGCAGCCGGCGATAGGTGGCAAGCGACTTGTGGTCGAGCAGATCGATGAGGTGAGCCGGAAACAAATCGCCGGGCACGTGCAGAGCCGCCGCGCGGAAGGCTGCCGTATTCTCGGTGATGAAGCCTTGCACCGCGGCGATCCATGCATTCGGCTCGACCGGTTGGGCGCGCGCATGCATGGCGGCGACTTCGGCGGCCAGTTTTCGCGTTAGCGTGTCGGACAGCCGGCCGCGCGCGGCGAGGCGATCGAGCGTCTTGTTCTCGTCGAAGCGCGCCATCTCGACCGCCCATTCCACCGGCTCGCCGGTGCCGTCGAGCGCGAGCGCGCCGCTGGCCTCGAGCGTGATCGGCACGACACGGCGATAGAGCTGCGGCGCGAAGGCGCGATTGATGTCAAGCTCGGCAAGGCAAGCGGCCTTGCGCTTGTCCAAGGTCGAGTAATCGAGAAACGGATATTTCACCGCACGCTTGACCTTGAAGACGATGTCGCCGGCGAGAAAGACCGCCGCGGCATGGGTGTCGATCCGGCGGACCTTATGGTCGCCGCCGTCGTCCAAGCCGTGTGTTTCGGGGTCGGCGAGCAGCCGAAAGACGTCGTCTTGGCTCGCGGCTTGCGCTTGGCTCGCGGCTTGCTCTTGGCTCGCGGCTTGCTCTTGGCTCGCGGCTTGCTGATGGGAGTCCATAGGGTCAGCCAAGGGACAAAACCATGGGAAAGCGGGTGAGCGAACGGCAACCATGTCGTGGCTGAAAATAGCCACAGCCGCGCCGTCGCGAAAGCACTGTCGCCGGTCGATGAAACCGGCCGGCGAAACGGATGGCGACGTGAATTGCGAAATGCGGAGGAATTCAGATGCGGGCGCCGGCTTCGGCTCACGACCTTGCCGCTGTAACCTCATGGTTCGCGCCGGCCAAGCGGTCCTGCCCACCGTCGCGCGCGCCCTCTTGCTCCGCTTTGCCCACGCGGTCAGCCAAATTTCCCCAGGCCTGCGCCATCCTCAGGAAGAAAAGCTTGCGCACGGGATCCGACAGGCGTGCGGCGATTTCCACGCAATTGGCGGCGTACAACCTGTAACAGGCGACGTCTTCCCGACTACCCAAGATTTCCCCGATCATCAGCCGCTACGTCTTTTGACATCACCTCAAGTCGCAAGTTGCGGCATCGTTCCAAGTCATGCGTTCGGTATGGCGGAGGATTTCTGCAGCCGCGGCGTGTCCAATGCCGAGATTCCCCGACTTTTCGGAACTTTTTCACGGTCCTGGCGTTTGTGCTCGAGTCGCAAATGATTGAGGTGTCGTCGTGAGGGGGATTGCTGGCCGAGTTAGGAACTTCTCGTTGCGGGATTTGATCCCGTCCGGTGCGCGACGTGCCGCCGCAAGCCGGCGTTGGTCGTGGCGACGGTTTTGGGCGGGGCGGCTTCGCCGGCTCGAGAGCCGTAGCCCCGTTGGGGCCGACGCTTCTGTGCCCGATTGCCGCACGTTGGACGACCACGTCCTCGACTACCGTAAGCTTGAGGGCTTGCGGTTGGTCTTCGGAGAAATTTATGCCGACAACTAAGGAATCCGTTGGCGCTGTCGGCGCCAACGGTACGGCTGCGCCCCCGTTTCCGTCCGCCTCTCCGAACGGCGACACGAGTTCCGAGCACTTCAAGGGCGACGCCGACGCGAACGGACTCGTCGAATTGCTCGGCGCCATGCAAGCGATGCGCGTCGGCGATTTCTCCGTCCGCATGGCGGGCGACCGGGTCGGCCTTCTCGGCAAGATCGCCGATACGTTCAACGAAATCGTGGCCGCCAATCAGCGGATGGCGCTGCAGCTCGAGCGGGTCGGCCAAGTGGTCGGCCGCGACGGCCGCACCCGGCAGCGCGTGCGCTTCGGCCTCGACGCCGGCGCCTGGGGCGAGATGGAATCCAGCGTCAATTCGCTGATCGACGATTTGCTGTGGCCGACCACCGAAGTCACCCGCGCCATCGCCGCGGTGGCGCAAGGCGACCTGCTGCAGGCGGTGCCGCTCGATGTCGACGGCCGCCCGCTGAAGGGCGAATTTTTGCGTTCGGCCGAGATCGTCAACACGATGATCAAGCAGCTCAACGTGTTCACCTCGGAAGTGACGCGCGTCGCGCGCGAGGTCGGCACCGAGGGCAAGCTCGGCGGCCAGGCCCAGGTCGGCGGCGTGACCGGCGTCTGGAAGGACCTCACCGAGTCGGTGAACTCGATGGCGTCGAACTTGACCGCGCAGGTCCGCAGCATTGCCGAAGTGACCATCGCCGTCGCCAATGGCGACTTGTCGAAGAAGATCACCGTCGACGTGCGCGGCGAGATCCTGCAGCTCAAGGAGGCCATCAATACGATGGTCGATCAGCTGCGCTCTTTCGCGTCCGAGGTGACGCGCGTCGCCCGCGAGGTCGGCACCGACGGCAAGCTCGGCGGCCAGGCCATCGTGCCGGGCGTCGCCGGCACCTGGAAGGATCTGACCGACTCGGTCAACGCCATGTGCGGCAACCTGACCGATCAGGTCCGCAACATCGCGCATGTGACGACCGCGGTGGCACGCGGCGACCTCTCGCGCAAGATCACGGTCGATGTGCGCGGCGAAATTCTCGAGCTGAAAGACACCATCAACACGATGGTGGACCAGCTCAACGGCTTCGCCTCGGAAGTCACGCGCGTTGCCCGCGAGGTCGGCACCGAAGGCAAGCTCGGCGGCCAGGCGCAGGTGCCGGGCGTTGCCGGCACCTGGAAGGACCTGACCGACAGCGTCAATTTCATGGCCGGCAATCTGACCGCACAGGTCCGCAACATTGCCGACGTCGCCACCGCCATCGCCGGCGGCGACCTGTCGAAGAAGATCACGGTCAACGTTTCCGGCGAGATTCTGCAGCTCAAAGAGACCATCAATACGATGGTCGATCAGCTCAACGCCTTTGCCGGCGAAGTGACGCGCGTGGCGCGCGAGGTCGGTACCGATGGTCGTCTCGGCGGTCAGGCCAATGTGCTCGGCGTCGCCGGCACCTGGAAGGACCTGACCGACTCGGTCAATTCCATGGCCTCCAACCTGACCTCGCAGGTCCGCAACATCGCCGAAGTATCGACCGCGATCGCCAGCGGCGACTTGTCGAAGAAGATCACCGTCGACGTGCGCGGCGAAATCGCCGAGCTGAAGGACACCATCAATACGATGGTCGACCAGCTCAACGCGTTTGCCGGCGAAGTGACGCGCGTGGCGCGCGAGGTCGGCACCGAAGGCAAGCTTGGCGGCCAGGCCACGGTGCGCGGCGTCGCCGGCACCTGGAAAGACCTCACCGACAGCGTCAATTCGATGGCCTCGAACCTGACCGGCCAGGTCCGCAATATCGCCGAAGTGGCGACCGCGGTCGCCCGCGGCGATTTGAGCCGCAAGATCACCGTCGACGTGCGCGGCGAGATTCTCGAGCTGAAAGACACGCTCAATACGATGGTCGACCAGCTCAATGCGTTTGCCGCCGAAGTCACGCGCGTGGCGCGCGAGGTCGGCACCGAGGGCAAGCTTGGCGGCCAGGCCAACGTGCCGGGCGTCGGCGGCACCTGGAAGGATTTGACCGACTCGGTGAAGTCGATGGCCTCGAACCTCACCGGCCAGGTCCGCAACATCGCCGAAGTGGCGACCGCCATCGCCGGCGGCGACCTGAGCCGCAAGATCACCGTCGACGTCCGCGGCGAGATCTTGCAGCTCAAGGAAACGCTGAACACGATGGTGGATCAGCTCAACCGCTTCGCCGGCGAAGTGACGCGCGTCGCGCGCGAGGTCGGCACCGAAGGCCGGCTCGGCGGCCAGGCCAACGTGCCGGGCGTCGCCGGCACCTGGAAGGATCTCACCGACAGCGTCAATTCGATGGCCGGCAACCTGACGGCGCAGGTGCGCAACATCGCCGAAGTGACCACGGCGGTGGCGCGCGGCGACCTCGGCCGCAAGATCACGGTCGACGTCAAAGGCGAAATTCTCGAACTGAAGAACACCATCAACACGATGGTCGATCAGCTCAATGCCTTCGCCTCGGAAGTGACGCGCGTGGCGCGCGAGGTCGGCACCGAAGGCAAGCTCGGCGGCCAAGCCGGCGTGCCCGGCGTCGCCGGCACCTGGAAGGACCTCACCGACAACGTCAACTTCATGGCGTCGAACCTGACGGCTCAAGTGCGCAACATCGCCGAGGTCGCAACCGCCATCGCCGGCGGCGACCTGTCGAAGAAGATCACCGTCGACGTCCGCGGCGAGATGCTGCTCCTGAAAGACACGCTCAACACCATGGTCGAGCAATTGCGCTCGTTCGCTGCCGAAGTGACGCGCGTGGCGCGCGAGGTCGGCACCGACGGCCGGCTCGGCGGCCAGGCCAACGTGCCGGGCGTCGCCGGCACCTGGAAGGATCTTACCGACAACGTCAATCTGCTCGCCGCCAATCTCACCACGCAGGTGCGCAATATCGCCGAAGTGACCACGGCGGTGGCGCGCGGCGACCTGAGCCGCAAGATCACCGTCGACGTCAAGGGCGAAATTCTCGAGCTGAAGAACACCATCAATACGATGGTGGACCAGCTCAACGGCTTCGCCTCGGAAGTCACCCGCGTCGCCCGCGAGGTCGGCACCGAGGGGCTGCTCGGCGGCCAGGCGCAGGCGCCCGGCGTCGCCGGCACCTGGAAGGACCTCACCGACACCGTCAACGTCATGGCCGCCAACCTTACCGAACAGGTGCGCGGCATCGTCAAGGTGGTGACCGCGGTCGCCAACGGCGACCTCAAGCAGAACCTCACCGTGAAATCGAAAGGCGAGGTGGCGGCGCTGGCCGAGACCATCAACAACATGACCGACACGCTGGCGACCTTCGCCGATCAGGTGACCTCGGTGGCGCGCGAGGTCGGCGTCGAAGGCCGTCTCGGCGGCCAGGCCAATGTGCCGGGCGCCGCCGGCACCTGGAAGGATCTCACCGGCAACGTCAATCTGCTTGCCGCCAACCTCACCACGCAGGTCCGCGCCATCGCCGAGGTGGCGACCGCCGTGACCAAGGGCGACCTGACGCGCTCGATTCAGGTGGACGCGCGCGGCGAAGTCGCCGAGCTCAAAGACAACATCAACACCATGATCGACAATTTGCGGCTCACCACCGACCGCAATACCGAACAGGACTGGCTCAAGACCAACCTCGCCAAGTTCACCAATATGTTGCAGGGCCAGCGCGATCTGGCGACCGTGGGCCGGCTGTTGCTGTCGGAGCTGACGCCGCTGGTCAACGCCCATCAGAGCGTGATCTATCAGGTCAATGGCGAAGAGGAGCCCGGATTGCGTCTGCTCTCGGCCTATGCCGACGACGGCGCCAACGGCCATCCCCAGGTGCTCGGCCTCGGCGAGGGCCTGATCGGCCAGTGCGCGGTCGACAAGCGGCGCATGCTGATCACCGAAATGCTCGACGGTGCGACGCCGATCTCCTCGGCTTTGTTCAAGACGGCGCCGCGCAACAATATCGTGCTGCCGGTTTTGTTCGAGAGCCAGGTGAAGGCCGTGATCGAGCTCGCCTCGGTGCAGGAATTCACCGCGCTGCAGACGATGTTCCTCGAACAGCTCACCACCTCGATCGGCATCGTGCTCAACTCGATCGAGGCGACGATGCAGACCGAAGGCCTGCTCAAGCAGTCGCAGCAGCTCGCCGGCGAATTGCAGGCGCAGCAGCGCGAATTGCAGCAGACCAACGAACAGCTCGAGCAAAAAGCCCAGCAGCTGGCCGAACGCAATGTCGAAGTGGAGCGCAAGAACCGGGAAATCGAGCAGGCGCGCCGCGCGCTGGAAGAGAAGGCGACCGAGCTCGCGCTCACCTCCAAGTACAAGTCGGAATTCCTCGCCAACATGTCGCACGAGCTGCGTACGCCGCTCAATTCGATCCTCATCCTCGGCCAGCAGCTCACCGACAATCCGGAAGGCAATCTCAGCGCCAAACAGGTCGAATTCGCCCGCACCATTCACGGCGCTGGCACCGACCTGCTCAATCTCATCAGCGACATTCTCGACCTGTCCAAGATCGAGTCCGGCACGGTGACGGTCGATGCCGAGGATGTCTACGTCGCCAATCTGCTCGATATGGTGGCGCGGCCGTTCCGCCACGAAGCCGAGACCCGGCAGCTCTCGTTCGAGGTCGGCACCGATCCCAATCTTTCGCGCACCATCACCACGGACACCAAACGCCTCCAGCAGGTGCTCAAGAACCTGCTGTCGAACGCGTTCAAGTTCACCGCGCAAGGCGGGGTCCGCCTTGCCGTGTCGCAGGCCTCGAGCGGCTGGAGCGCCGATCATCCGGTGCTCAGCCAGGCTCCCGCTGTCGTCGCCTTCGAAGTCACCGATACCGGCATCGGCATTCCGCTGGAGAAGCAGAAGCTCATCTTCGAAGCGTTCCAGCAGGCCGACGCCTCGACCAGCCGCAAATATGGCGGCACCGGCCTTGGCCTCGCCATCAGCCGCGAATTGGCGAATCTGCTCGGCGGCGAGATCCACCTGCGCAGCGCGCCCGGCACCGGCGCCACCTTCACGCTCTACCTGCCGATCAAATATGTCGGCCCGAGCGCCGGAACGAACGCCGCGAGCGCGGCAGCTATAGTCTCGCCGGCGGCGGTCCAACTGGCCGGCCTGCACGGCGTGCCGGAGCGCACGGTCGAGACGATCCCCGACGACAGGATGGACATCCAGGCCGGCGACGCCATCCTGCTCATTGTCGAGGACGACCCGCATTACGCCCGCATTCTGGTCGATCTGGCGCGCGATAAAGGGTTCAAGGCGCTGCTGGCGACGCGCGGCGACGACGCGCTCAATCTCGCCAAGCAATACCAGCCGGCCGCTGTTTCGCTTGACGTGTTCCTGCCCGACATGCTGGGCTGGAACGTGCTCAGCCAGCTCAAGCAAAACCCGCTGACCCGGCATATCCCGGTGCAGATCGTCTCGCTCGATGAGGATCGTCAGCACGGGCTTGCCCGCGGCGCCTTCGCCTTCGTCAACAAGCCGACCACCCGCGAAGGCATCGACGAGGCGCTGTCGCGGATCAAGCAATTCGCCGAGCCGCGGCGCAAGCGCCTGCTGGTGGTCGAGGACAACGAGGCCGAGCAGACCAGCATCCGCGAATTGCTCGGCCATGACGATATCGAAATCGTCAATGCCGAGACCGGCGGCGACGCGCTGGCGGCCCTGCAGACGCAAGCCTGCGATTGCGTCGTGCTCGATCTGCGGCTTCCCGACATGTCGGGCTTTGAAGTGCTCGAGCACATGCGCTCAGATCAAAGACTTGCCGATATTCCGGTCGTCGTCTTCACCGGCCGCGAATTGTCGGCCGAGGAGGATGCGCGGCTCCACACCATGGCGCGCAGCATCGTCGTCAAGGGCGTGGAGTCGCCGGAGCGGCTCCTCAACGAAACCGCGCTATTCCTGCATCGCGTCATCACCGACCTGCCGGCCGAGAAGCAGACGATGCTGCAGCGGCTCAATTCGTCGGACGAGGACCTGGTCGGCCGCACCGCGCTCCTCGTTGACGACGATCCGCGCAACATCTTCGCGCTGTCGAGCGCGCTCGAGCGCCGCGGCATGAATGTGCTCACGGCGACGACCGGCGCCGAGGCGATCGCGCTGATCAAGGAGACGCCGGCGCTTGCGATCGTGCTCATGGACATCATGATGCCGGAGATGGACGGCTATCAGACCATCGAGCAGATCCGCCAGAATAAGATGTATCGCCGGCTGCCGATCATCGCTTTGACCGCCAAGGCGATGAAGGGCGACCGCGAAAAGTGCCTCTTGGCCGGAGCGTCGGATTATCTGGCCAAGCCCGTCAATACCGAACAGCTGCTCTCCGCTTTGCGGATGTGGCTGCATCGTTGAGGCGACGGCCATGACAGAAAAAACAGAATCTCCCGGGAAAGAAAAGGTCAATGTCCTTTTGGTCGACGACCAGCCGGACAAGCTTTTGGCCTATGAGGTGATCCTCGGTCAGCTCAATGAAAACCTGGTCAAGACCGCGTCGGCGCGCGAAGCGCTGCAGTTCCTGTTGAAGAACGACGTCGCCGTCGTGCTCATCGACGTGTGCATGCCGGAGCTTGACGGCTTCCAGCTCGCCGCGATGATCCGCGAGCATCCGCGCTTTTCCAAGACCGCGATCATTTTCATCTCCGCCATTCATCTCACCGAGATGGATCGCCTGCGCGGCTACGAAATGGGCGCCGTCGATTACGTGCCGGTTCCCGTGGTGCCGGAAGTGCTGCGGGCCAAGGTCAAGGTTTTTGTCGAATTGTTCCGCAAGACGCGAGAGCTCGAACGGCTCAATTTGCAGCTTGAGCGTCGCGTCGTTGATCGCACCGCCGAGGTCGAAGCGTCGCATGCGCGGCTGACGCAGGCCGAGCAGGGCAGGAGCCTGGCGCTCGCCGCCGGGCAAATGGGCTCCTGGGATTGGGACCTCGTCACCGGCGAGTGGAAGTGGGACGAGGGCACCTATCGCATCTTCGGCGTCGATCCGAAGACCTTCAACATCAGCGCCGACAGTATTCGCGCGCTCATTCATCCCGACGACTGGCGGCCTTTGGAGGACGTCGGCCGCGAAATGGCGGCCGGCGCGCGCACCCAGCAGAGCGAATTCCGTGTGGTGCGCCTCGACGGCGAAGTCCGGTGGTGCATCGGCACCGCGGCGGCGAGCGTCGACACCGCCGGCAAGGCGGTGCGCATTTCCGGCGTCACCATCGACGTCACCGACCGTAAGGAAGCCGAAGCGCGCCAGGTGTTGCTGGCGCGCGAGGTCGATCATCGCGCCCGCAATGCGCTCGCGGTCATTCAGTCGATCATCCGGCTGACTCGCGCCACCACCGTCAAGGAATACGTGCATGGCATCGAAGGGCGCATCAAGGCACTGGCGCGCGCCCATACCCTGCTGTCGGATTCGCGCTGGAACGGCGCCGACCTTGCCGCGCTGGTCAGCGACGAACTGGCGCCGTATCGGACCGGCGACAGGATTCAATACCAGGGTCCCGACGTGTCGCTGCAGCCGACGACCGCGCAGGGCCTGGCGCTCGCTTTGCACGAGCTTGCGACCAATGCCGCCAAGCATGGCGCGCTGTCGTCGCCCGCCGGCAAGATCCGGCTCGACTGGGACCTGCAGCCGGATGCATTGACGCTCACATGGGTGGAAAAGGGCGGGCCGATCATCGCCCCGCCGTCGATGCGCAATTTCGGCCTCAAGGTCATCAGTGCGAGCATCGAGCAGCAGCTCGGCGGCAAGGCGAATTTCGAATGGGACCCGCAAGGCCTGCGCTGCGTGTTCTCGATACCGCGCAGCGAACTGGCGAAGTCGCACACCGTCCATTCGCTGCGCAGCCGCGCCGATGGCAGGGATAGCGCCCCGAACGATGGCGGCCTGGCGCGAAGCGGCCGGGGTCAGCCGCGCGTGCTCCTGGTCGAAGATGAGGCGCTCGTCGCCATGATGATCCAGGAGACGCTGACCGAATTCGGCTTCGAGGTGCTCGGACCGGTCGGTACCGTGTCGGAAGCGCTCGCCGCGGCGCGCGAGCGCTGCATCGATGCGGCCGTGCTCGACATCAATCTCGGCGACGATCTTGTCTATACCGTTGCCGAGATCCTGTCGCGGCGCGGCGTGCCCTTTGTCTTCGTCACGGGCTACGACGCCGACAGCATCGATGCGCGGTTCAGCGGCATTCCGGTGCTGCAGAAGCCGATCGAGCGGGAATCGCTGCAGCGCATTTTCGCCGGCGACGAACGTAAACAGGGCGGCCGCACCGTCGCCGTCAACTGATCGACGCTTGTTCGTTCGCGCGTCCTTGCCGGGACATGCGCCGGTTCACGCGTCGAGCACCGCGCGAACTTTGGCCGCGAGCTGATCGAGCGTGAACGGCTTGGACAGGAAGTTCACGCCCTGATCGAGCGTGCCGCCGTGAACCACGGCATTCGCCGTATAGCCGGTGGTGAAGATCACTTTGAGACCCGGGCGGCGACGCACGGCTTCGTCGGCGAGCTTCTTGCCGTTCATGTCCGGCATCACGACATCGGTGAAGATCAGCTTCACCTCGGCGACCCGGTCCAGCGTGGTCAGCGCATTGGCGGCGGTGTCGGCCTCGAACACCGTATAGCCGAGCTCGTGTAGCGCATCGGCGGCGAGCCGCCGCATCAGCGGATCGTCCTCGACGACCAGGATGATTTCGCTGCGCTCGCCGGTCCGCACCGGCTCGGCGGTCTCGCGCTTGATCTCCTGCGCATCGCCGATCAGGCGCGGCAGATAGGTCTTCACTGAGGTGCCGGAGCCGGGCTCGCTATAGACTTTGATATGGCCGCGCGATTGCTTGACGAAGCCGTAGACCTGGCTGAGCCCGAGCCCGGTGCCTTTGCCGGCGGCCTTGGTGGTGAAGAATGGATCGAAGGCGCGCGCGGCGACTTCCGGCGGCATGCCAAACCCGGTGTCGGAGATCGCTATCATGACGAACTGGCCCGGCTGGATTTCCTGGTTTTGCCGGCAATAGGCTTCGTCGAGATGAGTATTGGCGGTTTCGATCGTCAGCTTGCCGCCGTCGGGCATGGCGTCGCGGGCATTGATGGCGATGTTGATGATCGCATTCTCGAGCTGCTGCGGATCGGCGTGCACCGTCCACAGGCCGGCTGCGGCGACGGTTTCGATGTGGATATGCTCGCCGAGCGTCGAGTGCAGCAGGTCCGACATGTTGGCGATCATCTTGTTGGCGTCGAGGCGGCGCGGCGACAGCGGCTGCTGCCGCGCGAAGGCAAGCAGGCGCTGGGTCAGCGCCGCCGCGCGCTCGGCCGCCATCGTCGCGGCCTTGAAGAACCGCCCGATATTGAAATCGCCTTTCTGCATGCGGCGCAGAGCGAGATCATGCGCGCCCATGACCACGCCCAGCATATTGTTGAAGTCGTGCGCGATGCCGCCGGTGAGCTGGCCGAGCGCCTCCATCTTCTGCGCCTGCCGGAGCTGGTTTTCGGCCGCCTCGCGGCGGGCGATCTGTTCGATGAGCTTCTCGTTCGAAGCCGCCAGCCGGTCGCGCGCCGCCGTGAGGGCGGAAAACGATACCCGCGTAAAGCGGGCGATCAAGAGGCCCATGCCGCAGATCAGCAGAAAGGCGACGGCGACACCGATCTGAAGAAGCATTGCGGAGCGCTCGGCCGCCGCCTGGCGGCGGGCGAGCAGGCTGTTCTCGTCCGCCTGCATCGCTGCGATCTGGTTGCGGATCTGCCGCATCAGGCGGAAGCCGTTATCGCTGTCGACGATCGCCCGCGCCGCCTCGTCGTGCCCGGCCTTGTATGCATCGAGCGTTGCGTGCAATTCCTCGAGCTTGGCGGTGATGAGAGCGCGCAGCTGCTTGAGCGGTTGCGTTTGCTGCGGATTGGCGCTGATCAGATCCTGGACCTGGTTGAGCGTTGGCGGCAGTTCTTGGACGGCCCGTTCGTAGGGCCCAAGATAGATATCGCGGCCGGTCAGCAGATAGCCGCGCTGGCCGGTCTCGGCGCTTTGCACCAGGCTCAGGATGCGCGTCAGTTGCGCGCGCACCTCGAACGAGTGAAGCACCCAGCCGTCATCGCGCTCATTGCGGTTGCCGAGCCAGAAGGCGGCCGCCATGATCAGGGCCGCCAGCACGGTCGTCGCCAATAAGCTTCGGTTCAGCAGAGTGAGAGGTCTTGGCCCGGCTTTTACGTCGGTCAAGTTTCGCGCCCGGTCGTTGACGGGGCTCTCATCCAACACGGCATGGAGCCCACCAATCGGAGCCTTCAGCGGCCCCAAGCTCGGGCGCCGTGGCGGCGGTGAAGAACACTCCTAGCCCGCATTGGGGGAACTCACTACGTCATTTGATGCAATGCTCTTATTTTGTGCCTGGAACCTTCGGTTGCCTCTCGGAGTTTCTTTAACGCAACGGAATAAAGAAGGTTTTCCGAGTTAAGGCAAATTAGGGCCGCCGCGCCGGATTCGGCGCTACCCGCCGGCCATCGCTGCTCTCATTCATTTGATCCGAAGGTTTCCTGACATGCAGGTGCCCTGCCATGATTGCAAATTGCGTGCTTACGGCTTGTTCAAGCGCGTGACCGGCGAAGAGCTCGCGTGGATTCAGGAAATCAAAAGCGGGCATGTGGAAATTGCGGCGGGCACCGAGATCATCCGCATCGGTGACGACGCACCGGAGGTCTATACGCTCTATGCGGGCTGGGCGTTTCGCTACAAGATGCTGCCCGACGGCCGCCGGCAGATTCTGGCCTTCATGCTGCCGGGCGATTTGCTCGGCCTGCAGGCCGCCATGTTCGACTCCGCCTTGTTCGGCATCGAGGCTCTCACCGACGTTCAGCTCTGCATCTTGCCGCGCAAGAAGCTTTGGCTGTTGTTCGGCCGAATGCCGGGACTGGCCTTCGATATCGCCTGGCTCGGCTCGCGCTCGGAAAGCTTTGTCGACGAAAATCTCACCAGCGTCGGCCGCCGCACCGCGGCGGAGCGCGTCGCGGCGCTGATCGTGACGCTCTACAAGCGCGCCAAGGTGCTGGGCATGGTCGAGAATGAAGCTTTCGCCTTTCCGCTGACCCAGCAGCACATCGCCGACGCGCTCGGCTTGTCGCTCGTGCATACCAACAAGACCATGGCGAAGCTCCGCCGCATGGGCATGTTCAAGCAGCACAACGGTACGATGACGCTGACAAACCCGCGCGTGCTCGAGCGCGTCGCGCAGCACTTCGACGACGAAGTGCCGCAGCGGCCGTTGATCTGATAAAATTCGCTTCCGGCGCGGAACGATTCGTACATCGCGATGCTGTTCACTGCAGGGCATCGCAACGCGCGATCCGGGAACTCACGACGATGAAACTTTTCAAATGCCAGAACTGCGGCCAGTTGCTCTATTTCGAGAACGATCTGTGCGTAAAGTGTTCGCATCGCCTCGGCTTCATCCCCGAGATCACGAACCTCTCGGCGCTGGAGCTCGCGGAGAACGCCGGGCCCGGCATCTGGCGGGCGCTCGCCATCGACAACAAATTCTATCGCTCGTGCGCCAATGCCGAATTCGGTGTCTGCAACTGGATGATCGACGCGGAGAGCGCCGACGTCTATTGCGCCGCCTGCCGCCATAACCGCACCGTTCCCGATACCCGCATCCCCGGAAATGTCGTGGCGTGGCGCAAGATCGAACTCGCCAAGCACATGCTGTTCTATACGCTGATGAAGCTCCGCCTGCCGTGCGACGAAAAAGACAACAGCGGCAAGCCGCGGCTGCGTTTCGATTTCCTTGCCAGCCCGCCGCATCAGGCAGGCCCCCGCATCATGACCGGCCACGACAACGGCCTGATCACGCTTGCGATCGAAGAGGCCGATGATGCCGAGCGCGAGAAGCGGCGCACCATCATGCACGAGCCCTACCGCACGCTCGTCGGTCATTTCCGTCACGAAGTCGGCCATTATTATTGGGACATCCTGGTGCGGGACGGCGGACATGTCGAAGCCTGCCGCGGCATCTTCGGCGACGAGACGGTGGATTATGACGGGGCGCTCAAGGCGTATTATGCCGACGGCGCGCCGCCCGGTTGGCAGGACAATTTCATCAGCGCCTATGCAACATCACACCCATGGGAGGACTTCGCCGAAACCTGGGCGCATTATCTGCACATCGTCGATGCGCTGGAAATGGCGCGCGCCTTCGGCATGTATGTAAATCCTCGTCTGGCCGAGCCCGGCGAGCTCGACGCGCATGTGACCTTCGATCCTTATCTGGTGCGCGAACCTTCGCCTTTGATCGAAACCTGGATTCCGTTGAGCAATGCGCTCAACAGCCTCAACCGCACCATGGGCCTGCCGGATATCTATCCGTTCATTCTGTCGCCACCGGTCGTGGAAAAGCTGAGCGCGATCCATGATCTCATTCATGGCAACGCGCTTCCCGCAAAGGCAGCCGCCGGCGCGACAGCGTCCGACAAGGCGTTCGGGAGCGGCGCGGGCACGGATAATCCCGCGCCGGACAAGTCGGCGGCATGAGCCGCGGTCTCTGTTGTGCGGTTGAGCAACGAAATAGCCGGCGCCGGAATGCCGGCGCCGGCTGCGCTCCCGTTGCGGGAGCGGAGCGTCAGGTTTCGATGACCGCCACGATTTCCATGTCGTTCGGATCGACGATCAGGATCTGATCGCGGACGACGATGTAATCGTAGCCTTCGTATTGCGGGACAACCTGCACGACGTCCTCGGGAAGCGCCACGACATGCACCGTCCTCGGCACCGTGGCGCCGACGGCGATATGAAAATCGACATTCGAAGTCACCCGCGCCGACGGCTTCTTGCCGATCATGCCGCCGATGCGTGACTTCTGGTCCTGGGACAACTGCACCGAAGCGCCGTGGGATGTTGCGCCGCCATGTATGCCGGCTTGCCCGCCGCCACGCACGTCGCCTTGCGCGTTCTGCTGCACGGCGCCTGCGCCGGACTTGCCGGGCTCGGTTTGTGCGCCTTTCAGCTCGGTGCTCTTCGCGCCGGGATTCTTCTCGGTCTGGGCCGAATTCTGGTCCATGCGCTGGCCCGTCTTGGCGCCTTCCTTGACGCCTTCCTTGGCGCCTTCCTGTGCCGACTGTCCCGACGGCCCGCGAGATTTTTCATCTGATTGCGCGCCGTTCTCGTACTTCATCGCGCCGCCGAGGCCGCCTTTTTGCTCGATGGTTTTGCCGCTCTGTCCGCTCTCCGGTTTTGTTGAACCGGCAGCGGGCGGGCTCTGCATTGTTTGCGCTGCGGCGATCGTTGTGAATCCGGCGACCGCCGCGGCCGCGACCGTCGTCATCCATGCAGTCTTCAATAGGCTTTGTTTTCTCATTTCATCCTCTCCGGAAGTTTGGTTCATTTTCTGTTGTGTTCCTCTACTCGCGGAGATTTGCTTGAGCGGAACAAATCGCGGCGACGAACACTCATGCCCCAACTCGGCCGCGCCGCGACCGTTCCGGTTTCGCTCCGGTTCCCCTCTATGTCATTTGCTGCATGAGATCCTGAACGGCGTTGTGGAACGCGTCGGTGTTCGGACGCGTTGTCGGTCGTGAACATCAGAGGTGAAAGCGAACATCAGAGGTGAACGCGATGGACTGGAATCGCATTGAAGGAAATTGGAAGGAAGCCAAAGGCAAGATCAAACAGAAATGGGGTCAACTCACCGACGACGATCTTGCCCAGATCGACGGCCAGCGCGATCAGCTGGAAGGCAGGATTCAGCAGCGCTACGGCCTGGCCAAGGACACGGTGCGCCAGAACGTCGACGATTGGCTGAAGGCGCAGCCGTAATCACGGCGCCGCCGCATGTCCCGGACATGTCCCGGAAAAGTGGACACCGGCTTTCCGATAAAGGACGTGCGCAGAGTTAAGGATCCGGCGCCTGGCCGCGGGGATGAGGGCGATCTCATCCCCGCGTTGCCACTTTCGTGAAAGGAGGAGCCGACATGAACGCCCCGACTTCCAAGCAATCGGCGGACGATCGCATCGTTCTATCGAAAAGTCAGGCAAGGCAGGCCGTGACGGGCCATAACGTGCGCTATGTGCTTGGCTTCAGCCTGGTCGCAGTCGTGATCGCGTTTGTGGCGATTTACGCGGCCTATTTCGGCGTCTGACTCTTTCGGCGTCTGAGCCGTGGCGAGCGAGCGCCGCACGGTGCCGGAAACCTCTTGGGCACGCCTACGTTTACTCAACGTTCGAGCACGGCGGCCGGAAGCGGACCGCCGCTCCCCAAACAGACAGAAAAGCAAACAGACAGAAAAGAAAGTACGGCCATGGGACTGTTCACAAAAGACATCAAGTCGATGGAAGACCTCTTCGTGCACCAATTGCGCGATATCTATTACGCGGAGAAGCAGATCACCCGGGCGCTGCCGGAGATGATCGAGAAAGCCGATGATCAACAGCTCAAGGAGGGTTTCCAGACGCATCTGCGCGAAACCGAGAACCATGTGAAGCGCCTCGACCGGGCTTTCGAAATTCTCGGCAAGAAGCCGTCGGGTGTCGACTGCCCGGCCATCGACGGCATTCTCGATGAGGCCGAAGAAGTTGCCGGCGAAGTTGAGAACAAGAGGGTGCTCGATGCCGCCCTGATCGCCGCGGCCCAGGCTGTCGAGCACTATGAGATGACACGTTACGGCACGCTCATCGCCTGGGCGCGTCAGATCGGCCACGATGACGTGGCGGCGCTGCTCTTGCAGACGCTCGACGAGGAAAAGGCGACCGACAGGAAATTGACCTTGATGGCCGAAGCGCAGGTGAATCGGAAGGCCGCCTGACCCCCATCCCAGGCGCTTTTCGAGAGGCGGCGCCGTACCCAGGCGGCGTCGCCTCGCCGCCATTGCCTCTTGAGCCCGCAGCCATTCCCTGTTTTGTTGCGCGCGGCACACCGGAATTGCCGTGCCGCGAACAGGTGAGGAAAATGGCCAAAGCGAAGGGTAGGAAGACTTCAACCAAGACGGCAAAAACCAAGACGTCAGAGGGTTCTGCGAAGGCGGCGCACGATGCGATCAGGCAGAAGCTGATCGTAGCGGGCAAGGTGCTGGTGCAGGAAGGCCAGGACGACTTCACCCGCGGCCACATCTCGTTTCGTCTGCCGAACGACCCCGGCCTGTTCTTCATGAAGCCGCACAGCATCGGGCTCGACGAGATCACGATGGCGAACATCCTCACCATCGACCTCGAGGGCAATGTCGTCTCCGGCACCGCACGGCGGCACAGCGAGGTCTATATTCATTCCGAGATTCTTAAGGTGCGGCCCGACGTCAATTGTGTCATCCACACGCATCCGACTTACGCGACGGCGCTGTCGGCGACCAATCGCAGTCTGAAGACGTATTCGCAGCCCGGCGCACTGTTCTACGAGGCGCTCGGGACCTATGCCGACACCATCAATCTCATTCGCAGCCACGCCATGGGTGCCGGCGTCGCGCGCGCGCTCGGCCAGGGCAGGGGCGTTCTGCTCAAGAACCACGGCATCGTCGTGACCGGCTCGACCATCGAGGAAGCGGTCATCGGCACCATCATGCTGGAGAACGGCGCGCAGGTGCAGTTGCTCGCCGAAGCCGCCGGCGACCTCGCGCCGGAATTCCCGCGCGAGGACATCGAAAAGCTCAAGCACGACATCAGCCGGCCGGAGCAATTCGTGGTCAATTTCGACTATCTGGTGCGCCGGCTCAAGCGCGGCGGGAAATAGCAAAACAACTGCGGCCGGGTGAGGGGGCACCGTACCCCCGCCCGTTTTCGGTGTTGAACCGCCAAGCGGCCCGCTCCCGCAAGGGGAGAGCGCATTTGCATCCAAAGGGCGGAGCTTTGCCCGTCACACCACCGTAAAATCGTGGCCGACGATGATTTCGCCCTTGAAGCTCTTGGCCGCAGACGCGCGCCACGTCTCGTCGCTGATGCTGTCGATCGCCGGCGTCAGATGCGACAGCACGAGCGTCTTGACGCCGGCCTCCTGGGCGATGCGGCCGACCTCCTCGACCGGGGAATGATCGGCATTCATGTGCGCCATGAAGGCGTCGAACTTGACCGGCCGGCCCTTGGCGATCTGCTCATGCAGATAATTGACGAGCGCCGGGACATACATCGCCTCGTGGACCAGCACGTCGGCGCCCGTGGCGAATTCCGCCAGGCTTTCGAGCGGTGTGGTGTCGCCGGAAAACGCGATCGACCGATCGTGAAAATCGAAGCGGTAGCCGAGCGCCGGTTTCACCGGCGGGTGATTGACCACGGTCGCGGCGACTTTGACATTGTCGTCCTGCATCACCGGCCCGGCCTGCGGGACCTCGGTGACATCGATCGCTTCGAGCGGCTTCATCTTGAGGTCTTCGGCCCAGAAATCGATCGTCGCCCGCATCGAGCGGATATAATCCTCCGTCATCTGCTTGAGCGGCGGCGGGCCATAGCTGCGCACCGAAAGCGGCATGCCCTGGACCCAGCCGACCGACAGGAACGGGCCGTATTCGACATTGTGATCGAAGTGATGATGCGTGATGTAGATCGCCCGCACGGCATTGAAGGGCAGTCCGGCCTGCGCGAAGCGGTCGGTGACGCCGAGCCCGCAATCGAGCACATAGATCGCGCCGTTGCTGATCATCGCGTGCGAGGTCATCCGCCGCGTGCGTCCGGGCACCGGGCCGGCGCCGGTGCCGAGCAGAACAAGCTTGGTCCCTTTGGCGTCTTTGAGCGCGGCCTGCGCCTGCGCCGCGGCGCTTGTCGGCGTCTGCTGAGCCAGTGCTGGCGCTGCCGTCGCACCGAGCGCCGGCGCCGCCGCGAGACCTGCGATAAAGCCGCGGCGTGAAAATATCGGCGAGTTTTTGGTCATTGAAATCCTCCCCAAGGGTTCCGTTGTGAACCTTAATGGAAGCACACGCGGCAGCTTTGCTGCACGATTGTCGCAGCCATCTTAGCGGACATGTTTTCTTGCGGGGATTTAATGTTTAGGCGCCGTTTATGTCCGAGAATTAATCCGCTCTCCAGGCCGCTGTAAGACGCCCTGCACAAATATCCCTCGATCACCGCCGGCGCTTTCCGGCTTACCCCCGTTGGGACCCCATTGATCGAGGAAATGGAGATGACTGAAAACAACCTGCCCAAAAAGGGCTTTCAATTGTCGGCGCGGCGGCTCACGCTGCTCGCTTCCGTGGCTGCTGTTGGCACGGCGCTCATGCTTGCCGGGCCGAACACCAATTGGTCAGCGGCCTTCAACGCGTCGAGCGCCAGCGCCGCCGATGCCATTACGCAGCATCCGACAGGCTTTGCCGATCTTGTCGCCAAGGTGAAGCCCGCGGTGATTTCGGTGCGCGTGAAGATTCCGGCCTCCGCCGCTCCCGCGGCGATGCAGGAAGAGGAGAACGACGGCGACAATCAGCAGGATATCCCTGCGCAGCCGGGTTCGCCCTTCGACAAATTCTTCCGGCAGTTCGGCGATCAGTTCGGGGGCAATGGCCCCGGCACGCCGCAGCGCCATGAGACCATCACCGGTGAAGGCTCCGGCTTCTTCATCTCGGCGGACGGTTATGCCGTGACCAACAATCACGTTGTCGATCACGCCAAGTCGGTTCAAGTCACGACCGACGACGGCACGATCTACACCGCGAAAGTGGTCGGCACCGATCCGAAGACCGATCTCGCCTTGATCAAGGTCGACGGCAAGTCCGACTTCCCCTATGTCAACTTCGCTTCGAATCCGCCGAAAGTCGGCGACTGGGTGGTCGCGGTCGGCAACCCGTTCGGGCTTGGCGGCACGGTCACCGCGGGCATCGTCTCGGCGCGCGGCCGCGACATCGGCGCCGGACCTTATGACGACTATGTCCAGATCGATGCCCCCATCAACAAGGGCAATTCGGGTGGACCGGCCTTCGACGTCGACGGCAATGTGATCGGCGTCAACACCGCGATCTTTTCGCCGTCAGGCGGCTCGGTCGGTATCGGCTTCGATATTCCGGCCGACACCGCCAAGATGGTCGTCGCGCAGTTGAAGAAGAACGGCCACGTTACCCGCGGCTGGATCGGCGTGCAGATCCAACCGGTGACGGCGGACATCGCCGACAGCCTCGGCCTGAAGAAGGCGGAAGGCGCAATGGTCGACGAGCCGCAGAAGAGCAGCCCCGCGGCCAAGGCCGGCATCGAATCCGGCGACGTCATCACCGCGGTGAACGGCAATGCGGTGAAGGACGCCCGCGATCTCGCCCGCACCATCGGCATGATGGCGCCGGACACCGAGATCAAGCTCGACATCATGCGCAATGGCCAGCCCAAGACCATATCGCTGACGCTCGCGCAGATGCCGACCGATCAGCGCGTGGCCAGCGCCGATCACGGCGGCAGCGAGAGGCCGAGCGGCGTTCCGCATCTCGGTCTGCAGGTCGCGCCGGCGAGCGACGTGGCAGGCGCCGGCAGCAAGGGCGTCGTGGTCACCGGCGTCGATCCGGACGGCCCCGCGGCCGAGCACGGCTTCCAGGCCGGCAATGTCATCCTCGATGTCGGCGGCAAGGTCGTCGCCAATGCGGACGATGTGCGGCAGGCGCTGACCGCGGCCAAGGCGCAAGGCAAGCACGACGTGCTGATGCGCGTGAAAATGGGCGACGCCACCCGTTTCGTGGCGCTGCCGCTCGGCAATGCGTGACTGAGCGTATCCCGGGCCCAGCGCAGCGCGTGAGTGGTGCGCTGGAGACCCGCGATCTTCTGCCGAGCTTGTGACGATTCCGGATCGGCTGCGCGGCGTTTCATGCCGCGCCGGGTTCGGAAAACGAAAGTGCCGAGTAGTGTCCGTGCCGGCGGCGCTGCCGTTTGTCTCCAGGTACGGCTCCGCCGGACGGTCGTGTGAGGACGGGTCGCAAGATCCGTCCTCATTCTTTTCGGCCGCCTGGCGTTTGTGGCGCCTTTGCGTTTGCGGCACATTTGCCGCAGCGACATTTCGCGCCGAGCCGGCCGAGCGAACGAATTTTGACCTCAATCGTTGTTAGCGGGTTCGCTGCTGCGTCGTTGGAGATTCGGGTTCCGGCGGGCGCAGCTTTGCCACATTTGGAAGGAGAAACCGATGTCTTGCTCGCGCACCGTTCTGATGTCGCTGCTGGCCGTATCGCTGCTCGGCGCGGGAGCCGCGCAGGCACAGACTCAGACGCCGGCGGCGCCGCCGTCGATTTCCGCCCAGGCGCAGCGAACCGTGACCGACGTTTCGAAATGGACACGCCGGCAATGGAACGCCGCCAGGGCGAAGTGGCAAGAGGAAAAGGACGCCTGGAACGGCTGCCAGGATCAGGCCAAGGCGCAAAATCTTGCCGGCCGCAAGGGCTGGCAGTTTATCTACGATTGCATGACCAAAGGCTGATTGAGAACTGAGCGCGGGTTCGGCGCGTCAGTGCGGTCCGGCGATGAGCCGGTCGCTGTTGGCATGCACGCAATCGCGCAGCGGTGAATAGGCGCGCTCGGCCGCGGCGAACAGGCCGAGCCCTTCCGACAAGGCCCGCTCGGCGGCGATGCCGGCATGGCTGAAGGCGATAAGCTTCTCGGCGACCATCTCGGCGGCTTCGTCGACGGCATTCGGCGCGCCGGTCGCGAACAAAAACAGCCGTGCCGACATCACGCCCTGCGCTTCGCAGGTGAAGCGCATCGTCTCGATCGTCGCTTCGAACATACTGTCCCAGAAATCGATCATTGCAGCCTCGGCTCGAGAGACTGTGGCGTCCAACCGGACGTCGGCGCTCGATCGCCGCAAGATCGCTTAAGTTTTCTAAAATTGCCGTCGCGAAATCGTTAAAATTGCACGCATTGCGTTAGCGGGCGCGCAATGCACCGCGCTCAGCGCCCGTGATGCTGCACTGCATTGACGCCGTAATGCGTGGCGGGCAGGCGACTTCGAGTCGAATCGTAGCGCGCAAATATTGCGGCGCACGACTGTGGTCTTGCATCGCTGCGGCCGAGGGATCAAAACATCACAAGTCAACGCGATGTGCATATTGCGAAAGCGTGCGGGGGGATCATCTCGCCGTTAAAACATTGCCACAGCCCGAGCTCATAATCGGAACCGGTTGGCGTCAACGACAAAACAAAGGAGAAAACGCTCATGGCCATGCTGCAACACAGAGCTTCTCGGAATTTGGGTTCTCAGAACTTGCAGTCGCAACAGCGCACGCCGGCGAATGCGGCCGCGTCGAACGAGACGATCAAGCTCATCCGCAAGCTGCGGTGGATCGGCATGGAGGAAGAAGCGCAAAAGCTCGAGCGCGAGCTTTCAGAGCGTGAAGAGATCGCCGCCGACAGCGTCGTGGCGACCCCGCGCGACACCGACTGATCGCGCCGCGACGGGCGCGGCGGCGGAAAAATGAAACAACAGGAAAGTCTGGAGGATATCGGCCACTAATCGGAGGAAAGCGATGACAGCCCTCGTGGCTTTGGGATTTCTCGCCGCGACCTGGATCCTGGTGCTGTTGGGTTCGATCTATTTCAATCGCAACGTGGTGTGAGCCAAGACGTTTCGGGCGAGACGTCTGGCACGATGTTTGGCAAGGCGCTCAGGCGATGGCCGCCAGCGCCTGCATCAGGTCGAGATGAAGCTCGTCGGCATCTTCCAGGCCTGCTGAGAAACGCAGCAGATCGCCGGGGCAGGGCGAGCCGTCGCCTTCGATCGAGGCGCGATGCTCGATCAGGCTCTCGATGCCGCCGAACGACGTCGCCCGCTTCCACAAATTCACCGCGGCGGCAACCGCGATCGCGGCGCGCTCGCCTTTCCTGATCCGGATCGAGAACATGCCGCCGAATCCGCCGCGCATTTGCCGCAGCGCCGTGGCGTGGCCCGGATGCGCGGCAAGTCCCGGATAGAGCACTTCCGTGATCTCCGGATGCCCGACAAGGCGCTCCGCGAGCGCCGCCGCGGTTCTGGCTTGGCTCCTCGCCCTGATGTCGAGCGTGCGCATGCCGCGCATCAGCAGCCAGGCATCGAAGGCGCCGAGCGTATTGCCGAGTTGTCCGCGCATCTCGCGAATGCGCGACCACAATTCACTGTCGTGCGCGCTCGCCAAGGCGCCGGCAACCACGTCGGAATGGCCGTTGAGATATTTGGTCGCCGAATGCATGACGATGTCGGCGCCGAGCGCGAGCGGCCGGGTGAAGACCGGCGTCGCTACGGTGGAGTCGACGCACAGGATCGCGCCGGTCGCTTGCGCGATCTCGGCGACGGCGGCGATGTCGGTGATCGTCCACAGCGGATTGCTCGGCGTCTCGATCCAGAACAGTCCGGTCTCGCCGGGCCGCACCGCCGCGCGCACGGCGTCGAGATCGGATGTCTCGACGAAGCTGACGCGGTGGCCGTAGCGGCCGATCTCGTGCAGCCAGGAGCGGAAGCCCCAGTACATCACTTTGGAGGCGATGATATGTGTCGGCTTCTCCAGGGCGAGGAAGACGCTCGCCGCCGCCGCCATGCCGGAGCCGAACAGAAACGCCTCTTCGGCATTCTCCAGCTTGGCGATCAGATCCTCGGCCTGCTGCACCGAGGCATTGTCGGTGCGGCCGTAGACGAAGCCCGCCGGATAGCGGTTGTCGGCGTCGCGCAGAAACGTCGCCGACATGTGGATCGGCTGGGTGATGGCGCCGGTGATCAGCTCCCGCGCTCCGGGGGCCTGGGCGACGAGGGTTGTGGTGGTGGTCGCGATGGTCAGTGGCGACTTGGTGCGATCGTCCATGCACAACCTTTGGGCCGGCAGCCTGCCTGCGGCGGCGCTCGGCAAAATAATGTCGCGCCAAGGCGCAAATACGAACGAGCAGTACGGTATCAAGAACCGATCGAAACGCGATCAGTTCCGGGGAACTTTCCTAGCCGAAGAGTGCGGTTCCGCGGCATCACATTCGCTTGCGCGCGATGTGAACGGCGGCCTGCGTCCGCCGGCGGCCCGATAACGGCTTCAGCGCCCATGGCCGAGCAGAATCATCGAGATCGCCGGCACGTAAGTGATGACGAGCAACGCCAGAAAGTTGAGCACGACGAAGGGCAGCACGCCGCGATAGATCATGCCCATCGGCGCGTTGAAAATGGCGCGCGCGGCGAACAGGTTGAGCCCGAACGGCGGCATGTAGAGGCCGATCGAGAGATTGACCGCCATGATGATGCCGAAATGCAGCGCGTTGACGCCGGCGGCCTCGACGACAGGCAGAAGCAGCGGCGTGAGGATCAGGATCGCGGCCGGCGGCTCGAGAAAGCTGCCGGCGACCAGAAGTCCGGCATTGACGAAGAGCAGCGTCTGCCAGTTCGGCAGATGCATCGCGCTCACCGTGCTGATGAGATTTTGCGGAATGCCGCTGGTCGTGATCAGCCAGGAATAGACACCGGCGCCGGTGACGATGATCAGGATCTGCGAGATCAGCACGGCGGACGACACGATGATCTGCCACAGTTCGGCAATACCCACTTCGCGATAGACGAACACGGCGACGAACAGCGAGTAGACCACGGCGACCCCGGCTGCTTCGGTCGGCGTGAACACCCCGCCATAGATGCCGCCGAAGATCACGACGATGGTGCCGATCGCCCAGCTCGCTTCCTTGGTCGAGATCCAGATGTTCTTCCAGCGCGCCGGCTCCGACAGCGGCACCATCTTGATCTGGGCATGAATCAGCACGTAGACGGCGTCGACAAGGCCGATCAGCAGACTCGGCAGGATGCCCGCGGTGAACAATTTGATCGCCGAGACCTGCGCCGACATGGCGTAAAGGATCATCGAGATCGACGGTGGTATGATGACGGCGACCGCGCCCGACGAGGTGATCAGCGCCACCGCGAAGCGCTCCGAATAGCCGTGCTTGGTCAGTGACGGAAACAGCAGCCGGCCGATGGCGACCACGGTGCCGACCGAGGTGTGCGCCATCGCCCCGAACAGCTCGGACGATGCTACCGTGGTGACCGCGAGCGAGCCGCGCACGCCGCCGACGATGGAGACGACCCAGTTGACGACCCGGTAGGCGATGCCGCCGCGGCCCATGATCTCGCCGGCAAGGACGAAGAACGGCACCGCCAGCAGCGGAAAGTTGTCGAGACTGGCGAACATGTAGGTCTGGATCGCCTGCAGCGGCGCATGCGCGACAAAAACGATCGCGGTCAGCGAGGTCAGCAGCAGCACGACGAAGATCGGCAGGCCGAGGAGCAGGAGAATCGCCGGCAGGATGAAATAAACGAAGCCTGCCAGCATTTCAGTGCCCGGGCTCGCTGTCCGGGCCACGGCTCGCGATCACGTCGTGGCGCACGCCGTGGACGATCAGGCGCACCGCGATCAGCAATGCCATCAGGACCAGCCCCACCGGCACTGCGGCCTGCGGGATCGCCAGCGGAATATTGGCGGCATCGCTGCGCTGATCGAGATCGCTCAGCATGGTCAGGACCGGCCAGGCGAAGATCGCGAGCGCGATGCAGGTCGCGATGGTGACAAGGTCGGAGAACACTTCGAAGGCCGTGCGCGCCCGTGGCGGCAGGGCCGATACCAGAACATCCATGCGGATATTGCGTCCCATCCAGCCGACTGGGCCGGCGGCGAGAAAGACGCAGCCGATCATCAGAAACAGCATCACTTCCTCGGCCCAGGACAGCGACACCGAAAGGAAATAGCGGCCGATGATATTGGCGAAATTGATGGCAACGCTGGTGATCAGCATCGCGCCGGCGGCGATCCGCAGCGCCGCCATGAGTGCCGCAGCGCCCTTTGAAAGAAGCTGGACGATTCTCATGCTCTTATTCCGTCACCGTGAGAGGCTCGGCGCGAAGCGCCGAGCCTCGATGGGCGACGGCCCCGGCGCCCGGCTGCATCCTTCGGGGGCCGCTTTGCAGCCACCGCGGGATGACGAACCCGCTTTTCAGTTCTTCGCCGCGGCGGCGCGAACGAGTTGCAGCATGTCATGCACCGCGGGCTGATCCTTGGTGACCGCGTCGCCGACCGGGTCGAGCAGCGTCTTCATCTGCTTCAGGTCGTCGGCGGACAGCGTGTGCACGGTGCCGCCGAGCGCGGTCCAGTCGCTGACGAGCTTCTTGGTGAAATCCATCTCCCATGCTTGCGTCTTGGCCTCGACGGCGACACCGGAATCGATGACGATCTTCTGCAGGTCGGGCGGCAGCGTGTCGAGCCACGGCTTCGAGACCACCGCGATCGAGATGATGAACGTGTCGTTGGTCACGGTGACGACCTTGAGCAGATCGTTCATCTTGAACGCGACGAACACCGACAATCCGGAGATCGTGCCATCGATGGTGCCCTGGTCGAGCGCCGGCACCACGTCGGACAGCGGCATGCCGATGCCGCTGGCACCGAGCTTGGCCATTTTCTGGCGCTCCATCTCGGTGCCGTTGATGCGCAGTTTCTTGCCGTTGAAATCGGCAAGCTTCATGATCGCGTTCTTGGCGCCGTAGTCGGAGGCGCCGAGATCTTCGGTGGCGATGCCGACCATGCGCTTGGGCGCGGCCAGATCGAACAGCGCCTTCTTCACCGCCGGATCGTGCACGGTCGCCGCCGCGTTGGCCTCGTCGCGGAACAGCATCGGGGTCGAGAACACGCCAAAGCGCGGATCGACGCCGACAAAGAAATCGACCGGCCCGACATAGCCCTGAATATTGCCGAGCTGCACGCCCTGGATCTCGCTCGGGATCGGGCCGAGCTGGCTTGCCGGATAGATCTGCACCTCGATCCGGCCGCCGGAGGCTTTTTCGACCTCTTCCTTGTAGAACTTGATGAATTGGTGCTGGGTTTCGTTGATGGTCGCGGTGCCGATCTTCATCACGAAATCCGCCGCTTGCGCCGGAGCGGCGCCAAGCGGCAAGGCTAGCACCAGGGCCAGCGCGGCGAGCAGCAAGGCGGCCGGCCGGCCGGTATCAGGAATTTTACCGAAACAAAAACCCGCAAGCGCCGTGCGGGCGCAGCTTGTGCGCGGAGCAGACATCGTTCCCATCCCCAGAGCGTGCGTTGTACGCCGTTTTATATTTGGCTTTGTGTTTGGTCGCGCTTTTGTGGTCGCTGGAAAGAGCCGAAAGACCGCGCGTTCCGCAGCCAACTATAGAGGTAACCGGGAGCTTGCCAAGCGGCCTTTTGCCCCAAGCCGGCCATTCATCGGTGCCGTTCGGCGCCGTCTCGGCCGCCGTCCGGGATCGGTATGGTTACGTACTTTTCTACAATCACAAATCATGGCGCCGCCTCCCGACAGGTCGGCGCAACCGACCACTTTGCCTTTGAGGCTATCAAGACTGCCTTCCGCAACGAGGCGCTTGCCCGAAGATCGTGCGCGAACGAAAGGTCTGGTCTGCGCCTCAATGCGTGAAGGCGTGGGTCACCAGCATCGCCACGACTGCCGCGCTGCCTGTGGCGAGCGCGCCATAACAAATGTCGACCGCCGCGATCCGCAGCGTCCAGTTGCGCAGGGTCGCGTAATTGGTCAGGTCGTAAGTGCCGTAGGCCAGCGCACCGAACAAAAGCGCATAGTCGAAGGCCGACGGCGCCGAGTCCGCGCGCAGCCCCGGCATCACCGCAAAGATGACGATGCCGACCGGGTAGGCCAGATAGAACAGGATCGCCGGCACGATGCGGAGATCGTCCAGCAGGATGTCGGCAAGCGCCGGGCGATAGAGCAACTTGCCCGCCGTGTGGAGCCATCCGGCGTCGATAATTCCAAAGACGACAAGCGCGGCAACATAGGAAACGACAAAAGTCATGGCGGATCTTGGCTGGTCTTGCACGGGTCGCGCAATGCGCCGGCATTGGCGCGGGTCGGGGCGGGGGGATCGGTGAAAATGCAACGCTGACGGTGGCAGGGTTGTTTCGGAAAGGTGCTGCGACACCGAAGTTACGTTCGGCGCGCGGAACCGGATCACCCGGAGGTTGAAAAAATTGTCACCGCTTCAGAGACCACACTTGACATTCGTCACTGAAAAGATTACAATGGCAAAACTCGCTCAGTGCGGGACGTATCCGGATGCGATCCGACATACGGAGCGAGTGCGGTGCCCGCGGGCGGTCTCGCAAACCGCGTCCGGGCGGCTTTGGGCATCATGTCGCCGGTAATTCATGGCCGGCCGTGCGGTGCGCACTGGACTGGGACAGGCAGGGGTGGGTAACGCCCACTTAGCAGAGTAATTGTGGCGGCCGCGTCCCAGGAAGCCTGGCCTGAAGCTGGACGGAGATGTTCCGACATCTCCAGCAAGAGCCGCGGTGGAACGCCGACAGGCGAGCGTGCTCCGCCGAGCACGCGGCCGCATCCGACGATGCGGACGATTGGACTACGCGTCTGTCGGCGTTCCGCTTCTCGTTCTTTGGTGCGTCATTCATTGGGTGGCAGAGCCAACGGATCGGGGGCAGGGCGCCGCGATCATAAGCTCCGCGAAACCCGCGCGCCGAAGAGAAGCTCGATGAACAGAAGCGCCGTGAGCGAGCGCTGTCGGCAACGGCGGGTTGCGCCGGCCGCCCTGCGGCGCACGCGCAAGCGCGCCGCGGCTGTCGCGTGTGTCCAGCGGCTGCTGGCGGTGGCGCGCCGCGTTACGTCTTTGTCACGCCGTATTGCAGCACCTGCACCTTTTCGATGGTCACCAGTCCGCTGGTCATCATGCGGTCGAGCACGGGCAGGAAGGTGTCGATCTTCTCCTGCGAGTCGACGATTTCGACGATGACCGGCAAATCCTGCGACAGGCGCAGAATCTTGGTCGTATGAATATGGCTCGAATGACCGAAACCGATATGGCCGCGCAGCACGGTTGCGCCGCCGAGCTGCATTTCGCGCGCTTTCAGCACGATCGCCTCGTGCAGCGGCCGGTGCTCGAATTTGTCGTCTTCGCCGAAAAAGATGCGGAGCAAGACGGCGTCGCGGGGGATTTGCATGGTCAGGCCCATTTGATCGAGTTGACTATACCGGCAAGCATCGCGCCGGCCCAAACGGCAAGCAGGCAAAGCGCCACGGACAGGCCGACATTGGAGCCGGCACGAATCCACTCGCCGTCGTTCATGAGATTCAACGTCTGCAGGCTGAACGAAGAGAATGTCGTGTAGCCGCCGCAAATCCCGATCATGAAGAATTGCCGTACCGTCGAGGAGGCGTAAACGCGTCCGTCCGGACCGGTCAACACCGCGAAAAAGCCGATGACAAAGGAGCCCGTGACATTGACGACGAGCGTGCCCCAGGGAAAAGTTTCGCCAAATGCCTGTGCAACGATCCCGGACAGCCAATAGCGTCCGGTCGATCCGAGTGCTCCGCCCAGCGCGATCCAAAGATAAACGGCCATTACAGGTTCTCATCTCCGCAGAATGTTTCGATAGCCCTTCAAACAGACGCCTACAACGGGGCGCAGTTGCGCCTCGTCGTCCGCGATCAAAAGGACTTTGGAGACAGCCGGAGCCAGAACGGACTCCTACCGACGCCAAGCGCCCGGTAGGAGTCATCAGCCTTGTCGGCGGTTACGGGGGGACTCCATCCCGCGACCATCTTAGCCGGAGAAGCCGAAATGGCAAGCCGGAGGCATTTCGTAAGCGCCCGCGCGGTTGCCGGGAATACGGGCGGCGCCGGTCAGCCGGCGCGGCGCACCGGTTCGCTCTCGGGCTCGCTTTCATGCTCTTGCGGCGCTTCCTGCGCCGTTTCCGTGCGCGCCAGTCCGGGGAACAGCCGGTCGGAATCGCCGCCGCTGTAGCGGTATTCGCTCTGCGCGATCTTGGCATTGTTGAGTTCGCGCAGCCGCGCATCCGCCTCGCCATAGAGGAAGGACAGGAAGGCGTAGCGTTTGCCGCGGCTCATCGGCGTCACCTGATGCAGCGCGCCGCACGAGAACACCGTCGCCCCGCCGTGCGGTGCGCGATAGGTGCGGGTGCCGAATTCCGGAAAAATCAGATCGCCGCCGTTATAGTCGCCGTTGAGATTGATGGTGACGGCGAAGCGGCGATGCTGCGCGCCGGCATTGATGTTGTCGCGATGCCGGTAGAAATGCCCGCCGGTGGCGCTGTCGTAACAGGCGACGATATAGCGGTCCATCCGCGTCGCCTGGAACTGAAAGAAACGATCGATCGCCGGCAGCAGACGGCGCACGATCTGGCCGCGAATGGTCTCGCGCACCTGCGGATGCAAAACGGGCAGATCGCTGCGGCGCTTGAGCCGGTGATCGATCACGGTCGAGGTCTGGCCGTCCTTGTCGAACAGAAAGCCGGACTCGTTGCCGCCGAGCTTGTCGTAGAAGCCGACGAGAAAATCGCAGAGCTCGAAGCTGAGCACGCGCGGCACGGTCAGGACCGGCGCGGTGAGCGGCACGCCGGCGGAATCGTCGACCGACGGCAGGCCGGCCAGCACCGTACGGATGATCTTGGCATGGCCCTCGGGATTGTCCCACGCCACGTCGGCGATGGCGCGCAGCATCGGATCGAGCACGACCGTGCGTGGGTTGCCGCTTGCGCCGAAGGCGCGGCTGATCGCCCCGTCATAGTCGGCGATGAAGGAGATCGCGAAAGTGTTGAGCGCGATGTAATAGGCCGGGTCGCTCGGCGGCGCGGTGAAGATGCCGTAGAAGACGATGCGGTCCTCGTGAAACAGCCGCGCGTCGTGCAGGATCTTGGCGAGTTCTTCCTTGGCCTTCGGATCGTCGGGCGAGCCGAGAAAGCTCAGGACCACCCAGCGGCCGGCCGCGACCTGCAGGCTGAAAGCGCCTTCGCCGATCAGCGGCGCGGAGAACCACGGCACTGGATCGCCCAAAGTGATGGCGCGCTCGCTGGTGTTCTGTGACATGACGGAGCCCTTGCAAGAGGTTTTGCCGGTCTCATCGTGCGTTTTTATGGTTAACAAAGCCTTAACGGATGGCCGCGGTGTTTCAGGACGCGCGCCGCCGTTGCATTTGTGCGGCCGCGGCAAGCTCGGCGCCGATCGCATCGATGGCATCGACCAGCATGGTGAGATCGGTATCGCTGGTGCGATGGTTGGTGATATTGACGCGGATGCAAAGCCGGCCGTGGATCCGGCAGGTCGATGGCGCTGCGATGCCGCGCCGCTGCAAGGTTGCGACCAGTTCGGCGTTCAGCGCGTCCGTTGCGGTCTCGTCCAGGCCTTTCACCTGGTAGCGGCAGCAGACGATCTGCAGCGGCACCGGCGCCATCACGCGGATGGCCGGCCGGCGCGCGAGTTGCGCCGCGAGTGCGTCGGCCTGTTCGCAATTGCGTGCGATCGCTTCGCCCAGCCTGCGCGTGCCGTGCTCCTGCAGCGTGAACCAGACTTTGAGCGCGCGGAAGCCGCGCGACAGTTCGAGCCCGAGGTCGCAGGGCCAGATGTCGCCGCCGGCCAGCGCCGCGTCGCCGGCCAGATAGGGCGCGCGGTCGGCAAAAGTATCGAGCAATGTTGTCTCGTCGCGCACCAGCAAACAACCGGCATCATAAGGAACATGCAGCCATTTGTGGAAATCGAAAGCGAGCGAGTGGGCCTGTTCAATGCCGGCAAGCCGCGGCGCGAGATCGGGGCAGAGAACGGTGAGCGCGCCGAACGCGCCGTCGACATGCAGCCAAAGATTCTCGCTGCGGCAGAATTCGGCCAAGGCCGCGATATCGTCGCTGGCGCCGGTATTGACCGTTCCGGCCGTCGCGACGACACAGAACGGCTGGAAGCCTTCGGCGCGGTCGTGTTTCACTTCGGCGCGCAGCCAATCGATGTCGATCGCAAAATCATCGCCGGTGCGGATGTGGCGCAGAGCATCGCGGCCGAGCCCGAGCAGCTCGAAGGCCTTGCCGATGCAGGAATGCGCTTCGCGCGATGTGTAGCCGGTGAGGCGCGCGTTATTGAGACCGCCGCGCCGCACATTTTTGACGGCGCGATTGCGCGCCGCGGCGAGACCGAGCAGGTTCGCCATCGAACTGCCGGTCACCAGCAATCCGCCGGCGGTGTTTTTCGGAAAGCCGAACCATTGCGCCATCCAATCGAGCACGCATCTTTCGACGTGGATCGCGCCGTGATCGCGGCCGCCGCAATTGGCGTTCATGGCGGCGGCGGCCATTTCGGCGAGCACGCCGCCCGCGGTGCCGCTGCCGTGGACCCAGCCCCAGAACCGCGGATGGGTATTGCCGGTGCCGTAAGGCAGGATCAGCGCGGCGAGATCGTTGCAGACGTCGTGCACCCCGCGCGGATCGAGCGGCGGCGGCTCCGCCAGGCGTCGCTTCACCGTCTCGGGCGTCGGTGTCCAGACCGGGCCTTCGCCTGCTTGTTCAAGCCGCGAAATCAGCCGGTCAAGCAGCGCGTGCGCGTCGCTGCGAAACGCATCCCAATCGGCGGGATCGAGCAGCGAAGACGCGATTTTGCGGCCGTCTTCCGTCACGTCGATTCCCGCTTTCGCTTGCGTCTATGATCTCTTGCAAGGAAGAGTGATTCGCGATGCTGGAACAAGGGCTTCGACCATCGTGAGCGATCGCGCGACGCCGTCTTTGGCGGTTTTGCGGCTGCGCAAGCTCGATCAGGCGCTGGCGCGCGACCCGGATGCTTTCGCCGCGCGCGCCGAACGGGCCGGCCTGTTGCGCGAGCAGGGCCGTTTCGAGGACGCCAAGCGCGATTATCTGGAGCTCTTGCGCCGCAAGCCCGATGACTTTGCCGCACTCAATGATTTCGGCATGCTGGTGCTCAATGCGGGATATCGGCAAGCGGCGCGCTCGCTGTTTGGCGAAGCCGTGCGCCATCATCCCGCCAATCCCAATGGCCGCGTCAATCTCGGCAATCTTCTGTTCCTGCTCGGCGAGCATGCGGCGGCCCGCGAGCAATTCGAAGCCGCGCTCGAGGCGGATCCGGTCCATGTTCATGCGCATCGCGGCATGGGCAATCTTTTGGCCGCGCTCGGCGACTTTGCCGGCGCCAAGGCGCATCGCGACAAAGGCTTTGCCGGTCATGCCGTGACGGTCTCGCCTTATCGCGGCGACGGCGAGCCGATCAGGGTGCTGCTTCTGGTGTCGGCCTTGGGCGGCAATATCCCGACGCAAGCCCTGCTGGACGATCGCAAGTTTCACACGACGGTCGTGGTGGCGGAATATGCCGATCCGTCCATGACGCTGCCGCCGCATGATCTTGTCTTCAACAGCATCGGCGACGCCGATCTGTGCCGCGACGGATTGCAGGCCGCATTTGCGCTGGTCGCGAAAACCGCGCGGCCGGTGATCAATCATCCGGCTTCCGTGTTCGAGACCGGACGCGCGGCGAATGTCGAACGGCTGTACGGCCTGCCGAATGTCGTTGTGCCGCGCATGAAAATGCTGCCGAAGCGCAAGCTGATCGCGCCCGACGCGGCGGCTACGATCGCCGAAACCGTCGCCGATCTTGGCTTTTCCTTTCCGCTTCTGGTCCGCGCGCCGGGTTTCCACACCGGCTATCACTTCGTGCATGTTGAAATGCCGGAACAGCTTGCCGCCGCGGTCGGAGATTTCCCCGGCGATGACGCCTGGCTGATCGAGCGGCTCGACGCGCGCGACGATGCCGGGCTGTTCCGCAAATATCGCGTGATGTTCATCGACGGTGCGCTTTATCCGTTGCACCTGGCGCTATCGCGCGATTGGAAGGTGCATTATTTCACCGCCGACATGGCGGGCTCGCTCGACAATCGCGCCAAGGACGAGGCGTTCTTGAACGATATGGCCGGCACCATCGGGCCGCGGGCCATGGCGGGGCTTGAGCGGATTTGCGCCGTCCTTGGCCTCGACTACGGCGGCATTGATTTCGCCGTGAACACGCAAGGCGACGTTTTGTTCTTTGAGGCGAATGCGACCATGGTCGTTTATCCGCCGCTCGCCGATCCGAAATGGGCCTATCGCGGTGCCGCTGTCGGAACGGTGCTCGCCGCGGTCCAGACCATGCTGCTTCGCCGATTGCGTACCGATCGCGCCGCTTAGCTTTGCCCCGGTGCGCCTCGCCAAAGCCGTTCTTTCTCAGCCGCGCTGCGTGATCTTTAACAGGCTCTTAACCATGAGTTGTCCAAAGTATGGGAGACGTCGCGGGCAGGGCAAATGACGAGAGTCGCGCTCGGTGCCATCGCCGCTGCCTCATTCGACTTCGGCGGCGTCAGGGCTCAAGTCGGGTTGTTCTTCACGATCATGCAGGCCGGGGGCGCGTTGAGGCCGGTCGATCGACTCGTCGGGATGGCAGGCCAGTGAGCGAAAGCGCGACTCCAGCGTTGAATCCCGACGGCCGGCGCGGCCTCTCGCCGTTGCCGTGGCTGAGGACGATCCGGTCGCGGCTGTATCTCGCCTTTGCGCTCGCCGCGGCCATAACCGTGATCGGTTCCTCCGCCGTCCTGATTTTCTCGACCGATGCCGCGAATACACTGAACGAATTCGTATCGCAGAGCATGCCGGCGACGGTCGACTCGTTCCGGTTGTCCGACGCGACGAGCCGGCTCATTGCCTTGGCGCCGCGCCTGATCGCGGTCGAGGACGAAGCCGAAAACGCCGATATTGCCGCGGCAATCGCCGCGCAGTCGCGCGACCTGCAGGCGCAGATCGAGCGCTTGCGCGCGCTTGATGCGCGCGAAGGCGGCGAGATGGCCGCAGCCAAGGCGGCAATGGACCAACGGCTCGGCGCGCTCAAGGAAGCCGTCGCCGCCCGCATCAAGATGTCGGATCAGCGGCGCGAGCTCGCCGGCGCTGTGCGCAAGGCCCACGAAAATCTTCTGGTTGCCCTCACGCCGCTCATCGACGATGCAAATATCGGCCTGATGACCAAGGACGAGACCGACAGCGTAGCGCTCAATCAGTCGATCGGCCTGCTTCGCCGCCTGCTCGAAGTCGAAGGCGACACCAACCAGCTCGCCGGTCTTCTGAACGAGGCGTCGATGGTGGCCGACGCCTCGAGGCTCCCGCCGCTTCGCGATCTGATCAATCTGGCCGAACGCAATATCGACCAGAAGCTTAAGGCGCTTCCGGATTCCGGGCAGCGCAGCAAGATTGCCGGCCTGTATGGCGATCTCGCGGTCTTGAACGGTGATTCCGGCATTATTGCCGAACGCTTGAACGAGCTGAAGAACCTCGAAAAGACTCGATCCGCCTACACCGCCGCGCTGGCCGCGGCGTCAAACTTGCGGAATGCGGTCGAGAGCCGCATTCGCGTTCAGGACGCCGCCGCCAATGCGCTCTCGGCTCGCGTGGTCCGGCAACTATGGCTATGCAGGATCGTGGCGATCGGGCTCAGCCTTGCTGCACTCGTCGTTGCCGGCCTGCTCGCCTGGCTTTATGTCGGACGCAGCATTGGCGGCCGCTTGACCGCATTGAGCGGCGCCATGCGCCGGATCGCCGCCGGCGAATTGAGCGTGCCGGTTCCGGTCGGCGGCCATGACGAAATTGCCGAAATGGCGGAATCGCTCTTGGTGTTCCGCAAGGCGGTCGAGGACCTAACCGCGGCGCGCCAAAGCGAGATCGATCGCGTGCGCATGTCGGACGCGCGCCGCCAGCAGATCGAAGCGGCAACGCGGAATTTCGAGCATGCCGTCAACGATATCGTCGGCGCACTCGACGACGCTTCGAAGACGATGGACAATTGCGCGCAGATCATGGCGGAGGCGGCGAGCTACAACCAGTGTCAGGCCGACGCTACTGCATCCACCTCGCAGCAGGCGACTTCGAATGTCAACAGCGTCGCCATGGCGGCCGAGGAGATCGCGCAATCCGTCGAGAAGATTTCCAAGCAGGCGCGCGAGTCCGCCGGCATTGCGCGTGGGGCAACCGACGAAGCCAAGCTGATCATCGCCGCAGTGGAGCGGCTGGCCGTTACCGTCGGACAGATCAGCAATGTCAGTAATTTCATCCGCGACATCGCGGCGCAGACCAACCTGCTGGCGCTCAATGCCACGATCGAGGCGGCGCGTGCCGGCGCCGCCGGACGCGGCTTTGCCGTCGTCGCCCAGGAGGTGAAGACGCTGGCGTCGCAAACGGAAAAGGCCACCGGCGATATCACCGTGCAGATCGCCTTGGTCGAAGGCACGACGACGAGCGTAGTCGACGCCATGCAGGCGATCGCGGGGACCATCGGTCAACTCGACGACAATGCCAACGAGATTTCCATCTCGGTGCAGCAGCAGGACGCCGTGAGCAAGGAGATTGCCAGGAGCGCGAGCGCGGCGGCGGAGCGCACGCGCGAAGTCTCCGCCAGCATCGCGCAAGTGTCCGATGCCGCAAGCAAGACTGGCCAGGTCGCAAAGGCTGTGCTCGACGCCGGCAGCGAGCTCGCAGCAAAGTCCGGCAAGCTGCGCGCCGAGGTCGAGCGCTTTCTGGCGCAGGTTCGTGTCGCCTGATGCGCGTCGCGTAACGCGGGCGGCGATCTTTCGCTTTCTACAACGGTTCTAATCGGCGCGGGATCGCACTGGCGCTATGTCGGCCGCGATCTTGCCGCACCGGATCTTTCGCCATAGTTTGCGGTCATTCGCGCTCACCGAGGTTGAGATAATGGAAGAGCTGAACGGCCGCATCATTGCCTGCCAGATTTTGCTAACGGGACTCATCGTGCGCGTTGCAAACGATTCCAAAGACCCGCTCCGTTTTCTCAGCGACTTCCGGGACGAGATTCACGCCGTGGTCCGGCAAGTCAGGATCGGCGGCGGGCTCGACAGCGAGCGCATCCGGCAATTTGCCGGTGCGACGGTGGACGAGTTGTTTTCGCTGATGAAGCCGCCGAGCGCGGATTTCGACGACGCCGTCTGATCGCGGGTCGGATTGAGCCGAACCGCTCGGTGTCGGGTCCTGGCGATGTGCCGCCGCTTCTCAGTTTTGAATGCGTCTAATTCCAATCTTTCTCTTTTTCATTGGAGTCATTCGAAAGTAATTCGGGCCGACATATTCGAACTGTTCAAAGTATATAGTGTTGCGAATACTTAGTTTTTGTTTGACGCGGTGGTGCCGCGCCCCTTAGAAACGAAATCGCCGGCAACAAACAATCCCGATCGAGATGACGGGACAAAATTTTTACTGCTGGATGGGGTGGCTGAAATGGGGTGTGTGAAACTGCCGCGCACGTTGCGTTCAAGCATCGGTGCGGAATTTGCCAATGAGAACTTTGAACGTAACCCGGCGCGCAAGATCACCGTCGGCTGCCTCATTGCCGTCGCATCGGTCACCGGCGCGAAGGCGCAATCGCAATTGGCGCCGGTCACGGTCGACGCGCCGGTCGAGCACAAGAAGCCCGTCGCCAGTAAGCCGACGCCCGAGCAGATTCGAGCCCGCAATGCCTTGCGCCGCGCTGCGCGCGAAAAGCAAGCGCAGCAAGCACAGGCTGCCGCGGCTGCGGCAAGTACTGCGGCTCAAGCCGCCGACCGCGATCCCTATGCCGATCCGGCCGCGCCGTACAAGGCGGATCGCCTTTCGTCGGCCAAATTTCCGGAGCCGATCGTCAATACACCCAGGAGCATCACCGTTCTGACCAGGGAGCTGCTCGAAGACAAAGACGCCACGAGCCTCAAGGAAGTGGCGCGCACGACGCCCGGTATCACGCTCGGCACCGGTGAAGGCGGCAATGCCTTCGGTGATCGCTTTTTCATTCGCGGCTTTGACGCGCGTAACGACGTATTCGTCGACGGCATCCGCGATCCTGCCGTGAGCGTCCGCGAGAATTTCTTCACCGAGCAGCTTGAAATCCTCAAAGGCCCGGCAGCGACGATTGACGGTCGGGGCACCACCGGCGGCGCGCTGAACATCGTCACCAAGCAGGCGGCGAACGCCAACTTCTATGATGCCGAGTCGCAGTTTGCGACCGACGGCACGCGACGCGTCACCATGGATGTGAACCAGGTCATCAATCCGACCCTGGCGGTCCGCGTCGACGGTTTATGGCAGAACGCCGGCGTGGCCGGCCGGAACTATGCGAGCGACGACCGCAATGGCGCCCTGGCGGCGGTCAAGTGGGCGCCGAACGATTCCTTCACGCTGACGGCGAACTACGTTCACACTTATCTGTGGTCGCTGCCGGATTTCGGCGTGCCGTACAACAGTATTTTGGGAGCTCCCGTCACCTCGCTCGGCGTGCCGCGGGACACCTATTACGGCATCGTCAATCGCGACTTCGAGCAGGTGCAGCAGGATTTCGGCACTGTCGACGCCAAATACATCGTCAATGATTTCATGACGGTCGAAAACAAGGTGAGGGACGAGAAGTCCGTTCTCAATTATATCGGCACGATTCCCGAGCAAAGCACGTCGAGCTGCGCCGGTAACGGAGCGACCTCGCTAACCGGGTTGGTTCCGGCGAACTGGACGGTGTGCCTCAATCCGCAAACCCGCTATCAGGTGACGAATGTCGTCGCCGATCAATCCGCCGCGACTTTCAAGTTCGATACCGGCCCGGTCCGCAATACGCTGACCACCGGCGTGGAAGTATCACGCGAGCAGGTCAGCATCGATACTTATGCGGGTCTCGGCTCCGAGGCTATCGGTTCGGGCGCCTTCGCCACCGGCTCGATCGGGCCGGTATCCGTGATGGACCCCACGAATTACATCACCACGGCCAATAATCCGATCCCGACGGGAAATCCCGATGTCGTGGGCGTCAACACCCAGAGCGCCTATTCGCTCTGGACCGCCAATTATCGCGATTACATCATCCTGAACGCCGGTGTGCGCTTCGACGAAACTGATATTTCCGCGAAGAAACGATACAGTCTTGTTTCCAGCAGCACCGCGGAAATCTCCGGCGGCTCCGGCATGACGAACTACAATCTTGGTGCGCTGTGGAAGCCGATCCCGATCACCAGTTTCTACTGGGCCTATGCGACAGCCTCGGATCCTCTTGGCGCCGAACTTGACGGGACGTCCACCAATTACGGCGGCTTGAATCCGACCTTCCCCGGTTCGCAGGTCTTTTCTCCGATTGAGAGCAGGGCGCAGGAGGTCGGCAATAAATGGGAATTGTTTGACCACCACCTGCTCGCGACCATCGCGCTGTTCCGCACCGATGTCAGCAATGCGCGCGAGCTGATTGGCTCGTCGAGCTCGGGCACGATCGTCCAGGGTGCCGCCTATCATGTCCAGGGCATCGACATGGGCGCTCAAGGCAACATCACCGACAAGTGGAGCGTCTATACCGGCCTGGTCCTGATGAAGACGCGCGTGGACCATTCCGCAACACCGAGCAACATCGGACTGCCGCTCGCCTTTATCTCCCCTCAGTCGTTCAACGTCCTCTCCAAGTACAAGGTCACGGATAATTTCGAGGTCGGCGGGCAGGCGACTTATCGGTCGGCGATGCAGGGCGGCACGCTGCTTGCGGCAAATGCAGGCACGACATTGCCGGCCTATTGGCGCTTCGACGGCTTCCTCGACGGCAAGCTCGACAAGAATTGGAAGTGGAAGGTGTTCGCCAACAACATCTTCAACAAGCTCTACTACGACGCCTTCTATCAGAGCGGAGCGCCGTTCACGCTCGTCGCGCCTGGCCGCGTCGTCGGCGTCGAACTCGCCGCGAAATATTGAAGAACCGATTCGAAAAAGAGCACGAATGCTGATCTGCGTACCCGATGTGTTAAGCAAGACCGACGTCGTGGAATTCCGCGCCGTCATGGATGCGGCGGAGTGGGAGGACGGCCGCTCGACCGCTGGTGCGCAGTCAGCCATGGTCAAGAAGAACGAGCAATTGCCGCCGAACGGCGAAGTCTCGCGCAAATTGGGCGAGCGTGTCGTCAAGGCGCTGACCGCCAGTCCGCTGTTCGTGTCCGCCGCGATCCCGCGTCACATTTTTCCGCCGCTATTCAATCGCTATGGCACGGGCCAGCATTTCGGCATCCACGTCGACAACGCCGTGCGCGGCGATCATCTGACCGGGATGCGAATTCGCACCGATCTGTCGGTGACGCTGTTTCTGTCCGAACCGGATGAATATGACGGCGGCGAATTGGTCGTCGAGGACTATTACGGCTCCCACGAAGTGAAGCTGCCCGCAGGCCACCTGGTGCTCTATCCTGCGACGAGTCTTCACACCGTGATGCCGGTGACGCGCGGGGCGCGGGTGGCGTCGTTCTTCTGGCTGCAGAGCATGATCCGCGATGCCCATGCGCGCAGCATGATTTTCGATCTCGATCACGCCATTCAGGGCCTCGTCGAACGGCTCGGGCGAAACGATCCCGAGGTCGTCAAGCTCAGCGGGCTTTATCACAATCTTATTCGTTACTGGGCCGAGTTGTGACGCCGGTCTGACGATGCTCGATACCGAACAGCATGCTTCACGAATCGTTTGGGTCGCGGCGGCTCTCGGGGCGTTGGCGCTTCACGCCGGTGGAGCGGCGATCGCACTCTCGACGATGCGGCCCGATACCGACGACGATCTGGGCGCCCCGGCGATCGAAATCAGCTTCGAATTGACGTCGCCGCATCGTGATCCTTCCAACGCGCCGGTCGGGCCCGACACCACGGCATCAATGCCTTCGCCTGCCGTGGTGGAACAGAAACAGGTCGTGCAGAAGACCGATCTGCCGAAGGCTGTTCCGACCGAGACGGACGATCCCGAACGCGTCGTGTCGCCCAACGATGCGCAAAAGCCGATCAAGGACGATGAAAAAATGGCGACGGCACAGGCCGATCCGTCGGCGGCATCATCGGCCGTGGAGCAGACGGCGATGCCTTCCATCGAGGGCGCCCGTGAATCGACGCGCTCCGTTGCGCCATCGCCAGGGACCGGCGCCAGCGCCGTGCGCCAGCGCGTCACTTGGGAGAAAGAACTCGCCGCGCATTTCAACAAGTTCAAGCGCTATCCGCCGGATCGAGTTATGCAGAGCGCCGAGGTGATCGTCGGCTTTACGCTCGACCGCGACGGACACGTGTTGTCCGCTCGCGTCGTGAAGGGCTCGGGCGACGCCGCCTTTGATGAAGCGGCGCTCGCCATGCTGCAGCGCTCGGATCCGGTTCCGGCGCCGCCGCCCGCCGTCGCCGACGAGAATCTGTCCTTCACCGTTCCGGTCGACTTTCGAGTCAAGCCGCACAAGTGACCACAAGTGGACCGCCGGTTTGTTCGGCGATGGGTTGATCGCCGACGCGTCGACAAGATCCGCCGCTGCCGATCGTGCCCGTGCTCGACGCCGGGCACGCCGACATACAGCTCGGCGCTCAGTCTTTAATTAGTCAAAGGAAATCTTGGAATCTCTATAAACTATTGTTTTCGCCGGAATATTTCTTGTGCGCAGGGTTTAGTCAGGGCTGCAGAACAGAGCTATCTCGCACTGCTGCAGTCGTCGTGAGGCACGCGTGCACAGAATTCTGGAGCGATTTCCTTCGTCGCGATGTGGCTCGGTTGTCTCATCCGTCGCCCTGATCGTCGGGCTGGGCGTTTCGCCAACGGCTTTCGCGCAACCAGTGCCTTCGCCGCCGACCGAGGCACCGCTGTCCGGCAATACTGCGCCGCGTGCCGTTCCGGCATCGCCACCGGCGACTTCGGGATCTGCCGTGACCGTGCCGGCAAAGCCCGCGAGACGTACTGCTCTTCCCGAGATCACCGTTACGAGCCGCAAGAGAAGAGCGGCGCCGAAGCTGCAGCGCGCCGCCTCGGCAAATCGGCCCGCTGCAGGCGGCTCGACGGCACAGCAGACCGCCCCTTCCGCATCATCGCCGTTCGACAGCAGCGGCGCGGCGGCGCATGTGACGCCTCTAGATGTCCCCGGGCTCGGCAAGACGGGTACGAACCTCGCAGACCTGCCCATGAGCGTGCAGATCATTCCGCGCGCCGTCATCAACCAGCAAGGCGACACGATGCTGCGGCAGGCGATCACCAATGCCAGCGGCGTCAATCAGGGGGGCCAGGATTCGCTCGGTTACTTCGATCATTTCCTGATCCGCGGCTTCAATGCGCAGGTTTATCAGGACGGCTTTTCCGACGGTGATCAGCTCGGCGGCATTTCGCATTCGCTCAATGGGGTGAAGAACATCGAAATTCTGGAAGGGCCAGGCTCGGCCTTGTTCGGAAGCGGACCGCCCGGCGGTACGATCAACATCGTCCATTCCTCGCCATTGTCGACGTTCCATTACGGCGACAGCGTCACAGCGGGATCGTTCGGCACCGTTACAAATCAGGGTTACGTTACCGGGCCGACCACGATCCAAGGCTTGAACTATCGTGTAGACGGGTTTGCGTCGCGATCTGACGGCTTTCGCGATCTCGGCAGTCACGACTACGAAATCCGGCCCGACTTCACCTGGGCCATCAACGATCATACTTTCGAGTTCAGCCTCGATGCACGCGACGTTCACCAGACGCCGGATTCCTACGGGCTCATTTATTTCCACGGCACGCCGATCGGCAGCGTGCCGATCGACTCCAAATATTCAACGCCTTGGGCCTTCGCCAATGAGAACTATTTCCGGCCGACTTTGACCGACAAGTGGTGGATCAGTGACGTCCTAACCATCAACAACCGCTTCGCCTACACGCATCGTAATCTCGATGTGGAACGCAACGGCGACAGTTCGAGTACCGCCCCGAGCACCACGGGATCCGCCGCCGGCTTCGTCATCAACCGGCAGCTCCGCGAACAGGAAGACCTCGACAATACCTACGACTATCAGTTCGAGCCGGTCTGGAAATTCTACACCGGTCCAGTCGGACACACGCTGCTGACCGGCTTTGAGGCCGTCCATCAGACGATGGCGACGGCGCGAGAAACGGCCGACTTGCCGAACGTCGCGACCTTCGCGCCGATTCCCACGGAGACGCCGGCGAATATCATTTTCCAATGCGATGCCAAGCACTCCTGCGACGACGATCGGCTCGCGGCGACCTATCTGAGCACCTATGCCACGGATCAAATCGACGTCACGGACCGCTTCAAGGTGCGGACCGGAATTCGCTATGAATGGTGGGACACGTCGCTGCTGCCACTGATCACCGTACCCGGCCGCTTTAACAGCAACGGAATGCCGATTATCGGCGGCGAGGAGGAAGACCAGAAAGAAACGCCGCTGAGCTGGAATGTCGGCGCGCTCTATAAACTTGTGCCCGGCCTATCGGCCTTTGGCGGCGTTTCGAAAAGCTGGCTGACAAACTTCAATTCCGAAAATACCCAGCAAGGCATCGGCCCGGCAGAATCCGCCATGCAGTATGAAGGCGGGCTGAGATTCGCTTCGCTCGACGACAGAATCGTCCTGAACACGGCCGTGTTCCGGGTCTTGCGCAACAACGTTGCGGTCGCATTCTCAGTGCCGGGAACCACCATCGAACAGACCGCCTTCGACGACTACAAGATCGACGGCGTCGAAGCCTCGCTGGACGCGAGGATCACCGATCAATGGCACGTCTTGGCCAATGCCACGGCGATGGACCCGGTCGTGACCGCAAGTCCGCAAACGGCGGTACAATCGACGGCGCTGGATCACGCGCCGCAGGGCGTTCCGCGCTATCTGGCCAATCTGTGGACGACTTACGATTTATCCATCGCGGGTATCCACGGCTTTCAGGTCGGGGCCGGCGTGAATTATCAGGACAAGAGCTACAGCGACACCACCAACACGAATTCGATTCCGGCAGCGACCGTCCTCAACGCCGAACTCGCTTATCTGTCGCCGACATGGGACGTCGTGCTCAATGTGAAGAATTTGAGCAATGCGCGATACTTCGTGGCCGCGAATGCCGCCGGAGCCTACGTCGCCGACCCGCTCAGCGCCTATCTCACGATCCGATTCAAGCAGTAGGATCGTGCACTAACCGCGCCGCCGCCGGTACTTGGCGTAAACCGGCTCCCACATGATGCCTTTGATCGCGGCAACGATGGCATCATCGCTCATCGCTGCCGCTAGGCCTTCGGCGACGGCCTCTTTGGCGACCGCGTGTGCGACCTGGAAGCTCACATCGCGAATCTCGATCAGGGGCGGCAGCAGATTGGCAAGCGGATCGCGCCTGGCCGGCGACAGTTCGGCGATGGTGCGCGCCGCGGCCAGGAACATCGCATCCGAGATGCGCTTCGCTTTCACGGCGATCGCGCCCAACCCGATACCCGGATAGACATAGGCATTGTTGGTCTGATCGACCCGGAATTGCTTGCCGTTGCGCTCGATGGGCGGGAAGGGACTTCCGGTGCCGATCACGGCGCGGCCTTCGGTCCAGGCGTCGATATCCGAAGGCGTTGCTTCGCTGCGCTCGGTCGGATTTGACAGCGGAAAAATCACCGGCCGTTGCACATGCGTTGCCATCTCGCGGATGACGGCTTCATGGAACGCATGCGCTTGTCCGGATGCGCCGATCAGCACCGTCGGCTTGGCATTGGCAATGACCTCGGCAAGACCGATATGGCCGTCGGCCATGCGTTGCCACGAGGCGACGCGGTCGCGGTTTTGCGCGAACGGAGCCTGAAACGACTGCAAGCCGTTCATGCCTTCGACCAGTAAGCCGTCGCGATCGACCAGGTAGAAGCGGCCGCGCGCCTCCTTCTCGCTCAGCCCGGCGGCGGCCATGGCGCGGACCAAGAGCGAGCAAATGCCGGTGCCGGCCGAGCCGGCGCCGAGCACCGCGACACGCTGCTCGGTCAGCGGCGTGCCGGTGACATTGATGGCGCTCAAAAGCGTGCCGACAGCGATGGCGGCGGTGCCTTGAATATCATCGTTGAAAGTGCACAGCTCGTCGCGATAGCGCGCCAGCAGCCGGTTGGCATTGCCGATCGCGAAATCCTCCCAGTGCAACAGCACATGCGGCCAGCGCTCGCGCACCGCGCTGACGAAGATTTCGACCAGCTCGTCATATTCGGCGCCGCGCACGCGCTCGTGCTGCCAGCCGATATAGAGCGGATCGTTCAGGTGTTCGGCATTGTCGGTACCGACGTCGAGAATGATCGGCAGCGTCGTTGCCGGGTGCAAGCCGGCGCAGGCGGTATAGAGCGAGAGCTTACCGATCGGAATGCCCATGCCGCCCGCGCCCTGATCGCCGAGGCCGAGGATACGCTCGCCGTCGCTGACCACGATGGCGCGCACGCCGTCATAGCGCGGATGGCTGAGGATGCGCTTGATGCAGTCTTTATGCGGAATGCTCAGGAACAGGCCGCGGGGCTTGCGAAAAATATGGCTGAACAATTGGCAGCCGAGTCCGACCGTCGGCGTATAGACGATCGGCATCATCTCTTCGATATTGCGCGTCAGCAGCGCGTAGAACAGCGTCTCATTGGTGTCCTGCAAGCCGCGCAGGAACACGTATCTATTGATGTCGCGGCCGAGTCCGCGAAACGCGTCGAGCCGGCGCATCACCTGGTAATCGAGCTCGGCGACATGCGGCGGCAACAGGCCGTGCAGATCGAATTCCTCGCGCTCCTCGTCGGTGAACGCGGTACCCTTGTTGAGGACAGGATTGTTGAGCAGTTCGTAGCCGCTCAAGGCCGTTTCGACCGCGGCGGCATTGCCCGTTACGGCAAATTTATTATGCATCGGACCCGATATTCCCCAGAGAACCGGCAACATAGCTGCCGGTGGGCCGATTCCATAGCCTTATCGCCGCGCGCCGTCACCCGCCGGTTACGGCGAGCACGGCTTCCTTGATTTTCGCCTTGGCGAAATTGCCGACTTTCTCGAGGTCGAGATGTGGCATGTTGGGCAATTCATCGGCCGCAACCACGCAATCGACAATGGCCGGGCCGTCGGCTTTCAACGCCTTGTCGATGGCGTCGCGTAACTCGCCGGGCTTTTCGGCCTTGAAGCCTACCCCGCCGCAGGCGCGCGCCAGCGCGACATAATCCGGATTGGGGAAGTCAATGTTCTTTTTCCAGGCCGGCAGTCCGAGTGCTTCAGCCTCCAGTGTGATCAGTCCAAAGGCCGAATTGTCATAGACCACGGCTTTCACCGGCAGTTCATGCTGCACGGCCGTGAGGAATTCGCACATCAGCATGTTGAAACCGCCGTCGCCGCACAGCGCGATGACCTGGCGCGAACGGTCGAGCGCCTGGATGCCATTGGCTTGGCCAAGGGCGGTGCCGACGGCGCCGTTGTTGAAGGAGCCGATAATCCGCTGCTCGCCGCTCTGGCGGATCCAATTGCCCGACCAGAGCGTGTTGAGCCCGGTGTCGATGGTGAACACGGCATTGCGCGCGGCGAGGTCGCTCACTGTACGCGCGACAGCCTGCGGATGAATGCGGTCCTTGCTGCGCGCGAGGTCGCACTGCTTGTCCAGCATTTCGTCCCAGGCCTTGCGCCGGGCCGCGATGTTTTCGAAGAACTTGCCGTCGTCTTTCGGCTTCACCCGGTCGAGCAGCGATTTAACCGTCGGCTGCACCGACCCGACAGCGCCGAGCTCGGTCGGCGTGCGGCGGCCGATCACCCGCGCCCGTTCATCGACCTGGACGACGACGCATTCGCGGGGCAGGAATTCCGAATAGGGATAGTCAGTTCCGAGCATGACAAATAGATCGCAATGCATGGCGGCGTGATAGTCCGCCTTCGTTCCGATCATGCCGATGCCGCCCATCCAGCGCGGGTCGTCGTAAGGCATGATGTCCTTGCCTTTGACGGAATGGATCAACGGCGCCTTGAGGCGATCGGAAAGCGCGCGCAATTCCTCAGCCGCGCCATGGCATCCGGCGCCGCACATGATGACGATGCGGCCGGCCGCGTCGATGCGGCGTGCGATCTCGGCAATATCCGCTTCGCTGGCGGCGCGTTCGGCCTGCGGCTTTAGCGTGGGGAGGCTCGAAACGTCGCCCTCGGCGCTCATGCTGACGACGTCCTGCGGCAGCGTCAAATGCGCGACGCCGCGGCCGGCATAGGCGGTGGCGATGGCCTGATGGATCACGGTCGGCGCCTGTGACGGTGAGGAAACGGTCTCGGTGTAGAGCGAGACGTCACGGAACAGCATGTTGGTGTCGGTCGCCTGAAAATAGTCGGTGCCCAGCATCTTGCGCGGCATCTCCCCGGAGAGCGCGAGAACCGGCGCGTGATCGCGACTTGCCTCGTAGAGGCCGGCGACGAGATGCGTGCTGCCGGGGCCGGTCGATCCGCAACAGACGCCGAGCCGGCCGGTAAGCTTGGCCTGGCCCGCGGCCGCGAGCGCCGCTCCTTCCTCGTGGCGGACGCCGATCCATTCAATTTTGCTGTGGCGGACAGCGTCGGCGATCGGGTTAAGCGAGTCGGCAATGAGGCCGAATATGTGCGTGACCCCGATCTTTTCGAGCGTGTCGATCAAGGTGCCGGCTACTGTTCGCGACATTCGTTTCTCCGTGGTGAGAGCGCTTTAACGTCGGTGACGAGCCGGGCGGGGTCAAAGCATGTCGAGCCCGGCGGCAGGCCTGAGGCGAGTTCGAGAAGACGGCCAAGCGACACATCGCACGTCGATATCGACCGGCGTTCAAAGTGACCAGGCAGCACCGCCGAAGGGACATTTCGGCCGGCCGCGGCTCAGCTCGACTGACTTTTTGGCATCAGCCTTCGACTTCGGTCTCGGGCCGGTCATCGCCGCGCGCCAGTTCCTCGTGCCACTTGCCGCCACTGTCTTCCCACGAAATGGCGCGCGTTTCGCCCGGCACGTGCTGCTCCTGCGCCGCGCGTTGCGCTGCCGCGCGCGCTTTCTCGTGGGTCGGAAATGTTTCGGAAAACACGCCGTTGACCTGATAAGCCCAGCCGCCGTCGTGCTCGACAATGCGATAAATGATCTTGGCCATGGAACGCCTGCCTTCAACGTTCTCGCTTGCGCCCGATAATAGGCATTCGATTGCGAAAGTTCTACTGGCGGGAAACTCGTAACGCTAAGCTGCCGCGGCGGCGGACTTTTCGCGATCGCGGCGCGCTTCGTATGACTTCAGGTGGGCATAAGCGACATGCAGGAGCTTGTGCCTGCCCGGTGCCTTGTCGCCGCGGCGTAACAGATCGCCGATGACGTGATCGGCCTCGATCGGCGCGCCGCGTTCGATGTCGCGCAACATCGAAGCCGAAATTGCCGAGCCGGGCGCGGTGAACATGGCGAGGCTCCGCTCGATTGAGGTCTTCGACGGCGGATGACCGTTGGCAGCCGCGATGGCACAGCATTCGTCATACAATTCCCTGGTGAGATTGACGGCGCCCGCTGCCACGATATCGCCGAAGGCCGCCCGCATCAGGCAGGTGATGCCGGCGCCGGTAGCGATGAACGCCCATTTCTCCCACATTTCTTGCATGATGGCGGCGCTGAGATTGGCGTCGAAGCCGGCGCCCGAAAGCGCCGCGAGGATCGCCTCGCCGCGCTTTGACTTCGCGCCGTCCTGCTCGCCGAAGGAAAGAAAGTGCAGAGGGGCAAGATGCAGAACCCGGCCTTCGCCATCCAGCGTCGATGAGATGACGCACTGGCCGCCGAGAACAGCGCCCACGCCGAAGCGGGCGGCAAGGGCATCCATGTGGGCCATGCCGTTGAGCAGCGGCAGGATCGCGGTGTCAGGGCCGACGGCTGGAGCAAAGGAATCGATCGCGGAGGCGAGATCATACGCTTTGCAGCTGAGCAGGATCAGATCGTAATGCGTCCGCAGATTTTCGGCGGCAATTGTGGGCGGTGAGGGCAGTTCGACATTGCCGGCGGGACTGCGGATGACGAGTCCGGTTTTTGCCAATTGCGCCGCGCGCCGCGGGCGCACCAGGAAGGTGACATCGCGATCCGCCGCCTTGAGCCTGCCGCCGAAATAGCCGCCGATCGCGCCGGCGCCGACCACGAGAATACGCATTGCCGTCTCCTGTCCCGGCGCATGATCCCAAAAAACCGGAAACCGATTTTTTGCAAAGATCATGTGCACATGAAATCTAGCTCTTTGGCGCGGCCGGTGCGCGCCGCGGCACCAGCAGATTGCCGGTGAACATCATCACCGGCTCGTTGTTCTGATTGAATGTCGTCGTGCGTACCGTAATCAAGCCGCGATCCGCCCGCGATTTCGACGGCCGCACGTCGAGGATCTCGCTCACCGCGTGCAATTCGTCGCCGGGCCGCACCGCGCGCGGCCAGCTCAATTGCTCGAAGCCGACGCCGAGAATGCCGCCGGCCGGCCTGAACTCGCCGTCGACCATGAGCCGCATCGTCATCGCCGCCGTATGCCAGCCGCTCGCCGCCAGGCCCTGAAACGGCGATTTTTGCGCGGCGGCTTCGTCGAGGTGATAAGGCTGCGGATCGAACTCCCTAGCGAAGGCAAGGATCTTTTCCTTGTCGACGCGCGTGCGGCCGGTCTTGAAGGTTTGGCCGGCAGCAAAATCCTCCAGATAATATTCGGTCATTTGACGATCGCTCCTGGCGCGGCGGATGCGGCCGTCCGTTGATCCGTTGTGGCCCGCTTGTGCGGCCCATCAAACCACACGCCGGAGGCGACCGCAGCCGCATTGATAAGGCCGAAGGCGGCAAGCGCCACCGCCAGGGCGATGAAGACGGCGGTGAGGTTGCCGGTGAGGCGGAGCGCGATGTAACCGCCGCCGGCCGCGATCAGGAGCCGCGCCAGATTGGCAAGGAACGGCCACAACAGGCGGCCGGCGCCCTGCGATGCAAAATAGAGCGCCATGCCGAGGCCGAACAGGCCGTAGACCGGCCCGACCGCGTGCAGATAGCGCGATCCGGCATCAATCATGTCCGGCGCCGAGCCGAACAGCGACAGCCAGGCGCGCGGCGCGGCAGCGGCACAGAAGCCGATGACTTCGCACATCGCAGCGGCAATCGCGGCGCCGATCCAGGCGACGCGCAGCGCGCGCTCGGGGCGATGCGCGCCGATATTCGTGCCGACCATGGCGACGAGCGGGCCGCCCAATCCGAACACCAGCGGTATCAAGAGGTATTCAAGCCGCGAGCCGGTGCCGTAGCCGGCGATGGCCGCCGGTCCGAAGGCGCCGACGAATCCGGTCGCAATCGCAATGGTCAAATTGGTTTGCACCGTGATCAAAGCCGCGACGGCGCCGACACGGAGAATGTCGGCGAACAACGTCCAGCGCAGCCTGACGCCGAATAGCGCCAGACGCACGACGCTGCGTCCCGAGCGCAAATAGGCGGCAAGCACCACGCTTCCTACGGCGTAATAGAGCAGCACCGCGACAGCGCCGCCGGCGACGCCCAGACGCGGAAACGGCCCCAGGCCGAAGATGAGGCAGGGCGACAACGGGATCAGCACGACGACACCCGAGATGGTCACCAGCGCCGGAAACAGCATATTGCCGGTGCCGCGGACGACGTTGGCCAGCGAATTGAACAGCCAAACGAGAATGGCCCCGGCGAAGATGACATTGGAATAGGTGACCGCGGCGGCAAGCGAGCCGCCGCTGCCGCCCATCGTGGCGTAGAGCTTTTGCCCGCCGAGAAGCAGTGTCACCGTAAACACCAGGCCGAACAGCAGTGCGATGACCACGGCGTGCAGGACGAGCGCATCGGCGTCACCGCGGCGCCCGCCGCCAAGCGCACGTGCGATCGCCGACGACATGCCGCCACCCATGGCGCCGGCCGACATCATTTGCATCAGCATCACGACCGGAAAGGCCAGCGCCACGCCGGCCAACGGATCGGTGCCGAGCTTGCCGATGAAATAGCTTTCGACCAAGCCGACCGAAGTTTGCGCCAGCATCACGGCGATGTTGGGCACGGCAAGCCGGATCAGCGTTGCCGCGATCGGCCCTTCGACCAATGCGCGGGTGCGCGGATCAAAGCGCGGCGCGCCCGGCTGTTCGGCCGCTTCGTCGGCGGTAACGGCAGCCGCCGCGGCGGGAAGCGGGTCTGAGGCGGCAATATCCGTTGCTGACATCGGCTCGTTCCCCAAAACCTTCGGCAAAGAGTTCTGCCCCATCGCGCCTGCCGCCATATGAATTGGCCACGTCGAACGGCCGGGTTGAACGGCAGCGCCAATAGGGGTATATACGCCTATATCGCTTGGCAAGAGCGGTTCGAAGCGATCGGGATCACAATGACGTCGGAATGGACCAATCCTGCCGGATGCAACTGCCTGGCGCTGCGCCAGGCGGCGCGCCATGTCTCGCAATTCTATGATCAATTTCTGGCGCCGAGCGGGTTGCGCACGACCCAGTATTCGATTCTTGCAAGGCTGCAGCGCAATGGCGCCATGACGATCAATGCGCTCGCCGCCGATCTGGTCATCGACCGCACCACGCTTGGGCGCAACCTGTTGCCGCTGGAGCGGGAAGGGCTGATCGCGATCGAGCCGGGACAGGCCGATCGCCGCAGCAAGGACGTGCGACTGACCGGCGTCGGCGCGACGCGCCTGCGTTCGGCGCGTCGCGGCTGGGAGGAGGCGCAGGCGCAGTTCGAAAAGACATTCGGCGTCAGACGCGCCAAGGATTTGCGCGCGCTGTTGCACGAAATCGCCACCGAGCGGAAGATTGCGGGCGCGGAGGCCCCGGCGGCAAAATAAGTCTGTTTTGGGCTTTCGCGGAAAGATGCGCTTTCGTTATGATCGGCCCATTCGCTCCCGGAGAAGCCGATCATGCGCCGTGTCGTTTTGCTGTGCGGGTTTTTCGCTTTGATTTTCGCCGCGGCGCCGGCGCGCGCCGGTGATTTTTTCGGCATCTTCAGCGATCCCGATCCGCAGTGCTACTGGTGCATCCGCGACGCCATCTATCACGACGTCAAGCTGATCGCGCAAATCGAGGCCAATCCCGACATCGACGACGCGGTCAAGGGCCCGCAAATCATCGCCGCGCGCGCCGATATCCATCGGCTGCGGCGGCTCCTCGGCCCGGTGCAGAATGTCGGGATCGAGCCGTGCTGCTATTCGCGCCGGCCGCTCTATATCCGCTAAACCGCCTTAAGGCTTCAGCCTGCCGACGGCGCGCCGAACAGGCGCGGCAACAACCGTTGCCGCATCCGCAGCGACCATTGGCCGAGGCGGTCCAGATAGAGATAGAGAACCGGGGTTGTGTAGAGTGTCAGCAATTGGCTGATCAATAGCCCGCCGACGATGGCGATGCCGAGCGGCCGGCGGATTTCACTGCCATTGCCGAAGCTCACCGCGAGCGGGACGGCGCCGAGGATCGCGGCCGAGGTCGTCATCATGATCGGACGGAAGCGCAGCACGCAGGCCTGATAGATCGCATCGCGCGAATTCAAGCCGGTGCGGCGCGCCTCGATGGCGAAGTCGACCATCATGATCGCGTTCTTCTTGACGATGCCGATCAGGAGAATGACGCCGATGAGGCCGATGATGTCGAACTCGGTGTGAAACAGAATCAAGGCAAGGATCGCGCCGACTCCGGCCGACGGCAGCGTCGAAAGAATGGTGATCGGATGAATGTAGCTCTCGTAGAGCACGCCGAGCAGGATGTAGACCGTGGCAATCGCGGCGACGATCAGAATCTTCTCGTTGCCAAGCGATTGCTGAAAGACCTGGGCCGTGCCGGCGAACGTCCCGTGGATCGAAGCCGGCATGCGGATGTCGCGCATGGCCTGATCGATCTCGCGTGCGGCATCGCCCAGCGCGGCTCCGGGCTGCAGGTTGAACGAAATCGTGGCGGCGACGAACAGGCCCTGGTGACTGACCGATAGCGGCGCATTGCCGGCATTGTAATGGCTCACCGCGGCGAGCGGGATCATGGTCTCCTGCGTCGTCGACACGGCGGCGCCCGACGACGTTGCGCCTTTTCCGGTATTGGCAAGCGCATTGATGGCGGCGTTACGCGCCGAATTGTTGTTGGCGGTCTCGGCGGCTGTCGCGGCCGCCGACGCGGCCGCCGTCGTCGACGCAGCGGTGACCGGCGCTGTCACCGTGCCGCCCGGCGCGTTCGAGGTCTGCGTGCCCGACGCCCCGCCGCCCGATGTCGCGACATAGATCTCGCCGAGCGACGCCGGATATTGCGTGTAGCGCGGATCGATCTCCATGACGACGTGGTATTGATTGATGGCGCTGTAGATCACCGATACCTGACGCTGGCCGAAGGCGTCGTACAGCGTATTGTCGATCTGCGCCGGCGTGATGCCGAGGCGGGAGGCGGTATCGCGGTCGATGACGAGGTCGGACTCGAGGCCGCGCTGCTGCTGGTCCGAACTGACATCGGCGATGAGCTTGCTGTGCTCGAGCTGGCGCACCAAGCGCGGCGTCCATTTGAACAATTCGTCGGCATCGTCGGCCTGCAGCGTGAACTGATATTCGGCGTTGCCTTGGCGGCCGCCGGCCCGCACGTCCTGGACGCCGAACAGGAACAGCTGGCCGCCGGGAACGCGCGCCAGCTTGGGACGCAGCCGCGCAATGACTTGCTCCATCGGCGGACGCTCGGAAATCGGCTTGAGCGACACGAAGACCGAGCCGGTATTGATCGACCCGAAGCCGCCGCCGGAGCCGACGCCGGTATAGCCGACGACATTCTCGACCGCCGGGTCCTCCTGGACGATCTGCATCATCTGCCGCAGCTTCTGCGTCATCAGCTGGAACGACACGCTTTGATCGGCCTGCAGCCGGCCGATCAGCCGGCCGGTGTCCTGTTCAGGGAAAAATCCCCTCGGTGCGACGATGAACAACACGACGTTGAGGACGATGGCGCCGAAGAAGATCAACAATACCAGGCGGCTGTGCCGCAGCGCCCAGGCGAGCGAATGCTCGTAGCCGGCAAGTATGCGGTCGAACAGGCGGGGGCGGCTTTGCCCTTCCGGGCGGCCCGGCCTGCGCAGGAACAGTGCGCACATCATCGGCGTCGTGGTGAGCGAGATCGCGAGCGAAATCAGGATTGCCATCGACAGCGTCAGCGTGAATTCCCGGAACAGCCGCCCGACAATGCCGCCCATCAACAGGATGGGCAGGAACACCGCGATCAGCGACAGACTGATGGACAGGACGGTGAATCCCACTTCGCGGGCGCCGAGCAGCGCCGCCTGCAGGCGCGGCATGCCGGCTTCGAGGTGACGCGAAATGTTCTCGAGCACCACGATGGCGTCGTCGACCACGAAGCCCGTGGCGATGGTCAGCGCCATCAGCGACAGGATGTCGAGGCTGTAGCCGAGCAGATACATCGCACCGAACGTGCCGAGGATCGAGACCAGCACCGCGACCGACGGGATGAAAGTGGCGCTGAAATTGCGCAGGAAGAAATAAACCACGACGGTCACCAGCGCGATGGCGATCGCCAGCGTCGCTTCGGTATCGTGCAGCGATTGCCGGATCGTGGTGCTGCGGTCGATGGCGATGTTGACGTTGACGTCGGCCGGCATCGCCGCTTCCAGATGCGGAAGCTGCGCCTTCACCGCGTCGATCACGTCGATGATGTTGGCGCCCGGCTGGCGAAACAGAATGATGACGACCGACTGTTGGCCGTTCGACAGTCCGAGATTGCGTACGTCCTCGACGGAGTCGGTGACGTCGGCGACGTCGGAGAGCCGCACTGCGGCGCCGTTGCGATAGGCAATGACCAGAGGCACATAATCGGACGCCTTGGTGGCCTGATCGTTGGTGTAGAGCTGATAGCGGCGGTCGCCGTCGTCGATCGTGCCTTTGGGGCTGTTGGCGTTGGCCGAGGCAAGCGCGGCGCGCACGTCTTCAAGGCCGATGCCATATTTGAACAGGGCCTTCGGGTTGAGCTCGACGCGGACCGCTGGCAGCGCCGAACCGCCGATGATGACCTGGCCGATGCCGCTGATCTGCGACAGCTGCTGCGCCAGCACGTTGCTCGCGGCGTCGTACATCTGGCCCTGCGTCAGGGTTTTCGACGTCATCGCCAGGATGAGGATCGGCGCGTCCGCGGGGTTGACTTTGCGGTAGGTCGGGTTGCTGCGCAGGCTCGAGGGCAGGTCGGCGCGGGCAGCGACAATGGCAGCCTGCACGTCCCGCGCGGCGCCGTCGATATCGCGGTTCAATCCGAATTGCAGGACGATGCGGGTCTGGCCGATGCCGCTTTGCGACGTCATCTCGGTCACGTCGGCGATCTGGCCGAGGTGCCGCTCGAGCGGGCTCGCCACGCTGGTGGCGACCGTCGTAGGGCTCGCGCCGGGCAATTGCGCACTGACTGCGATGGTCGGAAAGTCGACTTGCGGCAGCGGCGCGACCGGCAATTTCGAGAAAGCAAGAATGCCGGCGAGCGCGATGCCGAGCGTCAGCAGCGTGGTCGCCACCGGACGGCTGATGAAGGGCGAGGAAATATTCATTCGTCCGGCGCCGTCGGTGGAGCCGTCGACGGCTCGCGCGGAGGCGTGCGCGGCCCTAGCGGATTGGCCGGCCGGCTGCCGGTGAGCCGCACCGCCAGCCGATCGAAATAGAGATAGATCACGGGCGTGGTGAACAGCGTCAGCATCTGGCTGACGGTCAAGCCGCCGATGATGGCGAGGCCGAGCGGCTGACGCAGTTCCGAGCCGGTGCCGCTGCCCACGAGCAAGGGCAGCGCGCCGAGGATCGCGGCCATCGTCGTCATCATGATCGGCCGGAAGCGCAACAGGCACGCCTGATAGATGGCGTCGCGCGGCGAAAGCCCTTCGCTGCGTTCGGCATCGAGCGCGAAGTCGATCATCATGATCGCGTTCTTCTTGACGATGCCGATCAGGAGAATGATGCCGATGATGGCGATGATGTCGAGGTCGTAGCGGAACACCATCAGCGACAGCAGCGCGCCGACGCCCGCCGACGGCAGCGTGGAGAGGATCGTGATCGGGTGGATGAAACTCTCGTAGAGAACGCCGAGCACGATATACATCGCCACGATGGCGGCGATGATCAGGAAGATTTCGTTGGTCAGCGACGATTGGAACGCCGCCGCCGTGCCCTGGAACGCGGTAATGAAACTGATCGGCATGCCGATCGCCGCTTCGGCCTGTTGAATCGCGGTCACCGCGGCGCCGAGCGAATAGCCGGGCGCAGTGTTGAACGAGATCGTCGTCGCAGGAAACTGGCCGAAATGGGTGATCAGCAGCGGTCCGGATTGCTGATCGAGATGCGCGATTGCCGTCAGCGGCACTTGGCCGTTGGTCGCCGACGACGATGACGGCAGGTAAAGCGAGGTCAGGCCGGTCAACGACTGTTGCAGCTTCGGGTCGATCTCCAGGATGACGCGATACTGGTTGGATTGCGTATAGATCGTCGAGACGATGCGTTGGCCGAACGCGTCGTACAGCACGTTGTCGATGGTCGCAGGCGTGATGCCGAAGCGGCTCGCCGTGGCGCGATCGATCACGAGATTGGCGGTGAGCCCTTGTTGCTGCAGGTCGCTCGCCACGTCGGCCAGTTGCGGCATCTGATTCAGTTGCTGCACCAGCCGCGGCACCCAGACCGCGAATTCGGCGGGATTGGCGTCTTCGAGCACGAAATGGTACGGCGCGCGGCTGATCGTGGAATCGATGGTCAGATCCTGCGACGGCTGCATATAGAGCGTGATGCCGGCGACGCCGGCGACTTCGCTCTGCAGGCGCCGGATAATCTGCGTAGCGTTGAGGCTCCGCTCGTCGTGCGGCTTCAGCGTGATCAGGAAACGTCCGCTGTTGAGCGTCTGATTGGTGCCGTCGACGCCGATGAACGAGCTCAGGTTCTCGACATCGGGGTCCTTGAGGATCGTCTCGGCGAGTTCATTCTGCAGCTTCGCCATCGTGCCGTAGGACACGCTTTGCGACGCTTCCGATATGGCCTGGATCATGCCGGTGTCCTGCACCGGGAAGAAGCCCTTGGGGATCAGGATGTAGAGAACAACGGTAAGCGCCAGCGTGAGCACCGCGACCAGAAGCGTCGCCGGCTGGCGATCGAGCACGCAGTTCAGCGCGCGGCCGTAGCTGTCAATCACCGCGTTGAACGCGCGTTCGGCGGCGAGATCGAAGCCGGTGCGCTCCGCATCGGGATGATGGCGAATGAGCTTGGCGCACATCATCGGCACCAGGGTCAGCGAGACCACGGCCGAGATGACGATGGTAACGGCGAGCGTGATGGAGAATTCGTGAAACAGCCGGCCGACGACGTCGCCCATGAACAGAAGCGGGATCAGCACCGCGAGCAGCGAGATCGTCAGCGATATGATGGTGAAGCCGATCTGCGCGGAGCCGCGCAGCGCCGCTTCCAACGGCTCCATGCCGCCTTCGACATAGCGCGCGATATTCTCGATCATGACGATGGCGTCGTCGACGACGAAGCCGGCGGCGATGGTCAGCGCCATCAGCGACAGATTGTCGAGGCTGAAGCCCAACAGATACATGGCGCCGAACGTGCCGACGATCGACAGCGGCACCGACAGGCTCGGAATGACGGTGCCCGGCAGCGTGCGCAGGAAGACGAAGATCACCAGCACGACCAGCACGACGGCGAGCACCAGCTCGAATTCGACGTCGGCGACCGACGCGCGGATCGTCACCGTGCGGTCGCCGAGGATGGCGACGTCCAGCGCCTCAGGCAGCGTCGACTTGATCTGCGGCAACAGCGCATTGATGCTGTTGACCACCTGGATGATGTTGGCGCCGGGCTGGCGCTGCACATTGACGACGATGGCCGGCGTCAGGTTGGCCCAGGCGCCGAGCTTGACGTTCTCCGGGCCGCTGACGACGGTGGCGACGTCCGACAGGCGCACCGGCGAGCCGTTGCGATAAGCGACAATGAGGCTGCGGTATTGGTCGGCACTGGTGACCTGGTCGTTGGCGTTGATTGTCAGCGCCTGGTTCGGCCCGTCGAAATTGCCCTTCGGCGTGTTGACATTGAGATTACCGAGCGTGGTGCGGATGTCGTCGACATTGAGGCCGTAGGCGGCAAGCGATTGCGGATTGACCTGGATGCGTACGGCCGGACGCTCACCGCCGCTGACGCTCACCAGGCCGACGCCGGAGACCTGTGAGATTTTTTGCGCCAGCCGCGTTTCGCTGAGGTCCTCGACTTGGGTGAGCGGCAGCGTTTTGGAGGTGACCGCCAAGGTGAGAATCGGCGCGTCCGCAGGATTGACCTTGTTATAGATCGGCGGTGTCGGCAAATCGGACGGCAAAAGATTGTTCGCGGCATTGATCGCGGCCTGCACCTGTTGCTCGGCGATGTCGAGACTGAGGTCGAGGTTGAATTGCAGCGTGATCACCGAGGCGCCGGCGGAACTCGCCGACGTCATCTGGCTCAGGCCCGGCATCTGCCCGAATTGCCGCTCAAGCGGCGCCGTGACCGATGACGTCATCACTTCGGGGCTGGCGCCCGGATAAAGCGTCTGCACCTGGATGGTCGGATAATCGACTTCCGGCAGAGTCGACAGCGGCAAGAACGTATAGGCGACCAGGCCCGACAGCATGATCGCCGCCATCAGAAGCGACGTGCCGACCGGCCGCAGAATGAAGGTTTCGGAGACGTTCATCGCACCGCTTTACCGCCGCGCCGGCTGTTTTGACTCACGGGACGGCGTGTTACTGGCCGCCGCTCGGCGGCGGCTGCGAACCGTCGGATTTTGCACCGTCGGACTTTTGCGTCTGGCTCGTCGCCGAGCGATTGCCGCGCCGCTGGCCGCCATCGGTCGATCCAGGGGCGCCGACTGCCGCGGCGGGCTGTTCCGCGGTGACCGCGACTCTCAAACCGTCGCGCAGACGGTCGGTCCCGTCGATGACGACGCGCTCGCCGGCGGACAGTCCCGCGGTGACGGCCGTGGTGTTGCCGTCAACCGCGCCGGTCGTGATCTGGCGCACTGAAACAGTGTTGTTGGGATTGATCACATAGACATAAGCGCCAGGCGATCCGCGCAGGATCGCCGGCGTGGGCACTGTCACCACGTTTTCCAAGGTCTTGATCAGAACCCGCGCATTGACGAATTGGTTCGGGAACAGCGCGTCGTCGGTATTATCGAACTGTGCGCGGATCTTCACCGTGCCGGTCGTGGTGTCGATCTGACTGTCGACGGCCGCGACTTTGCCGGTCGCGAGATGACGGAGGTTGGCGCGATCATAGGCGTCGACGGTGAGGGGGGTGCCGGCATTCATGGCCGACATGATTTCCGGCAGATCGTCTTCGGGCAGCGTAAAGATCACCGTGATCGGCTGCATCTGGGTGATGACGGCGAGGCCGGTCGTGCTTGTGGTTTGCACGTAGTTGCCGGGATCGACCAGACGCAGGCCGATGCGGCCGGTGATCGGCGACGCGATGTGACAATAGGCGATGTTGAGCGCCTGGGCATCGATCAGGCCTTGGTCCTGCTTCACCGAGCCTTCATATTGCTGCACGATGAAGACTTGGTCCTCGGCTTGTTGCTTGGCGATCGAGTTCTGCGCGGCGAGTGTCTGATAGCGCTTGAGATCGAGTTGCGCTTGCGCCAGCAGGCCCTGGTCATGCGCCAGCTGGCCTTCATACTGCTCCTTGAGCATCTCGTATGGCCGCGGATCGATCTGCGCCAGGAAGTCGCCCTTCTGCACCATCTGCCCTTCGGTGAAGCCGACCTGGGTAAGATAGCCGCTGATCTGAGATTGCACGGTGACGGTCGCGAGCGGCGTCACGGTGCCGAGCGCATTGACGATGACGCGGATATTGCCGAGCGTGACGGTCGCTGCGCCGACGGTTTGCGGCGCGCCTTGTCCGCGTCGTCCGCTCGGCGCCGGCGCGTGGATGAAGCGCACAGCCTGATAGGTGGCGAGGACGAGTGCGATGGCGACGACGCCAAGACCGATGAAAAGTTTCGCACGGGATCGCGTCCTGACGATCGGGTCAGGCGCCGTGCGGCGCAGGCTCGGCGCCAAGTCGTCATCCGTGCTACGCGTTCGCTCGTCCATGAAGGCGTTCAACAGTCCCGATTTCTCGACATAATTCGCGATTTATAGAGGGCGCTGCCACCGCCCGCCTAATGAATATTCGCTAATGACGGCGCGCGCGGGGCCATTGGTGCCCGGCTACAGCAAATTCGTCCGAGTTTTTACCGGAATCTAAAGTAATATCAATATCTTGGACGCAAGCACAGGAGGACTTCGCCGAACGCTCCGAGCGCAAATAGGGCGCTATTTCGGTGCCGGTTGCGGTCCGGCGACGGCGGATGGCGCGGGACCAAGCGGCGGCGGCACCAGAACGTCGCTCGGGATCGAGCTGTCGGGCGAGGGCTGCGATTCGTATTTCGGGAAGAACGAGAAGCCTTTTTGCAACTGAACCGGCGTCGGCAACAGTATCGAATCCCAGCCGCCGCCGAGCGCTTCGATCAGGCTGACGCTGGCGAGAAACAAATTCTGCCGCGCCGTCAGTTCGGCTTCCTCGTCGGCCAGGAGCTGCACCTCCGCGACCACCACCGTGGTGAAGGCGACTGTGCCGGCCTGAAATTGATTCAGGAATACGTCCACGGCCTTGCGTTGATCGGCGACGGCGCGGCGCTCCTGCACGAGCTGCTGCGAGATATAATGGATGGCGGCGAGCTCGTCCTCGACCTGCTGAAACGCCGTCAACACTGTCTGCCGATACGTCGCGACGCTTTGCCAATAGACCGCACGCGCCGCGTCGACTTGCGCCGAGGTGAGACCGCCATTGAACACGGTCTGGGTCGCGGCGGCACCCGCATTCGCGATTGAGCGCGAGACGCTGAAAGGCAGCGGTATGGGCCCGATATATTCGAGCATCGCCGAAAGCGAGACGTCGGGAAACCATGCGGCTTCGGCGGCGCCGATCAGCGCATTCTCTTCCTGCATCGTGCGTTCGGCCGCGGCGATGTCGGGACGCCGCTCAAGCAGCGCCGACGGCATGCTCACCGGGACATGCGGGATGCTTCGGCCGAGGCCGCGCGGCGAAATGCCGAGCTCAACCGGCGGCCGGCCGATCAGGACGGCGATGGCGTGCTCGAATTGCGCGCGCTGCGCACGCGTGCTGTAGAGCTGGGCCTGCGTGGTGGCGATCAGTCCGTCGGCGGTGGCGACGTCGCCCTCCGTCACCGAAAAGCCCGCCTTATATTGATTGTTCACGATCGTATAATTCTTTTTGTATTCCTCGACCGTGCGCGCCAACAGGTCGATCAGCGAATCCGCGGCGCGGAGATTGAAATAGGCTGTCGCCAGCGCGGCCTGCGCCGACAGTTTGGCATTGTCGAGATCGGCGGCGCTGGCTTGGGCGGCGGCGGTGCTGCTCTCGATCTGGCGGCGGATCTTGCCCCAGACGTCAAGATCCCAGGTGCCGTTGATCGGTGCGGTATAGAGCGTCGAATAGACCGAGCTGCCGGATGGCGTCGCGAAGGTCGAGCTGGCGCCGCTGCTGCCGCCGGCTGCGAGCGCGCCGGTCCGCGTGCTGGTCACATTGTAGCCGGCAGTCGCGGTCGGGAACAACGAGGCCTGCGCCTCGCGGATCAGCGCGCGGGCTTCTTCATAGGCCGCGGCCGCAGCGGCGACCGTCTGATTGGAAATTTCGACTTGCGGCAAGAGCGTGTCGAGGCCGCGGTCCCGATAGACGTTCCACCAATCGCCGCGCGTGACGTCGTCGCTCGGATTGGCGACCTTCCAGCCCTTGATTTCCTTGTATTCGACCGGGACCGGCGCCGGCTCGCGGGAATATTCGGGGCCGATGGCGCAGCTCGCCAGCAGCAGCCCCGAACTCAGGCCGACGGCCACACCGAGGGCGGACCGAGAGGACGAGCCGAGGATCGATGCCGAAAAAGCAGCACGGATTTCCGTGAATGAATGAACTCTGCGTCCCACCCAACGACCCCGAAGCACACCAGCATGGGCGAACGCGTGCACTGCCGCCAACCCGTTGCTGCAAGCCCCCGCAGATACACGACCAGACGCAGAACCACGTTGCAACGAACCATGCCTCAGCCGTGGCCCAAGATCAACCGCAGGACTGGATAACGGACGGGATGGCGCGTCGAAGCGTGCCGCCACATTAGAAGTTCGTAATGTCCAGATTGGTGCTGCTTTCGATCACAGCAAAGCTCAACTCTCGCGGTGAGGTTGATTGAACCAGATCAATGCGCGCCGTCGCATCGCGCGGCAAAGTGCATTGCAACATCACAGTTGCGGAGGCGGCGGAACGCAGTGAGGCGATGTGGCGTTTGCCGTGACGCCAGAGAGGTATCTGCAATGACAAAAATCAACGAAAGCCCTGTTACTAATTCCATTCAAAGACGGATGTCCGCGGCGCTGAAAGTAGCGGCGAGCGCAGGCGTCATCAGTTTGATGCTGTCGGCTGTCGCGCTTGCCCAGCCCGGCGGTGGCAGGCATCCGGGTGGGGGACATCCGGGTGGTGGACATCCGGGCGGCGGCGGAGTTCCGCACTTTGGTGGCGGCGCGCCACATATCGGCGGCGCTCCACATTTTGGCGGCGCTCCACATTTCGGCGGCGGCGCGCCACATTTCGCTGCCCCGCATATCGCCTCGCCGCATTTCGCCGCCCCGCATTTTGCCGGACATGCAGCGCCGCATTTCGCTCCGCATTTTGCTCCGCACGTCGCGCACGGGCATTTCGCGCCGCACTTTGCCGGGCACGCTCCGCAGATCGGTCATCGCGGCGCCGTCGGACACTTCGCGCATATGAATCGCGGCGTGAACCGCGGCGTCGCGCGGCACGGCATCGCAAACCACGGCATTGCCAATGTGGCTCATCCAAATGGCGGTCCCGCTCATGTCGGGGAGCACCCGTTGACCACAACGGCACATCCGCTCGCGGCGGCGACGCATGCGCTGCCCGCGGCACGTCGAGCCGCGTTCCATTCCGATCCGCACTCTTTTGCGGAGCATCGGCGCCACTTCGCCGAGAACGACGCCTTCCGGCCGTTCTGGCACCATGGCTGGCATCGTTTCCATCACCTCGGCTGGATCGGTCCGGCGTTCTGGCCCTATGCCTATGGCGACGTCTTCTATTACGCGCTGTGGCCTGACTATTACTACGACGTCGATCCATTCTGGGCCTATGGCTATGGCGACGTCTACGCGGCCATGTTCTCGCCCTACGACTACAGCGACTATGTGCAGGGCCCGAACGCTCCGGCCAAGATGGCCGCGCTCACCAAGAGCATGGCGCAGAGCTGCAGCGACGAAGCCGCCGAAGTCACCGGCTGGCCGATCAGTCAAATTCAATCGGCGGTGCAGCCGACGCAGCAGCAAAGCGCGTTGCTCGACGATCTCGGCAATGCGCTGGTCAAGGCCAGCGACGAGGTCAAGTCGCACTGCCCGACCACTGTCGCCTTCACGCCGACGGCGCGGCTTGACGATATGCAGCAACGCCTGCAGGCGCTCGTCGACGCGGTGAACATCGTCGGGCCGCCGCTCGACAAGTTCTATGACTCGCTGTCCGACGAGCAAAAGGCGCGCTTCAACGCCATCGCCCCATCCGGAAGTAAGCCGGAGCGAGCCTCGCAAACTCAGAGCGCGCAGAATCCGCAAGCGCAATGCAACGCGATTGTCATGAGCTGGCCGGGCGACCAGATCGATCACGTGGTCAGGCCCGACGATGCGCAGCGCGTGAAACTTCAGGCGCTGCAGTCGGCGGCCGCGCAAGCCTCCGACCTGATCAAGGCGGCGTGCCCGAGCGAAATCCCGGCGACGCCGCCGGCGCGGCTTGCGGCCGTCGGCAAGCGGCTCAATGCCATGCTGCAGGCGGTCGGGACCGTCCGCCCGGCGCTGGCCGATTTCTACGGCTCGCTCTCCGACGATCAGAAAGCGCGCTTCAACACCATGGGCAAGCAGCTGTTCGCGGAGAATTCGGATTAGACCGACACATCTTGAAATCGCGCGTGGCGGGAGAACGGCAACCCGCCACGCGTTCGGCGTTGCGTTTGTTGCACTGCGGTAGCAATTGCGGCGCGGTTATCGTTTTACTGGTTTCCGTGCGAATAAAATGATCAAAAAGCCGATATGAACTGCCAGGCCACGGCGCCAAAACCGCCGCTTTGGCAAAAGCACGGTAATCTTTAGCCTTCCGTTACATCCTTCCGCTTCAATGCTAGAAATCGTGTCGGGGACGTAACCCCCATGAGTGTCATGACGTTTGCGACGCAGGACAAGCCGGTGCCGGCCGAGGTCGAGGCTGAGCTGGAGACCAAAGTCGAGACCAAGGCTGGGACCAAGATTGGGACCAAGGCCGCGGCCGAGCCGATCTGGTTCGCCTCCTATCCGCCGGGCGTGCCCAAGAGCGTCGATCCCGACGCCTATCCGTCGCTGACCGCCATGCTTGTCGGCGCCTGCCGGCAGCACGCCGAGCGTCCGGCTTTCGAGTGCCTGGGCGCGCAGATGAGCTTCGCCGAATGGGACCGCGACAGCCGCGACTTCGCGGCTTTTCTGGTCGAGGAGGCGGGCTGCGAGCCCGGCGACCGCGTCGCGATCATGCTGCCCAATATGTTCGCCTATCCGGTGACGTTTCTCGGTGCGCTGCGCGCAGGCATGATTGTCGTCAATGTCAATCCGCTCTACACGCCGCGCGAACTGCAGCATCAGCTGGCCGATTCCGGCGCGACCGTCATCGTCATCATGGAGAATTTCGCCCACAAGCTGCAGGAGATCATCGCGGCCACGAAAATCCGTCATGTCGTGGTGGCACGGCTCGGCGATTTCGTGCCGGTGCTCAAGCGCTGGGCGTTCAATTTCGCCAACTCCTATATCCGGCATGCGGTGCCGGCTTGGGAGTTCGAGACCTTCACGATGCTGCAGGACGCCTGCGACCGCGCGCCTGGCGAAACCTATCGCGACGCCGAGCCGCGCGGCAGCGACGTTGCCCTCTTGCAATATACCGGCGGCACCACCGGCAAGCCGAAAGGCGCCATGCTGACGCACCGCAATCTCGTGGCCAACACGCTGCAGTGCTATGCCTGGAGCAAGACCGATGCGCAAGGCATCGAAGTCGAGCACGAGCGCGTGCTGACGCCGTTGCCGCTCTATCACATCTTCTCGCTGACCGCGAACCTGCTCTCCTTCGCGCTTCTGGGCGGCTTGAATTATCTCATTCCCGATCCGCGCGATCTGCACCGGCTCATCCGCGTCATGGCGCACGGCAAGATCACCTGGATGTCGGGCGTCAACACGCTGTTCAACGCGTTGACCAACGCGCCGGAATTCGCCGGCCTCGATTTCAGGTCGCTACGCATCGCGGTCGCCGGCGGAGCGGCGATCCAGAGCGAGGTGGCGCGGCGCTGGCGCGACATGACCGGCAGTCCGGTGGTCGAAGGCTATGGGCTCACGGAAGCCTCGCCGGTGGTCTGCATCAATCCGTTCGCCGCGCCCAAGCTCGGCACCGTCGGTCTGCCGGTGCCGTCGACCGAAGTGACGATCCGCGACGATGCCGGCAACGTGCTTGCGACCGGCGAGGAGGGCGAAGTGTGGGTGCGCGGCCCGCAGGTGATGCGCGGCTATTGGCAACAGCAGGCCGAGACTGATCGCGTCCTGTCCGCCGACGGCTGGCTGCGCACCGGCGACATCGGCGCCTTCGATTTGCAGGGATATCTGAAACTTCTCGACCGCAAGAAGGACCTGGTCAATGTCTCGGGCTTCAAGGTGTTCCCCAACGAGGTCGAAGACGTCGCCGTCCAGCATCCCGGCGTTCTCGAAGCCGCGGTGATCGGCGTGCCGGACACGCGCACGGGGCAGGCGGTGAAGCTCTTCATCGTCAGGCGCGATCCTGCGCTCGACAAGGCGGAGCTCAAAGCGTTTCTGCACGAGCGCCTTGCCGCCTATAAAGTCCCGACCATTATCGAATTCGCGCAATCCCTGCCCAAGAGCAATATCGGCAAGATTCTCCGCAAAGAGCTGCACTGAGGGCATGGAGCCCGCGGCGGCGCCGGTCTTCCTGCGTTTCAATCAGCGTGCTAGACCGTGATCCAATTCGATTGAATCGGATCACGGTCCAGATTCATTCTTTCTTGGAGCATGATCTTTTCCGAAGGCCGGTTTCCATTTTTCAGGATCATGCTCAACTGCAAACCCGCACAAAGGCGGCAATGCCGCGCCTGAAACGGAAACGCCATGAGCCAGCTTGATGATCTGTTGCGCGACCTTGTCGTCGCCAATCGCATTCTTTCCAATGAGGACGTCGTCGACGCCTACGGCCATATCAGCGTCCGGCATCCTGACAATTCCAGGCACTTCTTCATGTCGCGCTCGCGGGCCCCGGAACTGGTCGAGCGCCACGATCTCATCGAGTTCGATCAGCAAGGCGAGCCGGTCAAGGACAAGCGTCAGCCCTATCTCGAGCGTTTCATCCATGCGGCGATCTTCGAGGCGCGGCCGGACGTGACGGCGGTCGTTCATGCGCATGCCGAGGACACCCTGCCGTTCGGCCTGATCAAGACGCCGCTGCAGCCGGTCATCCATTCCGGCAGCTTCATCGGCGGCAAAGTGCCGGTCTGGGACATCCGCAGGAAATTCGGCGACACCAATCTGCTCGTCACCAACATGGCGCAGGGCCGCGACCTGGCGAAATGCCTCGGCAAAGGCAACGTGGCGCTGATGCGCGGCCACGGCTTTGCGTCGGCGGCGCGCTCGATCATCGAGGTGGTCAGGCTTTCGATCTATCTGCCGCGCAACGCGCGGGTGCAGATGGCGGCGATGCAGGCGGGCAAGCCGATTGCGCTGTCCAAGGGCGAGATCGCCGCGCGCGCCGCGGGCTACAAGCCGCATTCGCCTGAGACTTGGCGGGCCTGGGAATACTGGGCCAACCGTGCCGGCTGCGGCGACATGATCGGCGAGCCGCAGGCCCGCGCGTCGGATCACGATCACAAGCACTAAATCGCCGAGCGGTTATTCGTTACCGCACAGCATCACGGTTTTGCTGCCGTCATTTGTCCTTCGTCGATTCGTGCCGAAACTCGGACGGCATGATCGTGACTGGACCATGATCGCGACTAGACATGGTCGAGACTAGACATGATCGCGACTAGACATGGGCAAATTTGGCCATACTTTCCTGGAACTCTAAGTCGAAACCGGGCGAGGATGAGCGACAAGCCCCGATGGAGGCGAAAATGGGATTGATGGATGTTCTCAATGGCATGCAGAACGGCCCGCGCGGCCCACGCGCGCCCTCGACCGGCAGCTCTGGCGGCGGCATGTCGCCGATGATGATGGCGATGCTTGGCCTGCTTGCTTACAAAGCGCTGAAAAGTTTCACGAGTGGCCCGAGCGCAGCGCCGGCGGGATCGGCTTCGCCGCCGCCTTCGGGTGGTAATACTGTCGGGCATCCGGGCGGACTTCCTGGAAGCCTTCCTGGAGGCCTTGGCGGTCTTGCCGGCGGGCTCGGCGACGTTCTCAAAGGTCCGCTGGGCGGATTGCTCGCCGGCGGCGCCGCAGGCAGCGTTCTCTCCGGTGGACTCAACGATCTGCTCAAGCAGTTGCAGCAGTCGGGGCAGGGCGACGCCGCGCAATCATGGGTCGGCAAGGGACCGAATCAGCAGATCTCATCCGACGACCTGGCCAAGGCGCTCGGCGCCGATCAGATCAGCACCTTGATGTCGCACACTGGATTGTCGCGTGAGGATTTGCTAGCCGGGTTGAGCCAGAATTTGCCTGACGTCGTCGATCAGTTGACGCCCGACGGCCGGGTTCCGAACGAGCGGGAATTGTCGCTCTAGGCGCCCGAAGTTTCCATTGTTTTGAGAGTGAGTAACACCTTAGGAGCTCAATCATGACTATTCGCTATCTGACTCTTTGTGCCGGCGCGGTGATTGCCGCAATCGCGTTGCAAGCCTCGTCAGCACAGGCGCTGACCATGTCCGAATGCAGCGCCAAATATAAAGCCGCCAAGGCCGACGGCACGCTCAACGGCATGAAGTGGAACGACTTCCGCAAGGCGCAATGCGGCTCCGAGGCAAGCGCCGCTCCGGCTGCCGCGCCCGCGTCGTCGACCGCTTCCGCTCCGGCTGCCGCGCCCGCGCCGGTTTCTGTCGGCAATGCAGTGTTCCCGAGCGCGGTGGATTCCAAATACTCAAAGGACTCCGCCGGCAAGGCCCGCATGCTGACCTGCCTCGATCAGTACCATGCGAACAAGGCCAACAACGGCAATGGCGGCTTGAAGTGGATCCAGAAAGGCGGCGGCTACTACAGCGAGTGCAACAAGCACCTCAAGGGCGCGTAGGCGCTGGCTGATTGTCGCTTTCACGACCGCAAAAGGATCGCAACATGAAACTTGCCATCACTGCAGCATTGCTGTCTCTCGCACTCGGCGCCGGCACGGCCTTCGCGCAGACCTCGACGCCGGCGCCCGCTCCGTCTGCGGCGCCTGCCGCGTCTGCGCCGGCGGCCATGGACAAGAAGGCCATTTCCAAGTCCTGTTCGGATCAGGCCAACGCCAAGGGCCTGCACGGCAAGGCGCGGAAGAAGTTCAGGTCCGCGTGCAAGCACAATGGCGGCAAGGCTTCGTAAGCCTGCCGTCGTAAGCGGCTCGTCCGATATCGACAAAAGAGCCGGCATCGCGCCGGCTCTTTTAGTTTGAATGACGGCTAGGCTGCGTGCAGAAAATCGCGAAGGGCACGCGTGAACTCCGCCGGCCGGTCCATATTGGAGATATGACCGGCGCCGGGAAGCTCGACGAAATGCGCGCCGGGGAGCTTCTCGTTCAGCTTGCGCATGGCGGCGGGCGCGGCGCCGTCCTTCTCGCCGACCATGAACAGAACCGGACGCTTCACCGTGGCGACCGCCGAGGCATAATCGTGGGCGGCGAGCGCCGCGGCGCAGCCGATGAAGCCGTCGGCCGGAGTGTCGCGGATCATGCCGCGGACTTTGTCGAGATGGGGCGGGTTCTTGGCCACCGTTTCCGGCGGAAACCAGCGCACGATGGTGGGCTCGACCAGGGCCGTCATGCCCTTGTCCTTGGCGACGAGGATGCGCTCTTCCCATTGCTGGCTGCTCTGCGGCGTCGACTGGCATGGCGAGTCGCAGACGATGATGCGATCGAAGCGGTCGGGATGCTTCTGCGCGAGCCCCAATGCGGTCGCGCCGCCCATGGAGAGGCCGGCGAAATGCGCCGTCTTGATCGACAGCGCATCGAGAAGACCGACCGCGTCGGCCAATAGCGTATCGAATGCATAACGGCCCGCCGGCGCCTCGGTCTGGCCGTGGCCGCGCTGGTCGTAGCGCAAGACGCGAAACTTGTCCTTCAGCGCGGCCGCCTGCTCGTCCCACATTGCGATCGTGGTGGCGAGAGAGTTCGAGAACACGAGACATGGTGCATGGTCCGGTCCCTCGATCTGATAGTTGATGGTGATGCCGTTGGCTTTGACTTTCATGGCCTGCCTTCGTACGCGTTTCTCAGTACCCGAGAAGATGATCAAGCGAGTAATGTTCGCCGCCGTGGACCAGAACGGCGAACGTCGCGATCGTCCACATCAGCGTATATTCGAGCCCGAGCTGGTTCCAAAAATATCTGCCGACGCGCCAGCGCTCGACATTGGCGACCAGCAGAAAGGCCAGAACCACGGCGGCGACCGGCCGCGTGAACAGCCCGAGCGCGAGCAGCGGCCCGCCGACAAGCTGGATGACCGAAATCGCCGGCGCCCACAGCATGCCGGGGCGATAGCCGCTTTCGTCGAGCTGCTTGGCGAGTTCCGGCACGCTCAAGGCGCGCACCCCGGTCCTGGGAAAGAAGCCGAATGTGTTGCGCAAGCCGTGCGGCACCAGCGCAAGGCCGACCGCGACGCGCAACAGCGCATCGGCGAAAGGCGCGAGCATATGCCAGAACGAGGCCAATTGCGCTTCAATGCCGTGGGTTCAATGCGAATGCTGCGGGTTCAATGCGCCATCAGCACCGGCACTTTGGCATTGGCCAGCACATAGCGCGTGGTGCCGCCGAAGATCATCTGCCGCAGCCGGCTTTGCGTATAGGCGCCCTTGATGATGAGATCGCAGCCGAGCTCGTCGGCCTTCGCCAGCAGCACTTCGCCGGCGCTGCGCTTGCCGGGCTTGATCGTCATGGTCTCGCAGGCAATGCCGTTGAGCTTCAGGCAGCGCGCCATCTGTTCGCCGCCCGGCCCGGCAACAGTCGCCCCTTCCACGGTGCAAATGGTCACGCGCTGGGCGAGACGCAACATCGGCATGGCGTCCGCCATGGTGCGGGCCTGTTCGGTGCTGCAGTTCCAGGCGACAAGAATGTTGGTGGCGAGCGATTTCGGCGAGGTCGGCGGTGCGATCAGAACCGGGCGTCCGCTTTCGAACAAAGCGGATTCGAGCGTGATCATGGACGGGCTCTGCCATTCGTCGCCCGGCCGCGCCAGAACCACGGCGTCGAACACCCGGCCGTAGCTGCCGACAAAGTCATGGCCGCTCGGCGCGTCGCTGAGCCAATGCCAGGACAATGTGGCGGTCCCATCGCCGGCCTGTTCCGGCACCTGATGATTGCGCATGAATGAGCGGAACAGGTCTTCCGACTGCCGCACCATCTCGGCGTCGTTTTCCTTGACCGCCACCATGGTCAGCCCGCTGTCGGGGTCCATGGCGACGAGGTCGGCGACCGCCGGCCGCAGCGAAAAACCTTCCATGAAACTATCGAACTTGCGCGCCAAAAGCAGCGCGGTGTCGAGCGCCGATGTCATGGCGGCACCGTGCTCAGTCGGAACGAGAAGGGTCTTCATGCGCGTGTGCCCCACATGATTACGGCATTATCGACGGACAGCTGTTCCCGACTGCATACTGCCGCGCCTGCGACGGCCGGACAAGCGCCTGCGACGATTGAGTTTCCGGTCACCTGCGCCCGGCGCGCGAACTTGCGATCAGGGTTGTTACAAAATGAGCGGTGCCGATCCGGCTGACGGCAAGGATCGTTTAACGGTTTCTGCTAGCATGGCTCGATTCGAGCAACGCGGCTGATGCTGTTTTGCGGCGCGGTCGCTGGGGTCTTGGGGAAAAGCCATTTCTTGGGACAGCGACAGGGGTGAATCCCCCGATATCCAGCGCGCGCGTACGGCCGCACGCATTCTCCTGATTTGTCCGGATTGCGGACATGAGAATGCGGAATACGCGCAGATGCTGCAGGGCAAAAATGCTTTTTACTGCGCCGGCGACGGCTGCGACTACATTTTCGATTTCGGAGGGCGCCGGGATTTCGGCACGAGCTTTGCCGATCTTTTCAAGCGCTTCTACGCCGTGCTTCATCTCGTCGGCCGGCCCGGTTGAGGTTCGACAGTCGGCGCGGTCCGGTTCACAACGCGACAGCGCCGATGAAGGCGCTGCCCTCCATCACGCGGGCCGTCGGGCGAGCGCACGTTCGGAAAGTGCACGGCTGATCGGAAATTCCGGTGGATCACTGCGAGAGTCGGCGCTGTCGTTGCGGACGATCGTGACATTGCATGCGATCAGCCGCCCCTCTGCGGTGAGCGCGAGCGGATTGATCTCGAGCAGATCGAGCTTCTCCTGGCGCACAATATCGGGAAGCCGCGCCGCATAGCGTGATAGTTGCGCCGCGAGATCCGCCGGAAACAGCTTGGCGATCGCGGCATGAATCATCTCGGGCGTCACGGCATCCGAGGTATCGACCGGAATACGCGCGAGCTTGGCGTTTTCTTCGACATTCCCGCTGACTTGCGGTGCGATCAGGATATCCGGCCGCTGCGTGCCGCCGTCGACGCGGACCGCGACAAAGATCGCGCGCGCAATCGGCACGGCTTCTTCCAGCAGCAGCGGCGTGTCGGCATCTTCGAGATTGGCAAGGATCAGGCGCCGCGCGGCGCGCAGGTCGGCGGCGGTCCTGCAAGCGCGCACCAGGCCGCTCTTGCCGCGCCCGCCTTCGAGGATCTGTGCCTTGAGCACAAAGCCCGGCCAGCCTGAAGCCTGGGCGGGCACGTCCTCGCCGGGAGCGAAAAGCAGGCCGTCCGGCACCGCAATGCCGTGGCGGCGCAACAGAGCTTTTCCGTCGATTTCGACAAGACGCATGAGCCAAGGCTTCCAGCAGTTGTCGCGTCGCCGCGACCTTATCGCATGTTCGCCCGCAGCGGCAGCACGCACGGCCCGCAGCCGGGGGCGGAATCCGGAAAGCATGCCCTCGGACTTGATCCGAGGGGGATACCAGCTTTCCGAAAAGATCAATCGGCAACGAAAATCTAGGCCAGGACTTCGAGCGTCAGCGGCTTGAGCCGGAAATTGTTGCAGGCGTTAAAGAGAATTGGGCAGTTTGAAATGGCGACAATCTGCGGCATCAGCGCGCGCAGCGTCATGTGATCGCCGGGCTTGCCTCTCGGCGGCCTGATCTCCCATACGCCGTTTTCGTCGTAGGCGACGGTCATGAACACGTTGAAACAGGCATCGATGTTGAAATTCCAGCGGTCCATGCCGTAGCCGCGGATCGCGGTTTCGAGATTGGACTGGCAGTTCGGCGCGCCGACGCCTTTGTCGCCGTATCGCGCGACGTTGAGATGTTCGCTGCAATAGCCGCCGCCGCAATAGTTCTCGCCGGTGAGGTCGTCCTCGATATGCCACATCGGGCGTGTGCGGTTGCTGTAAAGCGTCTGCGGCGCCGTCAGCTTCCAGCTCAGATTGACGGCGCGGCTCGAATGCATGGACAGCAATTCGCGCACGTCGTCGCGATTGAACGAAATCAGGTCGGCGACCTGCTCGCCTTCGGGTTGGGTCAGCCGGAAGCGCTGACCGGCCTCGATTTCGAAGCTGATATTGCCGGCCGGCGCCAGGGTAATCGGCATGCCGGGCGTGAGGATCGCCGTCGCTTTGCTCATGCCGGCAACGGTTGTCCCTTGGTTTCCGGCAGCAGCGGCAGCACGGCAAGACCGATGACAAAGATGCCGGCGAGCGTCGTTGCCGCAACGCCATAGCCGCCGAAGAAAGCGATCAGGCTCGACGCCAGGATCGGACCGAACATCGCCAGGAAGCGGGCGAAGTTGAAGATCAGGCTGATCGCGGTCGAGCGGATGCTGGTCGGGAACAGTTCCGGCGGATGCACGGCGAACCAGCCGTAGAGGCCGCCGGTGAGATAGCCATTGGCGAGCTGCAGAACGACGACAAGGGTGGCGTCGCGCACGTAGAGAAAGACGATCGGCGTAATGGCGATCGAGCCGGCGAGATAGACCGCGAGCGTCCAGCGGCGACCCCAAATTTCGGCCAACAAGCCGAAGCCAATGCAGCCGAAAATCTCGCCGATGGCATACAGGAGCCCCGCCATGCCGGCATAGTAGACGCCGCTCTTGGCATCGGGCGCCAGCGTGGCGACATAGGTCGGCACCCAGGACGAGATCGCCCAGAAGCCGAGCGTGATGGAGATCGAAATCACGATCGCCAGCACGAGATTGCGGGCATTGGCGCGCAGCATCGCGCCCATCGCCTGCGCCGTGTGACGGGCCTTGGTCCAGCGTTCGGATTCCGGAATGCTGCGCGCCAGGAACGCCACGAACAGCGCCGGCACGATGCCGGCCGCATACATCCAGCGCCAAGAGAGGCCGAACGAGCCGCCGACCACGAGCCACACCACCGAAGCGACGACGAAGCCGCCGGAGAACGCCGCCTGCAGCACGCCGGCGCCCTTGGTGCGCAGCCGCTCCGGCCAGGTTTCCTGCAACAGCGAGGTGCCGACGCCCCATTCCGCGCCGATGCCGAACCCGGTGAGGAAGCGCGTCAGCGCCAGCACCTGCCAGCTCGGCGCCAGCGCGCTCGTGCCGGTGAAGATGCTGTAGAGCAGCACCGCGCCGATCATGGTCCAGCGCCGCCCGAGGCGGTCGCCGACAATGCCGCCGATCACTCCGCCCATCGCCCAGCCGAACAGCGTGATCGAGATCAGATAGGCGGCAACGCGCGGCAGCGTGCTCAATTCATTCGCCGGCAGGAGCTCATGCAGCGACGGACCGATCGTCAACAACAGCGCATAGGTCTCATAACCGTCGAACAGCCAAAACAGCATGGTGATGCCGAGCACGCCCCATTGCCGGCGCGTCAAACCTTCGCTGTAGGGAGCGGCGATGTCGGTGGCGACCATGTACTGTCTCGTTCAATTCGCGAAATCTGTTCGATCAAGACTATGGCAGCGGTTTCACACACGTCAACGAAAGGGAACGGCATCGCGCCGCGGCGGAACGCCGGCATTGCCGCTTTATTTTGCTGGTTGGCTCGATTTTGAACTGATGCTGTTCAAAACCGCATCATGCGCGGGTGGTTTGTCCTACGCCGCTGCATGGCAGGTCTGAGACGCGGCATATCGGCGATCGGAAACCCAGCGCGCTTCAACCCGACTGCGACACCCGCGGCATTTCAAAAATATTGTCGACGACCGTGTAGTCGCCGCGATAGCCGAGACGGCCGATGGCGCGGATGCGGGCCATGTCGATCAAGCCACCGGTGATCACCGCATCGTCGATATGCACATTGACGACTTCGCCAATCACCATCTCGTAATTATGCTTTTTGCCGTTGCGCGAAAACAGCTTTACCGTTTGCGCGTAGATGCATTCGAGCGCAATCGGCGAGCGCGCCACGCGCGGCGGCTTGACCTTGCGCGACGGCGCCATGGCGAGCTTGGCCAGTTCCGGCTCGTTGACATTTTCAGGGTAATCGCCGCCGGTGATGTTCATTTCGTTGCGCAGGTCATAGGTCGCGAGGTTGAACACGAATTCGCTGCCGCTCTCGGCGTGAAGCTGCGAATGCTTGCGGGTATTCGAGGCGAACATCACGAATGGCGGATGACTCGCGATCATGTTGAAGAAACTGTAGGGCGCGAGATTGACCACGCCGGTCGGGCTCAGTGTCGTGATCCAGCCGATCGGGCGCGGCACCACGAGGCAGGTGGTCGGATCATGCGCAAGATTGTGCGGCTCGCTGCGCGGGTCGTAATCCATTCGAAATATCCAATTGCCTGAGGCAGAGCAGGAAGGGGGCGAGTGGCGGTCGCTCGACGGTGAGGGGTGGGGGATGCTAGCGTTTTGCTGCGCCGGACAGCAATGGTTCGACGTTACTGCCGCCTCAAACACTGCCGGATATTTCATGAAATTGCACTGGTCGCCGCGCTCTCCCTTTGTGCGCAAGGTCATGATCGTCGCCCACGAGCGCGGCCTCATCGATCGCATCACCTGCGTGCGCACGGTCGCTGCCACGGCCAAGCCGCATGCCGATTTGATGAAGGACAACCCGTTGTCGAAAATCCCGACCCTGGTCCTCGACGACGGCACGATGCTCTACGATTCGCCGGTGATCTGCGAATATCTCGATAACCTCGACGGCACGCCGAAGCTGTTACCCCATGCCGGCAAAGCGCGCTGGACGGCGCTGCGCCGCCAGGCGCTCGGCGACGGATTCCTGGACATGATGGTGCTGGCGCGTGACGAGCGGATGCGCGCCAATCCTTCAGACCAGCACATGGCCAGCACCGCGGCGCGCAAGGCGGTCATTCTGGACAGCTTGGAAGGCGAGGCCGAAGACCTGACCGGGACGCCGTTCGGCGTCGGCCATATCGCGATCGGCTGCGCGCTGTCCTATCTGGATTTTCGCTTTGGCAACGAGGACTGGCGCAAGGGTCGTCTCCATATCGCCAATTGGCACGCGGCGTTTTCGGCGCGGCCGTCGGTGCGGGCGACCCTGCCAGCGGACGATTCCTGATTGCTCGTTTCGCACTTCTGTTTGCTAGGGAAAAATACGGATCCGGCCGTCGCTCGAGCGCCAAATTATTGGCGCGGCATTTCAGTCATGCACAATTGCACTTGCAACTAATGCTTGGCATGCCCATCTGGGGGCCATCATGCTGGATGCCGATTATTGCATGGAGAAAGCCGAGCAGTGCTTTCTTCTTGCGCGCCTCGCCAAATCACCAGACGTCGCGCTTGCCGAGATTGCCACCAATCTCGAGGCGATCGGCCATGAGCTCATGGCGAAGGCGGTGGAGATCGAGAGCGTCCGGCAGCGCCGCCGCCGGAAGCACTGAACAAGTTCGGTGGGCCGGCTGCCGCTTCGCTCAGAGGCGCCGTTTCGCCTCCCGAACTTGGACGATCAATTCAGCGTCGGGTCGAGCACGATCTTACCCTGACCCTCATTGGCCTCGACCATGCGATGCGCCTCCACTGCCTGCGACAGCGGCAAGACGCGCTCGATCTGCGGAATGACCTTTCCCTGCGCGGCCGCGGCAAGACAATGCGGCAGGTCCGACGGCGTATAGCCCGGACGGCCGCGGATCGTGATCTGCTTGTGGTAGAGGTGGGAGAAGTCGATGCTGACGTTCGGGCCGGCATGGGCACCGGCGGTGACGAGGCGTCCATGCATGCCGATGGCGTGGAAGGCCAGCGGCAGCACCTGCGGATTGGCGATATTGTCATAGACAACGTCGACACCCTTGCCGTCGGTGATCCTCAGAACCTCGTCGCGCAGATTGTGCGTGTTGTAGTTGATACCGAAGTCGGCGCCGAGCTTCTTGCCGAGAGCGACGCGTGGGTCGGAGCCTGCGGTCGCGATCACGCGCGCGCCGATGACATTCTTGGCGATCTGAATGCCGATGCTGCCGAGATTGCCGCCGGCGCCCATGACCAGCACGGTCTCGTCGAATTTTAGATCGGCGACGTGAAACAGCAGATTCCACGCTGTCGGCACGTGGCGCATGACGACGGCGGCGCGGTGAAAATCCAATCCGTCCGGCAGCGCCACCGCGGCGCAGGCCGGCACCGTGACCTTCTCCGCAAATCCGCCCGGCCGCTTGATGCCCATCATGCCCTTCGGCCCGCTATAGCCGTGGCCGTCCTCGTCGCAGATCTCGAGCGGCATGATGCCTGCGGCGGCGACACGGTCGCCGACCCGCCACCTGCTGACTCCCGGTCCCACGGCGTCGATCACGCCGGCGCTGTCGACGCCCGGGATGAGCGGCAACACCGGATTGCGAAATGTCTCCCGGCCGGCGCGCAGGCTGACATCGAGCACGCGATTGACAGTGGCGGCATGGACCCGGATGCGGATTTCGCCGGGCCGCGGCTCGGGATCGGGGATGTCCTCATAACGCAGGACGTCGGGCGGACCGTATTCGTGGATGACGATGGCTTTCATTGCGGGATTTTCACGTGAGCGGCGCAGGCGCCAAGGGGAGAGGAAAATGAGGGCGGACGCAAGTCGTGCAGGGCAAGTCGTGGAGGGCCAGCCACCGGAGAGCAAGTCATTGCGCGGGTTGGCGGGCCTATCTATGGTGCCCGCGCGTAAAGGTCCAGTGCTTCAGCACCGCGGAATTCCCCGGACTGCCCAATTCTGCAGACAGCCATGATCTATGCCGACAAACTCGCCATTGCCGAATTGATCAATGCCTGGGGGCTGTATCGCGACCAGGGCAAATGGAAAGAACTGCGCGGCACGTTCACCCATGACGGCCACATATCGGTGTCCTGGTTTCGCGGCCCGTTCGAGCAATTCGTCGAGCGCTGCCGGGCGAGTCACGGTTCGGGACATATCTGGTCGCGGCATCATTTGTTTGCGCCGGTCATCAAGGTCGACAAGGACCGGGCGGTGGCCGAGACCGGCGTCATCATCCGCGTGCGGCAGAAGTTCCAGGGTGTCGAGGTCGATCTCACCTCGTGCTCGCGCTTCTTGGACCGGGTCGAGCGCCGCGGCGATGCCTGGCTGATCGCCGAGCGGGCGGCGATCTATGAGCGCGACCGGCTCGATCCCGTCGAGCCGTCGCCTGCCTTCGACGCGCTGTTCGAGGCGGCCGAGACCTCGCATTATCCGGAGCAGTACCGCTACATGGCCTTCCGCATTGCGCATGCCGAAGGCCGGGCGCTGGCGCCTGTGGTCTATCGCGACGGCGGATCGGAGACCGCCGACCTCTATGCACGGTTTTCCGCCTGGCTCGCCGGCGGTGCGGCTTGACGCGGGCGCACGCGCCGGGTTAGCCGCGACGGATCTTTGGAGCCCTTCATGGCGGTCTATACCGATGTCACGGCCGAGGACCTCGACCGCTTTCTTGCCGCCTATGATGTCGGCGAACTGTTGTCCTACAAGGGCATTGCCGAGGGCGTCGAGAATTCCAACTTTCTCGTTCATACTGCGCGCGGCAATTACATTCTCACGCTCTACGAACGCCGCGTCGCCGAGCGCGATCTGCCGTTCTTCCTCGGCCTGATGGAGCATCTCGCGGCGCGCGGCATCACCTGTCCACAACCGGTCAAGAACAATGCCGGCCACATCCTCGGCCGGCTCGCCGGCAAGCCGGCGGCGCTGGTCACGTTCCTCGACGGCCTGTGGATTCGGCGGCCGAGCGCGGCGCATTGCGCGGCGCTGGGCGATGCCTTGGCGCGGCTGCATCTCGCCGGCGCCGATTTTCCGATGCGCCGCGACAATGCGCTTGCTGTCGCCGGCTGGCGGCAGCTCTACGAAAATTGCCGTGAGCGTGCGCATAAGGTCGAGCGCAATCTCGAGACCTTGGTCGCGGCCGAACTTGAAATTCTCGAACGCGATTGGCCGCGCGGCCTGCCGCAAGGCGTCATCCATGCCGATCTGTTTCCCGACAACGTTTTTTTCCTCGCCGGCAAGCTGTCGGGGCTGATCGATTTCTATTTCGCCTGTACCGATACGCTCGCCTATGACGTTGTGATCTGTCTCAATGCCTGGTGCTTCGAGCCGGACCATTCCTACAATGTCACCAAGGGCAGGGCGCTCTTGGCGAGCTACGCCAAAGTGCGTCCGCTGTCGCAGGACGAGTGGGACAGGCTGCCGTTGCTCGCGCGCGGCGCCGCCTTGCGCTTCCTGCTGACGCGGCTGGTCGACTGGCTCGACGTGCCGACCGGCGCCCTGGTGAAGCCGAAGGACCCGCGCGAATATGCGCGCAAGCTCCGCTTCCATCAGACGATAAAGAACTACCGCGACTATGGAGTGGGCGAACCGTGAGTGATGCTGCGGCACTGCCCCATGTCGTCATTTACACAGATGGCGGTGCGGCTCCCAATCCGGGGCCGGGTGGTTGGGCCGCCATCCTCAAATCCGGCGAGCACGCCAAAGAGCTTAAAGGCGGCGAGATCAACACCACCAACAATCGCATGGAATTGATGGCGGCGATCTCGGCGCTCGAAGCGCTGAAGAAACCGTGCCGGGTCGATCTGCACACCGACAGTCAATATCTGCGCAACGGCGTCATGTCGTGGATGGGCAAATGGAAACGCAACGGCTGGCGCACCGCCGACAGGAGCCCGGTGAAGAACGTCGATCTATGGGAACGTCTCGACGCCGCGCTCGGCCGGCATCAGATCCGCTGGCATTGGGTCAAAGGCCACGCCGGCCACGACATGAACGAGCGCGCGGATGCGCTCGTCGGCGAAGCAATCGCTGAAATTCGTGCCACCGGAAAAGTAAGACCCTCCCCCTAAGGGCAGGGTCCATTTATCAGTCGGATGCCACGGCAAATATCAGTCGGGTGCCGTGGCAAAGGGGTTCGATCAGAGCCCCTTCAGCAGATTGTCAGCGCCGGAAATGTCGGCCTTGCCCGGCGTGTCTTCGACATTGAGGGTTTTCACCACGCCGTCGTCAACCAGCATGGCATAGCGCTGCGAGCGCAGGCCGAGCCCGCGCTCGGTCAGGTCGGCGGTGAGGCCGAGCGCCTTGGCCCAATTGCCGCTGCCGTCGGCGAGAAACTCGATGCCGTCGCCGCCGGTCGATTTCTTCCAGGCGTCCATGACGAATACGTCGTTCACGCCGGTGACGGCGATGGTGTTGACGCCCTTGGCCTTGATCGCTGCCGCGTTCTTGATGAAGCCCGGCAGATGGTTCTTGTGGCAGGTCGGCGTGAAGGCGCCGGGAACGGCAAACAGCACCACTTTCTTGCCCTTGAACAATTCGTCCGACGTCATCGGCTTCGGCCCGTCGGCCGTCATCACCGTGAAGGAGCCGCTGGGGACGCGGTCGCCGACCTTGATAGACATGATCTCATTCCTCTCGCGTTTCTGAATACGAACTGACGCCACCCGCGCGGCGGCGGCCATAACCTAAAGCATGAGGCGCGGACTAGTCGAGCCGCGCCGGAACCTCGATGGCGTCGTCGCTGGACACCGCGGTCAGGGTGAGCATCGCGCCCTCGGCTTTGGCGTCGGGCGGCAGCCCGTCGAGATCGAAGGTGAAGCGCCGCGTCGGTCCGTCGATCGGACCCGTGACCTCGGGCAGCGGCAGCGACCAGTCCGGCGTCGGGCCCTCGGCGAACAGGTCGACGGGCGCACCAGCGGGAGCGGCGACTTCGACCACGACGCGATCGTGCGCGCCGCCCGGCTCGCGATGCACCGAGAGAATGGCAAGACTCTTGCTGTCGTTCTTGTTGCTGCTGTCGCCGCCGCCATTGCCGTTACCGGCTTTCAACTCGGCGCCTTTGGCGGCGTCGACTGCGCCGAGCGCGACCCGCCGCGGCACGCGGACTTCAGCTTTCTCGATCGCCGCTTCTTCGGCGCCGTCGCCGTTGAGGGAAAGTTTCAGGCTGGATTCGACCGGCACGCACATATTGCCGCAAATGTCGTAGCCGAGCCTCAGCTTCAGCGCCGATTGCTTGGCGGCGTTCCGCGCCGTCACGCGCAGCGGCAATATGACGTGATCGAGATAACCGATCGAATTGCCGCCGGCGCCATCAGGAAACCGTTTCGGCGCCGGCCACAGCACTGTCACGGATTTGATATTGTCCGAACCTGAGAAGTCGAGTTTCGGCGGCACGCCGGAATCGCCGGGATCGCGCCAATAGGTATGCCAGCCCGGATCGAGCTTGATCTCGACACCGGCGCGCAGAACCTTGGCGCCGGAACCGGATATCGTCGCGCCGGCAATCAGCCGCGCGGCTGTATGATTTTGCGCATCCCAATCGGAGGCGTCCTGCGCCCACGCCGCCGCCACGCCGCTGGCTGCAAGGCAGGTCAGCGTCGCTGCCGCAATTTTCGATCGAAGTGGTTTCAGCAAAGGCACCGTCGAAGATCTTGTCTCGGTTGCGCTTATGGGCGCGTTTTCATGGCGCTGTTTAGGTCGGCTTGCGGCCAAGCGCCACTGACATGATTGTTACCGCAAATTGTGGCTGCGCGCCAAAATTCGGGCGCAGACATAAACAGCCTATTGCGCGCCTCATGTCGCAAGGTTCATTTGCAAATGCGGACCAATGGGCTAACCTTTACATCATGAAACTGCCACGCGCCAAACCGCAGAGCAGCCGGCGCCGAGGCTTTCTCGACGGCCAGATGCTGATCGCCATGCCGGCGATGCTGGATGACCGGTTTGCGCGTTCCGTCATCTATGTCTGCGCGCATTCCGCCGAAGGCGCGATGGGTATCGTCGTCAATCACCTGGCGCCGAACATCAATTTCTCCGACCTCCTGGTGAAACTGAACATCGTTCCATCCGCCGACCTGATTCGGCTGCCGACCAGGGCCGGTATCGTCAAGGTGATGCGCGGCGGTCCGGTCGAAACCGAGCGCGGCTTTGTGTTGCACAGCGCGGATTTTTTCATCGAGAACTCGACGCTGCCGATCGACGACGGCATCTGCCTGACCGCCACCATCGACATTCTCAAAGCCATCGCGCGCGGCGATGGGCCGGCCAGCGCCATACTCGCGCTCGGCTATGCCGGCTGGGCGCCGGGCCAGCTCGAGAACGAGATTCAGGGCAATGGCTGGTTGCACTGCGCGGCCGATGCGGACCTCATTTTCGGCACCGATATCGGCGGCAAATATGAGATGGCGCTGAAGAAAATCGGCATCGATCCAGGCATGTTGTCGAGCGAAGCCGGCCACGCCTAAGCGAACGCGCGCCGCCACGATCAGAAAACTTTGGTTCTGACGCCGGTCTCGTGATGCTTCATGCCGGCTGCATCCGGCTCGAGCAGCGCCCGCGCGCGATCCGCGCTCATCGGCTCGCCGAAGACGAAACCTTGCGCGTATTCGCAACCGAGTTGCGACAGTTCGACGGCGTCGGAATCCGATTCCGCACCCTCGGCGACGACGTCCATGCCGAGATCGTGCGCCAGCGTGATGATGGAACGCAGGATCACCGGCCGCGTACCCTTCGACGTGGTGCGCACGAAGGACTGATCGATCTTGATCGTGTCGAACGGGAAGCGCTGCAGATAGGAGAGGGACGAATAGCCGGTGCCAAAATCGTCGAGCGCGAGGCCGGCGCCAAGCTCGCGGATGCGATGCAGCATCTGCGCGGCATGTTCCGGGTTCTCCATCACCACGGACTCGGTGATTTCGAGTTTCAGCGAGCCGCGATTGAGCGGCGAACGGGCGAGCACGGTGCGGATATCCTGGATCAGATCGTGCCGCAGCAATTGCCGCGAGGAGACATTGACGCTCGCGAACAGCGGCTCGCGCTGGCGCACCGTGCGCTGCCACGTCGAGAGCTGCCGCGCGGCGCGGTCGAGCACGAACAAGCCGAGTTCGACGATGAGGCCGGTCTCTTCGGCGATAGCGATGAACTCGCTCGGCGACATGCGGCCGAGTTTTGGATGGTTCCAGCGCGCCAGCGCTTCGAAGCCGGCAATGGCGCGGTCCTCGAGGCGCACGATCGGCTGATACAGGATGCTGATCTCTTCGCGTTCGAGCGCGCGGCGCAGATCCGATTCAAGCGAGAGCCGGTCGTTCTTGCGCGCGCGCATCGCGGCCTTGAAAACGTCGATGCGATCGCCGCCGCCGCGCTTGGCATGATACATCGCCAGCTCGGCGTCCTTGAGCACTTCTTCGGCGCGTTGCGGCTCGTTGCTGCTTTCGCCGGGCAGGAGGCCGATCGAGCCGGTAAGGAAAATCTCGCGATCGCGGAACGTGATCGGCGCACGCAGCGTGCGGCGGATGGTTTCGGCAAAAGCGGTGATGCGCGCCGGCTCCTTTTCCGACAGCAGGATCAGCCCGAACTGATCGCCGGAGAGCCGCGCCAGAGTGTCCTGCGGCTTGATCAGCCGGCCAAGCCGGCGCGCCAGCGTCAGGAGAATGGAATCGCCGACCGCCATGCCGACGGAATCGTTGACCTGCTTGAAACGGTCGAGATCGATGACCATGACCGTCGGCTGGATCGCCATATCGCTCTTGGCGAAGCCGAGCACGGCGTCGAGCCGGTCGAGAAACAATTCGCGATTGGGCAGGCCGGTCAGATTGTCGTGCACCGCGTCGTGCAGGAGCCGCTCTTCGGCGGTCTTGAATTCGGTCACGTCGGTCAGCGTGCCGACCAGCCGGATCACTTCGCCGTCGGAACCGACCACCGGCCTGGCCTTGAGCGAGAGCCACAGATAATGGCCGTCGGCGGTGCGCAAGCGGAAATCCTGTGCCACCCGCCCGCGCCGCTGCTCCAAGACGCTGTCGAGCGTGGCGCGGAAGCGGTCGCGGTCGAGCTGATGCAGCACATCGAGCCACTTGGCGGCCGGACCTTCGAGCGCGCCGCGGCTCAGGCCCAAAGCCGCCTCGGTTTCGGGACTGGTGAAGACTTTGTCGGCGGCGACGTCCCAGTCCCAGATCATGTCGCCGGCGCCGGTCAGCGCCAGCGCGCGGCGCTCGACGTCGGACACGATGCTGCCGGTGGCCCCGCCGGCAAAGGCGTGCTGCATCACCGTGAATCCGATCAGCATGACGATGAGCACCAGGCCGCCGAGCAGCGCCGGACCGATGATGTCGTTGGTGACAAAGCCGAGCACGGTCAATGCGGCCGCAATCACCCAGACCACCAAGAGAAGCCAGGTCGGGATCAGCATCACGGCGCGATCGTAGTCGTGGGTCGCCAGATAAATCACGAGGCCGAAGCCGAAGATCGCGATCAGAAACAGCGAGATGCGGGCGATGCCGGAGGCCACCGCCGGCGAGAACAGCGCCACGGCGACGAGGGCGCCGAGAAAGGCGAGCCAGCCGAGCGTGATGTGGATGTAGCGCACATGCCAGCGATTGAGATTGAGATAGGCGAACAGGAAGACGAGGAGCGTTGCCGCGAGGATCGCCTCGCCCGAGGCACGCCAGATCCGCTCCGAGGCCGACGACATGTCGAAGACTTTCGGCCAGAAGCCGAAATCGATGCCGATATAGACCAGCACCGCCCAGCCGAGCGCGGCGGCGGCCGGAAACATGACGCTGCCTTTGACCACGAAGAGGATTGTCAGGAACAACGCCAACAGACCGGCAATGCCGATGACGATGCCCTGGTACAGGGTCAGCGAGTTGACTTTGTCCTTGTAGGCGTCGGGCTCCCACAGATAGATCTGCGGCAGGTTGTCGGTGCGCAATTCCGCGACGAAAGTGATCACGGTGCCCGGATCGAGCGTGATGCGGAAAATATCGGCGCTGGGATTGTCCTGACGATCGGGCGGATCGCCCGAAGACGGCGTGATTGCAACGATGCGCGACATGCCGAGGTCCGGCCAGATGAGGCCGGAACCGACCATACGATAATGCGGCACGACGATGAGCCGGTCGATCTGCTCCTCACCGTTATTGGCGAGCGCGAACACCGCCCAGTTCCGTCCGGCTTCGCGGCCGCGCACTTCGATGCGGCGGATGATGCCGTCGGCGCCTGGCGCGGTGGAAACCTGAATACGGCCAGTGTCGGTATGTTGGAACTCGACCGCGCCGGTCAAATCGATCGCCGGTGCATCGGTGCGTACATTGACGGCGTCGACGGCGTGTGCGGCCGTGGCGCCGAGCAGCGTGGCAGCAAGCGCCAATATCGCGCAGACCGACGCGGTGCTCGAAGGTGCGGCGCGCCAAAATGCCAAAGACGACCTCCAAGGCCGGCGACGGCGCCAATCGCGCCACAGTCAGGATGCCGACCGAATTACCTAACAGGCTTTGCGCCGAATTCGCGGCCGCCCATTCCCCCGCGCAACCGGGAAAGGGCCGGTTGGCAGTGCAGAGCGGAACTAGTACCGGCTGCGGTAATTCAGGGCAAGAATTTTCCCGTTTACTTTCAATGGCTCACGCTGGCTGCGGGGGTCTCCGGCGCAAGCGCCAAATGCCGCATGTCCCGCATGCGGCAGCAGCGTTAAAGGGCGGCCGGCGTGTGACAACGGGTCCGGCGGACGCTAGGATTCCGTGTAGGAGACGAGTTATGCCTGCTTTCGACGAGGACGCGCCGAAGAAGAAACTCGCGCACGAAATCGGTCAGGATCTGACATTGCTCTCCGCCGGCGAACTCGCGGACCGCATCGCAATGTTGAAGGGCGAGATCGCGCGCCTCGAGGCTGACATCGCAAAAAAACGAGCGGTGAAATCGGCCGCCGATCAGTTCTTTAAGAAATAAGCTTTTCAAGATCTTAGTTGCGATGTCTCCGCACGGCTCGTACGAAGCTTGAAAAAGATTCGGCAAGTTTCTGAGAATCCTTAACCTTTCGTTAAGCTTTCTCGTTCATTACATCAGCATGTCCATCTTCTGGACATTGAGTGGCTCCTGTCCACTCTGTTTGACGCCTCCCTGTTATCACCTTGAGCCGCCGGCAACGGCGGCTCTTTTTTCGTGATCCCTGAAGTTTCACGCTGTCGGCGTCGGAATCGACGCGATTCTGCGCGCTGGCAACTATGTCGTAAGCTTCGTTGCCGTGAGGCTGGACAGTGCGCGCGCGTCGCGCGATGCTGCCTTGTTTTCGAAAAGCTCGTGGGACACGCCTTCGGTTGAAGGTCGGACGGCTGTCTGCGGCGCGAGCTCTCCGGGGTATTCGCAAATTTGTGGTTCTAGTGCCGCTTTCGATTTGAAGTTCCTAAACGTGCGTGCGGCAAACTGCCATGGAGCTTCGAACCGGCTGTGTGTGAGGCGTAAATGTCGGACAAGCGTACGGTAGAAGTCAGCGCGGCCGTCTCCTTCAGCGAACACCTCGCGAGTTCCCAAGTCTTCGCGACGCTGTTTCGTGACGGAATGGGACTGGTCGAGGAAACGGCGGGCTATCTTGACGGCGCCGGCCGCACGGAATCGAAGAGACTCGAGCGCAGCGCCAGTCTCGTCTACGCCACCGAAAGCATGCGCCTGACCACCCGGCTGATGCAACTCGCCTCCTGGCTCTTGCTGCATCGCGCGGTGAAAGAGGGCGAGATGACGCTGGCGCAGGCCCATAAGGAAAAGAGCAAGGTGCGCCTGGCCGCCTGTGAGCCGGGCGATGCTCAATCGCTCGCCCTGTTGCCGGAAAAGCTTCAGGAATTGATCGCGCGCTCGACCAAGCTGCAGGCCGAGGTGCGGCGGCTCGATGCCACGATGCATGCCCCGCCGGATTTGAATATCGCGGCCGACAACCCGGTCGAACGGCAGATGGGACTCTTGAAAGCAGCCTTCGAATCCGAGGCCTGAGGCGCTCGAAGCTGCCCGATGGCGCCGCAAGCGCCTCCGAACGTTACTTCTTCAGGAAGCCTTCGAATTTCTTCTGGAACCGCGACAGGCGGCCGCCACGGTCGAGCAATTGCTGCTGGCCGCCGGTCCAGGCCGGATGCGACTTTGGATCGATATCCAGATGCAGCGTGTCGCCGGGCTGGCCCCAGGTCGAGCGCGTGGTGAATTCGGTCCCGTCGGTCATGACAACCTTGACGGTGTGATAATTGGGATGGGTATCGGGCTTCATGGCTTCTTTCCTGGCCGCCGCTCGCGGGCCGCCAAAGTCACATTGCTGAATTGGGCGGTCCTATAACAAAAGCGGGGCCTCGGCGGCAAGCCGTCGCAATCGGCCGGCGTCGGATTGACCCACGTCGAGGTCGTGGGGCATTGTCCGGGCGCCATCTCAGCGGGGCACGTCGTTTCGGGTCATTCCGGCTCACGCATAGCTGATTTCAATGGAAAAGCATGAATTTCGCGCCGCCGCTTCGCTGGCAGCGGTCTTTTCGGTCAGGCTTCTCGGCTTATTCATGATCTACCCGGTATTTGCAGCCTATGCGCGCAACCTGACCGGCGCCACTCCCTACCTCATCGGGGAAGCCCTCGGCATCTACGGATTAAGCCAGGGGCTCCTGCAGGTTCCGTTTGGCCTGCTCTCCGATCGGATCGGGCGCAAGGTCATGATCGTGATCGGCTTGATCCTGTTTTCCATCGGAAGCGCCATCGCCGCGCTCTCGGTCTCGATCGACGGTGTCATTATCGGCCGCGCCTTGCAGGGCGGCGGTGCCGTCGGTTCGGTCATCCTGGCGCTGGTAGCCGACTTGACCAACGAGGAAAACCGCACCAAGGCGATGGCCATGGTCGGCATAACCATCGGCGTCTCCTTCATGATCGCGTTGGTGGCGGGCCCGATCGTTGCCAACTTCATCGGGGTGTCCGGCATTTTCTGGCTCATGGTAGGCTTGGGGCTTCTCGGCATCGCGATCACCGAGTTCGTGGTACCCAATCCGGGCCGCGTACGCGTGCATCGCGACGCCGAGGCGGTGCCCGCCCTGATCGGGTCGGTGTTGCGCGATCGCGAACTATTGCGGCTCGATTTCGGAATATTCGCGCTGCACGCCATGCTCACCGCAAGTTTTTTGGTAGTGCCCGGCCTTCTTCGCGCCACGCTGAACGTGCAAGTGCGCGATCAATGGTTTGTCTATCTGCCGGTGCTGCTGGTTTCCGTGGCCGTGATGGTGCCGGCAATCATCGCGGCCGAAAAACACCGGCGGATGAAGGGTATCTTCGTCGGCGCGGTCGCAGCGCTCGCGCTGAGCCAGGTGATGCTTTATTTCGGCGCTGGCAATCTGTTCGTCCTGTTGGCAGCGCTCGTCTTCTTCTTCTCGGCCTTCAACGTGATGGAGGCGAGCCTGCCGTCGCTGATCACCAAGACGGCGCCGGCGGAGGCGAAGGGCACGGCAACGGGACTCTATTCAAGCGCCCAGTTCCTCGGCATTTTTGTCGGCGGGATGGTCGGCGGCTGGGCGCACCAATTCGCGGGCAGCCATGGAGTCTTTGTGTTCACCGCGGCGATCGCGCTCCTCTGGCTTGGCGCTGCCGCCACCATGGCGCAGCCCAGTTATCTAACGACGCGGCTCGTTCCCGTCGCCGGCAGCCGCGCCGCAGACGCCGAAGCCTTGGCCGCGCAGCTGCGGCAAGTGCAGGGTGTCGCCGAGGCTGTAGTGATCGCCGACGAGAAGCTTGCCTACCTGAAGGTGGACTCACGTTCGTTCGATGCCGCCCGCGCGGAATCGCTTGCTGGGACGCCATAAGGCTCCGCTCCGCGTCCGGTTTGCCCATGGAGGGAGGGCCTGGGCTGTGTAAACTTGGTGACAACCTGCTTTGCGAGATGGTCTACGTGCCCAGATGAATTTGCGCGACGGCAATATGTCGATTGTTGCAGTTGACGACACGGCCTCGGCGGAACTGAAGGGGACCGCCCAAAAACCGGCGGTTGAGGCTTCGGCTCGGGAAGCGCCGGCGCGGGAAGCTCCAGCCTTCGGGCAAGATGGCTCTCCGCCGCCCCAGCACCGGCCCAGTCTTCGGCCGCTGGCTTCGCTGCTTCCCTATATCGGCCGCTACCGCGGCCGCGCGCTCGCGGCGCTCGGCGCGCTCGTTCTGGCGGCCATCACCACGCTCGTCGTGCCGGTCGCAGTGCGGCGGATGATCGATTTCGGCTTCACCGAGCGCGGCGTCCACCTCATCAACAGTTATTTCCTGGTCATGATCGGCATCGCGGCGCTGCTCGCCTTCGCCAGCGGCTCGCGGTACTACCTGGTCACGACACTCGGCGAGCGCATCGTCGCCGATCTGCGCAGCGACGTCTTCGCGCATCTGACCTCGCTGTCGGCGGCGTTCTTCGATGCCGCCAGAACCGGCGAGATGCTGTCGCGGCTTACCGCCGACACCACGCAGATCAAAGCCAGCGTCGGCTCGTCGATTTCGGTGGCGCTGCGCAACTTCGTCCTGTTCGTCGGCGCCAGCGCCATGATGGTGGTGACGAGTCCCAAACTGTCCGCCTTCGTGCTGGCCGCGATCCCGATCATCGTGCTGCCGCTTTACGCCTTCGGCCGCGCGGTGCGCCGCCGCTCGCGCTCGGCGCAGGATACGCTCGCCGAGGCCTCCGCCTATGCCGCCGAGCTGATCGGCGCGGTGCGCGTGCTGCAGGCCTTTACCAACGAGCAACTCGGCATTGCACGCTTTCGCGGCGCAGTCGAACAGGCCTTCCGCGCCGCCCGCGACTCGATCCGGGCGCGCGCGCTGTTGACCGGCTTTGCGATCTTTCTGGTGTCGTCGAGCGTTGTCGTCGTGCTCTGGATCGGGGCGCAGGAAGTCCTGTCGCTGCAGATCACGCCCGGCCGGCTCGGCCAGTTCATTCTCTATGCGGTGCTGGGCGCGAGCGCGCTTGGCTCGTTGTCGGAAACCGGCGGTGAAGTGGCCGCGGCTTCGGGCGCGGCGGAGCGGCTGTTTGAGATCCTTTCCATCAAGCCGGCGATCGTGCGCCCGGTGCGGCCGCTCGCGCTGCCGACGCCGGCGCGCGGCGAAGCCGCCTTCGAGGACGTGCGCTTCATGTATCCGACGCGGCAGAACGCGCCGGCGCTCAACGGCGTGTCGTTCCGGGTGCGGCAGGGCGAAAAGCTCGCCATCGTCGGCCCTTCCGGCGCCGGCAAGAGCACGATCTTTCATCTGTTGCTGCGCTTCTACGATCCGGCGGCGGGCCGCATCACCCTTGACGGCATGCCGCTGACCGATCTCGATCCGGCTGATTTCCGCACCCGCATCGCGCTGGTGCCGCAGGACAGCGTGATGTTTGCAAGCTCGGTCCGCGATAATATCCGCTTCGGCCGGCCCGATGCGTTCGACCAAGAAGTCATGCGCGCGGCCGAGCATGCCAATGCCGCAAGCTTCATCGCCGCGCTGCCGCAAGGCTTCGACACGCCGGTGGGCGAGCGCGGCATTACGCTGTCCGGCGGCCAGCGCCAGCGCATCGCCATCGCGCGCGCCATCCTGCGCAACGCGCCCTTGCTTCTGCTCGACGAAGCGACGTCGTCGCTCGATGCCGAAAGCGAGACGCAGGTCGCCGCAGCGCTCGCCGATCTGATGCGCGAGCGCACCACTGTCGTCATCGCCCACCGGCTCGCGACGGTGCAGTCATGCGACCGGATCCTGGTGATGAATGAGGGCCGCATCGTCGAGGAGGGCACCCACCAGACGCTGATCAGCGCCAACGGCCTCTATGCCCGCCTTGCCAAGCTGCAATTCCAGGATGCTTGATCGCAGATCCGGCACGGCATTGCCGTCGCCGGGATTTTACATGATGGCTTGGCAAAGCCGCAGCGTCTGCGACACGGGATCGCCGCAAGCCAGCCAGAAAAATTGACCATGAACGCCGGGCCGGTGGGCGTGAGCTGCATCCGGTATCCGAGCTTGCGGCAAAACGGCGGCAATCGTTCGGCGGCTCTCAAGGCCGCCAGCTCATGCGATAGATCGGCCGTCCGGTGATCGGATTTTTGCCGTCGCCGGTGACGACAAATCCGCATTTATCATAGAAGGCGCGCGCGCGCGCATTGTCGACATTGACGTCGAGATCGATGCCTGTCGGCGACAGGCGCTTGGCCTCGCTGATGAGCGCAAGGCCCGTGCCGGAGCCCCAATATTCCGGCGCCACCACGAGCTGATCGAGATAGCGGGTGGCAGTGTCGATAGTGACGAAGCCGATCATGTCCGTTTCGGTCTCGGCAATCACGACGTTCGCAACCGGCAGCAGTTCCTTGCGCCAACGCTCGCGCCACCAATCCAGCCGCCCGGCGAAATCGATGCCGGGATAGGCCGCCTGCCAGGTGCGCAGCCACAGCGCAACCGAGGCATCTTCGTCATCCGCGTGATACGCCCGAAGCGAGATGTCGGGCGAGGGGCTCACGGCGCCGAGATCTCCGGGCTGGCTTCCTTGCCGGCTGCTTTGCCGGCCTCTTTCAGAAGCTTGAGCAATTCGCGGTGCATCGTCTCGTTACCCGCCGCGATGTGGCCCTTGGTGAACATGGCGTCGTGGCCGTCGAGGTCGGAGACAAAGCCGCCAGCTTCGCGCACCAGGATGACGCCTGCGGCCATGTCCCACGGCGACAGGTCCCGCTCCCAATAGGCATCGAAGCGTCCCGCCGCGATCCAGGCGAGATCAAGGGCCGCGGCACCAAACCGGCGCAAGCCGGCGAAGTGCTGTTGCGCGGCGGCGATTTCGCTGCGGCCAACCGCAAGATCGCCGCGTCCGTAATGCGGCAGCCCGCAGGCGACGACGGCCTCGGCAAGCCGCTGCCGTCCGGCGACGCGCAGCCGCTGGTCGTTGAGGAACGCCCCCTTGCCGCGCTCGGCGACGAACAGGTCGTCATTGGCGGGATTGTAGACCAGGCCGGCAACGATGGCGCCGTTGCGCTCGAGCGCGATCGAAACCGCAAAGTGCGGAATGCCGTGGAGGAAATTGGTCGTGCCGTCGAGCGGGTCGACGATCCAGCGGTGGGTCTTGTCGCTGCCTTCATGCGCGCCGCCCTCTTCACCGAGGAAGCCGTAATCGGGCCGCGCTTTGGCGAGCTCTTCGCGCACGATCTCCTCGGCGCGGCGGTCGGCTGCGGTGACGAAATTGCGCGGCCCTTTCAGCGAGACCTGCAACTGCTCGACCTCGCCGAGGTCGCGCTTGAGGCTGCGGCCGGCGCGATGCGCCGCTTTGATCATGACGTTGAGGACTGCCGAGTGGAGCATGTTTGATCGGTTTGTCTCTTACAGGAGGCTTCGCCTAGCCTTGCTGGCGCTGCAGTGCAAGCACGAAAGGCGTCGGGCGCATTTACTGCTTTCGCAACTCGGCCGCCGCCGCCCGATCGCCCTTGAGCGCGTCGAGCCAGATTTTGGCGGCCTTCTCGCCGGCGGCGCGCTGAGTCGGATCAAGCTTATCGACAAAAGCGTCGAGCGGCAGATTGGTCTCGCCGTTGGCGCGCGAAATCAGGTGCCATTTGGTGGCCTCGACCGGATTGGCCGGTACGCCAAGACCGTTGGCGAGGATGATGGCGAGGCGGTCTTGCGCGATCGGGCTGCCGTGGAGCGCCGCTTTGCGGAAAATCTCCGCTGCGGCGGCTTCGTCGCGCGGGACGCCGTCGCCGTTGAAGCGCGCAATGCCGTATTCGACCTCTGCGTCGGTATTGTCGGCGAGCGCTGCGCGGGCCCAAAGCTTGACCGCCTCTTTCATGTCCTTCGGCACGCCGCGGCCTTCTTTGTAGAACGTGCCGAGCGCATACTGCGCATCCGGACTGCCGGCATCGGCGGCGATGCGCAGCAATTCCGCGGCATGGGTGAAGTCCTGCGGGAACAACTGGCCCTCGATGTAAAGCAGCGCCAGATCGTAGGCGGCCTCGGGATGGCCGAGCTTGGCCGCGGATGCGAGCCATTTGGCGCTGGCCTGGCGGTCGCGCGGGCCGGCGCGGCCGGCCAGTGCAAACATCGCGAGCGCGAACATGGCGTTGCTGTCGCCGCGCGCGGCGGCGAGCTTGTACCAGTCCGCAGCCTTGTCGTCGTTCTGCGGCACGCCCAAGCCATTGGAGTAGAGTTCGCCGAGCAGCGTCATTGATTTCGGGTCTTTGTCCTGCTCGACCCGCCGTTCGGCCAGACGGAACGCGGTGAGGAAATAGCCGCGTTGAAATGCGCCATAGGCCGGATCGAACACGGCTTTGGGGAGCGGAGAAGATGTGAAAATAGCAGACCCGTTTTTGACGCTATCAGGTGTCGTCGCGGGCTTGGCTCCCGGCTTGCCCGCCGGCTTCACCGCAGGCTTTGCTGCGGGCGGTGACGGTGTCCCGCTCTGGGCCTCCGCCGGTGCAATGAGGAAAAACAAAGCAAGCGCGGTCGCGCCGGCGATCGTCCCAGCGCGGCGCGGCGTCATCGCGGCGCCGGGGTCAGAAGCTGTTCGGCGGCGTTCGCGATCGCTGCGGCGATGCCTTGAGGCCACGTCCATATCCACTCACCGAGCGCAACAAAATCGGCTCCCGTGCGCGCCAGCGCCGCGACCTCGTCGGGACGGTCGGCATAGCCGACACAGGGTATTTCGAGAAGCTCCACCCACCATAACAAGCGGTCTTCCGATTCCTCGAACGATGGGCGCCGGCCGCGGCGGTCGGGCTCCCCGAACATCACATAGTCGGCGCCGGATTCGCCTGCGAGCATGGCATCATGACGGCTTAACAAGGCGCCCGCGCCGGCTATGCGGTCGGGCTTGAGTAGCGGCAGCGCGGCGACAAAGGCCTCGATTCCACTGATATGCGCGCCGTCGGCGCCGGTCCGCGCGACAATCCCGGCATGGCCATCGAGCAGCAGTGCGACATCGCGACGCTGCACGGCCGGGGCAATCGCTTTGATGCGATCGATCTGCTTGCGCTCGTCACCATCGGCGAGCCGCAGCAGCACCGCGGCGATGTCGCCCGCGGCCAAAGCCCGCTCGACGTCGGGGATAAACGGGGCCGGATCTTCGATGCGAGGCGTGACGAGATAGAGCCGCTGTCGCGGGGTATCGTCCCGCGTCACGCCGCTTTCCGCTCGAGATCGGCCTTCCATTGCCCGAGTGCGGCAAGCCCGTTCATCATGGCGCGATGGCCGAAGGCGCGTTGCGCGGCCGCGACATTTTCCGACTTGCCGGACCAAGCCTTCTGCGGCGCGGCCTGCAAGGCGCGGCCGTAGGAGAAGGTCAGGTGCCAGGGCAGGGGGCCCATCTTGTTCATGGCGTCGAGATGGGCGGTGGCTTCTTCATCGGACTGGCCGCCGGACAGGAAGGCGATGCCGGGAACGGAGGCCGGCACGCAGGCCTTGAGAACTTTCACCGTCTTCTCGGCGACTTCCGCAACGGAAGCGCGCTTGGCCGACTTCTTGCCGGACACCACCATGTTCGGCTTGAGCACCATGCCTTCGAGCGCCACGCGCTGATAGTAGAGCTGCTCGAACACCGTTTTGAGCACCCATTCGGTGATCATTGCGCAGCGGTCGGCATCATGGTCGCCGTCCATCAGCACTTCCGGCTCGACGATCGGCACGATGCCTTCCTGCTGGCACAGCGCGGCGTAGCGGCCGAGCGCGTGCGCATTGCTCATGATGCAGTCGTAGCTCGGAATGTTGGCGCCGATGTCGATGACCGCGCGCCATTTGGCGAATTTGGCGCCGAGCCCGCGATATTCGGCGAGCCTTTCGCCGAGGCCGTCGAGCCCCTCGGTGATCAGTTCGCCCGGGCAGAACGGCAGCGGCTTGGTACCCTTGTCGACCTTGATGCCGGGCAGCGAACCCGCTTTCTCGATGATCTTGACCAGCGGCGTGCCGTCTTTGGCGTTCTGCCGGATGGTCTCGTCGTAGAGGATGACGCCGGAAATGTATTTCGACATCGCGTCGGCGCTGCGGAACAACATTTCGCGATAGTCGCGCCGGTTGTCGACCGTCGACTCGACGCCCAGCGTGTCGAAGCGCTTTTTGATCGTGCCGGTGGATTCATCGGCCGCCAAAATGCCGCGGCCTGGCGCAACCATAGCTTCCGCGACTTTGTTCAATTCGCTGAGGTTCATCGCGTTCTCCTCGACATTCGGACGCCGGCGATCCGGCGAATTCAAGCTCGTCTCTAACCTAGTTGGATGACGGCGGGGATACCATAAGGACCCGCACGCCCGGCAGGGTTTTCCCTTCAAGCGATTCCAGGAACGCGCCGCCGGCGGTCGAGACGTGGGTCAGCCGGCCGCGGACCGAGGCGGCGTTGAGCGCGGCCACCGTGTCGCCGCCGCCGGCAAAACTGACAAGCTTCTTGGCGTCGGTCAGTTCCGCCACTGCTTCGGCGACTGCGAGCGTGCCATTGTCGAACGGTTCCATTTCGAAGGCGCCGAATGGGCCGTTCCACACCAGAGTCTTGGTGCGGGCGAGCACCGAAATGACGTAGTCGACGCTTTTTGGACCGATGTCGAGGATCATGTCGCCCGCGCCGACCGCGTCGACCGAGACCACGCGCGAGGGCGCATGCGCGGCAAACTTTTCCGCGACCACGGCGTCGACGGGCAGCACGATCTCGCGCTTCATCGCCTTGGCCTTGGCCATGATCTCCTTGGCACTGGCGATCAAATCAGGCTCGCACAGCGACTTGCCGATGGTCTTGCCCTGCGCGGCGAGGAACGTATTGGCCATGCCGCCGCCGATGATCAGCGTCTCGACTTTTTGCAATAGATGGCCGAGCAGATCGAGCTTGGTCGAGATCTTGGCGCCGCCGACAATGGCCGCGACCGGATGTTCCGGCGTCTCGAAGGCCTTGCGCAGCGCTTCGAGCTCGGCCGCCATGGCGCGGCCGGGATAGGCCGGCATATTGGAGACAGTGACGATCGCGGCGTTCGCGGCGTGCTCGCGATGGGCTGCCGAGAATGCGTCGTCGACAAAGATGTCGCCGAGCGCCGCAAGTTGTTTGGCGAAGTCTTTGTCGTTCTTTTCCTCGCCGGGATGAAAACGCGTGTTCTCCAAGCAGAGAATGTCGCCGTTCGTCATCGCGGCCACGGCGCTTTGCGCCTTCGGGCCGATGCAATCTTCGGCAAAGGCGACGGGCCGCCCGACGATGCGGGCCACTTCGGCAGCGACCGGGCGGAGCGAATCCTTCGGATTTGGTCCCTTCGGGCGGTTAAGATGCGACAGCAAGATCACCTTGCCGCCCTTGTCGGACAATTCGAGGATGGTCGGGGCGATCTCTTCGATGCGGGTGGAGTCCGTAATTCTGCCGTCCTGCATCGGGACGTTCAGGTCGACGCGGAGCAAAACACGTTTGCCTTTGACGTCGGCATCGTCGAGGCTGCGAAAGGTGGGCTTCATCAGTACGCCGACACTGGCACTCATAGCGGTTCACATCGCCCTAGTTGGACCCGGTTGGATCCCAGCTGATTATCCGAGCTTGCCCATCGCCACCGCAGTATCGATCATGCGATTGGAGAAGCCCCATTCGTTGTCGTACCAGGACATCACCCGGCACAGCGTGCCGTCCATGACCTTGGTCTGATCGGTATGGAAGATCGACGAGTGCGGATCGTGGTTGAAGTCGCTCGACACATTGGGCGCCTCGGTAAAACCAAGAATGCCCTTGAGCTGCTGTTCGGCGGCGCGCTTGACCGCGCCATTGATTTCGTCGGGGCTGGTCGGTCGCTTGGCGACGAACTTGAAGTCGATCACCGAGACATTCGGCGTCGGGACGCGGATGGACACGCCGTCGAGACGGCCGGCAAGCTCCGGCAGCACGAGGCCGACGGCCTTGGCGGCGCCGGTCGAGGTCGGGATCATGTTTAGCGCCGCAGCGCGCGCGCGATAGAGATCCTTGTGCATCTGATCGAGCGACGGCTGGTCGTTGGTATAGGAATGCACCGTCGTCATGAAGCCCTTGTCGATGCCGACGGCGTCGTTGAGCACTTTGACGACGGGCGCCAGGCAATTGGTCGTGCAGGAAGCATTGGAGACGACGGTGTGGGCTTTGGTGAGCTTGTCGTGATTGACGCCATAGACGACGGTCAGGTCGGCGCCGTCGGCCGGCGCCGAAACGAGAACGCGCTTGGCGCCGGCGTCGAGATGCGCGGACGCCGCCTTCTTGGACGTGAAGATGCCGGTGCATTCGAGCGCGATATCGATGCCGAGCTCCTTCCACGGCAATTCCGCCGGGTTCCTCACCGCCGTCACCTTGATGGCGCCGTTACCGCAGCTGATCGTGTCGCCCTTGACGATCACTTCGGCGGGGAAGCGGCCGTGCACGCTGTCGTAACGGAGGAGGTGGGCATTGGTCTCGACCGGGCCGAGGTCGTTGATGGCGACGACTTCAATGTCCTTGCGGTTGGCTTCGACTGCAGCACGCAGGACATTGCGGCCGATCCGGCCGAAACCGTTAATGGCAACGCGTACGGACATTTCCCGGTCTCCTGAGAAGCCGCCCCGCTGGCCACAGGTCTGGCCATGGGCGGCAGCCTTTATTTATTCACGACTTCATAATCGAGCCAATGCCGCCTCGGCCACCTTTTCGGCGGTCAGCCCGAAATGTTGGTAAAGAGCCTTGTAGGGCGCGCTGGCGCCAAATCCGGTCATGCCGACAAAGGCGCCGGACGAGCCGATAATGGCATCCCAGCCCTGGCGGATGCCGGCCTCCACGGCGACATTGACCTTGGCCTGGCCGATAATCGCAGCGCGCCGGTCCTCCGGCAAAGCCAGCAGCAGCTCGAAGCAGGGCACCGAGACGACGCGGGCGGAAATCTTGCGCCTGGCGAGGAGCTTTTTCGCTTCGACCGCGATCGCAACCTCCGAGCCGGTCGCGAACAACGACACCGTGGCAGCGCCGTCATCGGCGGCGATGAGCTCATAGGCGCCGGCGGCGCAACGGTTTTGCGGGTCAAAGCCAAGGCGCAACTGCGGCAGGTTCTGCCGCGTCAGGGCAAGTATGCTTGGGGCGTCCTCGGACTGCAGCGCAAGTTGCCAGCACTCCGCCGTTTCGACGGCGTCGCAAGGGCGGAACACTTTCAGGTTGGGAATGGCGCGCAAAGCCGCGAGATGCTCGACCGGCTGATGGGTGGGACCATCTTCGCCAAGGCCGATGGAGTCATGCGTCATGACATGGATGACGCGCTGCCCCATCAGCGCCGCCAGCCGGATGGCTGGGCGGCAATAATCCGAGAACACCAGGAAGGTGCCTGAATAGGGGACGATGCCGCCATGCAGCGCCATACCGTTCATCGCCGCCGCCATGCCGTGCTCGCGGATGCCGTAATGGATGAAGCGGCCGGAATAATCGCTGGCGCTCAGCACCTTCGTGCTTTTGGTTCGCGTATTGTTGGAGCCGGTGAGATCGGCTGAGCCGCCGATCATTTCCGGCAGCGCCGCGGTCAAGGCTTCGAGTGCGAACTCCGATGCCGAGCGGGTGGCGATGTCCTTCGGCGCCTGCGCGAGCTGCTGTTTGGTTTCGCCGACAGCGGCGTCGAGCCCGCCGGCGAAATCGCCGCGCAGCCGGCGCTCGAACTCGGCGCGCTTGTTCGCATCGAGCGCGGCGAGGCGTAGTTGCCAAGCCGCACGGCCCGCCTTGCCGCGGGCGCCGGCGGTGCGCCAGTGCTGAAGAATGTCGGCCGGGATTTCAAAGGCTGGCGAGGTCCAGCCGAGCTTTTGCCGGGCGAGGGCGATTTCGGCGGCGCCGAGCGCGGCGCCGTGCGCCTTTTCGGTGCCGCCTTTGTTCGGCGCGCCGAATCCGATCGTGGTGCGGCAGGCGATCATGGTCGGCTTGTCGGCGCGCTGTGCGGCTTCGATTGCCGCGGCGATTGCCGACGGATCGTGGCCGTCAATGCGGCTTGCCGCCCAGCCGGCGGATTTGAAGCGTTCGACCTGATCGACGGAATCCGCAAGCGATATCGGCCCGTCGATCGAAATGTGATTGTCGTCGAACAAGACGATCAGCTTGTTCAGCTTCAGATGGCCGGCGAGCGCAATCGCTTCCTGGCTGATGCCTTCCATCAGATCGCCGTCGGAGGCGAGCACGTAAGTCTTGTGATCGACGACGTTGTTGCCGAAGACCGCCGCCAGATGCCGCTCGGCGATCGCCATGCCGACGGCATTGGCCAGCCCCTGGCCGAGCGGCCCGGTCGTGGTTTCGACGCCGGGCGTATGGCCGTGCTCGGGATGGCCGGGCGTCAGCGAGCCGAGCTGGCGGAAGCGCTTGATCTCGGCGATGGTCATCTTCCCGTAGCCGAGCAGATAGAACAGCGCATAGAGCAGCATCGAGCCGTGGCCGGCCGAAAGCACGAAGCGGTCGCGGTCGGGCCAGGACGGATCAGCCGGATCGAACTTCAGAAATCGGGTGAAGAGGACGGTCGCGACATCGGCCGCGCCCATCGGCAGGCCGGGATGGCCTGAATTCGCCTGTTCCACCGCGTCCATCGCCAGCGCGCGGATGGCGTTGGCCATGCGGTCGTGCTCCGCTCGTGAAGCGGCGTCCGCGCCGGAGGCGGAAAAACCTTGAGCGTAAGCGGGACTTGCGTCCGCTGCGGCAGCTCGATCCGGCATCGTCATCGTACAGGCCTAACGGCGACAGGCCAAAACCGGCCAGGCCAAGAATTGACAGGGCCAATATTGGACAGGCCAAAAAGCGGCGCGAAGCTGGACGGCCGCGATTATGGAAACCGGCCGGACAGATAGCATGCGAAGCCCTTGAGTCAAATGTTGGTGGCCTCTCGATGAAGTCATACACAGGCTGGTAGGGAAAACGCCCGCCGATCGTTGACGCATTCCCTCGATACGACGTAAGCTTCTTACGGTAAACGATTGCCGTCGCACAATTTTTGCGTTCATTGTGGCGGCTGGGATGGCCGCGGTGAATGGCCAGATGAGTGACGCCGATTTAATCGAGATGGCAACGCGGCGGCTTTCGCTGGCGCTGGATGCTTTGGAGGCGGCGGCGGAGCGGCGCTCCGAGGCCGATCATGGCGAGGGAATGCTCGCCAATCAGGTTCATGCGCTAGGGACCGATCGCGCCAGGTTGGCCAGCGAGCTCGACGAAGCGACGGCTCGCGTCCGCACGCTGGAGAGCGCCAATCGCGAGGTCATGCGGCGGATCGATCAGGCCATCGAGACAATTCGCGATGTCCTGGGCTCCGACAAGCCGGACACGGACGAAATGGCAATGGATGAGGCGGCGGAAGACGACTCTGCGGAGGCGGACGACTCGGCCGAGGAAGAGGAAGACGAGCCCGAGGACGATCCAGCGGAGGATGATTCCGCAGACGAAGAGTAGACTTTAGCAGCGGGCTTGCGGAATGAACTTGCCGCCGGTTTGTTAAAGTAAGGTGCGAGCAACGGAGCGTTTGGACTTCAGCGCAAATGGCTCAAGTCAACGTCACCATTAATGGCCGGCAGTTCCGGATGGCGTGCGAGGATGGCCAAGAGGGCCATCTCATCGAGCTTGCGCGCGATCTCGACATGCGCATTAGCGGGTTGCGCAGCAAATTTGGCGAGATCGGCGATACGCGCCTGACCGTGATGGCGGCGCTCACGGTTGCCGACGAACTTGCCGAGGCCGGACAGCGGCTCAAGCGCATCGAGGACGAACTCGCGGCGCTGCAGGACGCCCGCGTGCTGACGTCCGACCGCACCCGGGTCGCCCAGGCCTCGATAGCGGCTGCGCTCGGGGCTGCCGCCGAACGCATTGAAAGCATCACCAAGAAGCTCAACCAAAGTATCAACAACGGCGACGTTGCGCTCGGCTAGAGCATGATTCGGAAAAGCGGCCACCGGTTTTCCGAAAAGATCATGCTCAATCAAACTGCTAGAGCGACAATTGATTCCATGTGAAGCAATTTCGCTCAAATGCGCCGGCGCCATTTGCGGCCGGCCGCGCCGGCAGGCCGCCGATTGGCGTTTATCCGCATTGCGCACTACATTGCGAAGGCGGGGCTGCGCGGTTCGTTAGGAGACATATCCCCGGGGCCTTATCGATCCTGAAGGGAGCTGTCCCTGACCGGACCCGTGGGTTCGGACATATGGCGCCCACCTACTTTCGTAGGGAACCCGGGATCGACGCTCCGACGGCCGGTGCGGCTCCGCACGTTTTATTGCCTCTCATGATCTCATCAGCACCGTCCTCAACCGACATCGAACAGGCCAAGGCGGCCCTGCGCAGCGAGGCCACGGCGCGCCGCGACGCGCTGCCGGCGGAACTGCGCCTGGCTGCAGGCGAGACGATTGCAGCGCGCGAATTTCCGCTCGCGCTTGCGCCGGGCGCGATCGTGTCCGGCTTCATGCCGATGAAGAGCGAGATCAACCCGCTGCCGCTGCTGCGCCGGCTTGCCGGGCAGGGCGCGGCACTGGCGCTGCCGGCAGTGCCGGGCCGCGGCAAGCCGCTCATCATGCGGGCTTGGCGTTGGGGCGAGCCGCTCAATTCCGGCGTCTGGGGCATCCGCGAGCCGAAGCCCGAGGCGACGCAAGTCGATCCCGATATTCTCCTCGTGCCGCTTCTGGCCTTCGATCGCAAAGGCTGTCGCCTCGGCTATGGCGGCGGCTATTATGACCGCACCATTGCGGGCTTGCGTGCGCGCAGGCCTGTCGCGGCAATCGGCGTCGCATTTGCCGCTCAGGAGGTCTCGAGCGTGCCGACAACACCTCGCGACGTGCGGCTCGATCTCGTGCTAACCGAGCGCGAAGTCATCGATCTGCGAGGCCATTGAGAATGCGCATTCTGTTCATCGGCGACGTTGTCGGCCGCAGCGGGCGCGTCATTGTCTATGAGCGTTTGCCGAAGCTGGTGCGCGACTGGAAGCTCGATCTCGTCGTGGTCAATGGCGAGAACGCCGCCGGCGGTTTCGGCATCACCGAGACGATCTACCGCGAACTCCTCGAAGCCGGCGCCGATGCGGTCACGCTCGGCAATCACGCCTGGGATCAGAAAGAAGCGCTGGTCTTTATCGAGCGCGCGCAGCGCATGGTTCGCCCGATCAATTATCCAGCCGGTACGCCGGGCCGCGGCGCGGCCGTGCTCGAGGCCAAGAACGGCGCGCGCGTTCTCATCGTCAACGCCATGGGCCGCGTTTTCATGGATCCGCTCGACGATCCGTTCGCCGCGGTGGAGCGCGAACTCATCGCCTGTCCGCTGCAAGCCAGCGCCGACGCCGTCATTGTCGATTTCCACGGCGAGGCCACCAGCGAGAAGCAGGCGATGGGGATTTTCTGCGACGGCCGCGCCAGTCTCGTCGTCGGCACGCACACGCATGTTCCGACCGCCGATCTGCGCGTGCTGCCGGGCGGCACGGCCTATATGAGCGATGTCGGCATGACCGGCGATTTCGATTCCGTGATCGGCATGGCCAAGGACGAGCCGCTGCAGCGCTTCGTGCGGCGTGTCTCGTCGGCACGTTTCGAGCCGGCCACGGGTCCAGCGACCTTGTGCGGCGTGGCGGTTGAAACCGACCCCGCGACCGGGCTCGCGAGCCGCGTCGGCGCGGTCCGGCTGGGCGGCAGCCTGGAACAGGCGGTCCCGGCGTTCTGGGCTTGATCCTGGTTCGGCAGCGTCTTTATTTTCACAGGGCGCCGTCATATAACGCGGCCGCATCATTTCATCCCTGATTTGCCGGCGCGCGAGAGCGCGGCGGAACAGACATCAAGAGCGCACGATGGCCGGACATTCACAGTTCAAGAACATCATGCACCGCAAAGGGCGGCAGGATGCGGCGAAGTCGAAGCTCTTCGGCAAGCTGGCGCGCGAAATCACCGTCTCGGCGAAGATCGGCGTACCGGACCCGGCGATGAATCCGCGGCTGCGTGCGGCGATCATCGCGGCGCGTGCCGAAAACATGCCGAAGGACAATATCGAGCGCGCCATCAAGAAGGCTGCGGGCGGCGAGGGCGAGAATTACGAACAGATCCGCTACGAAGGCTATGGTCCGGGCGGTGTCGCGGTGATCGTTGAAGTCCTCACCGACAATCGTAATCGTGCCGCGGGCGAAGTGCGCGCCTCCTTCACCAAGAGCGGCGGCAATCTCGCGGAAACCGGCGCGGTGTCCTTCATGTTCGATCATGTCGGCGTCATCGAATACGACACGAAAGCGGCAAGCGCTGAAGCGATGTTCGAGGCGGCGCTTGATGCCGGCGCCGACGACGTCGTCTCCGGCGAAGGCGCGCATGAAGTCTTCGCGGCGCAGGACCATTTCGGTTCGGTGGTCAAGGCGCTCGAGGCGAAATTCGGCGAGCCCAAAAAGGCCTCGCTGGTGTGGCGGCCGCAGAACACCATCGCCGTCGATGACGAGCAGGGTGAGAAACTTCTCAAGCTCATCGAAAACCTCAACGACCAGGACGATGTGCAGAATGTCTATGCCAATTTTGAGATTTCCGACGCGCTCATGCAAAAGATGAGCGCTTAGAGCACGATCCTAAGAAGCGGAAATCGGCTTGCGGAAGAGTTCATGCTCGAACCAAATATTTAGGCTCTCAGCCCCGCTTGGGCCGGCGCACGGCGCGCACCTTGCCGCTCTTGCCGCCGCCGCAGAAGAACCGATCGCCGCCATCGGATTCGAGCCCCGACACGCCAATGCCGAGCGGCATTTCGAGCCGTTCCAGAACCTCCCCGGTTTTGGCGTCGACACGCCGCACATGGCTTTCGTCGCCTTCCCAGATGCCGTGCCAGAGCTCGCCGTCGATCCAGGTGACCCCGGTGACGACGCGGTTGGACTCGATGGTGCGGAGGATCGCGCCGGTCTCGGGATCGATCTGATGGATCTTCCGGCCCTGATGCTGCCCCAC
>DATJLN010000052.1:0-2186 GCA_035509535.1 Xanthobacteraceae bacterium | reverse complement strand
AAGAGGCCGACCCATGGGCGTTGGCACGCTCCACATAATCGGCCGGCACCTTGATGGCTTTATCGAAATCGCGGCGGGCGACACGGATCAGGCAAGCGTCGTCACTCGTGCTTGGCAGGCTCTCGCCATACGGCGTCAACGTCTCGATCAATCGCCCGATCTCCGGCGCGACCGACCGCTCATGGGCGAGACGGGACAGCATCGCCATTTGGCGGCCGCGCGCGGGCGCGCCACCTTCAGGCATGAAGGTGGCCTGATCCCAGCTCAGCACCGAGTTCGCCGCCCGCAGATCGGCAATTTCGCGCAAGCGCGTTTTCAGTTCCGCCAGCATGTCTTCGCGAGAGCGGCGTGGCTTACGTTTAATGGTGCGGCGGCGTTGCGGTTTTGCAGCTCTTTTGCGGGCCATCGTCCTTCTCTGCGTTCGCCCCGACTGCATCAGTTAACCGGAAGGTATGGCCTCAATAAGTAGCTCGAGCGCCCGCTTGGCGAACGCTTCCATGTTGGAAAACCGCTCGGCGTTGCCGGTGCGCAGCATGGTCGCGCGCTCGGCCGCACCAACTACAGCAATGCAGGTGTGACCGGCCGGATCGCCGTAACGGTTGCCGGTGGGGCCGCTCGCGCCGGTTTCGCCGACGCCCCAGGACGCGCCGTGGCGCTCGCGCATGCGCCGCGCCAGCAGCAGCGCGTAGGTCTCGGTCGACGGCCGTAAGCCCGCCATGTCGGCGTCGCCGATGCCGAGCAACGCCGCGCGCGCCGATTTGGTGTAGACCACGGCGCCGCCGAGAAAGTAGGCCGAGGCGCCGGGCACGGCGAGCAAAGTGGCGGCGATCAACCCGCCGGTCGAGGATTCGGCGATGGCGATAGTTTCGCGGCGCGCGATCAGCCGCTGCGCGATCGTCTGTGCCAAGGGCAACAGCGCTTTCATAGATCGCCCCTCCCGATTTGGCAGAGCACCCGGTAGAGACCGAGATCGGCTGCCGGGAATTGCCGTTGGAGCTCCGCGGAGATGGCTTGCGCATCCTCCTGGTAGAGCGTTTCGATCATCAGCGCGCCGGCGATCTTCTTGTCGCCACCACGCATTTGCTCTTCCTTCGACACCGGCATGCCCGCGGCATCGAGCGCGATCCATATTTCACCGCTGGCGACGGCCGTGCTGGCGGTGAATTTTTCCAGCACGCCGCGCAACGCCGTCTCGTCCTGCCGCTGGTTGAACCGGGCAGTGATCGCGTAGGCACCGCGGAACCTGCCCTGCCGGACGGCACGCCGGCATACCGTGCGATTCGCGTTGATGAATACTTCCGACATGATCGTGCGCGTCATCGGCGTCGGATTGTCGAGCCGATCGAGGTAGGGCTTTGACGTGAGCACCTCGGGCGTTTCGACGAGATAGAAGTTCAAATAGCCCGGTGAACCCGAAATCGCCTTGTGACGTCGGCCGAACAGAAAGCCCGGCACGGAGAGCCGCTCGAGCAAATGCTCGCCCTGGAACCAGGCTTCGAACTCCGCCTCGCGCCCCGCCAGGCAATCGTTGAAGATCGCGAGGATTCCGGGGCTCGTCATCGCGCCGCTACCACCATGATTTCGACCTTGTAGTCGGGCGAGGCGAGACCCGCCTGGACGGTCGCGCGCGCCGGCGTATTGCCCGGCGACACCCAGGCATCCCATACCGCATTCATCTCGGCGAAATTCGCCATGTCGGTGATCCAGATATTGGCCGACAGGAGCTTGCTCTTGTCGGTCCCGGCACCGGCGAGGAAGCCGTCGATTTGCGACAGGATGCTCTTGGTCTGCTCGGCCGTGCTCTTGCCCTTGGGGGCGTCGGCGACGATACCGGCGAGATAGACGGTGTCGCCATGGACGACGGCCTTGCTCATGCGCGGCCCCGCTTCATGTCGTTCGATTTTCATCGTTCTTTCCTTCCTCGTTATGCCGTCTCACTAAGCCTTGCCTATTCAAGCCTTGCCTATTCGATCCGAAGTCTGGGCGTGCGCCAAGACCTTGCGCATGAGGCTGGGCAAGGCCTCGCCCGCGATATCTGCGGACGCGACCCAACGCATGCCGGCAGGCGCGCGCGTGCGGAGCGGAAATGCGGCCGTATAGACGCAGAGTTCAAGTGGAAAATGCGTAAAGACATGGCGCACGACGCCGGCAATGCGTCTCCAGCTTTCGGGCGCTTGGCGAGGAAA
>DATJLN010000051.1:0-3367 GCA_035509535.1 Xanthobacteraceae bacterium | reverse complement strand
ATCCCGACCGGCGGGCTCGGCATGAATTCCGGCGTCGCCGACGCGATCGACCTGTCGTGGAAGCTTGCGGCGACGCTCGCCGGCTGGGGCGGCCCGGATTTGCTGAAGTCCTACGAGGTCGAGCGCCGTCAGGTCGGCGAGCGCAACGTCGGCGCTTCGCGTTACGCCACGCTCGGCCGGCGCAAGTGGCGCTCGCTATGGCGGCCGAATATCCGCGATAACACGCCGGCCGGTCAGCAGAGCCGCTATATACTGTCCTCGACCGCCGACACCGAGCAGCGCAAGAGCAACGAGATGATCGGCGCCGAGCTCGGCTATCGTTATGTCGACTCGCCCGTGATCTGCAATGTGCCGGGCGGACCGGAGCATCTGTTCCGCGAGTATCATCCGACCACATGGCCGGGCGCGCGGTTGCCGCACGTCTGGCTCGGCGATGGCACGCCGATGCAGGACCGCATCGGCGAGGGCTACACGATCCTCAAGCTCGGCAACAGCAAGGCCGACGCGAGCGGGCTCGAACAGGCGATCCGTGCGCGCGGCGCGCCGGTCGCGGTGTTCGACGTTCCCGACCGCATCGCGCGCGAGATTTATGGCTACGATCTCATCCTCGTTCGCCCCGACATGCACGTCGTCTGGCGCGGCAATGCCGCGCCCGAAGACGCCGCCGAAGTCGCTGCCATCGCCACCGGGCATTTTGCGCCGGCGGGTTGATCTCAGCCGGACAGGAACGCCGTGCGCCCGCGATCGCGATCGGTTATCAGCTCGACCGGAGCGCCATAGAGCGCTTCAAGTTGCGCGCGGTCGAGGATCGAACCGCTTTGGCCTTCGGCGATGCGCACGCCCTGGCGCAACAGATAAACCCGATCAGCGGCGCGCATCGCATGGTTTGGATCGTGCGTGGTGAACAGGACGCCATGCCCGGACGCCTTGAGCGCCTGTATTTCACGCATGACGCGGCCCTGATTGCCGAAGTCGAGACTGGCGGTCGGCTCGTCGAGCACGATGAATTGTGGCTCCTGCGCCAGCGCACGGGCGAGCAGGACGAGCTGCCGCTCGCCGCCGGAAATCATCGTGTAGGGCCGCTCGCTCAGATGCGCGATGCCGAAACGCTCCAAGGCGCTCGCCGCGACGGCACGGTCGGCAGCGCTTGGCCGGCTGAACAGTGCGCTGTGCGCCGTGCGGCCCATCAGCACGATTGCTTCGACGCTGAAGGCGAACGTGGTGATGTGGGATTGCGGCACGTAGGCGATCAGCCGGGCGCGCTCGCGGCTCGAATAGCTCGCCAGCGCGCGACCGCCGAGCTTCACTTCACCCGCTTGCGGAGCGAGCAGGCCGAGCAACGTTTTCAAGAGCGTGGTTTTGCCGCCGCCGTTCGGCCCAAGCAGCGCCAGCACCTCACCGGTCGAAATCGTCACGTCGAGGCCGCGGCCGACCACATGATCGGCATAGCCGATGGTGAGATCATGGCCGGAGAGGTTCATGGTTCAAGACCATGTCTTCGACATGCCGGCGAGCAGCCAGATGAAGAACGGTGTGCCGAGCAGCGCGGTAAGAATGCCGAGCGGGATTTCGGTCGTTGTCGCGGTGCGCGCGAGCGTGTCGATCGCGAGCAGAAATCCGCCGCCGAGCAGCGCCGCAGTGGGAATGAGCCGCGCGAAATCGGGGCCAACGAGCGTTCGCGCGATATGCGGCACCACGAGACCGACCCAGCCGATAATTCCGGCCGCGGCGACGCTCGCCGACGTCACCAGCGTCGCTGCCGCGATAATGGCGATGCGCAGCGTTGCGGTCGGTACTCCGAGCGCGCGCGCTTCCTCGTCCGGCAGCGACATGACGTTCATGCGCCAGCGCAGCGCCACCAGGACAAGCGTGCCAAGGGCGATTGGGCCAAACAGCGGCAACAGATCGGAAGTGGTGATGGCGGCAAGGCTGCCAAGGAGCCAGAAGGTTATCGCCGGCAGTTGGTTGTAAGGATCGGCGATGTATTTCACCAAGCCGACGCCGGAGCCGAGCAACGCGCCGATCACGACGCCGGTCAGCACCAGCACCAGAATGGGATCGCGCGCGCGCATCGTCGATCCGATCAGATAGACCGCGCCCACCGCCACGAGACCGCCGGCGAACGCGCAAGCCTCGATGGCGAAGACGCCGAGCGCGAAATAGATGCCGAGAACCGCGCCAAGCGCGGCGCCCGAGGACGCACCGAGCAAGTCGGGCGAGACCAGCGGATTGCGGAACAGGCCTTGAAACGCGGTGCCGGCGACCGCCAGCGCCGCACCAACCAGTACGGCGGCAAGCACGCGCGGCCCGCGCACGTGCAGGAGCACGTCCACCGCCGCCGGCGATACGTTCGCCGTACCGCCGGTCAGCTTTGCGGCAATGAAATTGAACAGATCGCCCAATCCGGCAGGATAACGGCCCACGGTGAACGCCAGCAGCAACGCGGCGATCAGGACGGCGAACGCGATCAAAAATCCGGGCGCGGAGGAGCGTGCCATCACGTCAAAACATCGCTGCTATCCGGCCAGCACGCGATCGATCTGCGCGTCGGTTGGATTGAAGTGATAAAAACGCTGATAAAAGTCGCGCGTGATCGGATGCAGGTCTTCGGGAAACTGATTCGGGTAAAGTGCTTTCGCCAGCCACCACAGGCCGATCAGCCGGTTCACCGACGGCGGAAAGTCGACCCAGCCGAACGGCAGTCTCGGCGACAGATAGACCCGCTTGGTTTGCACCGCCTTGATCGGCGCCCACACCGGATCCGTCCGCACGCTCGCCGCGAAGGCCGGCTCGATGGTGATGATCACATCGGGATTCCACGCCAGCACCTGCTCGGCGGACACGGTTGCCATGCCGCCGCGACGGTCGCCGGCAACATTGCGCGCGCCCAGAAATTCGATCGTCTCGACATTGATCGAGCCGCCGAGGCCGGTTTCAAGCCCGCGCGGTCCGCGCGCATAGTAGACGCGCGGCCGCTGATCCTGCGCAATCTTATCGATGCGGCCCTTGATCGTCGTGAGGGTCTTGTCGGCGTAGCTTGCGAACGTCTCCGCTTGGCTTTGCCGGTGTGTCAGCTCGCCGAGCTTGCGATAGGTCGCCGCTGCCGCCGCGAAGCGGCCGTCGAGCAGCGCATACGGAATGCCGGTTTGCTCCTGCACGCGGTTGGCGAGCGAAGTGTAGGTATTGTTGATGGTGCCGACGTCGAGGATCAGATCGGGCTTGAGCTTGAGCAACACTTCGAGGTTCGTGGTGTCGCCGCGGCCGGTGAGACGTCCCACTTCCGGCTTGTCGCAGGCGCCGGAGCCAAGAAATTCGCACTGTGCCGGCTTGGGTTGCTGGGGCCAGCCGAGGAGGAGTTCGGGCGCGA
>DATJLN010000050.1:0-5116 GCA_035509535.1 Xanthobacteraceae bacterium | reverse complement strand
TTCCGCTTGGACCCGCCAAGCACCTTGATGCACATGACACGACGCGCGCCGGAATTATCCGCCACGTCGAGATTGGTTTGCATCTGGATCATGGGTTACCCCACTTGTTGTATTCCATAACGATCACGACGCTTTCTTCTTCTCGCCCCGCACCACGGCCCAGCGCTTGAGCTTGGAGATCGGGCGGTGCTCTTCGATCCACACGGTGTCGCCGACTTTGAACTCGTTCTTCTCGTCGTGCGCGTAATACTTCTTCGAGCGCCGCACCGTCTTCTTGAACAGCGGATGGGTGTAACGGCGCTCGACGCGGACGACCAGCGTCTTCGCTTGCTTGTCGCTGACCACGACGCCCTGCAGGGTACGCTTCGGCATTTTTATTCCTCTTAGCTCTTGGCGGCTTTGGCTTTCGCCGCGCCGGCCTTTGCAGCAGCCTTGACGGCACCTGGGCGCTTCGATCGGGCAATGGTCTTGAGCCGCGCGATGTCGCGGCGCACCTCGCGCACGCGCGCGGTGTTTTCCAACTGGCCGCTGGCGCGCTGGAAGCGCAGATTGAAGTGCTCCTTCTTCAGCTTGAGCACTTCGTCGTCGATCTGATCGATCGTCATCGGTCTGATATCGGCCGCTTTCATGATCTACTCGCTGATCCGTTCGACGAAACGCGTCTTGATCGGCAATTTGGCGGCCGCAAGTGCGAGCGCCTCCTTCGCGATCTGGACGGGAATGCCGTCGACCTCGAACAAAATCCGGCCCGGCTTGATGCGGACGACCCACAATTCCGGCGCCCCCTTGCCCGAGCCCATGCGGACTTCGAGCGGCTTCTTCGACACCGGCACGTCGGGAAATATGCGGATCCAGACCCGACCGGCGCGCTTCATGTGGCGCGTCAGCGCGCGGCGCGCGGCTTCGATCTGGCGCGCGGTGACGCGTTCCGGCTCGAGCGCCTTGAGCCCGAACTGGCCGAAGGCCAGGTCGACGCCGGAGGTGGCGACGCCCTTGATGCGCCCCTTATGCGCCTTGCGGAACTTGGTACGGACCGGTTGCAGCATGACCTTATGCTTTCTTCTTCATTTGCCCTTGGCGCCCGCTCACGCCGCATCCCGGCGCGGCCGACCGGCCTCGCCCTCGGCCATGCGCTTATCCTGCGCCATCGGGTCGTGTTCCATGATCTCGCCCTTGAAGATCCAGACCTTCACGCCGCAGGTTCCGTAGGTGGTGAAGGCGGTGGCGACTCCGTAGTCGACGTCGGCGCGCAGCGTATGCAGCGGCACGCGGCCCTCGCGGTACCACTCCATGCGCGCGATCTCGGCGCCGCCAAGACGGCCGGAGCAATTGATGCGGATGCCGCCGGCGCCAAGCCGCATCGCCGACTGCACGGCGCGCTTCATGGCGCGGCGGAAAGCGACGCGGCGCTCAAGCTGCTGCGCGATCGATTCGGCGACCAGCTGCGCATCGAGCTCGGGCTTGCGGATTTCGACGATATTGATGACGACGTCGCTGTCGGTGACGGCGGCGACCTTCCTGCGGAGCTTCTCGATATCGGCGCCCTTCTTGCCGATGACCACGCCCGGGCGCGCCGACTGAATCGTCACGCGGCACTTCTTGTGCGGGCGCTCGATCACGATCTTGGACACCGCCGCCTGCTTCAGCTCGTTCATGAGGATCTTGCGGATCTTCATGTCCTCGTGCAGCAGCGAGCCGTAGCTGCCCTTGCCGGCATACCAGCGCGAATCCCAGGTTCGGTTGATGCCGAGGCGAAGCCCGACCGGATTGACCTTCTGACCCATGTTCTTCTCCCAACCGTTCCCTTAGGCCTGCGCCTGTGCTTCGACCTCGCGCACCACGATGGTGAGGTGCGAGAACGGCTTCAAAATCGCTCCGGCGCGGCCGCGGGCGCGCGGCGAGAACCGCTTCATCACCAGCGACTTGCCGACATGCGCCTCGGCGACGATCAAATCGTCGACGTCGAGGTCATGATTGTTTTCCGCATTCGCGATCGCGGATTCCAGACATTTGCGCACATCGCGCGCGATGCGCTTGCGCGAGAATTCGAGCTCGGCGAGCGCCGCCGACACCTTCTTGCCGCGAATGAGCTGGGCGAGAAGGTTGAGCTTCTGCGGGCTGATCCGCAGCGTGCGCGCCACCGCCTTGGCCTCGTTATCGGCGAGATCGCGATCGCGTTTTTTCTTGCTCATCGACGCCTCCCGATCCCTACGAGCCCGACGCCGCGGGTGCTGCGGCCGGTGCCGGTGCCGCGCCGCCGGTGCGCTTGGCCTTGCGGTCCGACGAATGGCCGTAGAACGACCGGGTCGGCGCGAACTCACCGAATTTGTGACCAACCATTTCCTCGGTGACCATCACCGGGATGTGCTTCTGGCCGTTATAGACGCCGAAGGTGAGCCCGACGAATTGCGGCAATATGGTCGAACGCCGCGACCAGATGCGGATCATGTCATGACGTCCGGACGCGCGCGCGGCATCCGCCTTCTTCAGCAGATACCCGTCGACAAACGGACCCTTCCAGACTGAACGCGTCATGATCGCTCCTAGCTCTTCTTGCGCGCGTGGCGGCTCACCATGATGAACTTCGCCGTCGACTTGTTCTTGCGCGTCTTCATGCCTTTGGTCGGCTTGCCCCACGGCGACACCGGATGCCGGCCGCCGCGGGTGCGGCCGCCGAGCGGGTGATCGACCGGGTTCATCGTCTCGCCGCGGACGTGGCCGCGCCAGCCCAGCCAGCGATTGCGTCCGGCCTTGCCGATCGAGACGTTCATGTTATCCGGATTCGACACCGCGCCGACGCTGGCCAGGCAGCGGCCATGGACCATGCGCTGCTCGCCGGAATTCAGCCGCAGGATGACGTATTCGCCGTCACGGCCGACGATCTGCGCATAGGTGCCGGCGGACCGGGCGATCTGGCCGCCCTTGCCGATCTTGATCTCGATATTGTGGACGATGGTGCCGACCGGAATGTTCGCAATCGGCATCGCATTGCCCGGCTTCACGTCGACATGCTCGCCGGCAATGACGGCATCGCCCGCCGCAAGGCGCTGCGGCGCCAGAATATAGGCGAGCTCGCCGTCGTCGTATTTGATCAGCGCGATGAAGGCGGTGCGGTTCGGATCGTATTCGATCCGCTCGACCTTGGCCGCCACGTCGAACTTGCGGCGCTTGAAGTCGATCTTGCGATAAGCCCGCTTGTGGCCGCCGCCACGGAAGCGCGAAGTGATGTGGCCGTTATTGTTGCGGCCGCCGCTTGAATTCTTGCCCTCGGTGAGCGCCTTGACCGGCTTGCCGGCATGCAGCCCCGAGCGGTCGACCAGCACCAATTGGCGCTGACCGGGCGTGGTCGGATTGTATGTCTTTAATGCCATCGCCCGCTCCTTACAGTCCCGTGGTGACGTCGATCGTCTGGCCCTCTTCGAGGGTCACGATCGCGCGCTTGGTGTCGGACTGCTGGCCCAAACGGCCCTTGAATGTTTTCCACTTGCCCTGGCGGCGCAGCGTGTTCACGCTCTTCACCTTGACGTCGAACAGCTTCTCGACCGCTTCCTTGATCTGCGGCTTGGTCGCGGTCAACGCGACCTTGAACACGACCTTGTTGTGCTCGGACGCGTTGGTCGCCTTCTCGGTGATGACCGGCGAAAGAATGACGTCGTAATGGCGCGGATCGGTGGTGGTCATTTGAATCGCGCCTCCAGTGCATCGACGGCGGCGCGGGTGAGCACGAGCTTATGCCGCCGCATGATGTCGTAGACATTGATGCCGGCAACCGGCAGCACGTCGATATTGGGAATGTTGCGCGCCGCGGTGCGCACGTCGGCCGACACCTCGGCGCCGTCGATGAACAGCGCATTGGAAATGCCGAGCTTGTCGAACTGGCCGCGCAGCGCCTTGGTCTTGGCTTCCTTCACCGCGAGCGCGTCGATGACGAGAATGCCGCCGTCCTTGGCCTTGGCCGAGAGCGCGTGACGAAGCGCCAGCGCGCGGACCTTCTTGGGCAGACCGATTTCGTGGCTGCGGGTATGCGGACCGAACGAACGGCCGCCGCCGCGGAACAGATTGACGCGCGCCGAACCATGACGGGCGGAGCCGGTGCCCTTCTGCCGGTACATCTTCTTGCCGGTGCGGTGGACGTCGGCGCGGTTCTGCACTTGATGCGTGCCGCGCTGGCGCTTGGCGAGTTGCCACACCACGCAGCGGTGAATGATATCGACACGCGGCTCGAGGCCGAAAATGGCATCCGACAGCGTGACCGAACCGGTCTCTTTGCCGTCGAGGGACGTGACTTTGAGTTCCATCACGCACCCTCCCCTTGGCTCGCTGCGGCACCGCCCGCCGGAGCATCCTGGCCGACCGAGACCGGCGCCGTGGACTCGTTGTCGGCGAGCTTGAACTTGCCGGGCTTCGGCAGGTCCTTCGGCGGCTTCTTCTTCACCGCGTCGCGCACCGTGATCCAGCCGCCTTTGACGCCGGGCACCGCGCCTTCGACCAGAATGAGGCCGCGCGCGACATCGGTCTGACGGACTTTAAGATTGAGCGTGGTGACCCGATCGACGCCGAGATGGCCCGGCATCTTCTTGTTCTTGAAGGTCTTGCCGGGATCCTGACGGCCGCCGGTCGAACCGATCGAGCGGTGCGAGATCGACACGCCGTGGCTGGCGCGCAGGCCGGCGAAATTCCAGCGCTTCATGCCGCCGGCATAGCCCTTGCCGGTCGAGATGCCGGTGACGTCGACGAACTGGCCGACGACGAAATGGTCCGCGGTGATTTCGGCGCCGATCGGGATCAGCGCGTCCTCGGTGACGCGGAACTCCGTAAGCTTGCGCTTGGGCTCGACCTTGGCGACGGCAAAATGGCCGCGATCGGCCTTGGTCGTGCGCTGCACCTTGCGCTGGCCGGAGCCGAGCTGCAGCGCGACATAGCCGTTCTTTTCCTTGGTGCGGTGGCCGACGACCTGGCAATTGCCGAGCCGCAACACCGTGACCGGCACATGCTCGCCGGTCTCGGTGAAGAGCCGCGTCATGCCGACCTTTTGGGCAAGAACCCCGGAACGCATTTCTCTCTTCTCCAAACCTTAGAGCTTGATCTCGACGTCGACGCCGGCGGCCAGATCGAG
>DATJLN010000049.1:0-95850 GCA_035509535.1 Xanthobacteraceae bacterium | reverse complement strand
ATTATGCGCGCCCTGATAGATTTCGGCGTGAAATTTGAGATTGGCGCTCGCGAAGCTGTCCCTGTCGTCTTTCACGACGAATTCCTGCATCGAGTCGTGGAGACTTGAAAGCCGCCGCCGCTCGAGCGGCGTCATGCTCAGTGCCGAAAGCCGCGCGCAGGTCGCCTCAATCTCGGCCATGGCGCCGAACAGCGTTTCGAGCTGTGCCGAGGTGGTGCGCACGACGGTGGCGCCGCGCCGCGGCTTGATGTCGATCAGGCCGGTCGAGGCGAGCTGGCGCAACGCCTCGCGGACCGGCGTGCGCGACACCGCATAGCGTTCGGCCAGCGTCTTTTCGTCGAGCCGAACCCCCGGCCTGAATTCGCCGGACAGCACCGACGACGCGATCTCGTCGGCCAGACGGTCCGCCCGCGTCGTTCCCTCAAGCGCGCTCGTCTTCATCACGCACCGATAACACCACTGGCTGTGGATTTGGTGCACAGATTTTATGCATACAATCTCGATTATAAGCATGCACTTTCGATGAAATGCATGCAATATTGATGCTCGTCAGGCTCGCGGATTTCGCGTGCCGGAAGGCGTCGATCGTGGGCAGCGGAAAGAAAATCAGCAGCCAGTGTGGCGGCCAGGACGACGACATGAAACAAGCCTGGACGCTTTCGACCTGCTTCGAGCATTTCGGCGCCGTCCGCTCGCGCCAGCACTTCGGCGGTTCGGCGATCTCTGGCGACGGCGCGACGGTGGTCGTCGCGATGTGGGAAGATGAATTGGTCCGGGAGCACAGCCAGCTCACCTACCAATCCCGCTTCGCGCCGACCTTGAAAGGCAAGATGCACGGCGTGAGCCAGCAATGGATCGCGCATCTGAAATGGGCGATTGCGCATTGCGACAGCCGGGTGCGCGTCGTCGTGCTCACCGCGGAAGATGCGCGGGCCGATCCCAGGGTCGTGCGCTCCTGCTATCCCGACGATTCCCTCGTCATGCAAATCACCGATTTCGATACCCGCACCGGAGTCTTCCGGGCCTGCACCGTGTGAATGCTCATGCCGAAGTTCAGTCCGATCACCCGCGAACACATCCTCGACGCCATGACCTATGTGGGGCCCGATCCCGCGCTTTGGCCGCTGCGGTCGCGGCCGACGACCTACGTCGTGATCGATCCGCGCAACGGCGCCTCGCTGCCGCCGAAACTCGTTCTGTCGACCGCCGCCGAAATGGCGAGCGGCGATCGGCGCGCGATCGTCTTCAGCGGCGGACGACACACCAACAAGCGATTGATGGAACTCGGCTTCACCGTGGTCGAGAAGGCCGCGGCCGATTCTTCGTCGGAGCGTGATCTTCATACGAATTTTTCCTTTTCGAGATCATGCCCCGGCTCGTCCGATTCACAGCTCCCTTGAGGGGAGGGTGGGCAACGCGCCGAGAGAGAATACGCGTCGTGCCAGCCGCGGCTTTTGTCCCGCTTCTCTCGTCAAGGCGCAAAGCCAAGTCCGCGCAGCACCCCTTCCTCACCGGGGACCAGCCGGCCTGCGGCGCCGTCCGCGGCATGCGCTTCAACATGTCGTTGCGCTTGGCGGCCTTTGCTTCATCGCAGACCGCGGCGGACCAGCAGAAGTCCCGCCGCGCATGGCGCGCCTTGTGAAGGCCAAGAAAACAGCCTAAGGCAGGATAGGGGCTCGTTATGCATTCACCTGATCTTGCCGACCGGCTTTTGCGGCCGTCTGCTACTTCGCCGCTGCATCGGTTTCTTTCCCAGTGTCATGCTCAAATCTGGTCAGACAAGAACGGCGCGGTTGCCGACTACATTCCCGAGCTGAGCAAGGCCGATCCTAATCATTTCGGCGTCAGCCTGGCCACGATTGATGGCCATGTCTACGAAATCGGCGACAGCAGTGTCCCATTCACGATCCAGTCGATCTCGAAAGCATTTGTTTTCGCGCTAGCGCTGGAAATGTTTGGGGGCGATAAAGTCGAGGCGGTGATCGGGGTCGAGCCGAGCGGCGACGCCTTCAACTCGATCCGGCTCCGGCCCGACAATCGGCCGTACAACCCGATGGTCAATTCCGGCGCCATCGCCTGTTCCGGCCTGATCTATAAGGCCAAGGCCAGTGAAGCTTTTGAATGCATCCGCACCGCGCTGAGCCGGTTTGCCGGCCGCGAGCTCGATGTCGACGAAGCAGTGTTTGCGTCGGAGCGCGAAACCGGCGATCGCAACCGCGCAATCGCTTATCTGTTGCGCAATTATGCGGTGATCGAAGGCGATGTCGACGCGGTGCTCGACGTTTATTTCCGGCAATGTTCGGTATTGGTCACAGCGCGCGACCTCGCCGTCATGGCGGCAACGCTTGCGAATAACGGGGCCAATCCCGTCACCGGCGACCAGGTGATGAACCCCTACACGGTCGCGCGCACGCTCTCGATTATGACGAGCTCGGGCATGTACGACTATGCCGGCGAGTGGGTCTATCGCGTCGGCATGCCGGCAAAGAGCGGCGTCGGCGGTGGTATCGTTGCTGCCCTGCCTGCCCAGCTTGGGCTCGGCACCTTCTCGCCGCCACTCGATGCGCACGGCAACAGCGTGCGCGGCTTGAAGATCTGCGAGGCTCTTTCCACCCATTTCGGCCTGCACATGCTCAACCGCACCGGCGATGTGCGGACCTCGATCATTGCTGATTACGACATCGGCGGTATCACTTCACGCAGGAGCCGTTTGCCGCGCGACCAGCAGATTCTCGAAGAGCATCACCAGGACGTACGGGTCATAGAGCTTGTCGGCGCCCATTCTTTCGCCACCATCGACTACGCATCACGACGGCTCGCCGAGAAGCCCGCGCCGCTTCTCATTATAGATTTTCGTCGGGTTGCTTCGGTTACCAGCGCCGGCGGCCTGTTGTTGGCCGATATCCTGCGCCAACTCACAAGCGGGTCGGTGACGGTCATACTGGCCGGCATAGAGCCGAGCTCACCGGTTTGGTCGGCGATCTACCGTTTAATAGCCGACATTTCAGGGGTCCGCAGCTTTCCCGTCCTCGACCAGGCCATCGAATGGGCCGAAGATCAGATCATCTTCCGCTATGGCGGCTATCTTGCCGCGAAGAATACCTCCCATCTGAAGGAACAGCCGCTGCTGTCCGGCCTCACCGACGAGGAACTCACAGCTCTTTCGGCGCTCGGTACGCCGCGGCGATACAAAACCGGCCAACGCATCGTTGCGGCTGATGAACCCGCGACCTCCCTCTTCTTCCTGCAGAGCGGCATGGTCAGCGTCAAATTGCCGAGCGGAGTTCGGCTCGCGAGCTTGGATCAAGGCATGGAATTCGGCGAGATGTCGCTGCTCGAGGAGCGCCGCACTGCCGACGTCTTTGCCGACACAAATGTCGAATGCCTGGAACTGCCGATCGAGGAATTCGATCGCTTTCGCCGCGAGCACCCGCATATCGGCGAGCGTATCGCGCGCAATCTCGCCGCGATCCTCGCCAAGCGGCTGATCCTTGCTAACACCAAGATCGATGTGCTCACCTCATACTGAGCAGCCAGATGACCGTTTGGGGTGACGTCGGTGTTTTGATGATCGCCCCGGCTGAGCGGCCCTTTTGTCTTGCGCGGAAAACCGCCGCAATAGGCGGCGAGCCGTTGCGCCGCCGGCGAGACTGCGAAAACCAAGAGCGGAAGAGTCGCGCCTTCGCTCGTGGGCAGAGCCTATAGGGTCAGAAACTACTCCGCCTTCATGCCGGCTTTCTGCACCACCGGGCCCCATTTGGCGATTTCGCTTGCGATGAACTTGCCGAAATCGGCCGAAGACATCTCGACCGGGGCGGCGCCTTCGTTGTCGAGATATTTCTTGGTGTCGTCGGACTTGAGCACTTGCGCGACGGCGGCGTGCAGCTTGTCGATGATCGGCTGCGGCGTGCCTTTCGGCGCCACCACGCCCCACCAATTGGTGGCGACATAGCCCGGCACGCCGCTTTCGCTGATGGTCGGCAGGTCGGGCAGGATCGGGCTTTTCTTCTCGCCGCCGGTCGCGAGCGCGCGCAAGGTACCGGCTTTGATGCTCGGCACGGTCTGCACGATAGAGGAGAACATCACCTGGTCTTCGCCCGCGATCACCGCGAGCATGGCCGGGCCGCCGCCTTTATACGGCACGTGGACGATGTCGGCGCCCGACTTCAGCTTGAACAATTCGCCGCTGAGATGCTGAAAGCTGCCGATGCCGGCGGAGGCGTAGTTGAGCTCGCCCGGCTTCGCCTTGGCGTAAGCGAGCAACTCCTGCACCGAATGCACCGGCAGCTTCGGGTTGACGGTGAGCACATTGGTGCCGGTGGCGAAGATACTGATCGGCGCAAAATCCTTCACCGGATCGAACGGCGTCTTGTAGAGCCAGGGATCGACCGCATGTGCGATCGAAATCACGAGCAGCGTGTAGCCGTCCGGCGCTGCCTTCGCCGCGAGGTCGGTGCCGACCACGCCCCCGGCGCCGGCGCGGTTGTCGACAAAAACCTGCTGGCCGAGCTCTTTGCCGAGCTGATTGGCGATGATGCGGCCCACCACGTCGTTGCTGCCGCCGGGCGGGAAGGGGATGATGAGGCGGATCGAGCGGGTCGGATAATCGTCGGCCGAGGCGGAGCGGGAAGCGGCGAGAAGCGCAAGTGGGATCAAAAGCGTACAGGCGAGCTTTGCCAAAAAGCTCGAGCGCCTGCGGACATCGTTACGCGGCATTCCAATTCCCCCCATTGTCTTTTGTTTTCCGGACGCGGCGCAACATGGAGCGCGAGCGCATTGATGCGCCGCAGACCCGGGATCGCAACGAACTTGGACCCGTCGCCCACCGAGCTTGCGATCCGGGGAACGCGCTCTCCAAGCCGCTTCGTCTTTACGTCATAATAGCGCGATTAAGGTCCGGCGATACCGGATTCACACCGTATTTGTCATGAGCCTTGCCGTCATTCCCTACCCTGCGATCGATCCGGTGGCGGTCAATATCGGGCCCTTGCCGATCCGCTGGTACGCGCTCGCTTATATCGGCGGCCTCGGCTTCGGCTGGCTCTATGCGCGGCTCCTGGCGCGGGACGACCGGCTGTGGGGTAGCGTGTCGCGGCCGACGGCGAATGCGATCGACGATCTCGTGCTTTATTCCGCGCTTGCCATCGTCATCGGCGGCCGGCTCGGCCAGGTGATCTTCTACGAGTGGCCGTATTATTCCGCGCATCCGCTTGAGATTGCTGAATTGTGGAACGGCGGCATGTCGTTTCACGGCGGGCTGATCGCAGCGTGCCTTGCCATCTGGTATGTCGCGCGGCAGGCCAAGGTCTCCATTCTCACCATCGCCGATATTTGCGCGGCCGCGGCGCCGATCGGAATTCTGCTCGGCCGCATCGCCAATTTCATCCGGCCCGAAGAATGGGGACGGCCGACCGACGTCCCGTGGGCGATGGTGTTTCCGGGCGCCGACGCTCTGCCGCGGCATCCGAGCCAGCTCTATGAAGCCGCGCTCGAAGGGCTTCTGCTGTTCGTCGTGCTCTGGTTTTTCGTCCGCGGCGGCGCGCTGAAGCGGCCGGGCCTGACAACGGGGATTTTCCTGGTCGGCTACGGCATGGCGCGCATCTTCTGTGAGTTCTTCCGCGAGCCGGATCCACAGCCCGCGCAGTTCGTCTCTTGGCTGACCATGGGCATGCTGCTGTCGCTGCCGATGATCCTCGTCGGGGTCGGCCTGATTGTGTCTGCGATGGGGAAGAAGCGAGCGGCGGACGAAAGCCCTCCCGTGGCCGAGCCTCGGGCGAATTAGATATTTCAGCGCATGGCCGCGTTCGTCATTGCCAGCGAAGCGCGGCAATCCACAGGGGCAGCGCCGAGGTGGATTGCTCCGTCGCTTGGCTCCTCGCAACGACGGTAAGCGCTAGGTCAGAGCCATCGCATGCACTTCCTTCGCCTTCGCGGTGCTGGCGGCGAGCAGGAAGGCGAGATCGGTGCCGGTCGAGACATAGCGCGCGCCCATTTTCACGAATTGCGCGGCGAGATCCGGACGCGACGACAGCCCGCCGACGCCGACATGTTTGCCGTGACGGCGGCAGACCTCGATGGTCCGCGCATAGGCGTCGCGCAGGCGCGGATGCTCGTACTGCCCGGTGAGGCCGAAACTTGCGAGCATGTCGTTCGAGCCGATCAGCACCATGTCGACGCCGTCGACGGCGACGATCTCGTCGGCATTCGCAAGGGCCGCCTCGCTTTCGAATTGTACCACCACCATGGTCGCGGCGTTCATCGCGGCGTCGGCTTGCGCGGCCGGGAACGGGCGATAGTGCAGATGGGGCAGGGCGCCCGCCGCCGAGCGTTCGCCGAGCGGCGGAAATTTGGCCGCGGTGACGTAGTCGCGCGCCTCGGCGGCCGTGTGCACATGCGGGGCAATGACGCCGAGCGCGCCGGCATCGAGCACGCGGGAAACTTCAGCCACGCCCGGCACCCGCACGAGCGGGGTGATGCCGGCGGCGAGCGCCGCGGTGCAGATCGCGGCGGTCGTTTCGAGCGAGAAGCTCGCATGTTCGAGGTCGACGTAAAGGCTGTCGAAGCCGGCGGTGGCGGCGAGCCGGGCGATCTCGGCGCTGCGGGTGAGCCGCACGATCATGGATGCGGCCACCTCGCCGCGCTTGAGTTTGTCCTTGAGGTGGTTGTGCAGAATGTCTTCGATTTTGCCCGGCATGTTTCCGGCCCCGGTTAAGGTGGTGCCTTAAAGTGCAACTCACCTGACGCCTCACGCGAAGATGCCCCTGACAGTGACGCTTCGGCAAGCTATGCTTGACGAATAGGGGAGAAACGACCGTGAATTACGCGACAGACTTCAAGTCGATCCACAACGAGGTGTCGGAACAAGAATGGCAGGCACGGCTCGATCTTGCAGCCTGTTATCGCCTGGTCGACGCCTACGGCATGACCGACCTGATCTATAACCACATCACGGCGCGCATCCCCGGCACCGATCATCTGCTGATCAATCTCTACGGCCTCCTCTACAAGGAGATCACCGCGTCGAGCCTGGTCAAGATCGACGTCGAGGGCAATATCATCGCCAAGCCCGATACCGATTACGGCATCAATGTCTCGGGCTATGTCATCCATGGCGCGATCCACAAGGCGCGGACGGACGTGGCCTGCGTGCTGCATACGCATACGCGCGCCGGCATGGCGGTGTCGGCGATGAAATGCGGGCTGCTGCCGATGTCGCAGACTTCGATCCGCTTTGTCGGCCATATCGGCTATCACGACTATGAAGGCCCGGCGATTGATCTCGACGAGCGCGAGCGGCTGGTGAAGGATCTCGGGCCGCATGACGCGATGATCATGCGCAATCACGGCCTGCTCACCTGCGGCGCCACGATCCAGCAGGCCTTCAACACCATGTATCAGCTTGAACTCTCCTGCCGCTCGCAGGTCGATGCGCTCGCGGGCGGCACCGAGCTGACCATGCCCGGCGAGAACGTGCTGGCGCACACGGCGCATCTCTATCAGCCCGGGGCGCGGCGGCCTTACGGCGTTCTGGAATGGCCGGCGATGCTGCGGCTCCTGGCCGCCGAGCAGAAGCATTCCGGCTACCCGCCCTATTGGCATTGAGCCGCGATTAGGCTCAATACCGCTGCATGACGTCTTCCACCGGTCTTTCCGCGATCATCATCACCCGCAACGAGGCGGCGAATATCGGCGACTGTCTCGATGCGCTCGCCTTCTGCGACGAGCGCATCGTGGTCGATTGCGGCTCGAGCGACGGCACGGCCGAGATCGCGCGCGGCAAGGGCGCACGGGTCGAGACCCACGAATTTCGCGGCTTCGGGGCGCAGAAGAATTTCGCGCTGTCGCTGGCGACCGGGGACTGGGTGCTGTCGATCGATGCCGACGAACGGGTGACGCCGGAGCTGGCGCAGGCGATCAAGGCGGCGATGGCCGGCGGCGCGACGGATGGCTTCGAACTGCCGCGCATCTCAAGCTTCTGCGGCCGGCCGATGCGGCACGCGGGCTGGTTTCCGGACTATGTGCTGCGCCTGTTCCGCCGCGGCAAAGGCCGCTTCGACGATGCCCTCGTGCATGAGCGCGTGATCTGCGACGGCACCGTCAAAAGGCTCGACAAGCCGTTGATCCATCATCCGGTCTTGAAGCTCGAAGACGCGCTGTCGCGGATGGACCGTTATTCGACGGCGAGCGCGGAAACGCTCATCGCTTCCGGCCGCAAAGTGACATTCGCGACCGGCATCGCGCATGGCTTTTTCGCGTTCGTGAAGACCTATGTGCTCAAGCTCGGCTTTCTCGACGGCGCCGAAGGCTTTCTGCTCGCGGTCGCCAATGCCGAGGGCAGCTATTACCGCTACATGAAGGCCTGGGTGGCGCAGCGCGCCAAGGCGCGCGGCCGGGGATGAACGATCAGCCTGTAATCAGCCTTGGGTCACTTTCACGATCGCCTCGGCAAAGGCTTGCGGCGCTTCCTGGGGAAGGTTGTGCCCGATGCCGCCGGTGACGTTGCGGTGTTCGTATCTGCCGGAGAATTTCTTCGCATATGAGCTGGGCTCCGGGTGCGGCGCGCCATTGGCGTCACCTTCGAGCGTGATGGTCGGCACCGCAATCACAGGAAAATCGGCCAGCTTCTTTTCCAGGTCGTCGTATTTCGCCTCGCCTTGCGCGAGGCCGAGCCGCCAGCGGTAATTGTGGATGACGACGGCGACATGATCCGGATTGGCGAAAGCCGCGGCGCTGCGATCGAAGGTGGCATCGTCGAAATTCCATTTCGGCGAAGCCAGCTTCCAGATCAGCTTGGAGAAGTCGTGCCGGTATTTGTTGTAGCCGTCCCGGCCGCGTTCGGTGGCGAAATAATACTGATACCACCATTGTAGTTCGGCCTGCGGCGGCAATGGCGTCTTGCCGGCGGCCTGGCTGCCGATCAGATAGCCGCTCACCGAAACCATGGCCTTGCACCGCTCGGGCCATAGCGCCGCAACGATATTGGCGGTCCGCGCGCCCCAATCAAAACCGCCGATGGTCGCCTTCTCGATCTTCAGCGCATCCATCAAGTTGATGAGATCGACAGCGACCACGGACTGCTGGCCGTTGCGCAGCGTGTCGCTCGACAGAAACCGCGTGGTGCCGTAGCCGCGCAGATAAGGCACGATCACGCGATAGCCCGCCGCAGCGAGCGAAGGCGCGACATCGACAAAGCTGTGAATGTCGTAAGGCCAACCGTGCAGCAGAATGACCGGGGGACCATTGGCCGGACCGGCTTCGGCGTAGCCGACATTCAGCATGCCCGCGTTGATCTGCTTGAGCGGACCGAACGAGGTATTCGTGCCGGCCTTGATGGCCGGCAGCCGCGCCGGCTTGGTTTCGCCCGATTGGGCGCCGGCCGCGTCCATCGCGCCGAGCTGGGCGGCCGCAAGCGTGAGAGCCGCTGTGCCGAACAAATGGCGGCGGCGATGATCGATCTGTTCGGAGGCGTCGTCGACCACGGCAGGTCTCCTCATGTTATGGATCGTCTAATCGTTGGACAGACGGCGGGCACTCCCCGCAGTCAATGTGGCAAGCATTATGCAAAGCCGCAGGGAGTTTTGCCGCATCGCGCGCCCGGCTGGCACTCTGGCGCTTTTCGGTGAAGTCGTTCTCAAGGCGGCCACGCCGGAGACAGTGTGGCTGCATGGGCAGGCCAAGTCGAGCCCCGGCGTCAATTTACGCCGAGGCTCATCTTAAAACGCCGCTTCCGCCGTCTTAGCGCCGAAGCGTCTGCACGACGGCGTTCGTGGCGGGATCGATCACCAGGATGCGATCGCGCTCGTAGACGTAGCGATAGGCGGGGCCGGCATTGACCGGTGCCGCGACCGGCTGTGCGATCGTCGCCGCAGCGGTGTCATAGAGCGGACGGGCGTAACCTGCACCATGATTGTAATACGCCGTGTTCTGATAAACCGGAGCGGCAACATTCGACGCCGTGTAGGTCTGCAGCGGCATTGAATGCGTAACCTCGACCGTACGATGTATGGTAACTCGCCTCGCCGCATTCTGGCGCCTAGCAACCGATCGCGCCGGTAGATAGACGGTCCGCACGATCTCGACAGTTTGGACCGGTTGTACCTGCGCAGCGACGACGGCCGGGCCGTACGCGGCTCCGGCGCCGTAATCGTACAGCGGGGCCGAGCCGTAACTGTAGCCCGCAGCTCCGGCCACGTAGTCGTAGAGCGGCGCCGAACCGTAACCTGCAGCTCCGGCCACGTAATCATAGAGCGGAGCCGAGCCGTAGTTGTACGCCGCCGGGCTGTATGCGGGTGCGGAGCCGTAATCATAGACTGGAACCGCGCCGTAGCTGGAATATGTCGGATAGTAGTAGTCACCGCCGACATGCCAGCCGCCGTTCCAGGCGTCCGATTGCGCATTTGCCGTGCTTGCTGATAGAGCCGCCGCGGCGGCGAAACATCCTGACGTGAGCAGAGCTGTCAGAACTTTTCTCATGACATCACCTCGTCAAAAAGTTCCACAAGACCAGCCCGCTCTTACCGCTTCCACAAATCATGCATCGGTGCAAATCAAATACTGCTGTGTGGCGTTTGAACGGGACCGAAGGTCTTTGACAGATCGTTGAATCAAAGGCTCTCATTTGAGGTCAATGCGGAACTGCGCGGCATCAAAAAATCGGAAGTTGGCTCAATGGCATCGGCTTTCGTCGACGCTCGCGCCGCGTTCTTAACGATCGGCTCTGAGGCGGAAGTTCATCTCGATCTTGGTGGTGGATGCATCGCTCGGCAGGCGCCAGGGCGAATAACCGGGTGTGGGATCCGGATCGTAGGGGAGATCAATGCGCCAGGTCTGCTCCGGGACGCCTGGCAATGCCAGGTTGACAACCCGATGGCTCGTCTTCTTGTCGAGCGTGGCCGTCGCGAGGATCACGGGGCGATCGCCGTCATGGCCGTGCCAAGCTGCGCCGAGGATGACGTCCGTGTGCTCGCCGCCTTCTTCCACCTCGATTTTCACATCGTCACTGGATGGCGGCAGCGCCATGGCCGAGGGAAGCCGAAATTGCAGATCGAGCGTCATGAAGCCGTGGGTGAGATAGGGCGAACGGATGAGCTCGTACCAGGTCCACCACGCGAGACCTCCGACGAGAACCAGAACGGCGACGGCGAAGGGACGCGACAGGCGCGCCCGCGACGGCGTTGTCGCGGCAGATATTCCGACGCCAGATGCCTTTGCGCCGGATGTCTCTACAGCGGATGGCGCCGCATTGACTGCCTCTGCATCGGATGGCGGCGCGTCTGCGCGAACAAGGCCAATCTTCGTGAACAGCCACACGCCGGCAATGAAGCCGGCAACGCCGCCAAGCGGCCCGATATTGAAGAAGGCCCCCATGGCGGTGCCACCTTCGTTGTCCGGTCCCGCGAGGCTGACGATCAGAAACGCGAGCCCGAACCAGCCGGCGAGCATGCCAAGAAGACCGGACAGGATGCCAAGGAGGATGCGCATGAGGCATTCGTGCGTTGGAGCGATGTCGTTGCAAATTGTTTTTTGCCCATTGGTCGCTCTAACATCTTGATTGTCCAGCCCGATCCGCTGCAACCGTGATGTCACAGACAGCTTCCGCAAGAAATCATTGGTTTTTCAATCACAGATTTAACGCCTTTGAAACTTGTGCGTGCAAATCTCCTGCGTGCGTAAGTTTTATAAAACTCGCAAAAGTAGCAGGAGTATCAAATGCGTCTCGGCGTCACGGTTTTGAAGTTTCTGCGCGATGACAGCGGGGCTACCGCGATCGAATATGGGCTGATTGCAGCAGGAATCAGCGTTGTGATCATCGGCGCCGTCAAAACGATCGGCACCAGCTTGAACACGACCTTCACCAACGTCTCGTCGGCACTCAAGTAAGGTTCTCTTAACGTCCACTGGCACCTGAAGCTGAACTGGGAGCGCCGCGAGGCGCTCCCCTTTTATCTTTGGTTGTAGCCAGGCGTTGCACCAATTTAACATCTAAAAGTTGCTTAAACGATCTGTTAAACTATCAATTGTATCTGCGCTTGGTGTTTCCCGTTGCCGCTGTCGCGGCTCATGGCGTTACGACAGCGGAAAATCCTTCCTGATGCGGGTCGCCCGGACCAACGATGGCGCGATAGCTGAGGCCGCTGCGCCGCGCCGCACCGACGGCCTTATAACCAAGGCCGTATTCGTCGTCGTCGTCGCCTATATCGCCCTTCTTGCATCTGCTTACGCCTGTGGTGATTGGCTGGTCGACAATCAGGGCCGCACGATCCAGACGGATTTCATCAACGTCTGGGCGGCCGGCCGCCTGGTGCTGACGGGCCATCCGGCCGACGCCTATGACTGGCCGATCCACAAGGCTGCTGAGGAAGCGGGGATCGGTCACTCCTTTAACAATTATTTCGGCTGGCACTATCCGCCGCCCTTTCTGTTCATCGCAGCGCTGCTTGCGCGCTTGCCCTATCTTGCCGCCTTCCTGGTCTGGATGGCTGTGACGATGCCGGCCTATGCCGCGACCATCCGGGCAATCGTCGGCCGGCCTGTCGCACTGGCGTTGGCTTGCGCGTTCCCCGGCGCGCTATGGAACGTCGCGGCGGGGCAGAACGGATTCATGACAGCGGCACTTCTCGGCGGCGCGCTCGTCGCCATGGAGTCACAGCCTCTTTTTGCGGGAATTCTGATTGGCTTGCTGACCTATAAGCCGCAATTTGGCCTGTTGTTTCCGCTGCTGCTCGCCGTGACCGGGCAGTGGCGGATATTTCTTGCAGCCTCGCTCACGATGCTCGCGATGATCGGTACGACGTGGTGGGCCTTCGGCTTGCAGGCGTGGCGCGGCTTCTTCGATTGGCTCCCGGTGACAAGTCAATTGGTTCTCGGTGGGGGATTTTCCGGCTTTGACAAATTGCAGACGACCTTCGGCATGGTGCGCTCGCTCGGTGGCAGCGAAGATCTGGCTTGGGTCTTGCAGATCGCCACCGCCGTTTTCGCGGCGGGGGTTGTGCTATGGATCTGGCGGCAACATGTCGCCTACGAAATAAAGGCGGCGGCGCTCGCCACCGCGTCGCTGATGTGTACGCCCTATCTGTATCTTTACGATCTTGTGGTTCTCGCCGTGCCGATCGCTTTCCTGATCCGGCTCGGATTTCGCGACGGGTTTTTGCCGCATGAAATCATTGTATTTTTGTTCGCGGCGATGCTCGTTCTTGTCGATCCGTTCCGGCTCGTGGTTTTGCCGATAGGATCGATCGCGGTGCTTGCGATTTTCGGCGTGGTGTGTTGGCGCGCCTTCGTCGCCGGCAAGACATCCGCCACGGTGGTCGCCGCGGCGGCCTGATCGTCAGCGATCGGATTCGGCATGAGGACGATCCGCCCGGTCGCGGGCGCGAGGCCGTGCATCTAGCTGCGGCCGGGTGCAGGCTTGGGTGCAGGCTTGGGGGCAGGCCCGGGTGCAGGCTTGGGGGCAGGCTTGAGCGCAGCCTTGGGCCGGCTCGGCGGCAGGGCGGCGATGATCTTCTCCGCGCGCTCGATCACGGCACTGACGGAGACATTTTTCATGCAGTCGTGATTGTTCGGACAGCGCGCCAGCAGCCGCAGATAACAGGGCGAGCAGGCAAGGTCCGCGCGCAACACGGCATTGTCGCGCCGATACGGGCCGGCCCAGACCGGATCGGTCGGGCCGAACACGGCAATCACCGGGCGGTCGAGCGCGACCGCCATGTGCATCGGCCCGGAATCGTTGGAAACGCAGATCGTGCCGCGGCGGATCAGCGCCGCGAGTTCGGTCAGTGTGGTTTCGCCGGCAAGGTTGATCGCGCCGGGCGCTAGCTTGGCGACCTCGGCGCAGAGCTCGTGCTCGCCGCCCGAGCCGATCAAGGTGACGGCGAACTTCTTGCCGAGAAAATGCCGCGCCACATCGGCAAAGGCGTCGCTGCGCCACTGCTTGGTTTGCCAATTTGTCCCCGGCGCCATGACGACGAGCGGTGATTTGGCGATCTCGTAATAGTCGAGCAGCGCGTCGATGCGGTTGGTCGCCTCGGCGGGAATCGGAAACGTGAAGTCGGCGCTCTTGGTGTCGAGGCCAAGCAGCGCGCCGAAGCGCAGGTAGCGGTCGACGGGATGAATATCGAGGGTCGGCAGGTCGACGTGATGCGTATAGGCCAGGAAGCTGCCTTCGCGCGCGCCTTGCCAGGCATGGCGGCGCGCCTCGTCGGGGATTTTGCGCTGCAAAGCCTGCCAGCGGCTCGCGCGCGGCCGGTCGAAGCCGATCCGCATCGGCGCGCCGCAGCCGAAGGCGAATACGCCGCTGCGCAATTGGCCTTGTAGATCGAGCACGAGGTCGTAGCGCACCGCGCGCAGCTGTGCGATCAGCCGCGCCGCGCTGGCATAGGGGGCCAATTGCCACGGCTTCGACCATTCATCGCGGACGAATTCGATCACATTGCTGATCGCGGGATTGTTCGCCAGCAATTCGGCGACGGCCGGCGTCGCCAGCCAGTCGATGCGCGCCTGTGGATAGCGCTGCCGCAATTTGTTCAACAGCGGAATCGCGTGCACGACGTCGCCGACGGCTGACAGCTTGATCAGCAGAATCTTTGCGAAATCGCGGCCGGCAAGGTCGTGCCGGCCCTCGGATTGCGAATCTTTCTGATCGTTCGCTTGCAAGCGCGATACGGCTCCCGAAGCGGTTTCCATGACGGACTCGCGGCGCCGCCCCTTCATAAGGCAAGCGCAGCATGGTTGTAAATCAATGGGCCGTTCGGGCTGTGTGCCGGCAAAAGTCCCGGCATTGAGGATGTGCTGACAATATCCGGCCGCTCTTGTAGACAGGAAAAGGGGAGGGCCGGGAACTATAATGTCGACACAGCTCGGTAAGCCCATATTGCGCAAGGAAGACCCGGCCCTGTTGTCGGGCCGTGGCCGCTACGCCGACGACCTGCCGGTTCCGGCCGGGACCTTGCAGGCGCACGTGATCCGCTCGCCGCATGCCCATGCCGAGATCGTCCGCGTCGATACCGCGGCGGCGCTGGCGCATCCGGGCGTCTGGGCCGTGATGACCGGCGACGACGTGCGCAAGCTGTCCGATCCGTTCATGTCGGTGGTGAAATCGCCGATCCAGCAATGGGCGCTCGCGGTGGAGCGCGTGCGCTATGTCGGCGAGCCGGTGGCGCTCGTTGTCGCGGAAAGCCGCTATATCGCCGAGGACGCCGCCGAGCTTGTCGCCATTGAATATGCGCCGCTCGAAGCGGTGATCGATCCGCTGGCGGCTTGCGGGCGCGACGCGCCGCTGCTGCACCCGCAAGCCGAGACCAACAAAGTCCATGTCCGCGAATTCGCTTATGGCGACGCCAAATCCGCCTTCGCCCGCGCCGATCATCGCATTGCCCTCACGGCGACGTTCCCGCGCCAGTCCTTCACGCCGATCGAATGTTATGTCGTCGTCGCGCAGCACAATCCGGCCAAGGGCAGCTACGACGTGCTGGCCAATTTCCAGGGCCCGTTTTCGATGCATCCGGTCATGGCGCGGGCGTTGCGCGTGCCGGGACCGAAATTGCGGTTGCGCATCCCCCCCGATTCCGGCGGCAGTTTCGGCATCAAGCTTTCAGTGTTTCCTTATGTCGTCCTGCTGGGGCTCGCCGCCAAGATCACCGGCCGGCCGGTGAAATGGGTCGAGGACCGCATCGAACACCTGGTCGCGGCGAGTTCGGGGCCGAACCGCGTCACCGCGATCGAAGCGGCGGTGACCAAGGAGGGGCGCATCCTCGCGCTCAAGCTCGACCAGCTCGAGGACTATGGCGCGTTCCTGCGCGCGCCGATGCCGGGACCGCTCTACCGCATGCATGGCGCGGTGACCGGCGCTTACGACATCCCGAATGTGGATGTCGTCAATCGCTGCGTGCTCACCAACAAAATGCCGGCGAGCCTCATTCGCGGCTTCGGCGGCCCGCAGCTCTATCTCGCCATCGAGCGGCTGATGCAGCGCATCGCGGTCGAGCTCAAGCTCGATCCGCTTGATGTGATCAGGAAGAACCTGATCCCGGCGCAAAAGTTTCCGTATCGCACCGCGGCCGGCGCGCTCTACGATTCCGGGGATTTTTTGCGTGCGGTCGAGATCGCGACCGGCGACGGCCGCCTGGACGGGCTCAAGCGGCGGCGCGACGAAGCACGTGCAGCGGGACGCAAATACGGCATCGGCTTTGCGTGTGTCGTCGAGCCGGCGATGTCGAATATGGGCTATCTCTCGACGCTGCTGACGCCGCAGACCCGCGAAAAGGCCGGCCCCAAGAACGGCGCGGTGTCGATGGCGACGGTGAACATCGACCCGCTCGGCGCGGTCACCGTCACCGCCGATGTCACGGTGCAGGGCCAGAGCCACGAAACTGTGCTGGCGCAGATCGTTGCCGAGGAACTCGGGCTGAATGCCGACGACATTGAAGTGGTGCTCGAACTCGATACCGCAAAGGATCAATGGTCGATCGCGGCCGGCACTTATTCGAGCCGCTTTGCCGGCGGCACCGCGGTCGCCGCGCACAAGGCCGCGGGCCAGATGCGGGACAAGATCAAGGCGATCGCGGCGAAGCAGCTTAATGTGCTGCCTGAAGACGTCGAGCTAAGGGGCGGCAAGGTCAGGAGCCGTTCCAATCCCGACAATGCGCTGCCGTTCTCGCGCGTCGCCGCCACGTCGAACTGGGCGCCGACATTATTACCGGAAGGCATGGCGCCGGCCTTGAGCGAGACCGGCATATGGACGCCGCCCGAGCTCGAAGCCCCGACCCACGACGACAAGATCAACACGTCGCTGACCTACGGCTTCATCTTCGACATCTGCGGCGTCGAGATCGATCCGTTGAGCTATCAGGTCCGCGTCGACCGCTACGTGTCGATGCACGATGCCGGGCGCATCATGAATCCGATGATTGCCGAGGGGCAGATCCGCGGCGCCTTCGCGCAAGGGGTCGCCGCCGCGCTGTACGAGGAGTTCTGCTACAACGAGGAGGGTGCGTTCCTGTCCGGCACTTTCGCCGATTATCTGGTGCCGACGGTGAGCGAGATCCCGCCGCTTGAGATCCTGCACATGGAATCGCCGTCGCCGCTGACGCCGCTCGGCGCCAAAGGGCTTGCCGAAGGTAATTGCATGAGCACGCCGGTCTGCATCGCCAACGCGATTGCCGATGCCCTGGGCGTCGACGATGTGCCATTGCCGGTGACGCCGCAGCGCATTCACGACATGATGGAAAGCGCCAAGATCGCAGGCAAGTCGTGACGCCAAATCCATGAAACCAAGACCTTTTGATTATGCGCAACCGGACACTGCGGCGGAGGCCGTGGCACTGCTCGCCGAATACGGCGATGCGGCGCGCGTGCTGGCCGGCGGCCAGTCGCTCGTGCCCATGCTCAATCTGCGGCTGATCGATCCGGACATGCTGATCGATATTTCGCAGGTCAAGGAGCTCGGCGCCATTTGCGATCTTGGCGATGTGATCGAGATCGGGGCCGCCGTGACCCAGAACAAGCTTTTGGCGTGGCCACAGCTCAAACAAAAGCTGCCGCTGGTCGCCGCGGCGTTGCCCTATGTCGGCCATTTTCAGACCCGCAACAAAGGCACGGTCTGCGGCTCGATCGCTCATGCGGATCCGAGCTCGGAACTGCCGCTCGCCCTTGCGGTGTCCCACGGCGAAGTGGTGCTGCGCTCGGCCCGCGGCGAGCGCGTTCTGCCGGCAAGCGAATTCCAGCAGGACATGCTGACCACAGCGCGCGAGGCCGATGAACTCGTCGCCGCGGTGCGCTTTCCGGTGATGGCCGGGCAGGGTGTGGGCTTTCACGAAGTGGCGCGCCGCCATGGCGACTTCGCCATTATTGCGGTGGCTGCCGCGGCCGCGAAAGACAACACGATCCGGGTCGGTGTCGGCGGCATTGCCGGACGGCCGATGGTGCGCGATATTCACGGCGATGCGGCAGGGGCCATCGGCGCGTGGGCCGAGGAACTCGAAGGCTACGAGGATCTGCACGCCTCGGCGGCGCTGCGGCGCGATCTGTTCCGCAAGCTCGGCCCGCATGTGATCGCACAAGCCAAAGGAAAAGCGTGATGCGCCGGGTGGACCGCAACGACAGGCCGCGCGTCACGCTGATGCTCAACGGCAAAAGGCTTTCCGCCGAGGCCGAGCCGCGCATGCTGTTGTCGGATTTCCTGCGCCACGCACTCGGCGCCACCGGCACCCATGTCGGCTGCGAGCACGGCATTTGCGGCTGCTGCACGGTGCTGATCGACGGCGTGGCGCAGCGCTCGTGCCTGACGCTTGCAGTGCAGGCCGAAGGCCGCGAGGTGACGACGGTGGAATCGCTTGCCGCCGCCGACGGCGCGCTCAATCCGCTGCAGCAGGCATTCCGCAACAATCACGCTTTGCAATGCGGCTTCTGCACGCCGGGCATTCTGATGTCGTTCACCGATTATCTGCGGCGCAATCCGAAGCCCTCGACCGAGCAAATCCGCGACGTGCTGAGCGGCCATATCTGCCGCTGCACCGGCTATGCCGGCATCGTCAAAGCGGTGGAAGAGGCGGCCAAGTCCGCGCCATAATCGTTGAGCGGAGCGGCCCTTGGTCGACACGCGAAGTGCAGTCAGCATGCCGGGGAGGCGCACCGGCGGGCCATAGGCGAACCTGCCGCATGGAACATTGCCGCCCACCGGAGGTATAGAAGACAACCATAAGAAAAACCTATGCGACCGGGCTGAGGACCGGATTCACTCCGGGCGACGTCCTCGATCGATGAGGGAGGAGAAAATGCAAGTGCTGCAAGCAACCGCGCTGTTTCGGACCGCGGTCCTTCTTGTATTGGGTGGCGCTGCGGCTGCGCTGGTTTTGGTTCCGGCAATCGGTCGGGCGCAGTCGGCGGCCGCGCCGAGCACCATCAAAGCGACCGAGCTCGAGCCGACGCCCGATCCGTCGCTGTCCTTCAACGGCATGGCCGACGCAATGGGTCTGTTCAAGAAATACGGCCTTGTGCTCGAGCCCGGTCCCAAGCTGGGCGGCGGCGGGCCGGCGCGGGTCCAGGCGATCGTCACCGGGAACACCGAGGTTGCCACCAGCGACATCATTTCGGTGATGGGCGGCATCTATTCGGGCGCCAAGATCAAGATTCTGATGGTGATGACGCCCTATGGCGACGAAGAGATCTGGGGCCAAGACAAGTACAAGACCTTGAAAGATGCTCAGAGCCAAAGCTGGGGGGTGGCGAGCCTCGGCGGTGCGCAGCGATTCAATGCGCAACTGGCCGCGGAGGGCATGGGTTTCAAGCCCGACGCCTTTCAGTGGGTGGCCATTTCGGGGACCGACGCGGCGCGGCTGGAGGCACTCGATACCGGCCGCACCCAGCTGACCAACCTCTCGCATCTCGGCGCCGCCTTGGCCGCGGCCAAGGGCTTCACCAAGCAGGTCCACGTCCTTGTCGAGCATACCTCCAAATTCACCCCGCCAGTGCCGCGGCTCGTCGTGGTGGCGCAGAGCGATTGGCTCAACACGCATCAGGAGGCCGCTACGCGTTACGTCGAGATGATGCTCGATGCCAACCGGCAGTGGGAGGACAACGCCGATTCCTGGATCGATGCGGCCAAGAAGATCTACGGCGAGGCCGGTTTGAACGACCAGCAGCTGCACGCCGCCTGGCAGCTGTTTCACGACGGCGGCTATTTCTCGGTGAACGGCGGAATTAACTACGCGGCAACGCAGAAGATCATGGATCTGTTCTTCAAGCTGCGTAGCGAGAGCCCGAACCAATACCTCGCCAAGCCATCTGATCTGTACGATACCGCCCCGCTGAAAGCGGCGCTCGACAAGATGGGCGTCGTCAAGGGCAGTTCGGGTTTGCCGGACGTGCCGGATTGGGATGGCGCCAAGGCCGCAGCCGCCAAATGAGCCGTCGCCCGTCCGGCATCCCGCTTCGAGATTCGCGAGCCGAGCGCGGCAGCTGTTCCTCGACGGATTTGCCGAAACCGGGGTAGTGGTTTCAGGTCGGCGGCGGGCGCCGCCGACCGTCAGGCGCGCAGCGTCGGTTCAGGTTTGTCATGCCCGAGCTCGAATTCATCAATGTCCGCAAGAGTTACAAAAGCCCGACCGGCGAAAATCTGCTCGCGATCGCTGATTTCAGCCTGAAGGTGGACGGCGGGCGCTTCGTCAGCGTTGTTGGGCCGAGCGGATGCGGCAAGACGACCCTCTTGCGCATGGCGGCAGGACTGATCCCATGCGAGAGCGGGCAGATCCGGCTCGACGGCGCCGGGCTCACCGGCCCCAGCCCGAAAATGTCGATGGTGTTCCAGGCGATCGGGCTGATGCCGTGGAAGAACGTTGCGAGCAATGTCGCACTCGGCATTCAGCTGCAGGCCCATCGCCGCAAGCTCGTCCCGGAAGAGGCCGATCTCGTGGCGGCCACGCTTGTCATGGTCGGCCTGAAGGGCTTCGAGCATTATTACCCGTATCAGCTCTCCGGCGGGATGCAGCAAAGGGTCGGATTGGCGCGCGCGCTGGTGCGGCAGCCCGAAATTCTGCTGATGGACGAGCCGTTCGGCGCGCTTGATGCGCAGACCCGCGCCGTCATGCAGGACGAGCTTCTCACGCTTTGGGACCGGGCAAAAAGCACGGTCCTGTTCATCACTCACGATCTGGACGAGGCGATTTATCTCTCCGACCGGGTCGTGATCATGGGACGCCGGCCGGGACGCATCAAACAGGTGCTGGAGGTGAAATTGCGACGTCCGCGTTATAGCTATGACGTGCGTGCCGAGGCCGAATTTGCCCATCTGCGCAGCGTCGCATGGCAAAGTATCAAGGAGGAGCTATGACGGAATCTGCGGATCGTCTCGGCGCTTCCGCCGGCCACGGTGTCAAGTCGAGGTTGGCGGCCATCGGCGCGAACCACTATTTCCTGACCGCGATATCCGCAATCATTTTCATTGTCATCTGGCAAATCGTCAGCATGAACGTGCCGCCAATTATCCTGCCGTCGCCGGCGAACGTCGCCGCGGCGTTCGTTGAACTGACCGCCTCGGGCGAGCTTGTCCGGGCCACCGGACAGACCGTATGGCCTTTCGCGGTCGGACTCAGCGTAGCATTTGTGATCGGGACCTCGCTCGGCCTTGTGCTCGGCATCTTCCGGCCCGCCGCGCGCATCCTCGATCCTTACATTTTCGTGTTCTGGTCGATACCGAACATTGCCTGGCTGCCATTGTTCATCGCCTGGTTCGGCGTCGGCCAATTGACGCTCATCGTCTTCGTGTTCGTTTCGGCGGTATTTCCGCAATTGCTGACGGTCGAGGCCGGCGCGAAGGAAGCCGACAGCTTTCTGGTCGAAGTGGCGCGTTCGCTTGGCGGCACCAAGCACGAAATCCTGCGCCTCGTGGTGTTGCCGTCGGCGCTCCCCTATATTTTCGCAGGCCTCCGCATCGCCGTCGGTCGCGCGCTCGTCGGCATCATCGTCGGACAGCTGCTGATCGTCGCCACCGGCATCGGCTACATGTTTCAGTTTTACGGCGAGACGCTTTCGCTCGCCAAATACTTCGCGCCCCTGATCGTAATCGCGGCGCTGGCGGTCGCGCTCAACCGCGCGGTCAATTGGGCCGAGCATGTCTTGATTCCGTGGAAGCCGCGCGCCTTCAGCTAGAGCAGGAAATTTGTCGGCCGCCGCCATGAGACACCCGGCAGACAAAGTTGTAGGTTTGGCGCGTTGGGATCGGCGATGGAGAGGCGTCCCATGCCAACCGTCAACGAATATCTCAAAAAGGCCGAAGAGTGCTATCGCCTGGCGCGCGAGGCCAAGACCGAGTCGGACCGATTGGCGTGCCTCGATCTTGCGCGCACCTGGATCGAAGCCGCGTCGCAACAACATGACGTGCCGCAAGAGCGAGCGCCTGAATCGGACCCGGACTTTGATTCATTTCAATCGAATAGGATCAAGGTCTAGATTTTGTGTTTGGCGCGTCAGCGCCAGCCCAGCCGGGGGGCGACATGCTTCAGGATCGCCTCGATGACATGGGCGTTGTAGTCGACGCCGAGCTGATTAGGCACGGTCAACAGCAGCGTGTCGGCCGCGGCGATGGCTTCGTCTTTCGCCAGTTGCTCGATGAGAACGTCGGGTTCGGCGGCGTAACTGCGGCCGAAAATGGCGCGCTCGTTGCCGCCGAGGAAACCGATCGTGTCGTCGCTCTCGCCGCTGCGCCCGAAATAGGCGCGGTCGCGGTTATCCACCAGCGCAAAAATGCTGCGGCTGACCGACACCCGCGGCTCGCGCGCGTGCCCGGCCGCCTTCCACGCGTCGCGAAATATCCGGATTTGCTCCGCTTGCTGGACGTGGAACGGGCGGCCGCTTTCGTCGATCTTGAGTGTTGAGCTCTGCAGATTCATCCCGAGCTTGGCCGCCCACTCCGCGGTGGCATTGGTTCCCGCACCCCACCAGATTCGCTCGCGCAAGCCCTCCGAATACGGCTCGACGCGCAGCAGGCCGGGCGGGTTCGGAAACATCGGCCGCGGATTGGGGCGCGCGAAGCCCTCGCCGCGCAGCACTTCGAGGAAGACTTCAGTGTGGCGCCGCGCCATGTCGGCATCGCTCATGCCCTCAGGCGGGGCGTAGCCGAAGTGGCGCCAGCCGTCGATCACCTGCTCCGGCGAGCCGCGGCTGATGCCGAGCTGCAGGCGTCCGCCGGCGATGATGTCGGCCGCGCCGGCATCCTCCGCCATGTATAGCGGGTTCTCATAGCGCATATCGATGACCGCCGTGCCGATCTCGATTCGCTTGGTTCTGGCGCCGATGGCAGCGAGTAGCGGGAAGGGCGAGCCGAGCTGCCGGGCGAAGTGATGCACCCGGAAATAAGCCCCGTCGATGCCGAGTTCCTCGGCGGCGACGGCGAGGTCGATCGATTGCAGGAGAGCGTCGGACGCCGATCGCGTCTGCGACTGGGGCGAGGGTGTCCAATGACCGAATGACAGGAAGCCGATCTTTTTCATGAAACAGGCGTCGTGGAAAGTGATGCGTTCGACGTTCTTCTACCGTGAAAAATCCGCTCAGCAACAGGTCCGGCCTGCGCGATGCGTCCGGCCGGTCATTCGTTTGCCAACTCTATCGACCTCTATTGACCTTTATTGACTCGGGCCAATGAAATTGTGCCTACATTTGCGCGAGTCGCCGGATCAAAGCCAAGCCGGCGCGGAGGCATGGCATGAGCTCCGACCAGGCAGCAATGGGGCCCATCGAGACGCCGCAAGGCATCATCCGCTGGCGTTATGTCTGGTGGGCGCTGGCGGCGCTCACGGCCATGATCTTAGCGATCAAGAGCGCCAATTTCTGGCTGCTCGATTTCATGCATATTTTTTCCAGCCTGCTGTGGACCGGGATCGACCTGTTCATGGGATTCGTGCTTGGCCCGATCCTGCGGCGGGTCGATATTTCCGTGCGCCGGGAGGTCGTGCAGCGTCTCGTGCCGCGGACGCTAGTGCTGATGCCCACGATCTCGATCATTTCCGGAACCACCGGCTGGTTTCTCGCCGTCTATCTCGGCTATGTCGATCTCGCCTGGCCCGAATTCGGCTGGGTCGCGGCGGCGCTGGTGCTGGTCGCGCTGATGACCGTCCAGGGGCTCGGCTTCCTCACCCCGGTCAACGTGCTCATTTGCCTCGAGCTGCGGAAGAGCAAGCCGGATATGATTAAGATCAGCAAATGGATGCGGCGCTATTTTTATGTAGTTGCGAGCCAGGGCACGATGCAGATCGCAATGATCGCCATTATGACGCGGTTTCGGGCCGGTGTTTGATGACCGGCGCGCCTTCGGATTCCCTGCATTTTTAAGGATTATTCGAGCAACCTACTTAGCGGCTTTGTAATCCGGTCCCTATTAGCTGGTTCGCCAGTTGTTGTTCGAGGTCGGGAGCGCACCATGAGCTTGCTGGAAGTCGACGAGCAGCGTCACAGTCCCCGCCAGCGCCTGGGCCGCTTGGCCACCATCAAGCTTGGCGCGGGCATGCCGCCGCGATGCGTGCTCGTCACCAACGTGTCCGAGGACGGCGTTCGCCTCCTCCTCAATGGCATCGAAGCCATCGACGAATTCGTGCTGCTGTTCCACGGCAATGGCGGCCCGGCGCGTGATGGCACCTACCGGCTGGCCTGGCGCAAGGACAACGACGTCGGTGCCAGGTTCGTCAATAACGTCACGCATTGCGCCTGAAGCATTGAGGCTGGCGCACGGGTGCGGACGGCGTTTCTGATCCACTCATTTGTGCGTTATGATCGGTTGCCGCGGCGCGCGGTGATGCGCGCCCCTATGTATTCGCAGGACGGGCGGGTGTGGGCGATCCAATTCCGGACGATCTGATAGCGCTGGCCGAGACGATCGCCGTTCGCCTGAAGGCGCGGCGCGAGACCATTGCGATTGCGGAGTCCTCGACCGGCGGCTTGATTGCCGCGGCGCTACTGGCGCTCCCCGGCGCATCGGCCTATTTCCTCGGCGGCGCGGTCGCCTATACCCGGCAGGCCAAGCTGCTGCTGCTCGGGCTTGATGAAGCCGCGCTGACGCGATTCCGGCCGGCAACCGAGCCGCACGCGCTGGTGCTGGCGCGCGGCATCCAGGCACGCTTTGCGGCGACCTGGGGTCTCGGCGAAACCGGCGCCGCCGGGCCGACCGGCAATCGCTATGGCGATCCGGCGGGCCACACCTGCCTCGCCGTTGCCGGCGCCGCCGAGCGGACGATCACGATCGAGACCGGCAGTGCCGAACGGCTTGCCAACATGTCGGTCTTTGCCGTCGAGGCGCTGAAGCTTCTGGCCGAAGTGATATCGCCGTAACGGCCGGCGCGGCGGCCGCCATCGTTGCGCTGACCGCGGCGGGCGATGCGCGGCCGCGCTGAATGGCTGCGCGCTGTTGCCAGTGGAAGCGATAAGCCGAAGCCGCATGGCCGTTTTTGCAACCAGGCTTGGGCGAGCGTGTCCGGCGACGTCTCAGACGGCCGCGGACTTTCACATGGACACGACGCCGGTCGCCCAGGCGATGGTGTAAACCGACAACAGGCAGGCGGCCAGACACAACGCCAGGAAAGCGCGGAAATCGTCGCCCGATACCCTCAGGCTGCGAAGACCGCGGCTTGGTGCGATTACAATTTCCGGGATTTCAGCCCCTTCAACCAGTACGCCCTTCTGCACTGCAATTCCCCCTTCGAAACGTAATCTTCACTTCAAAATTCCCATTCCCATTGCCGGGCGCTTACCTACATCAACTCCTGCAAAACCGGATTATGGGCCTCGTTAAAATTTTATCGATTTGTCCGATTTCGACCTGCGTGTCCCGCGGCGGGCCCGCGAGCTCGGCGAGCACTGGGCCTGTCCCGGCGGCCGTGTGACGGGGTTAGGTCCGACAGGGTCATGTGTGACGGGAAGTGCGCTGCCGCCAGCGAATCTGTCGCAGCCCGTTAAAGGCCTTGCCTCCCGATGCCGATTGCCCGACCGCTTTCCCATCAAATAAGCTCGCGGCCCTTGGGGGAACGATACCATCGGGGAGGATGACAAAATGAGAATGCTCAAGATCGTAACGCTCGGCCTGTTGACCGCGGCCGCGCCCGCAATCGCGATGACGGCGCCCGCGGCGGCCCGCACGCTCAAAGTGCATGTCGATTCGATCAAAAACGGCGGCGCGCTGGCCAGCAAATTTGCGTTCTGCGCGCCGGCGGCGACGGGCCACACGACCGCGGGCGGCGATATCAATCCGAGCCTTTCCTGGTCGAAGGGACCGCGCGGCACCAAGTCCTACGCCGTCATTCTGTACGATCCCAAATCGCCGGCCGAGCATCGCGAGATGATGAACAAGGAAGGCGTCACGATGGGCGCCGACATCAAGCGGCACAATTTCTATCACTGGGTCCTGGTCGATATCCCGAAGGACGTCACCTCGATCAAGGAGGGCGCCGACTCCAACGCCCGCGTGGTACATGGCAAGCCGGCGACGCCGTCGGCGGTAGGGGTGAAGGGTCTCAACGACTACACCAAGGTCACGGCGTCGAACGACGCCATGAAGGGGCAATATTACGGCTATGACGGCCCGTGCCCGCCGTGGAACGACGATCTCGTTCACGACTATCACTTCACGGTCTATGCGCTGAGCGTGAGCTCGCTCGACCTGCCCAAGGATTTCGATGCGGACGCGGCGCAGGCGGCGATGAAGGGCAAGATCCTGGCGCAGGGCGAGGCCATCGGCCTCTACACGCAGAATCCCGCCAAAGGGGCAAAGCCATAAGGGCGCGAAGCCGCACGGCGGCTGCCGTCTTCCCCCGCACCAGCGGCGGGAGGACGGTGACGCTTGGCCCGCCTCTTGCTATGACTTCGCTACACCCATCCGGCCGCCGGATTTCAGGCAAGAGCGGCCGTCATCAGCGGGCCAGTAGCGGATCATGAAGGACATTCTAGACAAGCTCGAGGAGCGCCGCATCAGCGCGCGGCGCGGCGGCGGCGAGAACCGCATCGAGGCGCAGCACAAGCGCGGCAAGCTCACCGCGCGCGAGCGCATCGAGCTGCTCATGGACCGCGGCTCGTTCGAGGAGCTCGACATGTTCGTCGAGCACCGTTCGACCGATTTCGGCATGGAGAGGAGCCATATCGCCGGCGACGGCGTGGTGACCGGCTTCGGCACCGTCAACGGCCGCACCGTGTTCGTCTTCTCCAAGGACTTCACCGTGTTCGGCGGCTCGCTGTCGGAAACGCATGCGCAGAAGATCATCAAGATCCAGGACATGGCGATGCGGGCGCGGGCGCCGATCGTCGGCCTGTTCGATGCCGGCGGCGCGCGCATCCAGGAAGGCGTCGCGGCGCTCGGCGGCTACGGCGAAGTGTTCAAGCGCAATGTGATCGCCTCCGGCGTCATTCCGCAGATTTCGGTGATCATGGGGCCGTGCGCCGGCGGCGACGTCTATTCGCCGGCCATGACCGATTTCATCTTCATGGTGCGCGACACCAGCTACATGTTCGTCACCGGGCCGGACGTGGTGAAGACGGTGACCAATGAGATCGTCACCGCCGAGGAGCTCGGCGGCGCGTCGGTGCATGCGGCCAAGTCGTCGATCGCCGACGGCGCCTACGACAACGATGTCGAGACGCTCCTGCAGATGCGCCGCCTGATCGACTTCCTGCCGGCGAATTCGGCGGCCGGCGTTCCGGAATGGCCGAGCTTCGACGATGCCGAGCGCATCGAGCCGTCGCTGGACAGTCTGGTGCCGGACAATCCGAACAAGCCTTACGACATCAAGGAGCTGATCCTCAAAGTCGTCGACGAAGGCGACTTCTTCGAACTGTCGGAGGCGTTCGCGCGCAACATCGTCATCGGCTTCGGCCGCATCGCCGGGCGCACCGTGGGCTTTGTCGCCAACCAGCCGATGGTCTTGGCCGGCGTGCTCGACTCTGACGCCAGCCGCAAGGCGGCGCGCTTCGTGCGCTTCTGCGACGCTTTCAACATCCCGATCGTGACCTTCGTCGACGTGCCCGGATTCCTGCCCGGCACCGCGCAGGAATATGGCGGGCTCATCAAGCACGGCGCCAAGCTGCTGTTCGCCTACTCGCAGGCGACGGTGCCGCTGGTCACGGTGATCACGCGCAAGGCGTTCGGCGGCGCCTATGACGTGATGGCCTCGAAACATATCGGCGGCGACGTCAATTACGCCTGGCCGACGGCGCAGATCGCGGTGATGGGGGCGAAGGGCGCGGTCGAGATCATCTTCCGCGCCGACATGGCCGACCCCGACAAGATCGCCGCGCGCACCAAGGAATATGAGGAGCGCTTTCTTTCGCCTTTCATCGCCGCCGAACGCGGCTATGTCGACGACGTGATCATGCCGCACGCGACGCGCTCGCGCATTGCCCGCGCGCTTGCGATGCTGCGCGGCAAGACCGTCGAACTGCCCGGACGCAAGCACGACAATCTGCCGGTGTGACGATGACGCGACCGTTCGCAGCGCTCGCTCTTGTTGCGGCCCTGTTTGCCACTTGCGCGCGCGCGCAAGACCTCGAGCAACCCCGCGGGCAACCCGAGATGCCGCCGCCGGTCGGCGGCGTGGTCTCGCCGGAAAACGCGATGATCTTCTATGCGGCGCATGGCGGGGAGGAGGCCTGCGGCGCCAATTGCTCGGACTGGATCGCGGCCGAAGGCACGGTGCAGTGGGACACGTACAAGCGGCTGTTCGCGTTCCTCGACCGCTTCGGCGCGCGCAAGACGCTGGTGCTCAATGTCTGGGGCACGGGCGACGTCAAGGCGGCGATGTCGCTCGGGAGGATCATCCGCGAGCGCAAGCTCGACACGAGCGCCGGCGCGACGGTGGTCGCCGGCTGCGCCAAGCTCGCCGACGCCGACTGCTTCGCCCTCAAGCGCGGCGGCGCGCCGCTTGACGCCAGGCTCGACATCAACTCCGTTGAATGCGACCTCATCTGCGTTTTGGTTCTGGCGGGCGGCGTGCATCGCTCGCTGCCGGTCGACGCCAGGGTCGTGATCGGCGGCATGGAAATGCGCAACCGGGTCGCGCCCAACCTGACGCAGGAATCGAGCCGGGGCCTGCGCAGCTATTACGACGATCAGCTCGGCCTTTACCTGGCGCAAATGGGCGTCAATCCGCAGATCGTCGACATCATCGATCACGACAGCAAAATCCACCGCGCGACGCCGTTGTCCAATAATGACTGGCTCAGGCTCGGGCTGGTGACGGGGCTGGCGCTGTGAGCAATTTCGACCTTCCCTGCACGGGGGAGAAGAAAATAAGATGTGGCTGATAATGACAATCCCGTCGGGATGGAAACATGCGAAGCATCCGCGCCGCATTTGCACTTGCGTTTTTTGCATCGATCGCCCCCGCGCACGCCCAGCTGGTGAACGAGAACCTGCTCGTCGCGGTGCCGTCCGGCTATAAGATCGATTTTCACGACAAGAAGCCCGACAGCCTGATGAACGAGATGGTGCCGACGGCCGAGACGGTCAGCAATTGGACCGAGATGGTCACGGTGCAGATCTTCTACAACATGAAAACGACGCCGGAGCAGTTCGTCGACAAGATGGCGAGCGGCTGGAAGTCGGCATGTCCGGGCGCGAGCTCGAGCGCCATCGCCAGCGGTCCCGAGAACGGCTATCCGGCCGGCGTATGGCTGCTCAATTGTCCGAAAAATCCGGGCACCGGAAAGCCCGAGATCACCTGGGTCAAGGCGCTGCAGGGCAATGACAGTTTCTATGTCGTGCAGAAGGCATTCAAGTTCAGGCCGTCCAATGACGAAGTGGTGCAGTGGATGAAATATCTGCGCGCGGTCGCGGTGTGCGATTCACGCCTGCCGAATCGTGCTTGTCCGTCGGTCAAGAACTAGCTTCGCATTGCCCTGCAAGCGAGGGAGCGATACATGCCCAAGGCCTTCTTCATGGTGCGCTCGGTGGTGATCGAGCCGCTGCGCGAAAAGTTCGACCGCTGGTATTCGCAGCATCATTTGCCCATGGCGCTGGCCGAGTTCAAGTGCGAGAAATGCTGGCGGTTCTGGAGCGCGGCAGATGTCGGCGTGCATTATGCGGTCTATCAGTTTGCCGACATGGCGAAGCTCGACGCGGCGCTGAAATCGCAAGGTTTCAAGGGTCTCGTCGCCGATTTCGACCAAGCCTGGCCCGCGGGCGTCACCCGCACGCGCGACATGCTGAGCCTGGCCGAAGAGAAAAGCGGTTAGTTCCTTCCTGCGTCGCTATTTGCAGAGCTGATGCGCGCGCATACCTGGTGACTGTTGGCGCGGCCGCAGGTAGTGCTGCGGCCGCTTTTTACCGAGTCCTGCCGGGACATAAATGCCAAGACGACTAGAGGATATCGCCGTATTCGCGGCGCCGGGCGTTTTCGTCGTGCTGTGGGCGTCCGGCTTCGTCGGCGCCAAGCTGGGCCTCGGCTATGCCGAGCCGCTGACGTTTCTGGCGCTGCGCATGGCGGCTGCGGTGGCTTTGATCGGTGCGGTCACCTTGTTGACGCGGCCGAAATGGCCGAGCGCAAGTGGCATCGTGCACAGCGCGATCACCGGTTCGCTCATCCACGGCCTCTATCTCGGCGGCGTTTTCGTCGCGATCGAGAACGGGCTGTCGGCGGGGATGATCGCGCTGGTCGTCAGCCTGCAGCCGGTCCTGACCTCGACGCTTGCCAATCGCTGGCTCGGCGAGCGGGTGCGCGCGCTGCAATGGCTCGGGCTCGCGCTCGGCATTGCCGGCGTCTATCTGATCGTGCGCGATAAGGCGACGACCGGAAATGCCACGCCCTTTGCCTGGGCGTCGGGCGTAGTCGCGCTCTCCGGCATCACCATCGGCACGCTCTATCAGAAGCGCTTCGGCGGCGGCATCGATTGGCGGCCGGCTTTGTGCATTCAATATGCCGCGGCTTTGCTGATGTTCACGGCGGGCGCTTTCGCCTTCGAGACGCGCGCCGTGCAGTGGACGCCGCAGTTCATCTTCGCCATCGGCTGGCTGGTTCTGGTTCTGTCGTTCGGCGCGGTGTGGCTCCTTTATTATCTGATCCGCCGCGCCGCGGCGACGCGGGTGGTGAGCCTGTTCTATCTGACGCCGCCGGTCACGGCCTTGATGGCGTGGCTTTTGTTCAATGAACGGCTCGCGCCGCTGGCGCTCCTCGGCATGGCGGTCTGCGTCGTCGGCGTGTTTCTGGTGAACTGGAAGCCGCGATCTTGATCCAATTCGATTGAATCAGGTCAAGATCTAGATTTTTCGTGTGAGCATGATCTTTTCCGAAAACCGGATTCCGCTTTTCGGGATCATGCTCTAGGACCTGATCACCGCCAGCCGCCGCCGCCATTCACATAGACGGTGTCGGCGGTCATGAACGGGCAGGCGTCCGAACACATGAACAGCACCAGCTCGCCGATCTCTTCCGGCGTGCCGAAACGTTTCATCGGCACGTCGTCGAGGAAGCGCTGCACCAGCTCCGGCGAGGATTGCGCCGCGTCCTGGAACGGAGTCGCGATCGGGCCCGGCGAGATCGACAGAGCGCGGATGCCTTGGGTCGCGAATTCGCGCGCCACGCCCATGGTCATGGTCACCACCGCGCCCTTCGCCGCGGCATAATGGACCGAGGAGCCGGGGCCGCCGCGGCGGTGCGCCATGCTCGCCATGTTGATGATGACGCCAAGCTTGTTCGCCAGCATATGCGGCAACACCGCCTGCATCGCATAGAACGTGCCGCTGACATTGAGGTCGAAGGTTTTCTTCATCAGCGCGTCGTCAATGTCGAGGAATTTGGAACGGCGGAATGCGGCCCCCGCGGAATTGAACAGAAATTGCACGCTGCCGAACGCGTCGATCGCGCGCTGCACCATGTCGTTGACCTGGGTGCGAGAGGTGACGTCGACGCGCAGCGCCAGCGCCTGGCTACCCGCGGCATTCACCGCGGCCGCGGTGTCGCGCAACGCGTTTTCATTGACGTCGGCGCAGACGACGTTGGCGTGCTCGCGCGCGAAGATCAGCGCGGTGGCGCGGCCGATGCCGCTGGCAGCTCCGGTGATGATGATGGTCTTTCCGGCGAAATAGTCCGGCGGCTTCGTCATGCGCTTCCCCCGACATTTGTTCAGCAAATGGTAACGCTGCCGCCGCAGAAAGTGAACCGTGTAACAAATCCGTCACGTCGCTTTCACATCGCGCAACCGCCTACCACTTAACGCGTTTTTATCGGTTTCGACCTATCAAATTGATGTTGAGTTCGGTGCGCAAAGGCCGAGCCCGCTGAGCTGCCAATCGATCGTCAGCGCAGCGATTCAAAAGAAGAAAACCGTCAAACAAAATCCCCGAGTGATCTTTCCAGGCAGCCTCGCCGAATATCAGTACCGATTGCTAATGCCATGATCGCGCCGCTCCGCAAGCTCGACGTCGAATGTCCGCCGCTCTTGTCCGACAAGACGATCATCGAGCGCATGTGGTACGGCTCGATCAAGCCCGGTCACACTCTACCGCAATATGAAGACGTGGTGCTGGGCAGCCTCGGGCGGCTCGGCGATCATCTGCTTCTGTTCGAGGGCGGCGCGCAGGCGGACTTCAAGGTGCTGCGTGCCGGGCGCAAGGTCCGCGACTGGGCCGGCTCCGATCCGCGCGACCGACGGCTCGACGACCTGCCGCGCGATTGCGCGCTGGCGCTGGCCGAAGTGTTGACGCAAGCAATCGAACTCGGGGCGCCGGTGCGCCATCGCATGCTGCGGGTCGCCGATGGCATGGTCGAGACTTATGAAATGCTCGGCTTTCCGCTGGCCTGCCGCTGGGGCACGCCGCTTGCCGGCGTCTATGTCGGCGAAGCTGGCACGCGCTACAATCTGGTCGATACGATTTTCCGCTCGACCGACGAGGGCATCGTCGCGCTGGCGGCAATCCGCAATGCGCGAGGCGCCGTCGTCGATTTTCAGATCGTGGCCTTCAATGAGGGCGCCGCCGAACTGCTCGGCGCCGACGCACGTGACCTGCACCTGTGCCGTGTGTCGGACCTGCCGCTCGGGCCGGCGGCCTTGTCGATTCGCGATCGCTTGATCTCCTGCATCGGAACGCGCCGCTTCGAACAGTTCGAATTCGCCTTCACGCGCAACGGCGGCAAATGGCGGCAAGGCGAGATGCATCTGCATGCCGGCATTGCCTCGGTCGGCGACCTGTTGTCGATCACGCTCACCGACATCGTGGACATCAAGCAGCGGGAGGCCTCGTTCCGCCTGCTGTTCGACGGCAATCCGGTGCCGATGTGGCTTTACGACCCGGCCGACTTCAAGATCCTCAGCTTCAATGATGCGGCCGTCGATCATTACGGCTATAGCCGCGAGCGCCTGCAGACCATGACGCTGTACGATCTGTGGCCGCGCGAGGAATGGGATATCCGCCGCGAGGTGGCCAGAACCATCGACGACCGGTTTCAGCCCGAACGCAGCTGGCGCCACATCAAGGCCGACGGCAGCGAGATCGAAGTGCTGATCTATGCGCGGCGGGTGCCGTTCGCGCAGAAGCCGGCCATTCTCGTCGCCGTCGTCGACGTTACCGAACGCAAGCAGGCGGAAGCGCGCATCGCCCACATGGCGCACCATGACGCTCTCACCGATCTGCCGAACCGCGTCATGTTCAACGAGCGCCTCAACGAATTGCTGGCGCACCTGCGTCGCGAGCGCGAAAGCCTGGCCGTGCACTGCCTCGATCTCGATCATTTCAAGGACGTCAACGATACGCTCGGCCATCCGATCGGCGACGAGCTGTTGAAGGCGGTGGCGCAGCGGCTCGGCGCGTCCTTGCGCGAGACCGACTTGGTGGCGCGGCTCGGCGGCGACGAATTCGCCGTCATCCAGTTCCCCCTCGACAACCCGAACGAAGCGAGCAAGCTTGCCACGACCCTGATCAATGTCGTGAGCAGGACCTATCAGGTGCAGGGCCACGAATTCGTCGTCGGCGCCAGCATCGGCATCGCGGTAGCGCCAGGAGACGGCGAGACTTCCGCGGCGCTGCTGCGCAACGCCGACATGGCGCTCTACCGCGCCAAGGCCGAGGGGCGGGGCACCGCGCATTTCTTCGAGCCGGAAATGGACCGCCGCATTCAGGCGCGCCGCGTGCTCGAGCTCGACTTGCGCAAGGCTTTCGCCAACGGCGAGTTCGAATTGTTCTACCAGCCGCTGGTCAATTTGCAGGCCAATGCGGTGTCGGGCTTCGAGGCGCTGTTGCGCTGGCGCCATCCGGAGCGCGGCATGATCTCGCCGATCGATTTCATTCCGCTGGCCGAGGAGATCGGTCTGATCGTGCCGCTCGGCGAATGGGTGCTGCGCCAGGCCTGTCTCGAGGCGATGCGCTGGCCGTCCGCGCTCAAAGTCGCGGTCAATCTGTCGCCGGCACAATTCCGCAACCGCGGCCTGGTGCAGGCGGTGCTGACGGCTTTGGCGTATTCGCGGCTCCCCGCCAATCGCTTGGAACTGGAGATCACGGAATCGGTGCTGCTCGGCGAGACCGAGGCCAATCTCGCCATGCTGCATCAGTTGCGCGGCGTCGGCGTGCGCATCTCGATGGACGATTTCGGCACCGGCTATTCGAGCCTGAGCTATCTGCGCAGTTTCCCGTTCGACAAGATCAAGATCGACCGCTCTTTCGTCAAAGAGCTGGCGCAGCGGCCGGATTGCGTCGCCATCATCCGCGCCGTCGCCGGCCTCGGCATCAGCCTCGGCATCGCCACGACGGCGGAAGGCATCGAGACGCCGGAGCAACTCGAACGCGTGCGCGCCGAAGGCTGTACGGAAGTGCAAGGCTATCTGTTCAGCCCGCCGCGGCCGGCCGCCGAGCTCGGCGAGCTCATCGCCGCCGATCAGCCGCCGGCCTTTGCCGTCGCTTGAGCCGCTTCACATGACTTACGCGGCGAGGAGCCGCGCGGTTCGCAATTGCGAGAGCGCGGTTTGGGCGGCGATCGGCGCCACGCGCGTCGGCGCGACGCCGCAGGCTGCCGCGGCGCGCACCACCGCATTGCGCAAATAGGGCGGCTTCTGACACCACAGATATTCGAAAACGTGCCCGCTCGATTTGTGGGCAAGGCGGATGGTCGAGCCTTCGATGGCGACATCGAAGCTCGGCTCGCTGTCCTGCACTTTCAGCGTCGGCGAGCGCAGGCCGAAGGCTGCGTGCAGCACGCGATCGACATCTTGCGAGGTGAACGGCTTGTGCAGGAACGCGCAGGCGCCGGCGCGCAACGTCTGCTCCTCGGTCGCCGCGTTGTGCTCCGATGAAATCATCACGACCTTCAGCAACGGCTGCACGGCGAACAGCCATTCCAGCGTCGTCGGGCCGCTGGCGCCAGGCATGTTGCAGTCGAGAAAGACCACATCGAACGGCGCCTTGTGGCACAGATCCAGCGCCGCCTGGCCGTCGGCCGCCTCGGCGATCTCGCAATTGAAGACGCTGCCGCTGACGATTTTCAGCACCAGCTGGCGCACGGTCGAGGAATCGTCGACGATGAGAACCCTGGTCGGTGCGGTGATGCGCTGATAGGTATTGATGATCGACAGCGCATCCGCGGCGGTGAACGGCTTGAACAGGAATTCGTAGGCGCGCAGCTTGATCGCGAGATCGACCGCTTCGGCTGCCGGCGGGCTCGACATCAGCGTGACGAAAGTGCGGATGCCCTGTTTGCGCGCCGACCAGAACGCTTCGGTGCCGGAGAGCTCGGGCATATGCACGTCGATGAATGCGAGATCGACATTGGATGAATTGAGCAAGGTGAGGCAATCGCGGCCGTTGTCGGTCTGGCTCAGGCGCAGCGGCAGCTTCGAGGAGCGCGCGGCCTCGATGATGATATTCTGCGCGACGGTCGAGTCGTCGGCAATGAGCATATTGATCGCACGGGACATCTTGATCCGTCCGTTCAAAGCGTAAATTTTGTCCGGCAAAGAACCCAGCCCGCCGGGAGCCGTCCATTACAACTGAATCTCATTGCCGGACGGCGAAGAGGCCGCGGCAAAATCAATTCAAATTCATTGCATCGGGAATTTGAGCCCGCGGCGCTGTTCGACTTCTGCGCCGGGGGGCGCCCCGCGCGTGATTTTGTCCGCCGCTGCGGCGGCCATTCTCGAGTTGCGTCAGTGCCGGAGGCGCGGCGACGGCCGATGAACCGCTGAACGTCATAGTTGAATATTGCGAGAAGTGAATCTGGTAGGTTGCATTTTGGTTTGAGCGGATGCTGCGACGGCAGCGTGCCTTGGGGCAACCACGTTGGTTTTACGGCAAATTTACCAGCAACAAATAGATTGAATTCGGTAACGAGTTGTTTGCTTTGCCGGAGCCGGAAACATCATGCTCAGTCGGTTTTCCATCAGCGTTCTGCTGAAGTCCGTCATCGCGGTGATGGGCGTCGTGATTGTGGTGATGCTGGCCCTGAGCGCGCGCGAGTCCTGGGACAGGCTCACGACCGCAAACCGGATTGCCGGCGTTGCCAATGTCTCGGCCTACATGTTCCAGGCCCTGAACGGCCTGCGCGTCGATCGTTTCAGCACGGCGCGCGACCTCATCGGCGAACGGCAATTCACCAGCATGGATCCTCTGATTCAGAATGCGCGCGACAAGGAGATGCCGGCGTTGCATGGGCTCGTGACGGCGTTGGCGACTCTGGATTATCCGGATCGCGACCAGGCCATCACCGACTTCAGCGCTCGGATCAAGCGGTACGCCGACCTGCAGGAAAAAACGGCCACCGCCATTCAGCAGCCGAAAGCGGCGCGTCCGCCCGGACTCGCCGACGAGTATGGCAAAGAGGGTGACGGCCTCATCGCGGCGCTCGATATGTGGGGCACCCGGCTCGTCAAATATATTTCGCTGCAGGATCCTTATGTCGATCAGCTCCTCGAGATCAAGCAGCTGGCCTGGACCATGCGCAATGCCGCCGGCAACATGTCGCTGGTCGTTTCCAACGGGCTCGCCGGCATCGCGCCGCCGCCCAATGCGCTGATGACCTATGCCGGCAATTCCGCCACCCTTGATACGGCCTGGGCTGCGGTTAACGATATCGCGGCACGCCTGCCGCCGACGCCGGGCCTCGCCGCCGCTATCGAGAAGTTCAAGACCGACTTCGTCGGCAGCACCTATCCCGAAATGCGCCTGAAAGTGCTCAAGCAGTTGGTTGCCGGGGAGCCGACCGGGCTCACCGTCGAGCAATGGTCGCCGAACTCGGTCGGTAAGCTCGCATTGACCCTCGGCATCTCGATCGCCGCGCTCGATGCGGCCAAAGAGCAGGCCGCGACGCAATCGGCGACGGCGTGGCATGATCTCACGATGCAACTCGCGCTTCTGATCGCCGCCTGCGCGCTGTCCGGCGGCATGATGTTCTTCGTGTCGCGGCATGTCACCGGTCCGCTGGGCGCGATCCGGGGCGCCATGCTCAAGCTCGCCGGCGGCGACTTCGACGTCGTGCTGCCGGGCTTGGAGCGCACGGATGAGATCGGCGCGGTCGCCAATGCCGTCGAGCGCTTCAAGGTGCTCGCGGTTGACAAGGCCCGCAATGAAGCCGACGCCGCCATGGCGCGGCAAAAGGCCGAGGCCGACCGGCACGCCGAGGCCGCGCGCGTCGAAGCCGAGGCGCAGGCCAAGATCGCGGCCGAGCGCGCCAAGGCGGCGGAAGAGCAGGCGCACGCTTTCCGCATGCTCGGTGAGGCGCTCGGCCATCTCGCCAACGGCGATTTCACCATCCGCCTCGACGACGATATTTCTGATGCCTACGCCCAGATCAAAGGCGACTTCAATCGGGCCATCGGCCGGCTGCATGAGACGATTCAGGCAGTCGCTACTTCGACCCGTGAAGTCGCCAACGCGGCGGGCGAAATCTCGACCGCGACGACCGATCTGTCGCAGCGTGTCGAGGAGCAGGCCGCGAGCCTTGCCGAAACCTCCGCGTCGATGGAAGAGATTTCATCCACCGTGCAGACCAATGCCAAGAACGCGCAGCACGCCAACGAATTGACCAATTCGACGCAAGGCGTAGCCGACCGCGGCGGCAAGGTGGTCGCCGAGGCAGTCACGGCCATGTCGCGGATCGAGGAATCCTCGCGGCAGATCTCCGACATTATCACCGTCATCGACGAGATCGCGCGGCAGACCAATCTGCTCGCGCTCAACGCAGCCGTCGAGGCGGCGCGCGCCGGCGACGCCGGCCGCGGCTTTGCGGTCGTCGCTTCGGAAGTGCGCAGCCTGGCGCAGCGCTCCTCGGAGGCGGCCAAGAACATCACCGACCTGATCGCCAAGAGCTCCGACCGCGTGCAGGAAGGCGTCGGCCTGGTCAATCGCGCCGGCACGGCACTGAGCGAGATCGTCGCCTCGATCAAACAGGTCGCCGATATCGTCGCCAATATCGCGACCGCCAGCGCCGAACAGTCGACCGGCCTCGAGCAGATCAGCAAGGCGCTGGCGCAGATGGACGAAGTCACGCAACAGAACTCGGCTCTGGTCGAGGAGAATACCGCGACCGCCAAGACATTGGAGCAGCAGTCGCACGACATGCAGACGCGGATCGCCTCGTTCAAGCTCGACCGCGGCGTGGCGGCATCCATGAGCAAAAAGCGCACCGCGGCCTAAACGCGTCACCATCACTCAAAATGCAAACAGCCCCGGCCGCAGCCGCGGCTGTTTTGCTTTGACAATGACGCCACCGCGGGCGCTGACGACTTGATCGGCTAATGCGCGCCGCTGGATGGCCCCGGCGCCGGCGGCACCGGGTTGACCGGCGGATTCGTTGTCGTCAAAGGCGAAGGCGTGGACTGCGGTGCCGGCGTGTTCGCAGGTGCCCGCGGCGGCGCCGTATGGGTCATCGCCGGCGAAGCGCCGCGCTGGGCTATGTCATTCGACGCCGTATCGGTGCCGAGCTGCCGCGGATGGGTGATGCCGAAGATCACCGCGATGGCGGCCGCCACAAAGACGGTGGCAACAATCCAGCCGGTGACGACATTGCTGGGGCGCAGCTTGGGATTGGTCTTGGCGCCGCGCGGATACGGATCGTTGGGGTCGAACGGATCGAAATCGGGAGGCCGATAGTCAGACATGCAGGGCTCCGTCCATCGTTGATCCTGACCGGCATAACGGGAGCGGACGGCGTGTGTTCCTGCACGTTGCGAATATCGGCTCGGCCGGAGCGGCATGTCAGGGAACTTTGTGCGGTTGCACACAGCCCGCCGAGATCCGAAGAACGGCGCGATCACGCCCTTGCCGCTCTTGCGGCGCGCCTCGTCGGCACGGAGAAAACGATCGCATCGTTGGCGACGGACGCCTCGGTTACCCCGCGCGCTTGCAAGGCGGCAAGAAAATCCTGCAGCGGCGGATAATCCGGTGCGGTGCCGAAGCAACGTGCGTCATCGATCGCGACGACGCTGCCGGCCGGTGCGCGCTGAAGGATCAGATCGATCTCCGCCGCAATCGGCGTCTCGACATCGCCCTTGCCGGTGCCCGGGCCGGAATAATGCGCATCGAGATAAAACAGCGCCGGGTGGGTGAGTTGGCCGACGACCGCGGGCAGGCGCGTGCCGCTGTCGCCTTCTATCAGGTGGACGTGCCGATTGCGGGCAAAGCGCAGGCGGGCAAGAGCGGCGAGTTTCGGATCGAGTTCAACGGTGATGACATCATAGCCGCGCCGCGACAGAAAAGCCGCCGTGTCGCCGAGAAAGGTGCCGGTCTCGACGACGAGTCCCAAGCCGTGAGCACGCAGCAATTCAAGAAGCGCGTAGCGCTTTTGCAGCGGACACGTCGAACCCCCGGCCGAGCCATGAACATTGGCGCTCCGCCAGCGGACATAATCGACCCGGTCTTTGAGCGCGACGATCCAATTCGACAGCGCCGATCGCCGCAAACGCGCATGCCACTCAACCGAAACCATCGCGCAATCCAAAATCTTTACGTTCGGGGCGAAAACGGCAATGGCGCGCTCGGAGAGAGCCGAATTACCAATCTAACCTATTACGATGTATTGTGTTTTTGCAAGAGACTCGGCTCGGCTTGAGGGGGACCGAGGCGCGCGCGAAACGGCGGTCCGAACCTATCCTTCGCATCATGAGTTTTCGCCGTAGCGCTCATCCTCGCGGGATCACAGGTGACGCGCCACCGCCTTTATGCGCGAAGCGCAATAGATTTCGGCGCTGCCTGAACTCTCATCGACAGAAGCCTTTCGCTCGAGTTCTGTTGTCGTGCTGCGCCCAAGGACATATTCCATTGACTCAGGCATTCCATTGACTCAGGCGGCGCGAACTCGGGTCAGGAATTTTTCGATCTCACTTTTGAGCTTGTTGCTTTCCCTGGATAGCACTTGGGCGGCCGACAATACTTGCGCCGACGCCGAGCCGGCCTCGACGGCCTTATGGCTGACACTTTCGATATTCTGGGCCACCTCTGCAGTCTTCTTGCCGGCGTCTTCGGTAAATCGCGCGATGTCCTGCGTTGCCACATCCTGCATTTGCACGGCGCTGGAGATTACCTCGGATATCTTCGAGATGTTGCCGATAGTCGAGGCCACGTCTTTGATCGTCGTCGCGACGCTTTCGGTGGCTGCCTGCATGGCAACGACCTGCTTCCTAACCTCGTCGGTAGCCTTGCTCGTTTCGTTGGCCAGCGACTTGACCTCAGAGGCGACCACAGCAAATCCGCGGCCGGCCGGACCGGCACGGGCGGCCTCGATTGTGGCGTTGAGCGCCAGAAGGTTGGTTTGTTTGGCTATTTTTGTTATGAGCTCGACCACAGTGCCGATTCGCTCCGCCGCCTGCGACAGGCCAGCGACACCAACATTGGTGTCTTCCGCCTGCGTCACCGCCTGACGGGCAATTGCCGCGGCTTCGTTGGTCTGCAGGCTGATTTCGTTCGCCGAGGATGTCATTTCCTCGGTCGTTGCCGACACCGACAGCACATTCTTAGATGCATCGACCGATGCCATGGCGACCTTGCCGGCGAAGTCCTTTGCGGTTTCCATGGTCTCCGCGAGTGTTCTGGCCACCGCCTCGAGTTCCTCGGCGGACGCCGACACTGCGGTGACGATGTTGCCGAGCGCCGCTTCGAAACGATCGGCAAATCCGCGTATCTCCTGCTTGCGCTGGTCTGCTGCACGTTGCTGCTCCGCCATCCGTTCGGCGGCAAGCCGTTGCCGCTCGACGGCGTTCTCCTTGAAGACCTCCACGGCGGCGGCCATCTCGCCGATTTCGTCGAGGCGGGCTGAGCCCGGAATCTCGACCGAGGCGTCACCGTCTGCGAGCCGCCGCATGGTCGCGGTGATCGCCCCGATCGGGCGCGTGATCCTATGCACGATGATCAGCGCACCGAGGAGACCCGCCATCAGGGCAATCGCCAACAATAGGCCCTGCAGCATCAGGTTGCGATTGGCCTCGCCGAGGCTTGCCGAGACATGCCGTTCGGCGGCGGCGAGCGCCGCTTCGGACACGTCCGCGACGCGTTGCACCGCATCCTTCGACGTCGCGACGAACGCATCGGGCGCGACCGGCACCGGCTTTCCCTTCATAAGCGCGTCGTACACGTCGTTGCGGATTGGGCCGTACCGTTCGAATGCGACCTGATCGGCGGTATTGATCGGCGTGACGACATCCTTCGGCGCGCCAGCGCGAGCCGCAAGTTGGCGAACGACGCGCCATGTCACTTCCGCCTGAGTGCGCAGCTCGATGATGCGCTGCTGCGCCTCGGGCGCAAGCTTGTTCGCCATCAGGCTTCGATAAAGGAAGCTGCGTTCGAGCCCTAGTCCGTCACGCGTCAACCAGCCGAGCTGCGTGATCTCGATTAATTCGGCGGCTTGCGCATCGAACATGCGGATCCTGTCGCTCAGCACGCCGAACATCGTGTTGAGCCGGATGATCAGATCTGTGGACGAAGTATCGAAATCACGAGATATATCGGCAGGGCGTGCGCTCAGAGGCTCCGAAAGCGCAACATCAACTTGCTTCCGGACCGCCGCCAGCTTGTCGATACTGCCGGGGAGACCCGTAAAGAGCTCTTTCTTAGTACCCACGCAGTCGATGACGGCACATTCGCGGAGCACCGACGCAAGCGCGACTTGCGCTTTGGCGCGCAGGTTTGCCGTGCTTGCTATCACTTCCGCGGACGCGGGCTTCGGCTCCTCGAGCGTCGCCCGGATCGGTCCGCGTTCGACACGTACGAACTGCAGCGCGGCGGCCACGATCCGCGCCGCTTGGGCATTGCGCAGCGCTTTTTGACTGTCGATCCGCTGCTGGATGTGGCTGTAGATCGACACCAGGAGAGCGCCGATCACGAGAAGAAACATAAGACCAAACAGCGCATGCAGAACGACGCCTATCCGCACGCGCAACTTACGCGAATATGGCGCGGGTTTGCTCACGAAATGGATTTGCCGGACGAGGCATCCCTGTTGGACTAACTGTTTTGTGTGGACCGTACTGGGAAAGGTTTTTGCAAAGATTAACGATCAATGTCAGAACATTTGTGAAAATTAACGCCGAGCTTTCTCGAGCGTTGCACGGCCTGCATAGGGCTCATGGATCAAAGTCCTTAAGGATAATAAAGCGCGATCTTTTCCGTCGTCTCGCATGCACAGCGCGCTCGACTTTCTGCACGGCCTTGGCAAACGGCGGCGGGAAGGCAGGCCGCATGAGCAGGCCCCCGTACAGTGCCCAAAGCACAGCCCGGCTTCGCCTCTGATCAAAAGCATCAGCGACAAACACCAACGAGGCTGAGACCGCTCGATAACGATCGATAGGCCGTAAGCCGCAGGCGGGGAGGCCACGGCATCTCTGTTTCGTGACTATTTGAGGATGATGTTAAATGTAGATGTCAATGACAACGACTGTTGTCTCGCTCAAACGAAAGCACGGCTTTGAGATGAAGACGGATTTCGGCGATGTGCGAGCCGGAAGAGTATCGGCGGTTCAGCGCCATCCATAATTGACGGCCTAGTCGATGCATTCATTGGTGTTCACCGCAAGCGCTTGCTCGCCGGCGAATGCCCGAGCCGCTGCGGTGCCATGTCGGAAGGCCACACTTCGGCAAGAAGGTGGGTCGCCTCGACGACTTGATGGCCGGCCTGGATGAACTGGACGCGGTCCATGCGCGAGACCGGCGCCGCGAGGCTGACGACGCCGACGCAGAGCGGAGTGCCATTGACGTTTTCAACAATGATAGGCGCAGCGACCGTTCCGACTCCGAGTTCGTGCTCCTCGTAGCTCAGCGCAAAGCCGCGCTGCCGCGCCTCGGCGAGGTCCCCCTTCAGCGCGCGCAAGGTGGTGATCGTGTGCTTGGTATAGTCCTTGAGTCGCTTGTGGCCGATTAGCCGTTCGACCTCCTCGTCAGGCAGCGTGAATAGCCACGCCTTCGCGGTAGCGTGGCTGTGCAGCGAGATATCGAGTCCATAGGTCGGCGCCACCTGCAAGCGCCGCTGTACGCCGGATTCGGAATGGATCCAGACCGGGCGGTCATTCTCGATGACCGCAAGCCTCACCAATTCGCCGCTGCGTTCGGCGAGCGCGCGCAGCGGCGCCACGCATTGGTCGAGAATGCGTGAATTCGCCAATTGCCGCAGTGCCAGATTGCTGATGCGATAGGTGAGACGATAAAGCTGCGTCACCGGGTCCTGATAGATGTAGTGGAGCGTTTCCAGTGTGGCGAGGATCCGGAACGCGATGCTCTTGTTTACGTCCAGGAACCGCGCGATCTCGGAGACCGACAGTCCGTTGCGCGCATCTGACAAATGCTCGACGATCCGCATAGTGCGCTCGACGGTGGCCAGATAATCGATATTGCTTTTTGCGGTCACGATGTTCGATCTCGGAAGACGCTTAGCCGCGCGCAGCTTCCCGGCATAGCTGCCGGCAGGCTTGTTGGCGATATGGTGCGTCGGTTGCCGCATCTGTCGTCAATGCGCAAGGTTTCCGGCCGCTATTTTTCCGGCGCGCCGCCCGGAGGTGAAAGCCCAGCCGAGGTGATGGCCGTGGCCGGCGAGCACCAGGCCGCCTTGCCCGGTCGCGCCGGCGGCAAAGAGGCCCCTGATCGGAACGCCATCGGCGTTCAAGACCTCGTGCCGCGCTGATACCGCAAGGCCGCCGTCGGTCAGCACCACCCAGCTCAACACCGGGCCGAGCGCATGAAACGGCGGCTGTAGCAGAGCGCTGCGGCTGGTCGTGCGAGCGCCGGTAATCGCCGCATTATGCGTTGCGACCGATCGCTGCAATTGATCCGCCGACAGGCCAATGGACCGTGCCAGCCCGTCGAGCGTCGTGTGCTGGTGATAGATGTCTTTGCGAGTGCGCCGGTAATCGGGCACATACGCATAGGCGACGCCCGGTGCGGTCGAAACAAAATGCGGCCAAGCGCTGAATTTCTGCGCCAGCGTCTCGTCAAAAATAATGTAGGCCAACTTGCCCGGCTGTCTGGCGACGGCAAAGCCCGGTTTGGTGCCGTCATAGTCGATAAGCTCGCCGGTCTTGTTCACCAGCACGGCGCCGGCTGCAAGCATGGCGGGCTCCGGCGCCAGATAAGTCGTCATGAAAGACAGCACGAGCGGACGGAAAACCGCAATCGGCAAGTTCATCAAAGCAAGCTGCATCGGCAGGGTCAGCCATTGCGCGGGCGGCAACCGCCGCAGCAGCGTTTCCTTGGCCGGTGCGCGGAAGCGCAGGCTCGGCCCGTTCATCAATTCGCCGTTGCGGATCGGCGCACCGAGCGCATGTCCGATGCGATGCCCGTCGCCGGTATTGGTGGCATTGATGGCGTCGACCTCTGCCAGCGCCGGATCGAACATCGCCTTGATGTCGCGCCCGGCGCTGTAGTCGCCGGTGGCGAGCACCACGCCGCGCCGCGCGCGCACGTCGATCTTACGCCCGTCGATATTCATGAGCATGCCGACGACGCCAGAACCGTCGAGGAGGGGCTCTTCCGCGCGCGCATTCAGCCGGATGTCGACACCGGCGCGCCGCGCCGCGCGTGCGAAATGATAGATGTAGGAGCGCGAGTTCGGCAGGATGTTGTGCATGCGCGGCTTGCGGTGCGGCGGTTCGGGCATCGGGCCGAAGAAGCGCATGCCGAGACTGATCAACCATTCCAGCGTATCAGGAACATTGTCGACCAGGATCCGGCGCAGTTCGAGATTGTCCTTGGCGGCATCCGGTCCGCAAAGCAGCGTCATGTCGGCGAAATGCTCGTCCGGCGTGTCCTTGATGCCTTTGCGTTTCTGAAAGCGCGTGCCAGCGGCCGTGATGGAACCGATGGAGAGGCCCGTGGTGCCGCCGAGCCGCGGATTCTTTTCGAGAAGCAAAGTGGCGGCGCCGCTCTCCGCGGCGGCAATGGCCGCGGCGAGGCCAGATCCGCCGCCGCCGACGACCACGACATCGGCTTCCAATGCGGCCCCGTTCGCCGCGGCAGCGACCATGATGCGCTTCTCCCCTGCGGACCTTTTGTCTTTGCAGAAAGCATAACGGCGTTACCATAGTCAATCGGCCGTTACAGCCTGGACCGGAAAGCATAGCTCACCTCTTGCAGCGCTGCGGAAAACCGGGCAAAAGTGCTGGAATAGTAACGGCGTTATCTAGAATTCGGCCGGCTGGCGTCGGCATAAGAAGTCGGCATAAGAATACGAAACCAAGGAGTGTTGGGGTTGGACGCGCAGACCAATCGAATCCGCTTGTCGGCGGATGTGGGGGGCACTTTCACCGACATAGCCGCGTTCAACGAGAGGACCGGCGAATTCAGTCTCGGCAAGACGCTCACCACGCCGGCGCGGCTGGTCGACGGCATTCAGGCCGGCGTCAGCAAGGCTGGAACGACATTTGCGGATGCACGGCTGTTCCTGCACGGCACGACGGTCGCCATCAACACGATCCTTGAGCGCACCGGCGCCAAATGTGCGCTGCTGACCACGCAGGGCTTTCGCGACATCTATGAGATCGGCCGGGTCAATCGTCCGGAATCCTACAATCTGTTCTTCCAGAAGCATCAGCCGCTGATCGAGCGGGCACTGCGTTTCGAGATCCGCGAACGCATCGATGCGCAAGGCAATGTGCTGATCAAGCTCGACGAGGACCAGGTGCGCCGCATCGTCGGCGATCTGGTCAAGTCCGGCATCGACGCCATCGCCATCCTGTTCCTGCACTCCTATCGCAATCCCGTGCACGAGCAGCGCGTCAAGGCGATCGTGCAGGAGATGGTGCCCGGCCTGTTCGTCTCGGCCTCGCACGAATTGTCGCAGGAATATCGCGAGTTCGAGCGCTCCTCAACGGTCGCCGCCAATGCCTATGTCGGCCCGCGTGTGCGCGATTATCTCTCGGTGATGGATAGCCATCTCGGCGAGGCCCGGTTCGACGGCACGTTTCTGATCGTGCAATCGACCGGCGGTCTGTTCGACATCGATGAAGCGCGCGAATCCTGCATCCGTATGCTGGAATCCGGCCCCGCCGCCGGCGTGATCGGCACCAAGATCCTGTGCGACAGCATGGGATTCGGCAATGCCATCGCCTTCGACATGGGCGGCACCACCGCGAAAGCAGGCGTCATCCATAACGGTCACGTGCTGATGACGGGCGGCGCACTGGTCGGCGGCTATGCCACGGGCCTGCCGGTGCAGATGCCGATGATCGACATCCAGGAAGTCGGCACCGGCGGCGGCAGCATTGCGCGCGCCGGCCTTGCCGGCGCGATGCGCGTGGGCCCGGAAAGCGCGGGCGCGGTGCCGGGGCCGGTCTGTTACGGGCTTGGCGGCGAAGAACCGACCATCACTGACGCCAATCTCATGCTTGGGCGGCTCGCCGCCGACCGTTTCCTCGGCGGCGAGATGAAACTCGATGTCGAGAGCGCCAAGCGCGCGCTCAACGACAAGATCGCAAAGCCGCTCGGCTTGACGCCAACCGAAGCCGCCGAAGGCATCTTGCGCATCGCCACCACCAAGATGTCGCATGTGGTGCGCTGGGTGACGACCGAGCGCGGGCTCGATGCCGCCGATTTCGCGCTGGTCGCGTATGGGGGCGCTGGTCCCTTGCACGCCGCCCTGGTGGCGCGCGAACTGCGCATCGGCAAAGTCATTATTCCGCGCGCGCCGGGACATTTCTCGGCCTATGGCATGCTGATGGCCGACCTGCGCCGCGATTTCGTGCACACTTGGTTCACGCCGCTCGCGAAGGCCTCGTTCGCCGAGATGGAAAACCTTTATCAGGACATGGAGCGCCGCGGCCGCGCCGGCATCAGCCACGCCCATGTCGAGTTGCAGGAGATCGTGGTCTCGCGCGGCGCCGATATGCGCTATGTCGGGCAGGAGCATGCCGTGAGCGTCGAACTCCCGGCCGACCTGTTCAGGACGCAGGATCGCGACGGCATCAAGCGCTGCTTCGACGCCGTGCACGACACGCGTTACGGCTATGCGTCGCCCGGCGAGGCGGCCGAGATCGTGAGCCTGCGCTGCGCGGTTGTCGGCCTGATGAAAAAGCCCCGCGAGCAGCACATGGATGCCGGAACTGGCGATCCGGCGCGGGCGTTCCGCGGCAATCGTCTTGTCTATTTCGCCGGCGCGGGCTTTGTCGAAACGCCGACCTATGACCGCGCGCAGCTTGTCGCCGCGAACAAGATCAAAGGCCCGGCGCTGATCGAGGAATACGCCTCGACCACCGTCGTGCATCCGGGCGATTCACTTGAAGTCGACGGCCTCGGCAACCTGGTGATCGAGACGGGGAGAAGCTGACGATGAATGTCGCTTTCGACAAGAAGTCGGACGTCAAGACGCAAAGCGGGTTTGAAGGACGCGTCGACCCCGTTACCGTCGAAGTTGTGCGCAACGGTCTCATCGCCGCGACCGAGGAGATGAAGACCAATCTGATGCGCACCGCCTACAACATGATCATCTATGAGGCGCTCGATTTCACTGTCGGCCTGTTCAATGCGCGCGGCGAGACGGTGTCGATCGGGCTCGGCCTGCCGATGTTCATTCGTGGCATGAGCAATACGGTCAAGGCCAAGATCAAGCATTACGGCCTCGACAAGATGGACCCCGGCGACATTCTTCTCACCAACGATGCCTATACGACCGGCAGCCATCTCAACCACATGACCTTCTCGGTGCCGATCTTTCATGACGGCAAGGTCGTCGCCTTTTCGAGCTGCATGGCGCATTGGCCGGATATCGGCGGCACGCTGTCGGGCGTGACCACCGACATCTACTCTGAAGGCCTGCAGATGCCGGTCGTGAAGGCCTATCGCAAGGGCGAGCTCAACCAGGAGATCATGGACATCATCCGCATGAATGTGCGGGTGCCGGAAAATGCCATGGGCGACCTGCGCGCCCAGATCGCCGCAGTGAAGACCGGCGAAAAGCGCTTCCTGGAAATGATCCAGAAATACGGTATCGACGCCGTGCTCGGCTCGATCGATGCCATTATGGAGCAGAGTGAGGCGATCACGCGCGAACGCGTGCGCGCCATCCCCGACGGCGTCTATGAGGCGGAGTCCTACATGGACGACGACGGCGTCGCGCTCGGCAAGCGCATTCCGATCCGTGTCAAGGTCGAAGTCGAAGGCGACCGCATGAAGGTCGACCTGTCGGAAGTGTCGAAACAGGTCGCCGGCTTCTACAATTCCGGCGAAACGGCCGGCCGCTCCTGCTGTCAGGTCGCCTTCAAATGCCTCACCTCCGCGCTCGACCTGCCGATCAATGACGGCCAGTTCCGCGCGCTCGACATCGTGCTGCCGCCGGGCCGCGTGGTCAGCGCGCAGAAGCCGTCGGCGATGCGGATGTGGATGACGTTCCCGATGACCATCGTCGATACCATCTTCAAGGCACTGGCGCCGGCGTTGCCCGATAACGTCATTGCCGGCCATCATGCCGATCTCTGCGTCGGCCGTGTCAACGGCCGGCGTCCGACCGACAACAGCTTTTTCATCTATCTCGGCGGCCTGGTCGGCGGCGGCTGGGGCGCCAAGCATGACAGCGACGGCGTCAATGCCACCATCGCCATCAATGACGGCGACACCCATAACGGGCCGAGCGAGCAGGTCGAAGCGAAATATCCGCTTCTGGTCGAGCGCTATGCGCTGCGGCCGGATTCCGGCGGCGCCGGCAAGTTCCGCGGCGGGCTTGGCACCGAACAGGTCGTGCAGATGCGCGCGCAGATCAACTTTAATGCGCAGATGGATCGGGTGCGTTGTCGTCCATGGGGCCTCTATGGAGGGCTTTCAGGTTTCGGCAATGCGGTCGCGATCCATCGCTTCGGCGAGGATGAGCAAGGCTTTGCCAACGGCAAGGCGTTCGATCAGGTTCTGGAGTCGGGCGATGCTTATATCATTCGCTCCGGCGGCGGTGGCGGCTACGGCTCGCCGCTCGATCGCGAGGTGGAGAAAGTCGAACGTGACGTGCGGCAAGGCTATGTCAGCAAGGCCGCCGCGGAAAAACTCTACGGCCTCGTCTTCCGTGACGGCGCGCTCGATGCGGATATCGTCCACACGCAAGCCCGCCGCGAGGAGATGCGTAAGCAAGGACTGCCGGTCAACGATCCCGAGATTCCAGATGCGCCCGGCGAGGGCTGGTCGCTCAATCTCGATCGCCGCCGTCCAAAAGACAATCGTCAGCTCAGCGATGATGAGCGGCTCGTTATTGCGATGTCGGGACGGTGTTGTTAGCGAGCCGACAATCGGCGGGAAATGAGCGGCACGACAAAACGGTCCGTTATCATAAAGAGAACTCCGGAGTTTAAGATGAAGCTCGGCTTTTCACCATGCCGGTCCATCCACCCAAGCGGACCTATTGGGAGACGCTGAAGGAAGACCGCGAGGCATTCATTCTCGCCGACAAGCTGGGCTACAGCGAGGCTTATTGCGGCGAGCACTTGACTGACGCGGTCGAAAATATTCCGAACAGCATGATGTTCATCGCGAGCCTGATCGACGCGACTCAGCAGATCAAGCTTGGCACTGCTGTAGCCAATCTGCCGCACAGCCATCCGGTGATCGTCGCCTCGAATGCCGCGATGCTCGATAATCTGCTGAAAGGGCGTTTCATTCTCGGCATCGGCGCCGGAATTTTACGCTCCGACGCGGAAGCGCTGGGCCTGCTCGATGCCGACCGGCAGGGCATGTTTGTTGAGGCGATCGATCAGATTCTGGAAATCTGGCGGACGAACGTGCCCTACGACATTAAGGAGAAGTTCTGGAACGTCTCGACGATGAAGATAAACTGGCCCGAGGTTGGTATCGGCAACATCGTGAAACCGTACCAGACACCTCATCCCCCGATCATTGGTACGGCGTCGGATCCGGAATCGCGCGGCGTCATCGCGCTGGGCAAGCGCGGCTGGGGCCCGGTCTCGTCGAACCTTCTGCACGCCAATAGTCTGGGCAATCACTGGACGAACTATGCCAAGGGTGCCGTCGCGGCAGGCCACCGCGCCGACAGAGACATATGGCGTGTCGCACGTTCGATCTTCGTTTGCGAGGACAGCAAGCTTGCCAAATCCTACGGTGGCGACGATGCAAAAAGCCCATACCGCTTTTACATTCGGCAACTGTTGACGAAGCTCGGGAAGTACCGGCGGCTGACCACGTTCGAGAGCCACCCCGAGATGCCCGACGACGAGGTAAACATAGATTATGTTCTCGATCACATCGTGATCCGCGGCACTGTCAGCGAGGTGACCGATCGGCTCCTCGCCTTGCGTGAAAAAATCGGCGATTTCGGTACCCTGCTTTATTGCGGCAAGGACTGGACCGACCCCGAGATCGGCAGACGATCGATGGAATTAATGGCGGAAAAGGTCATGCCCGCCATCAATGCCGCCGTCGGCCGACCAGCGTCCGCACTGGCGACGCCGGCTTAACGACAGGCCTTCATGGACGTGGCGAGACGGGGAGACACAGAGATGCCAATAAGTACAGAGCGAATGACCGGGCCGCATCTCTACGGATATACGGCCAAGCCGGACTGCGCGGCTCGCGCCGGCGTTCTGATCCTACCGACGATCTTCGGCGTCAATGATTTTGCTCGCGGCTATGCCAACACGCTCGCCGAGGCCGGCCTGTTCGCGGCGGTCTGGGATATCAATTCCGGCCTGCCGTTAACGGCGGATTATCAGGAGTGCATCAGGCGTGCGCGCACATTGACCGATTCCGCGGTTGCGGAAATGGTCCGCAAATGGATGGACATGATGATTGCCGAAATCGAGGGCGGGCCGATAGGATTGGTCGGCTTTTGCATCGGTGGTCGGTTCGCCTTGCTGTCTGCGGCCGAAGACAAGCGCGTGCGGGCTTGCGCCGCAGCCTATCCCTCCATCGAAAATCCGCGCCTGCCGAACCAGGAGAAGGACGCCCTTGGCCTTGCCTCGGCAATCGATTGCGCCGTGCACGTCCTGCAGCCAGGCAAAGATCACGTGACTGCCGAGGCGACTTACGACGCGTTGAAGAAGTCATTGTTCGCCCGGCCTGTGCCGACTGTCCTGCAATTCCATCCCGAGGCGGAGCACGGATTTATGCACCGCGAGCAACCAGCGGCGAATCGCGCGGCAACTCGCCTGGCTTCGCCGCAATTGCTCGCCTTCCTGAAGGCTTCGCTCGTCAACGCTGATTGACCTGAGATCCAAAAAACCGTCGAATACCCGGCGAACCAACAAGCGAGAACGAGGCTTCTACCGATGCGGTACGTCGACGCCTTCAATCATTTCTTCCCGAAGCCGTATTTCGATGCGTTGTTGGAGACGCCGGCAGGCGGGCGCGATCTGGGCAAACGCGTGAGCGGGATACCCGCTTTATACGACGTCGAACTTCGCGTGCGCCTGGTTGAATCCTTTGAGGGCTATTCTCAAGTGCTTTCGCACGGCTTGCCTCCGATGGAGCGGCTATGGGGGGCGGACAAAACCCCGGAAATGGCAAAGATCGGCAATGACGGGCTTGCTGAAATTGTCGACAAGTACCCGCGGCACTTCGCCGGGTGGTCGGCGCTATTGCCGATGAACGCACCCGAGGCGGCGTCCAAGGAAGCGGAACGGGTGCTCCGCAACGGCGCGAACGCCATCCAGCTTGCTACCAACGTGAACGGCCTGCCGCTCGACGACGCCCGCTTTTTGCCGATCTTCGAGATCATCGCGAAATCGGGAAAGCCAATTCTGCTGCACCCCTCGCGTACCCGTGAGATGCCCGATTATCCAACCGAGAAGGTGTCCAAATATGAGATTTGCAGCGTCCTGGGCTGGCCCTATGAAACTAGCGTGACCCTGGCGCGCCTTGTCTTTTCAGGCATCATAGATCGCTTTCCCACGCTCAAGATCATCGCGCATCATTTGGGTGGCGTCATTCCTTATCTCGAAGGCCGTGTCGGCCACTCCTTTGATCAACTCGGCGCGCGGACGTCGGACGAAGACTATGGGGCGGTGCTTAGATCGCTGAAGAAGCGACCCTATGATTACTTTAAGGATTTTTACGCGGACACCGCGGTCGAAGGTGCGCGGGCAGCGACCCGGTGCGGCCTTGACTTCTACGGCGCCGATCGCGTGCTATTTGCTTCCGATTGTCCTTTCGACAAGGAAAAGGGGCCGGGCTACATTCGCGACACCCTTCAGGTGCTCAACTCGTTGGATCTGCCGAAAGCCGACCAAGATAAGATCTTCTGGCGCAACGCCGTGGAATTGTTCGGGCTCCGTCAATGATCTGCGGAGGTGCTGTCATCGCGCCGTGAGCATCGGATGTGACTTGGCGCTCAAATGCACGAGCGGCGACCAGTGCCATTTCGGCCAAATTGAAGAGCGCCGTCAGTGCGAGAAGGATGAGGAACAGCGTAAGCGATTGACCGCTATTCATGTCGCAACTCACGAGGAACTCCGACAGGCACAGCGTTTTGCGCCCGGCGAAGGCCTAGTGCGATCAGAAGACCCGCGGCCGCCGCAGTTGCGCCGATCAGGAAGACGCTGCCGTACCCGGCGCGGTCGGCCAGAAGCCCGGCTAGAGGACCAGTCAAGCCATAGGCAAGATCCTGGAACGCGGTGAACCCGCCCAAAGCCGTGCCGCGCGAATGCGGATCCACGAGGTACACGACTTCTCGGCCCATGGCGGGAAAGACCATCGAGCATCCAAGCCCTGTTAGAAATGCGCCGATAAGGGCAACGGTCGGATCAGTCGCGCTCCAAATCAGAAGCTGGCCGATGGCCTCGATTGCAAGTGATCCTATTGCCACGGGCAGACCGCCCATGCGGTCCGGCAAATGGCCGAAGAGCACGCGCACCAGAACGAATCCGCCGCCGAAGGCGGTCAAGCCAAGCCCGGCAAAATTCCAGTTCTCGTCGAGGAAGTAGAGGACGAAGAAAGCCCCGATCGCGGCAAAGCCGATGCCCTGAAGGCCGACGATCGAGCCATGCCACCAAATCTTGCCGATGACACTCCAGAACGGTGGGCGCTCGACGCCGGGATGCGCGGCAACTCCGGCCATGGACCAAATCGCCAGTAGGCCAAGGCCGGGCAAAACCGCGCTGACCGCCATCGCGCCAGCAAAGCCGAATCGGTAAAGCAACATCAAGCCGATCGGACCGCCAACGGCGAGTGCGCCATAGATAGCAGCGCCGATCACGGCCAGGACCTTGGCTGAGCGAACCGGGCCGACCACGGCGACGCCCCAGGTGATCACGCCGACTCCAACGAGGCTCTCTCCCAACCCGAGCAATAAGCGGCCCGCGAGCAGGATCAGGAAGGCTATGAGCGGCATGTGGAACAGGAGGCCTGCCACCAAGCAGGTCAGCGCTCCGGCGACATAGAAGACCAGTCCGCGTGCGAGAGCAGTCTTTGCTCCATTGCGGTCCGAAAGGCTTCCGGCATAAGCGCGGGTGAGGATAGTCGCAAAAAAAGCGCTGCCGACTCCAAGGCCAGCCCACACGTTGCCCAGCCCCAGCCGCTCAGTAACATAGATCGGTACGATCGGAAGCGGTATGGCAACGCAAAGATAAGAAACGAAAAGAACTGCAGTCAGCAGCAGAAGCCGACGCTGCGCGGGGTCGCGTATCGATTGGAAAACCATGGTATTCCCCAGGCTGTTCCTCGACCGACAGAGGCGCTCAATAAAAAAACGCACCCCGACCGATCAAGGTCGTTGAGTGCGTTGCTTAACGTAAAACGCTTACGGCCAGTGAGTGCCACTGGCGATAACGGCGACATAGGCAGTCGCGAGGCCGGAGTCAAGACGAACAAACGTCTCCGGAGATTGAACCAATAGCGGTGGCGGTCAATATCTCAATCTGGTGTTCGCGGCAGGTGAATTCAGAGCTGGACGCCGTTGTCCGGCACGATAATAGTCATGAGGTCGGATAAGTATGGCACGTTGTAAAATTCCGGGGCTTCTGCGGATTTGATTTATTCTAATTCGGATGATGGGAGAGTGTGAAAGTTCACCGCGCTCGATGAAGGGAATTGCATTCGCCGCAACAGCCACCCAGATTCTCCCGCGTGATGGTGAAATGATCAGGTTGGAGCGGTTCTAATGACCAGTATGTTACCAGACGTCTCAGTTTCGGCGGAGCACACCGATCCGCGGGTGCCACAACGCGTGCGTTACCCGACTGCACGACGCCGCACCTTGACGGTTCAACGCATTGAGCCGCTTGCCGCGCACATGACCCGCATCACGTTTACCGGAGATCTTCTCGACTTCGTCAGCCGCGGCTTTGACGATCATATCAAGATGTTCTTTCCAGAGCGGACCGAGAACTCCGAGCAGAGCGCTAATGTGATTGCGCGCGATTTTACGCCGCGCCAGTATGACCTCGCGACGAATACGCTTCAGGTTGATTTCGTCATTCATGAATCTGGGGCTGCGACGCAGTGGGCGTCTTCGCAAGCGAGAGTTGGCGAGTCACTGACCATCGGCGGCCCGCGCGGATCATTCATCATTCCCGTCGAATATGATTGGCACCTTCTCGTAGGCGACGAGACTGCACTTCCGGCGATCGGTCGGCGGCTCGCCGAGCTGCCGCCCGACTCGCGCGTTGTCGTTATTGCCGAGGTCGATGGCAAGAGTGACGAGATCGCCTTCGATTCCCGCGCGGACGCCACCGTGACGTGGGTGTACCGTAATGGTGCGGCCGCCGGAACAACCGATGGATTAGCGAAAGCGCTCGCTGCCCAGAAGCTGCCGTCGGGCGACTATTATGCCTGGGTTGCTTGCGAGTCCCTTATTGCAAAAGGACTGCGTCACCAATTGCTGGCCGACCACCATGCCAATCCGAAGTGGACGCGCGCCGCAGGGTATTGGCGCCGCGGGTCGGTGGGCGTTCATGAGGTCCACGAGAATTAGTCCCTAAAAGGCACCTCGCAAGGCTTGGATAGCGGTAGCCGACCCCCTGAGCGGGCGGCGGTCAGAGCCACGCGCCGCGTCGCGATCGACGCGGCGAAGACTTTTCTCGACACCAACAATACTGCGCACCATCACGTCCTTGTCGACGACAATCCGGTGGATGTCGTTACGGACGAGCCGGTCGTGAGTGGAATGCCGCCGCTGCCAAGCGGACACGAGATCGACCACGTCGACATTATCGTGCGATTGCGCCGCAAGAGCCAATGATCTTCGAGCGAGAGCAGCATGCTGCGGTGGCTATTGTCGCGCGGCTAGCGTCCACCACGGCATCAACGAATAGATGACGTAAGGGATCGCGAAGATCGGGAGCAGCCAAACCAGCCAAAGCGGAATCTTTCTAACAGTCTGCTCGGGAATGACCGTCGCTATCATGCCAAGCGCGGATGCAATGAGGATGGTCGTAACGCTCCATCCATACCAGAGCATATTGGGTCCGTCGTCGGCACTCGACGCTCCGAAGCCCCAGACAAAGCGATGAACCGCCGGCCAATAAGTGAAAAGCGGATAATTGAAATATTGAACCAGACAATACACCACGGTTCCGGAAATCGAAAAGGTTAGGGCGAATGCTTTGAATCTGCGCGACATCGCCAATGACGATGTAGGTTGCATCGGTTTGGAAGCAGTTGCAGCGGTGCTCATGATGCGAACCCCCGGGTATTGTTCAGGACATGGCCGACGATAAAGAGGAACCACACCATGACGGCGATCACGAGGGTCACGCCTTTGCGCGCGTTGTCATAGTCCGGCTTTTGGGCATTCTTCCAAAAGTACCAATAGGCCGGGAGCAGCACTAAACCCAACGTCGCCACGTGTTCCTTGAAGTCAAAGAAACCGCCAGTCTTATAATAATGTGCGCTCTCGAGCGGAATCCGGATCGCAATTCGATACTGCGTATAGATATACGAGCCTACGAAGAAAGTAAGCACATAGAGAACGCAGACGGCCGTCGCATATCCGGCGGCGGGAACTGCGCGAAAGCGCGTTACGATGCCGGGAGCGGGCTTATGGACGGGCAGGGCAACGGCCATCGCTTGGTGGGTGATCGCGCCAAGGAGACCGAGTGCCAAGATGAGGTGAACGAAGAGCCACAATGTCCAAAATGTATACGTGGAAATAATTCCACCCATCGTTTCCTCTCCTTGTTCTGCTGCGCAATTTTGATTTGCGCTTGGTCCCTGGCTCGCCGACAATATCAGCCGACAACCTCAAACTCAAAAGATTCGGTCGCGAGGCTCGGCGTGATTGTGCAATGCGGTCTGCCCGCGAAGAAGGAGACGGCAATGAAACCAGCGCATTTGATGGGCGTATGGTTTGTTGTGGCGATATGGCCGGTAGCAGCGCGCGCCGATAGCTGGTGCATCAGAGATTCCGGGAAGATGTTATCCCCGATCTGCGCGTTTTGGTCAGCGCAAGAATGCATCCAGGCCGCCACGGTCGGTCCGTCCGGAACTGTTTGCGTGCGCGAGTATGCCGATGCAGAAAGCGCCAAGAAAGCACGGGGCAGACGACGCGCGTCCGACGCCTACTCGGATCGAGCTTCAACTCGGTGACGTTGAGGCGAGCCGCATGGCGTGCCGCTTTTGATCGTAAGCAGAGGTCGTTGGATTATCGTCCTCGCCGCGCCGACCTCGGCTTGACGAATGCTCGGGTTGCTTCGAGCCGCGCCTTGGCGCTTTTCGAGCCTGCTTTTTTACGAAAATCGCTATATTCTTGAAAATATCACGAACAGGCGTACCGAACGTCCGAACGATCGGTTGCACAATCTTCCTTCGGTCAGGGCAAACTCTGTGAGCGATACCAGACTGACATTGCGGGTTGATTTCGGAGCGCGCCGGTCGATCGGGCCCGGCAAGATTCGCTTGCTGGAAGAAATCGCCCGCACCGGCTCGATCTCGGAAGCCGGCCGCAAGCTCGGCATGTCTTATCGCCGCGCTTGGCTCCTGATCGACGATATGAACCGCTCCTTCAGCCAAGCCGTGGTCAGCGCCAAGCCCGGCGGTTCGCAGGGCGGCGGCACGACCTTGACCAAATTCGGCACTGACCTGATCCGGCATTACCGCGCCATAGAAGCGGCGGCACTGCGCGCCGGAAAATCCCACCTCGGCTCCCTCGAAGGTGCGCTGCGCGACAGCAAGAAAATGCCTGCAGCGAAACCACAACGAACGTCCATCCGTGGCCTGCTACATTCGCACTGATATGCTCATCCATCGCCGCGCACTCCTGACCGGACTCTCCGCGACGCTGCTGACGGTGCGCCTCGCGCGCGCGGCGGGCGTGACCGATGACGCCGGACGGCCTGTTGCGATTCCGGAGAAAGTCGAGCGCGTCTTTGCCGCTGGACCGCCGGCTGCGATCCTTCTTTATACGTTGGCGCCCGAGCTCCTGCTCGGATGGACGCAAAAGCCTGAAGCCGAGCAATGCCGGTTTCTCGGCGCCGGCGCCTGCGACAAGCCGGACGTCGGCCGGCTTACCGGACGTGGCAATACCACCGATCTGGAGACTTTGTTGAAGCTCAAGCCCGACCTGATCCTCGACGTCGGAACAATCAACGACACCTATGTGTCGCTGGCCAACCGGATACAAGAGCAGGCCGGGATTCCCTACGCGCTTCTCGACGGCCGTTTCGCTGCCTGCGCGCAGACCTATCGCAAGCTCGGCGCGCTCACCCGCCGCGAAGCGCAGGCCGAGGATCTCGCGCACTATGCCGAACACACGATCGCAACGATCAAAGCCCGCATCGACAAGATTCCCGATGCGCAGAGGCCGCGCGTCTATTACGGCCGCGGAGCCAACGGGCTCGAAACGGGCCAAGCCGGCTCGATCAATGTCGAGACCATCGAGTTTCTCGGCGCGCGCAATGTCGCCGGCGAGCGGCGCGGTGGCATGGCGACAGTCTCGCTGGAGCAGGTGCTGGCCTGGAATCCGGATATCATCGTCACGATCGAGCCAGCCTTTGCCGCGAACGTAAAAACCGACGCCGCTTGGGCACCGGTCAAGGCGGTGCAGGCCGGCCACGTCTATCTGTCGCCGCGATTGCCATTCGGTTGGGTGGATTTTCCGCCGTCGGTCAATCGGCTTGTGGGTCTTTGGTGGCTCGCCAAGGTCCTCTATCCGGATCAGTTTCCGGAAGACTTGCGGCCAATCACGCGCGATTTTTTCCAGCGTTTTTACCACGTGGCGCCGAGCGACGGCCAAATCGACGCTATCCTTGGCGGCCGCGCTTGATACTGTGCGAGCATGACTCGCTCATCGGTCCTGGGACAGCTTGCTGCGCTTGCCGTTCTGATCGTCGCGCTTCTGGTCGCGTTCGCGGTCGGGCGTTATCCGATCAGCCCCAGCGAGGTCGTCGGTGTGCTCGCCGCAAAACTGACCGGCCACGCCTCCGATGTCTCGCCTGCGGCGGCTGACGTCATCTGGCACGTTCGCGGTCCGCGGGTCCTCGCCGCCGTGATGGTGGGCGGTGCATTGGCGGTTGCCGGCACGGCGTTTCAGGGCCTATTCCGCAATCCGCTGGTCTCGCCCGATTTGCTTGGGGCATCGTCGGGAGCTGCGCTCGGCGCGGTGCTCGGAATCGTTTTCTCGCTCGGCGTTTTCGCAATTCAGGCCTTTGCTTTTTTGGGCGGGATTATCGCCGTCGCGGCAGTTTATGCGATTGGCTCGGCAGTGCGCGCCCGCGATCCGGTTCTGGTGCTTGTGCTGGCCGGAGTTGTCATCGGCGCGCTGCTTGGCGCCGGCGTCGGTCTCGTGAAATATCTTGCCGATCCCTACAACCAGCTTCCGGCCATGACTTTCTGGCTCCTTGGCAGCCTTGCCGCCATGAGCCCAGCCGATCTCATTCCCTTGTCCGGCCCGGTTGTGGTCGGCGTGTTGATCCTGACGGCGTTGCGGTGGCGCATCAATGTGCTTTCTTTGCCGGATGAGGAAGCGCGGGCGCTCGGGCTCCCCGTGGTTCCGTTGCGCGTGGCCGTGATCGCGGCGGCAACACTTGTTACTTCGGCCAGCGTCGCAACGGCAGGCATCATCGGCTGGGTCGGTCTGGTCGTGCCGCATATCGCACGCGCGCTTGTCGGTCCCGATTTCGGACGGCTCATTCCGGCGGCGGCCTTGCTCGGCGCCGGATTCCTGCTGGTGATCGACACGATTGCTCGCTCCGTTTCCGCGATCGAGATTCCGCTTGGCATTCTCACCGCTTTTGTCGGCACGCCGTTCTTCATCTGGCTGCTCGCGGGCGTTTCGAAAACATGGTCTTAAGCCGATGATACTCCGCGGCTACGATCTCACCATCGGATACCGTGACCGCGTGGTCGGCCGCCGCCTCAATATCGCGCTCGCGCCGGGCGAAGTGCTCGCGCTCCTCGGGCCAAATGGCGGCGGCAAGACCACGCTTCTCAAAACATTGCTCGGGTTGCTGCCGCCGTTGTCGGGTCGGGTCCGTCTCGGTGATAGAGAATTGTCCGATTTTTCGAGCAGCGAGCGTGCACGGCTATTGGCCTATGTGCCGCAATCGCATGTCGCCACGTTTGCCTTCACCGTGGAAGCCATCGTGCTGATGGGCCGGACGGCACACAACAATCTCTTCGACGCTCCGACGACCGCGGATCGCGAAATGGTCGCGAAAATGCTCGAGCGCTTGGGAATCGCACATTTAAGCGAGCGGCCCTACACGATGATTTCGGGAGGCGAACGCCAATTGGTCTTGCTCGCGCGCGCGCTCGCGCAGGAGCCCCGCTACGTCATCCTCGACGAGCCGACCGCAAGCCTCGATTTCGGCAACCAGGGGCGGGTGATGCGGGAAATCCGAAAGTTGTCGGCTGCCGGCCACGGCGTGCTGTTCACCACGCACGATCCCAATCACGCGATGCGTGCGGCAGATCGTGCTTTTCTGATACGCAATGGCGAACGGCTCGGGGAGGGGCCGACCGGGGAAGTTCTCGTCCGCACTGAACTGGAGCGGTTATACGGCGCGCCGGTCGAGGAGATTTCCGATGCGGTCAAAGCACGAACTGCCTTTTTGCCCGGCTCAATCTAGGTCCAAGACGGCTTGAAGTATCTCAGCTTAGCGCCGTCACACGCTGTTGGATTTGACGATCAGAAGAAAGGAAAAGACCCCCAGAGGGCAGATCGTAATTCATGGGCGACATTTGGAAGCATCTGCCAGTGGTAAAAAATGTTCTTCGGGCCGACGACCAGAAATGGTTTTCAACAGCAGCGATTCAAGGCGCCGGAAGCCGCCGCCTGGATCCACCGCTCTGCCGTAGACGCGAAAAAGCGCTAGCTCGTTTCTGTACGCCGATAAGGCGACGTGACTCTGCGGTAAGCGATCATCATACCGGTCACGCTGAAGGCGAATCCGGCGGTGCAAAGGAGGATAATCAAGAATCTCCGAGCCTCGGGTCGCGCAGTCAAAGCCGGAAAATCGAGCGTGTGCAGACCTTCAAAGAGCCAGCGATAAGCACGACGAGAGGAATCGAGCTTCGCAAGTAATGCACCGTCCGAAGCGTCGATATAAAACCAGTCATTATCACAAGCCAGGCGATAAACCGGCGCCCCTGCCGTCGTCGGGGCCGGTGCGTAGTTATCGGCCCGACCAACGACTGCGCGTTCGCAATCGTGGCCAAGGCTTTCACCGATGGCATTCACTTCGGCTGCTTTTAGGAACGCGCTTCTCGATGGCGGGTCGCGAGAACCGCCAGTAGCTATCTTTTGCGAGCCGGATACCGTGCGTTCGCGACGGTAGATCTGTCCCCCGAAAGCGAACCATTCAGTCTGGACGGTTTGTGGACTCAGGTGCGCCAACTCGTCGGGCGGCAACGAACTCCAATTTGGCCTGCCAATGACGGCAGCAATTTCCGCCCTGGTCGGGCGACCGGTCGAAAACAAAGTGCCGTCGTCCATCGAGAGAAACCCGCTGAGAAGCCAGCTCAGCAGGAAAAGTGCGTAAGCGAGCCCAAGGCGGTAATGCCACAGCTGCCAGCCGCGATAGTGCGACGATGTTCCGCCAATGAGCTGAAGCATACCGACCAGAGCGCCAGCACAAGCACCGATCAACGCAAGGAAAGAGAGTCCCCAGACAAGCCAAGTCCATGCGACGTGATGGCGCCGCAGCACGGTCGGGTAAATCCAATGTGCGATGCTACCGACGTAATTCCAGGTGCGTTGGCGCAGATTTGTATCCAGCACGATTTCGCCCGTGGCGCTCGAAACATAAAGCTCGGTCCCTCGCTCGTCGTGCAGCGCGACTCGATAAAGCGGGCGGTCGCGGTTGTATTCGCTCGCTACCGTCCATTGGTCGTAAGCTTTTAACCCGACGACGGTCGCCGAAGAATTGTCCCATTCCCGATGGTTCGCAAAGTCTTTGGCGATCGCAAGCGCTAAAGCGGGCGAGCGTACCGCCGCGTTCGACAAATCAGCGGCAAAAAGGGCGACGACACCCCCCGATCCGGAGATCAAATAGACTGGTCCGTCGCTGCGGAGGAACAGGCTCAAGCGTGAGACGCTGGTCATCCCGCTTGCGCTGACCGCTTGCGCCGGGCCGCGAATACCCGGCGGAAGGTCCAGGGATGCCAATCCGGCGAGGCGCTCCGCTTCGGTTTGTGCTGGGAACGGCACGAAGTGCATCACCGCGCCACTTGCGAACCATATTGCGAATAACGGGCAGAATGCTACGCCCAGCCAGCGGTGCAGCAGAATGAGTGCGCGCATCATGCCATCACCGAGCCCAGCTTCACCATTTGGCCGAAGCAGCAACCTCGTAGGTGCGCGGCGCACCGAGCAAGATCTGATCGGGATACGTCGTGTCGGACCATGCGGCATAAACCGCATTAGTCAGATTGCGCACACGGAAAGTGACGCGGAGAGTATCGAGGGTACGCCAGGGCAGATCCCTACCAGGGATGTCGACAAAGGCAAAAGCATCTGCCGTCGTATAGGCGTCCAAGGTCGTAAGGTTGTCCTGTTCGAGATAGCGATTGCCGACGTGGCGTACCGAGCCGCCGAACTCGACCGGCCAGCGCCAATGCTCGAAGCGATAGGACGCCCCGGCATTGACGATGATCGGCGCAACATTCGGTGGCGTGTTGCCGGTCCAGATGTCAAAATTATCGAAACGCGACCGGTTGAACGCGGCATTGCCCCAGAGCTTGAGGCCCTCGACTGGCCGCACAGCACCGGCTAGTTCGACACCTTTCGTAGACACTTCGCCAGCAAGATCGTCCTCTGTCACGCTGACCGGCACGAAGACATTCCGCTGACGTATGTCGTAGAGGGCCACCGTCCACTCCGCTTTTCCATCCCACAGGATCTGCTTTGCGCCGGTTTCGTAGGTGCGTGCGCTGGTCAATTGCAGGGAGGTTGTCGGATTGATCGAAAAGATTCCGGCAACGGCGGGATCGTAAGCCGTCGCATACATGCTGTAGAACGTCAGATTCGGAATCGGTTCGTAGGTATAGGCGGCCCGGTATGATACCGGCGCCCAATTCTTGGTGAAGGGCAGTCCGTCGGGAATGCTACCGTCGAAATTGGAGCCGTCGCGCGCCAGTCTGAAGTCTTCCAGCCGGACGCCGCCGATCAAGGAGAATTGCGAGGTGATCTTGAGACGGTCCTCGAAGGATGCGGCGAGATCGTCAAGACGACTGTTGCGGGTGTCGGGTGATTCCAGCCCATATAGCCCCGGCATCGGATCGACCACTGCCACCGCGTCGGCGGGAAAAGTGTCGTCGCCGCCTTCCTCGACGAAGGTGATCCAGTTTCGGCTTGCCTGAAGCTGTGCCGCGAAGCGGTTTTCCATGCCGAAGAAGTTCGCGTCCCAGGTGAGATCGGCATTGTTGCCGATCATGTGCTGGTCGTGCGTCACGAAAAAGCGGTCACGGTCGATCACATTTGTGCCGAGCGAACTGCCGGGCACCGACCCGTCGTCGAAGGCATAGGTTTCGCTGTCGACCCAGTTCCGGCGGGCTTGATAGTAATAATACTGATCTTTCACCGTGACATTCCCGAGCGGCGACCACTCGAATCCGCTGCGAAGCCAAAGATCCTGTGCGCCTGTCGAATTGTCGGCAACGTTATAGTTCGTCGTCAGCGTTCGCGAGTCGATCGTCACCGGCGCAATGGTAGCGCCCGTGAATGTATTGACCGCACTGCCCGACACCACGCCGTTGATGGCGTTAGGGCCGGCGAAGGAGGCCGGCACCACCGGCGTGCCCCAGTAGGCGTGGCCGGAATCCTTCTTGTATTCGACCGCGGCGAAGGTCTTGAAGTTGCTGTTTACGCGATAATTGAACTGCGCCGAGAGATCCGTCAGGTCGCGGAAATCGCCGTTGATGAAGCTGTCCAGTTTCGAGCCGGTTGCGTCGAAGCGATAATCGAGACCCTGCACCGGCGTGCTGCCGCCGGAGCCGAAATGTGAACGCATAGTCCCCTGCGAATCTACCGAGAGATCGGTTTCGTTTTGCACCGGCCCGGTTGTCGGCTGCCGGGTCACATAATTGACCGATCCGCCGATCGCGTTCAGGCCCGACATCAAAGCCGACGGGCCTTTGAGAAACTCGACTTGATCGAGATTGGCGGTGTCCATCCAGCGCGCGGTAATATCGGATGGCCCGGTCCAGATGCCGTTGTAAAGCGTGTTCACTTCAGAGCCGGAAAAGCCACGCATCGAAAAGTTTGCGGGCGCGCCAGCGGAATCGCCGGCCAATACTCCGACTGCGCCTTGCGCGGTGTCGGTCGTGGTCCGGTAGCCTTGGTCTTGAATTGTCTGCTTGTCGACGATGTCGGCGCTTGCCGGCGTCTCGATCACCGGGAGGCCGAGGCGGCTCGCGCTTGTGGCAACGCTGTTGAGCGGCGTCATGGCCGCGCCCGCCAGCACCTGCGATGGCGGTGCCGGCGACGGCGGCGTCGCCTCCGAATTCGGCGACGATTGAATGACGGCCTCCGTGCGCGGCTTGTTTAGTCTGCCGCGCTGGGTCGATCGTTTCCCCGAAATACTGATCGGTGGAAGCTTCTTTTCATCCTTGGCAGGTTGTGTCGGCTGTGGCGCAGTCTGAGCTCTGCTCGAAGCCGCGCCCAACGCGGCAACCGCAATGACTGATGTAGAGATCAGAAGAGAACGAATTAACGACGAGCGGCCGCTCTCGCGGCCACAATGGCTGAAAGGAGACACGTCACGCACCAGCGGCGAAGAATGACTCTGTCACCGCGATTTCGGCTGATTGCGGGTCCCATTCGCCCCTTGGCGGACCGCAAACAAACCGGACTCAAACTGACATCAGGACACCCCGCCCGACGCGTTCGCGCGTGACTCGTTGCCGGTGGCAGATCTCCTGGCTCGCGGGTCGTTGCCTTTGGCCGCCTTCCCAGAAGCAAACTGCTTCCAGTGGCATAATCGGCCAAAAGACTCGCCGCTTACAGTTGCGGGGGCAGCCACGGCATTGCATGCGTATACATGCGCACCGCGTTCCCTTTTGATCCCTTACGGGAACCACCGCGGGCATCATGGGTCCGTCTTCCGGGCTCAGTCAAGAGCCAATTCTTTGCGTCGCGCGACTTGTTGGGCTGTTTTAGCACGGCGAGTTTCGTGCTTTTCGCCATTTGATCAAGGCGACTGTCGGTTGCGAAATCCAACTTGTCATGATGGCTTGCAGAGCTGCCAAGCCGTCGGTCAAGGCTGCCGGATCGTCACGATGTCATGCGCAGGGAGCCCGATGTTTGGTGCGGTAAGAAGTTTCATTCAGGTTCTGTGCCTAAAATACAGAACTTCGCAATCCGAACAGCCTGATCTGTGAATCAAAATTCGGTACAGGGCGGCCCTTCGGCAAAAGTGTTCTTCGAGCCGACGACCTGAAACGTTTTCATCCGCATCGACCCTACGCTGACATAGGGGCGTTATACCGTGGGGGAGCGGAACGTTCTTTGACTAGCGCGAGTTGACCTGCTTGCGACTGTGCGCGGCAATCCGGCCGCTATGAACGAAGTGAGGCGTTGCATTACTTCTACTCCGGTTGCGCGCGTGCATTCTAGCACATCTTGGGCACCTGCGTTGCCGGGGAAACCTCGACGCATAGTACGATCCATAAGCGGGTTCGGGACACTGAATCGCTCCCACGGCGTGAGACGACGAGTATGCGGTTTTTATAGTATTCGCGTACTTCAGTATGCACTTTTATTGACATCGTCATACTCCGGAGTCCATGATGTTTTTTGCCGGTCAGACTGACCGGCAAAAAGCCTGGGGAGTACGACTGCGTCAGCAATGAAGTCGCGAAGCGTTTGTTGCGCATAGAGATGCTGTGGAAGTTGGTCTCCCCCCTGATGCAGGGGGCATCCGATGTCGTCGCGGGTGGGTGTGTGGGCCGCCGTGGGAGCGGTTATCGTTTTTGCGTCTCAAGTTGTCCCGGCGAGTTTACCCGCGATAGCGCAAACCGCGGATCAGCCGCCGCAGCGGAGCACGCCTCTTCCGACGATTAACATCCGGCAGCCGATCCCGAAAAAGTCCTCCCGGCGGCCCGCCGCATCCGCTGCGCGGAACCAATCACCAGCCGCATCACCACCCCAGCCGCAAGCTACTCAGACGAGCGCAGAAGTCGGCATGGGCGCTCTCTCCACCGCCGGTGCAGCGCTTCCCGCCAACAGCAGCACCATCGATTCGCGAAGAATCATGCAAACGCCGATCGCAAGCTATGGCGACATCTTTCGGCCACTGGTGGGCTTCGAAGTTTCCAACTACGGACAAGGCGCCATCGGTTACGGGTTGTCGATGCGTGGCTATACCAATGCCGAGCACGGCAGAGATATCGCCTATTACATCGACGGCGTGCCGGTCAACGATATTTCCTCGATCCATACGCCGAACTATGCGGACCTGAACATCCTCCTGCCCGAGACAGTTCGGAGCATCGAAGTGGTCCGTGGTCCGTTCGATGTCGAGTGCGGCGATTCCAACCTCGGCGGGTGCGTCAATATCACAACGAAAAATTCAGAGCCCTTTGCCAGCATCGGCGCGTCGGGCGGCTCCTTCGGGACGGCGCGTGTAGTCGGCACCTACAGCAGCGAGGGCGGCAGCTATCAGCCGTTCTTTGTCGAGCAGGGCTACCACACCGATGGTTATCGGGATAACAGCTTCGACAGCAACTACAATTCGTTTAACAAGATAACGACTCAGCTTGGCGACGGCACGCTGTCGATACGCGGTCAAGCCTATGGCACCACGTTTGGCGCGCCGGGCTATCTGAACCGTGATGCCGTCGAGCAGGGCACGCTTTCACCCCGCGCCGCCGTCGATGGGACCGACGGCGGCAACAAGTATTATGAGAACCTGACGGCGAACTATGCGGCGGGTCCTGACGATCAGAACTTCACCGCCATGCTGTACACGACGCATGACATCTTCAATCGCTTCGCCGATTTCGGCACGTCATCGGGGCAGCGCTGGCAGCAGGACGAACGTTCGACCGTCGGCGGTCGCATTCGCAAGGTCTGGACCGAAGAAACGGGGGACGGCACCGGCTGGCAGCTCCTTGTCGGCACGCAGTGGCGCACCGATTTCATCAGCGCACTCCAGGCTCCGACGATCGGGCGGGTTGTCAACGGCCCCTACGCGGAGGCCATTGGCGATACCGAGTCGGATATTGGTCCATACGCCCAAATCCAGTGGAAGCCGGTTTCCTGGCTGAAGCTGACCGGCGCCGAACGCTTCGATCAATTTGATTATAGAGTGAGGGACAGTCTCACACCAGGCGATTCGACAAACCTCGCCCCGGGGATCTGGAGCCCGAAAGCGGGCGTGACCTTCATTCCAGTCAAATGGTGGGACGTCTATGTGAATTACGGTGAAGGCTTCCGCAGCATAGATGCCGCGACCGAACTCCTGGGCAACACGACCATCCAACCGTTCAAGGTCGTGAGCAAGGAGGTCGGCACGCACCTGAATATCGGCAATTTCGTATTCCACACCGATGTCTATTGGACGCATTCGCAAAACGAGGCGTTTCAAGCGGCGCCGGGTCTCCCCGAGACATTCCTCGGGGCGGCGGATCGGCAAGGCTACGATCTCGATGCGAGCTACTACGTTGTCAACAATACCGCAAACAATGTCTCGCTGTTCGCCAATTACGGCGAGGTGGTCGCGACACTGATCAACAGCGCGCCGTCATTCTACGTCCCCAACGTGCCACTCTACACGGCAAATGTCGGCGTTGATTACAGTGTGGCGATGCGCAATGCCGAACGGTTGTCGGGGTCGGCATTCGTTTCGTTCATTGGCCACCAGAACCTGACGCAGGACGGCGCGCTCATGGCTTCTCCATATCAGCGCGTAACCGGCCGGTTGAATTATTCGTGGCCCAACGGCTGGACCGTGTTCACCGAGGCCATCTGGTATCCGAGCAGCGTTCTCAGCGAGTTCGCGTTCAATCTGACCGGCCCCGTCGTCGGCGCATCCTCCTCTGACATTTACACCGCGCCGGCACCGCGGTGGACGGCGCTTGGCGGCTTCACCTATCGCATCCCAACCTCAGGCGTGGCCCTCGCCGCCAACTAATTAGGAGCAAAAATGGCATCATCGCGCGCTATTTCGTCCTTGGTCGTTGGGATCTTGTTGGGCGCAAGCGTCGCTTCGGCGCACGATATCTGGATCACGCTTGCCGGCCCGGCCGATGCTCGGCGCGCCGTCGTGAATTATGGTCATCCCTACGATCGCCCGCCAACTGTGGCAGACAAGATCATCGACATCTTTGCGATCAGGAAAGGCGGACAAGAGTCGCTGATCAAGGGCCTCACGACCACGCAAGACGGCCAATGGTTCGTGGTGGAGACGCAGCCCTTTCACGATGACGGCCACACGCTGCTCGCCGTGCGCTACGACAACGGGTACTGGATCAAGACCGCTGACGGTTACCGCAATGCAACCAACCGCGAGGTGCCTGACGCCCTCGAAACGCTCTGGTCCGTCAAATTCGGCAAGGCGCTGACCGGCGCGGGTGCGCCGTGGGACAAGGTGCTTGGGCACGATCTGGAAATTGTTCCGTTGTCCGATCCGCTGACGGTTAAGCCTGGGCAAACACTGCGTCTGCGAGTCTTGTTTCGCGGCAAACCTCTTGCCGGCGGCAAGATTGAGCGCGGCGATGGTCTTACGGCCGTTCCCGAGGCAGACATTCCTCGGTTCACGACGGATAGCGATGGCGTGGCCGAAGTGCCGATTGTCAAGGCGGGGCCAATGCAGCTTGTCATTGACCACGCCGTGTCGCCGTCAGCGACGCCGAACCTCGCCCAAACGGATATGTACAACGCGACGTTATGGTATGTTGTGCAGTGACGGTGCAAATCGAAGTTGGCGCGTAAGGAGAATAAGTTCCAACAGGGATAGGATTGTTGGCACATGAAGCGAATTCTTATCGTCCTACTGCTTGTGTGCTTGCCGCTAACAAGCAAAGCCGAAACACCGGAGGAGTGGATTAAGCTCGGTTCACGCGTGCACGGTGGCTTCGGTTCGTTCATACCTCTCGGAATCAAGATTGGCCTGGACGCGGTGAAGCGCCTTAACGCCAAGCCGCGTGAACTGACCATTCTCTATTATGACAGCGACAGTTCGCCATGTGCTTGTTTTGCTGATGGTATTGCCATTGCCACTTATGCGTCGGTCGGCCAGCGCACGTTGACGATCGCGCCGGAGAAAGCACCTGCGGGTGACGCCGCTGTGATCGTGATCCGGCCGCGCCAAGGCGGGCCCGGATTCAAGTACACGATCCCGATGTCGGCGCTTGCCAAGCTTGGCCCGATGAACAAGAACCTGGACGAGCGCGGGCGCTACGATGCGGTAATGTCCGCTGACGATCTATTTCAGGTAGAGCCGGCGCCTTAGCCCATCTCATTTGGGTGTCCGTTCACGTCCGAGATCGCATTGAACTGCCTGGGCCGCGCGTTCTCACATGTCCGTGATTGGGTGAGGGGGCCAACCGGAAGTGGCGCGGCCACCTTGCGGGCAAATCAGGACCCACCACGGACTGGGACTGGGTCGCCGGGCCGAATGTCTGCTCTCGAGCCTGAGGCGAGTTGGGTCCTCTTAAACCGAGCGCCAGGGACTCGGCGGCTCTGACTCAATTTCAGAAGCGCGAACAATCGGGGCCCGATTTTAATGTCGTGCGTTCGATCCGCTCGACCAGATCTTTCCATCGAGAGCCTTGTTCGGCTTTGCCAATGGAGCCTGACGCAGCTGAAACAACAGGCCCTCGGTCTGGAACATTCTTCCGATAGTGTAGGCTGGCTGGAGCACCCAGTCCGCGGCTAATTCCGGAAGCCAGCGCTCGAACTCCCACCGGGCTGCGCGAATATCACAAGACTGAGTCATCGCCATGGCGCGTAACAGCGAGGCTTCGCTTTCCGAAAGGCATGGGCAGCATGGATTGTGAAGTCCGATTGCCGTGTGAGCGATGCAGCCGAAGGCTTCCACGAGCCTGTCGATTAGGATAATGGCGTCTTCGACGTGAAATTGAGCGTAAATCTGTTCCATGGCCGCGAGGGTCGGTTGGCCGCAGTGATGACGCTGGGCTATGGCGCGAAAGCCCCAAAGAAAAACTCGCTCGCCAAGTTCAAGAAGTCTCGGCTCGTCGGACGAAGCCTTGTGCGGAAACTCAACGACCTTGCTCATGGTGCGATTGCCGTCATCATGGGTGTTGGGGTGGACCCAATCATTCGCCGTAAACTCAAGAGACGATCAGATTGTCCGTTTGAGACATCGATAATCTGATCGTTACAGAGTCGAAGTATGCGCGATGGAAAAACAAGTCAATGAAAACAACAAACAATGGAAGCATTCTAATCGTCGTTTCGAATTGTAAGAATGAAGATTGCCGAGAAATCACGACGAAAAAGCCGACGCAAGCGAGTCGCCGCAAACGTTTGTTCGCAACCGTGCACCAAGCAGCCCATGTCCACCGCCCAGCCTCTACGCCGGCTATCAAGTGACGCCGGAGGTGCTGGCTGCATTTTCGGTCGATAATCTGCTAAACGTGAACTACACAAAGTACGAGTGCTGCAGCACGCAAGCGGGCGACGTCGTGCCGAATCCCGGCTTAACCTTCAAAGGCTCGCTGACGTTTCATGAAGGTCTGAAGGCAGCACCTAGACGCACTGCGGATGCCAAGTAACCGAGGAGACCGACAAATGTTCATCGCCATGAATCGCTTCAAGGTTAAGCCCGGCTCGGAAGAGGCCTTTGAAAAAGTGTGGCTCTCCCGTGACTCGTATCTGGATCGCGTTCCAGGCTTTATCGAATTCCATCTTCTCAAGGGGCCTGCGGCCGATGACCATATCCTCTACTCCTCGCACACGGTGTGGCAGAGCAAGGGTGCCTTTGAGACCTGGACCAAGTCGGACGCGTTTCGCGCCGCACATGCACGCGCCGGCAATGAATCGACAGGCCCGCTCTATCTCGAACACCCGAAGTTCGAGGGCTTCGAGGTGAGGCAGACCCTAACGCGCAATACCGCGGTTGCGTAGCGGTAAGGGATGCCCGGAACGGGACACTAATTGCGGCGCCCGCCCAATTCGAATCTGCATGGGAGATTTCAACTCCGGACACTCGCCCAATTTGCGCCTCGCGCGCGGTCGAGGAGATTCCAACTCAATCGAGGGGTAGCTTAGGGGGAGTTCGGCAGAAAAAGGCGGGCGACGGCCGGCGACCGTCCATAGTGCCAGAAACCACCAAAAAATGGAGCTTTCTCGATGCCGTGATGACGGCGAGCGATAAGGCGTGAAGCGCGTTGAAAGTGGTCATGGCGCGCTCGGAGAGATTCGAACTCCCGACCCTCAGATTCGAAGTCTGATGCTCTATCCAGCTGAGCTACGAGCGCCAAGGTCATATGTGACGAGTCAAAAATGACGGGCGCACAATACCTGTTTCGAGGCAAAAGTCACTCGCCAGGGGCCCGATGAATGTGCCGCCTCGAGGCGGCGCAAGAAGCTCGGTCAGAGCGCTGCCGGGCATGCGCCTAACAGGTGAAGCCTCAAGCTTACCAGCTTGCGCCGCCGTATCGCTTCGTAAAAACTAGGCTCGCTCGGCTTCGAACATGAGGCGGCCGGTTTTGATAAGAATTTTTCAGGAGGAAAGCATGGCCAAAGGCAAACGCGGCCTCGATCAACGGCATCGCGACAAGAGCGGCAGGATCGAACGAAAACACGGCAATACCAAAGTGGCGGCTTTGCGCAAAGAATATGGCGAGGGCTTTGCGAAGGGCCGCCGCAAGGACATGATGCTGAAGACGCTGCTCAAGGAGACCGGCAGCGAATCGCTGCACGACTATTTGCGGCATCACCACAGATAGCCGTACCGTTCAGAGCGTCGATTGAAGGGCGGCAGGCACCGGCGCCGCCGCCCATTGTTGGCGCCGCGACGGCTAGCCGATGAGTTCGCGATTGCGCTCCGCCGTTTCCGCGGTCTGTGACGTGCGCTGATCCTGCGGCGTCGCCGGCAGCTGCAGCACGGTCGCGGGCTGGCCGGGCACCAGCCGCGTCACCATCACGATCTGGCCGCCGGGGAATTCCAGCGCGTCGTGATGAACATGCGGATCGTCGATATTGACCTGGCGGAAGCGGGCGACGCGGTGCTCGATCCGCGCTTTGCCGAACATGCTGAAGGCGCGGTCATAGACGACGGCGTCATCGAACGCGATTTCGGTGCCGGGAAGCAGGCAGACCGCGACATCGGGTTGCCCGATCTCGGTGAAACCGCGCGTGATGGATGCCGGGAAGTCGGTCGCAACCAGCCTGTCGGCGACTTTCGCCGGCCGCGAAGCGATCAGATGCAGACTATAGTCGCACATGGCAGAACCCTCCTGTGCCGAGCCGCAAATACGGCTCCTCTGGACCTGAACCCGGGCGTTGGCGAAATGTTCCGCCCGCGCGCAGCGCAGCATTGCGCCGATCGCCGTCATGCATGCATGCCTTTCCCGCAATGCTGCGGCCCGATTGCCAAAGCGCGGCCGGCGGACTAGACCGCCATAAACGCGCATAATCACAAGTGCAGGCGGGGATGGACGACGTCACGAAGCAGGGTGCTCTTTCCAGCAAAGACCCCGACGCCGGCACATTTGCGCGCGCCGCGATTGTTGGCGCGGCCGAGCCGGCGCAAGCCGAGCCGGCGCCGTCCGAGCCTGCACAGTCCGACGTCGCGGCAGCGCGCGCCGACAATGTGCCGGCCGGAATCATTATGATGATTCTCGCCACCATTTTCTTCGCCGGCGCCTCGGCGGCGAGCAAATGGCTGGTGGCCGAATATCCGGTCGGTGAAGTGCTGTTCCTGCGCTCGTTTACGTCCTTCATCAGCGGCGCCGCGATGATCCTTCCGGCGGCCGGACTTTCGGTCTATGCGACGCGGCGGCCGCTTGATCATCTCTTCCGCGGTGTGTCGCAAACGATCTCGCAACTGGCGCTGCTGCTCGCCTTCAGCCTGATGCCGCTGGCCGGCGCGGTGGCGATCAATTTTTCCGCGCCGCTGTTCGCCGCGCTGGTGTCAATCGTCTGGCTCAAGGAGCCGGCAGGCGTCGTGCGCGGCGCGGCGCTTATCGTCGGCTTTCTCGGCGTGCTGATCGTGACCAATCCCGGCGCCAATACATTGACGCTCGGTGCCTTGTTCGCACTCACCAATGCCGTGCTGTACGGCAGCGTGACCGTTGCGGTGCGCGGCATGACGCGGACGGAATCGGCCAATACGCTGATGATGTGGATGCTGACGGTGCTCGCTTTCTTTCACAGCTTTCTCTTGTTCTTCGGCTGGCGCACGCCGTCGCTCCTCGACGCTGCGCTGCTGTTCGGCACCGGCTTCATCAATGCGGTCGGGCAATGGTTCTGGACCAAGTCGCTGCAGCTTGCGCCGGCGCCGGCAGTGACGCCGTTCTATTATCTGATGCTGGTCTGGGCGCTCGCGTTCGGCTTCCTGCTCTGGGGCGATGTCCCGACGCTCAGCCTGTTGATCGGCTCGGGCATCGTCGTTGCCACCGGATTGTTCTTGTTCCTGCGCGAAGCCCGGCTGCAGCAATCGCTCGCGGTCACCCGCGCCAAATAGGTGCCACCGCTGCGTCTTGCAGGACGGCGTCAAGACGCCACAGGGGCGTCCGCCGCCGCTTTTGGCCCTCGGCAACACAAAAGCGGCAGGCTAAACTTAACCCCAATCCGCCGGCACAGGCGGGATATCAACAAGGCTTTGCAGAACCTTATAAGAACTTGGGGGGAGAGCGTGGAACGTCGCGATTTCATTAAATTCGCGCTGGCCGGAGCGGCCGCGCCCGTCTGGTCGCAGATGGCGCCGCGGCAGGCCGCAGCGGCGCTCGATTATCCGACGCGGCCGGTACACATCCTGGTCGGGCAGGCGGCCGGCAGTTCGTCCGATATCGCTGCACGGCTGATCGGACAATATCTCAGCGACCATCTCGGCCAGCAATTCGTCATCGATATCCGCCCCGGCGCGACCGGCAATGTCGCCACCGAAGCGGTCGTGCATTCGCCGCCCGACGGCTACACGCTGCTCCTGGTCAATTCGCAGAACACCATCAACCAGGCGATGTTCCCCAACCTGCCGTTCGACTTCATGCACGATATCGCGCCAATCGCGATCACGGACCGCGTCGCTTTGGTCATGGAGGTGCTACCGACATTCCCGGCGAAGACGGTTCCGGACTTCATCGCCTATGCCAAGGCCAATCCTGGCAAGATCAACATGGCCTCCGCCGGCGTCGGCGGCCCGCAGCACGTTGCCGGGGAACTGTTCAAATACATGGCCGGTGTGAACCTCGTCCACGTGCCCTATCACGGCTCGACGCCGGCGCTTGTCGATTTGCTGGCCGGCCGGGTGCAAGTGATGTTCGACGTCACGCCGTCGTCGTTGCCGCATATTCGCGACGGCAAGCTCAAGCCGCTCGCCGTCACCACACCCGAGCGCGTCGACTTTCTGCCCGGCGTGCCCGCGATGGCGGAATTCCTGCCGGGCTACGAGGCCTTCGGCTGGATCGGCTTCGGTGCGCCGAAAGGAACGCCGCGGCCGATCATCGACATCCTCAACAAGACCATCAACGCGGCCAGCGCCGACCCCGCGGTCAAAGGGCGGCTGACCGATCTCGGCGGCCTCATCATGCCGCCGAACACGCCGGAGGATTTCGCCAAGTTCATCGCCGCCGATACCGCGAAATGGGTCAAGGTGGTGAAGTTCGCAAACCTCAAGCCCGAATAGCGCGCAATCCGAAATTCCAACCTGACAGTGCAATCATGACGTTTCATCGCCGTAAGTTTCTGCACCTCGCCGCGGGCTCCCTCGCGCTGCCCGCCATCGCAAGATCGGCGCGCGCCGAAACCTTCCCGTCGCGGCCGGTCACCATGGTCGTGCCGTTCGCGGCCGGCGGCGGCACCGATATTTTCGCGCGCATTCTGGCCGAAGGCATGCGGGGTCCGCTCGGACAGACCGTCGTCATCGAAAATGTCGCGGGAGCCGGCGGCAGCATCGGGGTCGGACGCGTCGTGCATGCCGCGCCTGACGGCTATACGCTGAGCATCGGCACTTTGACGACGCATGTGCTCTCCGGCGCGCTCTATCCGCTGCAATTCGATTTGCTCAACGATTTGGCGCCCATCGCCAAGCTTGGCGACGAGCCGCTCTTGATCGCGGTGAAGAATGCGCTGCCGGTCAAGAACATCAGAGATCTGGTGGCCTGGCTGAAGGCCAATCCCGACAAGACGACGGCCGGAATTCCCGGCGCCGGCTCGACCGGCAATCTTGCCGACCTGTCGTTTCAGAAAATCACCGGCACCAAATTCCAGTTCGTGCCCTATCGCGGCGACGGGCCGGCGGTGCAGGATCTCGTCGCGGGACAGATCGACATGATGATCGAGCCGTCCTCGAACTTTGTCGCGCAAGTCGGGGCCAAAACCGTGAATGCGCTGGCCGTGACGGCAAAGACGCGCCATCCCGGCATGCCCGACGTGCCGACTGTGGATGAAGCCGGCCTGCCGGGTTTCTACGTGTCGATCTGGTTTGGGCTGTGGGCGCCGAAGGACACGCCGAAAGACATTATTGCCAAGGTCAATGCCGCGACCGTCGCCGCGCTGGCCGATCTCGAGGTGAAGGCGAAGCTCGGCAAGCTCGGCCAGCAGGTGTCGGCGCGCGAGCAGCAGACGCCGGAGGCGCTGAGCGCCCTGCAGAAATCCGAAGCCGCGAAGTGGTGGCCGATCATCAAGGCGGCCAACATCAAAGGCGGATGAGAATATTTGATTGAGACGTCAGTCGTACTTGGCCGGCTTGGTTTCGGAAATGAAAACCCAGATCAGTGCGGTCGCAGCGCCCGCGACGGCGGCGATTGCATGAATCCGCCGGTGCGGCCGAAGCCGGTCTGCATGTCGGCCAGAAAGAAATTCATCCAGTCGAGGCCGTACCGGCTTTGCCGCGACGCCGGCGTGTGCAGCGACTTTCTGGCTTGGTGATAGCGCGCTGCGGTTTCGCGCAAGCGCGAGATTGTGCGGGTTTTTGTCAACATTACGACGCCTGTGGCGGTGCGGCCCGCTGTAACCGTGCATGGATGCCAACCGCTGCGCCGGAAACATGGTTCCCCTATGCAGGGGCCGGCGGGAAGGCGGCCGCAGCGCTCCCGCCAATTGACGAATCAGCGCCTACCGCCTGTTAATGAACGGCCCTGTTTGCGCCGGTCCCATGACACAAGCGGCCCCGTCATATCCCCCGCCTGACCACGCCGCGTCCGTGCGCGAGGCGGCCGGCGCCGCGGCGCTGGTGTCGGAAGGGCTTAGACTGCAGCAGGCCGGCGAGTTCGCGGCGGCCGCGGCAACCTATCGGCGCGCGCTCGCGATCAAGCCCGGCGACTTCGATGCCCTGCATCTGCTCGGCGTGATCTTTCATCAGTGCGGCCGTCATGTGGAAGCGGTGCAGCAGATCGAGATCGCGCTGGCGCAGAGCCCGGATAATGTCTTCGCGCTGAACAATCGCGGCATCGTGCTGGGCGTGCTCGGGAAGTTTCAGGACGCGCTGTCAAGCTATGAACGCGCGCTGACGCTACGGCCGGATTATGTGGAGGCCTGGCTCAATCGCGGCAATGCGCTGCTCGGCCTGAAGCGTTTCGCGGAAGCAGTCGCAAGCTATGATCGCGCGCTGACGCTACGGCCGGATTACGCCGAGGCGCTGTCGAACCGCGGCAGTGCGTTGAATACGCTGGGGCGCCACGAAGAGGCGCTGGCGAGCTGCGAAGGCGCGCTGGCGCTGCGGCCGCACTATGCCGAGGCGCTGTTGAACCGTGGCAATGCCCTCAGGGAGCTCAAGCGGTTCGACAGCGCGCTGCAAAGCTACGACGCCGCGCTCGCGGTTCGGCCGGCCTATCCCGAGGCGCTCGCCAATTGCGCCGTCGTCCTGTGCGAATTCAAGCGCTATGAGGAGGCGCTGGCGAACTGCGAATGCGCGCTTGCCTTGCGGCCGGACTTCGCCGAGGCGCATTCCAATCGGGGCAATGCGCTGCATGGGCTGGAGCGTTTTGCCGAGGCGCTCGCCAGCTACGATCGGGCGCTGACGTTGCGGCCGGATCTGGCCGACACCTATGTCAATCGAGGGGCGTCGTTGCACGCCTTGAAGCGTGCCGAGGAGGCGCTGGCCGATTACGATCGGGCGCTGGCGCTGATGCCGAACCGCGCCGAGACGCATTACAACCGCGCCAATGCGCTCTACACGCTCAAGCGCTTTGACGATGCACTCGCAAGTTACGATCGCGCGCTCGTGCTGCGAGACGCTTATGTCGAGGCGATTACCAATCGCGGCGTCGCCTTGCAAGATCTGAGGCGTTTCGACGAAGCGCTCGCTGCTTATCAGCACGCGGTTGAAGTGCGGCCCGATTTCGCCGGCGCGCATTATAATGGCGCTTTGTGCCGCTTGCTGCTCGGCGATCTTGCGCAAGGCTTCGATACGTTCGAGTGGCGCTGGGAGACCGAGCAGCATCGTGGCTTCAAGCGGGACTTTTCGCAACCGCTGTGGACGGGCGCACAGGAACTCGCCGGCAGGACCATCCTGCTGCATGGCGAACAGGGTTTCGGCGATACGATCCAGTTCTGCCGCTACGCGCCCATGGCCGCGGCGCGCGGCGCGTGCGTGGTTCTCGAAGTGCAGGATCCGCTGTGCGCGCTGATGGCGACACTGCCCGGCGTTGCTCAAGTTCTGTCGCGCGGCGCGCCGTTGCCGAACTTCGATCTGCATTGTCCTTTATTGAGCCTGCCGCGCAGCTTTGCCACCGAACTCGCCACGCTGCCGGGTACGACGCCGTATTTGCAAGCGGCGCCGGAAGCGATGGCGTATTGGGGCGAGCGGCTCGGCGTCGGTAGCCGGCCGCACATCGGCATCGCCTGGTCGGGCCGGCCGACGCACAAGAACGATCACAACCGCTCGATTGAGCTCGCCGCTTTTCTGCAGATCTTTGCCGGCATCGATGCGCGTATCGTCAGCCTGCAGCGCGAGGTGCGCGAGGCCGACGCGGCCACGCTACGCTCACGCGGCGACGTCCTTCACTTTGGCGAGGAGTTGAAGGACTTTTCCGACACCGCGGCGGTGATCGCCAATCTCGATCTCATCGTCGCGGTGGATACCAGCGTCGTGCATCTGGCCGGCGCTTTGGCGAAACCGGTCTGGGTGCTGCTGCCGTTCATGCCGGACTGGCGCTGGCTCTTGGATCGCGATGACAGCCCCTGGTATCCGACGGCGCGGCTGTTCCGGCAGGATGAGAAGCGCGACTGGGAGGGCGTTTTCGCGCGTGTCAGTGCGGCGCTGCGCGCCCTAAACTCCTAATAGACCACCACGCTGCGGATGCTCTTGCCTTCATGCATCAGATCGAACGCCGTGTTGATCTCGCCGAGCGGCAGGGTGTGGGTGATCATCGGATCAATCTGAATCTTGCCGTCCATGTACCAGTCGACGATCTTGGGCACGTCGGTGCGGCCGCGCGCGCCGCCGAAGGCGCTGCCGCGCCACGCCCGGCCGGTGACGAGCTGAAACGGCCGCGTCGCGATCTCCTGGCCCGATCCGGCGACGCCGATGATGATGCTCTCGCCCCAGCCGCGGTGGCAGCTTTCGAGCGCGATCCGCATCAATTTGACATTGCCGACGCATTCGAACGTGTAATCGGCGCCGCCGATCTGGTCGTCGCCGCTTTTCGTCATGTTGACCAGATAAGGCACGAGGTCGCCACCGACTTCGGCCGGATTGACGAAATGCGTCATGCCGAAGCGTTCGCCCCAGGCTTTCTTCTCCGGGTTGAGATCGACGCCGATAATCATATCAGCGCCGACGAGTTTCAGACCTTGAATGACATTGAGGCCGATGCCGCCGAGCCCGAACACGATGCATTTGGATCCGGGCTCGACCTTCGCGGTATTGATGACCGCGCCGATTCCGGTGGTGACGCCGCAGCCGATATAGCAGACCTTGTCGAACGGCGCGTCGAGGCGGATCTTGGCGACTGCGATTTCCGGCAGCACGGTAAAATTGGCGAATGTCGAACAGCCCATATAGTGGTGGATCTTCTCGCCCCCGAGCGAAAAGCGCGACGTGCCGTCCGGCATCACGCCCTGGCCCTGGGTGGCGCGGATCGCTGTGCAGAGATTGGTCTTGCGCGACAGGCATGACGGGCAGGTGCGGCACTCCGGCGTGTAAAGCGGAATGACGTGATCGGCTTTTTTCACCGACGTCACGCCCGGTCCGACATCGACGACCACGCCCGCGCCTTCATGGCCGAGGATCGCCGGAAACAGCCCTTCCGGATCGGCGCCGGAGCGGGTGAATTCGTCGGTGTGGCAGATGCCGGTCGCCTTGATCTCGACCAGGACTTCGCCGGCGCGCGGGCCTTCGAGCTGCACATTAGTGACTTCGAGCGGTTTGCCGGGGGCGGTTGCCACGGCGGCGCGAACATCCATGATGGACCTTTCGTCGTCATGCGGGGTGAGACAGTCTCGCGGACGATACATGTGCAAAGGGGAGGAGCCAATGGCACTGCCGGAATTGCCTGCGCCGCGGCTCGAATTCGCGTTCGCGGCGCACGTGACGGTGGGCGAGCCGCTTGACCTTGGCGACGTGGGCAGGGGCCGCCGCCGTATCGTTCCGATCACCGGCGGTGAATTTTTCGGGCCTGCGATGCGCGGCGCGGTACTGGGCGGCGGCGCCGATTGGCAGATCATCCGCGCTGACGGCGTGGCCGAACTCGAAGCGCGCTATACGTTGCGGACCGCGGACGGCGCGCTCATCGATGTACGCAACATTGCGTTGCGGCATGGACCGCGTGAGATCATGACACAGCTTGCCGCTGGCCGAGAGGTCGAACCCGGCGCCTATTATTTCCGCGGCGCGACGTTCTTTCAGACCAGCGCTGAGCCCTATGCGTGGCTGACCAGGCATATTGTGGTCTGTACCGGGCATCGCGAGCCGTCGCTGGTCAAGGTCGAGTTTTACCGAACCGATTGAACCTTCTTGCGAATTCGTCCGACCAAGGCGCAACGCGTCATCGCACCGTCATTTCGGCCGGCGACGTTCAAAATGCCGAAGACTCGCTATATTTGTCCGCGCCAAATTCAGCCCGCCGGCTTTGCGCGAACGAAAAATACGGCAGGGGCAATAAGGAAGGGCCGCCATGGACGCTGTGATCTGGTTCTTTTATGCGATCGTTCTTTTCTTCATCCTGTCGCTGGTTTTGGGCAGCTTCTTTACCATCAGCACCGCGCAAGTGGCGGTGATCACCCGCTTCGGCAAATTCCTGCGCGTCGCTGAAGCCGGCCTGAACTGGAAATGGCCGATCATCGACGCCATCGCCGGCCGCGTCAGCCTGCGCGTTAATCAGATCAATCTGACCATGGAGACCAAGACCAAGGACAATGTCTTCGTCACCATTCCGATCTCGGTGCAGAACCGCGTCCGCCCCGACAAAGTGTTCGACGCCTTCTACAAGCTGTCTAATCCGGTCGAGCAGATTCAGTCCTATGTCGAGCAGGTCATTCTCGGCCACGTTCCCGGCATGACGCTCGACGAGGTTTTCGCCAGCCAGTCCGGCATCGCAGCGGCGGTGAAGCAGGAGCTCGACGCCGACATGGCCGGTTTCGGCTATGAGATCGTTAATGTGCTGGTCACCGACATCGTGCCCGACGCCAAGGTGAAGTCCGCGATGAACGACATCAATGCGGCGCAGCGCGAGCAGGTGGCCGCCAATGCCCGCGGCGAGGCCGAAAAGATCCTGGTGGTGAAAAAGGCCGAGGCCGAAGCCGAAAGCAAGGCGCTGCAAGGGCAGGGCATCGCCAATCAGCGCAAGGCGATCATCGAGGGCCTGCAGGGCTCGATCGAGCAGTTCCAGCGCGTCATCGGCGGCGTGTCGACCGGCGAGGTGATGCAGCTCGTCCTGATCACGCAATATTTCGACACGATCAAATCGATCGGCGAATTGGATAAGACCAACACGCTGTTCTTGTCCCATGGTCCGGGGGCCGTGCGCGAGATTTCCGACCAGCTCATGCAATCGATGATCGGCGCCGACAAGGCGAAGGGGTGACGGCTAGTCGAGCTTGATGTTGGCCGCGTCGATCACCTTTTTCCACTTTTTCGACTCACGCTGCATCATGTCGGCGAAGTCCTTCGGGCTGCCGACGATCGCGTAGGTGAAGCTCGGCGCCAGCACCTTCTGCCGGAACGCCGCATCGCTGAAAGCGGCGACGGTGTCGGCATTGATCTTGGCGATGATCTCCGGCGGCGTGCCTTTCGGCGCCACCAGGCCGTACCAGGAGCCGGCCTCGAAGTCCTGCAGCCCGCTCTCGGCCAAAGTCGGCGTATCCGGAAACTCCTTGAGCCGCTCCTTGCTGCCGATGGCCAGCACCTTCAGCGCACCGATTTTCCAAGGCTGCGCGACCAGGCCGACGCTGACGATCATGAATTGGATATGCCCGCCGAGCAGATCGGTGATGGCCGGCGTGGCGCCGCCATAATGCACCGGCGTGAACTTTGCGCCGGTCATCATTTGGATGAGCTCGATGTTCAGGTGCCCGCTCGAGCCGATGCCGAATGTGCCGTAGTTCAGCGCGCCCGGATGGTCGCGGCCATAGGCGATGAGATCGGCGACGCTGTTGACCGGGACGCTCGGATGCACGACCAGCGCCTGCGGGCTGATGCCGAGGCCGGTAATGGGCGCGAAGTCCGTGAGCGGATCGAATTTTCGCTCGCGATAGAGGTGCGGCGCCATGACGAAGGTCGTGTCGGCGCTGACCAGGAGCGTGTAGCCGTCCGGCGGGGCGTGGACCACATATTCCGCGCCGATCTGCGAATTGCCACCGGGTCGGTTCTCGACAATGACCTGCTGGCCCCAACGCTCGGTCAGTTGCTGCGCGAGCGCTCGCGCCAGAATGTCGGTGATGCCGCCGGCGGCATACGGAACGATGATGCGCACGGGTTTGTCCGGATAGGTCTGCGCGGCGGCCGATCCGGCAAGCACGAGCAAAAGCACGGCGACACGCGCGATCGTTTGGAAAATCATCACAGCCGAGAACCTCCCCCATCTGCCGTTCATATTGCTAGCGTTACGGCAGAGGCGAGATTGCCATTCTTCATGCCGGCATGTCGATGCGCACGCGGCGCAACGGTCCGCCCGATCCCCGCTACGGCTTCTCCGGCAGGATGACGATCTGGGTCTGGGTCACCAGCGCGCAGAGCTAGCCATCACCGCGGGTGATGCGCGTCTGCCAGACCATGGTGGTGCGGCCTTTGTGCAGCGGCGTGCATTCGGCATAGGCGGTGTCGCCGATCGGAATGACGGCGAAGAAATTGGTCTTGCTTTCGATCGTCGCCGTGCGGCCGCCGGGCGGCAGGTTCGCGACCGTCGCGGTGCCGCCGAGATTGTCGGCAAGCGCCATCACCGCGCCACCGTGCATGGTGCCGTTGCGGTTATCGAGGTCGTCGCGCACGGCGAGCTCGGCGGTGACCTTGTCCGGCGACACATGCGTGATCTTGATGCCGAGGAACGCGGCGAACGGCGGCTGCGATGCGGCGTTTGGATTCATCGGTGCTGTCCTCGAAACAAGAGCGCGGCAGATGCCGCGCTCTCAAAGCCAGCAGCAATTTACGGGCTTTTCGCCGCCGATCCAACGCTACTTCGGCTGGGGCACTACGCGTATATACGGCTTCGGCGTCTTCCAGCCCTGCGGATAGAGCTTCTTCGCCTCGTCGTCGGTGATCGCCCCGCCGAGAATCACATCCTCACCCGGCTTCCAGTCGGCCGGTGTCGAGACGCGGTGCTTGGCGGTGAGTTGCAGTGAATCGATGACGCGGAGTATCTCGTTGAAGTTGCGGCCCGTCGACATCGGATAGACCAGGATGAGCTTGATCTTCTTGTCCGGCCCGATCACGAAGACGTTGCGCACCGTCTGATTGTCGTTGGGCGTGCGGCCTTCGGACGTTCCGGCCGTCGATGCCGGCAACATGCCGTAGGCCTTCGAGATTTTGAGGTCCGTGTCGCCGATCATCGGGTAATTCGGCGCGAAGCCGACCACGTCTTTGATATCGCCGGCCCATTTCTGGTGATTGGCGACCGGATCGACCGACAGGCCGATGATCTTGACGCCGCGCTTGTCGAATTCCGGCTTCAGCCGCGCCATGGTGCCGAGTTCGGTGGTGCAGACCGGCGTGAAGTCCTTGGGATGCGAAAACAGCACGACCCAATTGTTGCCGATCCAATCATGAAAATGAATTTTGCCTTCAGTGGTCTCGGCTTCGAAATCCGGAGCGGTATCGCCAATCGCAAGTGCCATGGGAAACTCCATCGGTAACGCGCGCGGGTCAGCCGGCGCTCATCGCGCGGGCGTATACGGGCCTATGTGGTTGCACTTTGCTATGTACGGGCAAGAAGACGGCAACGCCACCCCGGAGCGGCAATATTGCCTTGATTTGGCAGAACATTTGTCCCGGTTGGCGGCAAAGCGGAAAATATCCTGCACTTACGGCCGGTCCAAAGCAAACATTTCCCAACCATTTCCGCCGATTTCGTCCGCTCCGCAGGCCTGGAAAACGGCAAAGAATAGCGGGGCATTAACCGGCGTGCCGTTAGATTGCCCCAAGTCCGCCCATCGTCCGCCCTTCGCGAGCCACCCTCGGGATAGAGCGTCAATCCGCACTGAACCTCCCGGCTTTCTCCAACGACAAACAAGGAACCAGTTCCGAATGACCGGGTTTGAGTCTTCGACTGGAGGCGTATCCAGAATGGCACCCGACGAGCGCCCCGATATCGAAACTCTCGTACACGCGATTGCGTGTTCGCCGATCGTGGTGGCGCATGCCGTTGTGGCGCGCGCGGTTCCGGCGCGCGTCCGGGAAGCAATGCGCGGGGGATTGCCCGAAGGCTTCGATGACGCCGATCTCACGATGCTGCATTGGATCGCCCAAGAGGGCCGGCGCGCTGGCCGCCGTCTTTCGAAGCACTGATTTCTTATCCGAGCTTCGCCGGACAGGCCTTTCATCGGGCAAGTCTATCGGAATTGCGGCACCCGGCCGCACAGAACAGGCCGGTGCCAATAAGTCATCGCCCGCCGCGTCGCATCCTCTCTCAATGCGTGTCTCAATGCGTGGCAGGCGGCGCGCTCAGCGGCGTGCCGGTCGCCGGATCAAGATAAAGCGCCGCGTTTTTGCCTTTGCCGTCGAACTCGAACAGGCCGTTCATCGTGCCGGCACCGGCGTCGAACGATCCGCTGCCGATCCGTTTGCCGTTGAGCCAATTGTCTTCGACGAAGCGCACGACGCTGGCCAGCGAGATCTGCGTGTGCCCGACATAATTCGCCTTGGCCCAGGGCGAGATGACGATAAAGGGCAAACGCGTGCCGGGACCGCAGCGGCCGTTCACCGGCTTGCCGCCGACGCCGGGCAGTGGCGTGCCGCTGCCGCATTTGCCTGGTCCGCCGTACTGGTCGGCTTGGGCATCAGATGACGGATTGGTGACTTTGGGTGCGACGTGATCGTACCAGCCGTCGGAATCGTCCCAGGTTATGACGACGGCGGTGCTCTTCCAGTCCGGTTGCTGCTCGAGGAAATCGATCAGGGCGACAGTGCCCGCCTGTTCGTCCAGCGGATCCGAATAGGCGGCGTGGCCATCCTGGTAGGCCGGCAGTTTGATGTAGGACACCGACGGAAAATTTCCGGCCTTCACCGCGTCGTAAAAGTCCTGCAGATCGTAATTGTGATTTGCCGGATCGCGTGTTGTGCCGTCGTGCTCGAGGCTGTAGCCGATCGCGGTCACTGAACTCGGCCGGTCGTGCTTGGGATTGGCGGTCGAGGCGTAATATTGGAACCAAGCGTGATGCGGGATGTAATCGACGACATTGCTGCCGACCACGGCCGAATGCGTGCTGCGCTTGCAGCCGGTCGTGCCGTTGGCGTTGGTGCTGTCGAGCCGGAAGCCGCCCATGAACGAGCCCCAGGTGACGCCGTCGGCATTGAGCAGATCGCCGATGGTCTTGCCCTGCATCATCGCCTGATCTTTGGGATTCGAGCAGACATCGTAGCCCGGATCGACGTCGTTGATCATGGTGATGCCGCCCTGGCCGTCGTTGATATAGTAGGAGACAGCGTCCAGCGTGGATGGCCTCTTGGTCGTCGCCACGATGGTCATGCCATTGCTCTGGCCGGAGGAGATGTTCAGCATGCCCGGCGTCGAAGGGCCGAAAGTGTCGGTCCAGGCATTGTCGCTCATGGCGAAGTGCTGGGCGTAATTCCACATCGCCCCGACGGTGTTGCCGTCATAGTAGCCCATCACTTGGCCCTTGGTGCCAAAGGCGCCGGCACCGCCGCTCGTTCCTTTGCCGGTGTATTTCGGAAACAGATCCATCTTGCCGCCGTTGGAAGCTTGCTGCTCGGCCGTGTAGGCGTGGTTCTGATCGGCCGTGAATGCCTGCGTGCGGTCGAGCCGGAACGGCTCGGCGGCGTCGGCGCCATTCTCCTTGTCGGTGAAATTGGGATTGTTGGTCAGAAGACCGGCACTCGCCAGATTGCTTACCTTCGGCGTGCCGGATTTGGCGGTGAAAGGCGGCTCGCCGGGCGGATTGGTCGCTTTGGGGTAAGTGGCGAAGTAGTGATCGAAGGATACGTTCTCGTTGAAGATGATTACGAGGTGCTTGATCGGCGTCTTGGTCTTGGCGGCGTTCGGAGCCGTACTGCCGGTGGTGGCGGGCGCGATGGAGTCCGCCTGGGCGGCACTGCCGACGACAGAGAGTGCGATCGCGGAGGCTGCGACCGTGGAGAACAAGTAATTGCGCATGGATACCCCCCTCAAGGCTGCGAAAGGCTGGACTAAGGCGCGCGAAGGCTAATCCGCCTTGTGTGTCTCCACGGTGACAAAGTTTCCGTTCGGCGGCGCGCAGGCGCGCGGCGGGGGCACATGTGATGCGGCCATGCCCGAGTCGGCAGGGCACTGTCGGCTGGCATTTCGAACGCGCTTATACGGGCGAATGATCGCAAGGCAAATAAAAAGGGCGGCCCAAGAGTGGGCCGCCAAAGGCCCGCGCACCAGCAGGTGAAGCGCGGGCCTGAAGCTTGCGGGCGGCCATCAAAGCCCGCAAGCGAAGATTGACGGTGGCGGTTATTCGCCTTCCGTGCCGATCGCGTAGGCGGTCTCGCCGTGAACCGCGTCGTCGCCGACCTTCAGCGTCGCGTCATCCATGCGCAGCGGCACGATGAAGCTGATCACCTTGAGAATGATGAAGGTTGCGATGACGTTGTACACGATGATGAAGATCGCGCCGTAAGCCTGCAGCAGAAGCTGAGACGGATTGCCGTAGAGCAAGCCGGTAATGCTCACGCCGGGAGCTTCCTTGTCGGTGCCGATATAGACGAGCATGTCCGGATTGGCGAGCACGCCGGTCAGCAAACCGCCGGTGATCGCGGCCACGCCGTGCGTGGAGAACACGCCGAGCACGTCGTCGACTTTCCTCATGAAGCCGAGCTTCTGGAACTTGTTCATCGACAGCCACGGAATGATGCCCGCGCAGATGCCGATGACGATCGCGCCGATGCCGTCGACATAACCGGCGGCCGGCGTGATCGCGACGAGACCGGCGATCATGCCGTTGACGGCGCCGAGAACCGACGGCTTGCCATAGGCCATCTTGTCCATCAGCGACCAGACGATGAGCGCCACCGCAGTCGCGGTGTTGGTGTTGAGCACGGCCGCGCCGGCGTCAGCATTGGCGAAGTAGGGGTCGCCGCCGTTGAAACCATTCCAGCCCAGCCACAGGATGCCGGCACCGACGAGGGTGATCAGCAGGCTGTTGGGCGGGAACTGGTCGCGGTCGGCCTGGATCCGCGGGCCGACGAGAGCCGCAGCCACGAAACCGGATGACGCAGCGGCCAGATGGATGACGTAGCCGCCGGAGAAGTCGGCCACGCCCAAGCCGGCGAGCCAGCCGCCACCCCAGATGCTGAACGCGCCCACCGTGTAGACCAGCGTCATCCACACCGGACAGAAAATCATCCAGGCCGTGAAACTCATGCGGCCGAGAACCGAGCCCGCCAGAATGATGACGGTGATCGCTGCGAACACGAACTGGAAATAGATCAGCGTGGACATCGGGAATGCCATTGCTGGCATGCCGGCCGCGGCGGCCGGAATGGTCGCTTGGCCCAGAGTATAAGTCGCCGACGTCGCTAAGCCTGGCGTACCGAGGAAACCTTGGCCCATAAACGACAGCCACTGATCTCCAAACGCCATTTTGTAGTCGAACAGAACCCAGACAATGAGAACCGATGCAAATGCGTACATCGACATGAAAGCGGAGTTGATTGCCCACTTCTTCTTGACGATGCCGCCGTAGAGGACTGTGAGGCCGGGAATGCTTTGCAACGCAACGAAAGTGCCTGCTGCCAGCTGCCAAGCATTATCACCGGTATCCAGCCATTGTGGTGATGGTACGAGTGCCATGTGCCTTCCCCCAAAATGCCCGAATTGCGCCTGGGGGCGCACGGGCGAACGATTGATCGTTCGCAATTCTTATGCCAGTTAATCGAACACGGCTTGGCTACATATTCGATACGAGTGCGGCCGAATGGGGCGGGTCGTGACTATAAATTCTGCACAATGATCACAAAATGGGCAGAAAATGCTAACAGCATCCAAAGAAATTAGGCCACTGATGGCTGCGGGTGGGGCACTGGCCCTGATCCTTGCCGTCCCCACGGCGAGCTATGCACAGCATGGCGCCAAGGCGGTGGCTTGCACCAATAATGCGAGCGGCGCGCGCTGGCAGATTCTGATCGACTACGAACACAGCACCGTCGACGCCATCCCGGCGAGCTTCGGCACCGATCAGATTTCCTGGCACACGGCGGATGGACAGTTCTTCAAGCTTGATCGCAAATCGGGCGACCTTACGGTTGTGCTGGCATCGAGCACCGGCGGCTTCTTTATCTATGATCGCTGCAAGTTGGCCGACTGAACGCGCGGACGACCTTCGGTTCCGCGAGCGCTTTGCGTCGCAAGTTCCGGCATCGCTCGCCCCATTCTCAAATGCTCGGCAAGCCCCGGACGGGTCGCAGGATGACCCACATGGCTGAGCGATTATTGTCGCCGGTCAAGGCCACTGTCGGTTTCGCCTCCGAAACGGGCCCCCGCGAACAGAACGAAGATTTCGGCGGTGCGGTTTTTGGTTACGAATTGCCCAAGCCGCGCCGCGACATCGTCGCTGCAGTCGCCGACGGCATCGGCGGGGCGAAAGGCGGGCGCGTCGCTTCGGAGACTGCGGTCCGCGGCTTTCTCGACGGCTTTTGCGATCTGCCCGAAACCATGGAAGTGCGCCGCGCCGCGGCCACGGTGCTCAACTCGCTCAACAGCTGGATCTATGCGCTCGCCAAGCGCGACAGCAGGCTCGCTGGGATGGGCTGCACGTTTACCGCCCTGGTGCTGCGCGGGCGGGTCGCCCATGTCGTTCACGTCGGCGATTCGCGCGCGTACCGGCTGCGCGGCGATCGGCTCGCGCTTTTAACGAGTGATCATGTACGTGAAAACGCCGGCGGCCGGTCGAACATTCTCAACCGTGCGCTTGGCGTCGAGGCTGAGTCGCGGCTCGATTATGCCGCCCAGCCGGTGGCCCTGCACGATCGCTTTCTGCTGTGCAGCGACGGCGTGCACGCCTTTCTACCGCAGGATCACATCGCCGACATTCTGCGTCAGCGCTCAGCCTCCGACGACACGGCGCGGGCGCTGGCCACCGCGGCGCTGCAGGCGGGCAGCACCGACAACTGCACGGCGCTGGTCGTCGACGTGGTCGATCTGCCGAAGGCGGATTCCGCCGAGGTCGGCGTCGATATCATGCAATTGCCGCTGATCCCGACCCCGATCGACGGCCAGACCGTCGACGGCTTCGTGCTCAAAGTGCTGATGTCCGACGGCCGCTATACGCGGCTGTTCGGCGCCTTCGACGAGGTCGAGGGCGGCGAAGTGGCGCTGAAATTTCCCAAGCCCCAGGTCGCGGCGGTCGCTACCTATCATGCCGCTTTCGTCCGCGAAGCTTGGGTCGGCGCGCGGATCAACAGTCCCTATGTCGGACGCGTGCTCGAATTGCCGCCGGGACGGCAGACTTGTCTCTACACCGTCATGCCGCTTTATCAGGGCGAACTGCTGTCGAACCGGCTGGCGCGCCGGCCACTGGTCGGGCTCGAGGAGGGACGCAATATCGCGATCAAGCTGGCGCGCGGCGTCTCGGCGCTGCATCGCGCCGGCATCATTCATCGCGACATCAAGCCCGACAATGTCATTCTCGAAGCTGAAGGCTCGCTCAAGCTGATCGATCTCGGCGTCGTTCGCGTGCCGGGGCTTGAGGATTTTCCCGCCGAGGATATTCCCGGCACGCTCGCCTATATGGCGCCGGAAATGCTTTCCGGCGAAGAGAAAGGCAATGAGCAGACCGACATCTACGCGCTCGGCGTCACCATGTTCCGCGCCTTTGCGGGCGAATTCCCCTACGGCAATATCGATGCGGTGAACCCGCCGCGGCGCGAGCGGCCGGTGCCGCTGGCCGATCTGCGCCCGGATCTGCCGGCCTGGCTGCAGGAGGTCCTCGGCCGGGCGATTGCCCTCGATCCGGCGGTGCGGTTTCGCGACGTCACCGAATTCGCCGTCGAGATGGAAGCCGGTCCGGCGCGCGCGCCCGAAGCGCCGCGGCGGCCGCGGACGCTCTATGAGCGGGCGCCGGTGCAGTTCTGGCAGGGCGTTGCCGCTATCCTTGCGCTTTTGGTTTTGTTCTTGCTGTGGCGGCAGCACTGAGATTGGATTGAGGTTGGTACTGTCGTCTTTGCGCATGATCTTGTCCGAAAGCCGGTTCCTACTTTTCGGGATCATGCTCTAGGCTCGATGATTGGGGGTGAGTGATGCGGATCACGCGTCGCGTTGTTGCCTGTCTTGTCGTTGCACTAACGGCGTTCGCTGTCGCTCCGGCGCGGGCACAAGATTATCCGACGCGTCCGATCCGCATTCTCGTGCCTTATGCGCCCGGCGGCATTTCCGATATCGCGGCGCGCATTGTCGGCGCCAAGCTCACCGACGCCTTCGGCCAGCAAGTCATTGTCGAGAACCGGCCCGGCGGCAACGGCTTCATCGCGGTCGGCGACGCGGCAAAGGCTGCGCCCGACGGCTATACGCTGGTGATGGTGACGGCCGGCGACGTCGCGATCAATCCGGCGCTGTTCAAGGACATTCCCTATGACGTCGATCGCGACCTGACGCCGATCACGGCGGTGAGCGACGCGCCGGTCGTGCTCGGCGCCAATGGCGCTACGCCGTACAAAACGGTCGCCGATGTCGTTGCGGCCGCAAAGGCGAAACCGGACACCTTGAGCGTATCGACGCCGGGCTACGGCACCATCAATCAGCTCATTCTGGAATCGATCGCGCTCAATACCAGCACCAAATTCGTGCATGTGCCGTACAAAGGCGGCGCGCCGGCGGCGCAGGCGCTGGTCGCAGGCGACGTGCCGCTTGGCGTGTTGGCGAGTTCGTCAGTCGCGCCCTATGTGCCGACGGGGCAGATCCGCGTGCTTGCCGTTGGCTCGGCCGCGCGCTCGCCGCTCAATCCGGATTGGCCGACGCTGAAGGAAGCCGGCGCAGGCGACATCAATGCGTCGAACTGGACCGCGCTCTTGGCGCCCAAGGCGACGCCACGGCCGATCATCGACAAGCTCAATGCCAAAGTGGTCGAAATCCTCAACATGCCCGACGTCAAACAGAAGTTCGCCGCGGGCGGCGTCTCGACCATTCCTTCGACCCCGGCAGAACTCGCCGCCAAGATCAAGCGCGATCTCGAGAACTATCGTGCCATCATCGCGAAGGCCAATGTTCACGTCGAGTGACGAGGTCGCAAGAGTTTGATTTTGCGCATGTCCCGACATGTCCTGATCGGAAAACCGGTGTCCTGCTTGTCCGGGGCATGCGCTGGCGCATTGACATTTTGCCGTACCGCCGCAAAGGTCGAGAAGCTGGTTAGCGGTGTTCATAGGTCGCGATGTTCAAGCGAATCCTGATTGCCAATCGCGGCGAGATTGCCTGCCGCATCATCAAGACCGCCCGGCGCATGGGGATTTCCACGGTCGCCGTCTATTCCGAGGCTGACCGCGACGCGCTCCATGTCGAAATGGCGGACGACGCGGTTCTGATCGGGCCGCCGCCGGCGGCGCAGAGCTATCTGCTCATCGACAAGATCGTCGCCGCCTGCACGTCGACCGGCGCCGAGGCCGTGCATCCGGGCTATGGCTTTCTCTCCGAGCGCGAAGCATTTTCGACGGCGCTCGCTGCCGCCGGCATTGTCTTCATCGGCCCGAACGCCAAGGCGATCGCCGCGATGGGCGACAAGATCGAGAGCAAGAAGGCCGCGGCCGCTGCGAAAGTTTCGACCGTACCGGGCTATCTCGGCGTGATCGAGGACGAGAAGCAGGCCGCCAAGATCGCCGACGAGATCGGCTATCCGGTGATGATCAAAGCTTCCGCCGGCGGCGGCGGCAAGGGCATGCGCATCGCGCACTCGCGCGAAGAAGTGGCGGACGGTTTCGCCCGCGCCCGTTCGGAAGCGAAATCGAGCTTCGGCGACGATCGCGTGTTCATCGAGAAATTCATCACCGATCCGCGCCATGTCGAGATCCAGGTGCTTGGCGACAAACACGGCCATGTCATCTATCTCGGCGAGCGCGAATGTTCGATCCAGCGGCGCAATCAGAAGGTGCTCGAGGAATCGCCGAGCCCGCTGCTCGACGAACCGACGCGACGGACAATGGGCGAACAGGCCGTCGCGCTCGCCAAAGCCGTCGGTTACGACAGTGCCGGCACCGTCGAATTCGTCGCCGGCCAGGACAGGAGCTTCTTCTTTCTGGAAATGAATACGCGGCTGCAGGTCGAGCATCCGGTGACGGAGCTCGTCACCGGCATCGATCTGGTCGAGCAGATGATCCGTGTCGCCGCCGGCGAGCCGCTCGCCATCAAGCAGAGCGACATTAAGCTCAACGGCTGGGCGGTCGAAAGCCGCGTCTATGCCGAGGACCCTTATCGCAATTTCGCGCCTTCGATCGGACGGCTGGTGCGTTACCGGCCGCCGGCGGAGGGCACGCATGACAATGTGACGGTGCGCAACGATACCGGCGTCACCGAGGGCGGAGAAATCTCGCTCTATTACGATCCGATGATTGCCAAACTCGTCACCCATGCGCCGACGCGGCTGGCCGCGATCGATGCCCAGGCAGTGGCGCTCGACGCGTTCACCATCGAGGGCATCCGCCACAACATCCCGTTCCTCGCCGCGATCATGCAGAGCCCGCGCTGGCGCTCGGGCAAGCTGTCGACGGCCTTCATCGCCGAGGAGTTTCCCGGCGGCTTCGAGCGGGTGGCGCCGACAGGGCAGGTCGCGCGCAATATCGCAGCGGTCGCCGCCGCGATCGACCATGTGCTCGGCGAACGCAAGCGCCGGATTTCCGGCCAGTTGAACACGATGCTCACCCGCGAGCGGCGGCGCGCCATCTGGCTCGGGGTTGAGGAAATTCACGCCGACGTGGAGCATGAGGGCAAGTCCATCGTCGTCACGTTCGAGGACGGCGCGCGCCATGCGCTGAAATCGGACTGGTTGCCGGGCCGGCCGGTCTGGACCGGCACCATCGATGGCGCCCAGGTCGCCATGCATGTGCGCGCCATCCCGAACGGCGCCGAGCTCGCCTATCGCGGCATCGAAGTGAAGACCTACGTCTACACCGAGCGCGAAGCGCGCTACGCGCGGCTGATGCCGCTGAAGAAACTCTCCGGCAGCGAGAAGGCGGTGCGCTGTCCGATGCCGGGCCTCGTCGTCTCGCTCGCCGTCGCCGAGGGCCAGGAGGTCAAGGCCGGCGAGACGCTGGCGGTGATCGAGGCCATGAAGATGGAAAACATCCTGCGCGCCGAGCGCGACGGCATCATCAAGACGATCAAGGTCAAAAAGGGCGACAGCGTCGCTGTTGATGCAGTGATCATGGAATTTGCCTGAGGCCAGGCTGCCCTTCAAAGCTTGCTGCGCTCGCACGTCAGAGTGACGGAATGTACGTCCTCAGCTTTTTCTTCTCGCCGGCTGGGCGGCTCGCGCCGCGGCCTTTCATCAAGAGCGCGCTCGCGGTCTATCTGCTCGGCGCGGCGTCGCAATATTTGACCACGGCCAATGTCATTCAGCACGGCGGGCTGTTGCCGTTCATCGCGGTTCAGCTGGCTCTGGTCTGGATCTGGTTTTGCCTGCATGCCAGGCGCCTGCACGACGCCGGACGATCGAGCGGCTTGGCGGTGGGGATTGGGCTTCTCTATCTCCTGTCGGTCGTGCTGCTGTTGATCATCGCTGACGGATTCTTCGTTACGTCCAGCCTGCCGCTGGGCGATGCCAATGCGGGCGGCGCGCTGTGGCTGATCATGCTTCTCTATATTGTCAACGCGCTCGCCGGCTCGGCGCAATATGATCTCACCTGGATCGTGGTGGCGATCTTGATCTTCATGACGTTTGTGCCCGTCATCGTCGCGCTTATATGCACGGTTTGGTCGGCAAGGCTGCCAAGCGTGGAAGCAACAACCGTGGAAGCAAGCGCGGAAGCAAAGTGATGCTGCATTTCGCCTATGGCTCCAACATGCATCGCGCTGTTATGCGCAAGCACGCCCCACAAGCCGTGCCGGTCGGGATCGCGACCTTGGCCGATTACCGCTTCATCATCACGGGAGACGGCTATGCCACGGTCGCGCCGGCCGCGAAACAATGTGTCCATGGCCTGGTGTGGCGCATCACGCCGCAGGACCGCGTCACGCTTGACGCTTGGGAAAATCTCGCAGCCGGACTCTACCGCGCCGAAGTCCTGCCGGTTCATCACGCCGGAGAGGACAGCCCGGCGCTGGTCTATATCGCGCGCGAGTGCCCGGCCGGACAGCCGCGCGCCGGCTATATGGAGCTTGTGATCGAGGCGGCCCGCGCGCTCGAACTGCCGCCCGACTATATTGCGTCGCTGGCGCAATGGCTGCCGAAAGGCCCTGTCGCATCGGCGCAATTTGGAGATTTTGGGTGAGCACGCACCGTCATGTCCAGGTTCGCGGCCGCGTTCAGGGGGTCGGCTATCGCGCCTGGACCGAGCGCGTTGCGCTGTCCCATGGCCTCAAGGGCTGGGTGCGCAATCGCCGCGATGGTTCAGTGGAGGCGGTTTTTATCGGAGCAGAGGCGGCCGTCGGCGCCGTGGTCGAAGCCTGCCGTACCGGGCCGCCCGGCGCTTTCGTCGAGGCGGTCGATCACCGCGAGGCGAGTCCAAGCGAGGTCAGGCTGCGCCGCGGCGACGAATTGTTCTCAGTGCTGGCGACGGCGTGATTACTTTGCCGGAGCACGATCCTTGAGGAAAGCCGGTTTCCACTTTTCCGGATCATGCCCTGTGTCGCCGAACAAAGGCGTGAATGCCGCGCGCAGTGCCATGTCGACTTCCGGCATCGATACCGGCACGCCGAGATCGGCGAGGGACGTGACGCCATAGCGCGGCTCGGCGACGCCGCACGGGACGATGCCGGAAAAGTGCGACAGATCGGGTTCGACATTGAGCGCAAAGCCGTGCAGCGTCACCCAGTGCCGCACGCGGATGCCGATCGCGGCGATCTTGTCCTCGGAATTCGTCCCCTTATCCGGCCGCCGCACCCACACGCCAACCCGTTCATCGCGGCGCTCGCCGCGCACATTGAACGCGGCCAGCGTGCGAATGAGCCATTCCTCCACTGTGGCGACGAAGCGGCGCACATCCGGCGCGCGGCGCTTGAGATCGAGCATGACATAGCCGACCCGCTGGCCCGGTCCGTGATAGGTGAACTGCCCGCCGCGGCCGGTCTCGTAGACCGGGAAACGCGCATCGAGAAGTTCGGAAGGTTGCGCCGAGGTGCCGGCGGTGTAGAGGGCGGGGTGCTCGAGGAGCCAGACCAGTTCGGGCGCTTCGCCGCGTGCGATCGCGTCGGCGCGCGCCGTCATGACCGCCAGGGCTGTCTCGTAATCGACCAGGCCATCGCTCACGCGCCATTGAACCGGCGCGGATCCGGCGGCGGGGGCGAGCCCGGTTGTCAGCTGATCGCGGATATTAACCACCTTGTAACCATAGCGGGGCGAAACTTTCACAGCCATCGCCTTATGGTTCCAAGCGATTCCTGCTCGGGAATCCTTGGGCAGCCGCGGCGAGGGGCAGGGGCAAGCAAAAGGCAAATAGCACAGGCGTCGCGCGGGAAGCGCCAAGCGTTAGATAGGGGGCAAAGTGCCAAGTCTCGAGAATGTTTCGGTCGATATCCAGGTGGTGCTGGGGACCACCCTGATGCCTATCCACCAGGTGCTCCGGCTCGGCCGTGGCGCCATTATCGAACTCGACGCCACCGAGGACGATGCCGTCCATATCCTCGCCAACAATTTCCCGGTCGCCAAAGGCACCGTGGTCGTCAACGGCAATAAGATCGCGGTCGAGGTCAATTACATGTTGCCGCGCCTGCCGGATGGCGCCTAGCCGCCTGATATTGCACATTTTTGACGGGCCGGCGGGCCCGCACCGCAGGGTCCACAGGCCCGGTCAACCGGGTTTTCGGCAGGCCTTGTTCGGCCCTTGTCTAACTGTTACATCGGCGCCGTCGCGCGTCGCACCTGACGCGCGTCCACCCCACATGCGGCCGTGGCGGAATTGGTAGACGCACTAGCTTGAGGTGCTAGCGGGGCAACCCGTGGAGGTTCGAGTCCTCTCGGCCGCACCAGTTGGAAAACTTGGCTTTTAGTGCCCTCACCTTGCCTGAAGGTGAGGGGGGAGGGTGCCCGGCCGGTCGGCGGCTGCTCGCACCGGAAAGCCGAAGGACGGCCTTTTAGGCCGCCCGATCCGTCTTCACGTCCGCGGTCGTCCACAAGCCGCATTCGCCACAGCCATAGCTCTGGATCTCGGAAACCCCGGCGGTGTCGGCGGTACAGCGCCGGAGCTGCATCGTGCGGCCGCAATTGGGGCAAGGCAGGTCCACCGGAAAGCGGTCGCGCGGCAAACGAGCAGTCTCGTGCAGGAACATGACAGGCCTCATTGTTTCAAACGATTGATTGAAATTCAAACACTCGTTTGAGACGGCGTTAAGTCCGGATTTGGGCGATATCGCGACGCGGGGTGGTGGTTATTGGGTAGTGCCGCGGCGCGGCGACAGCGGCCCGCCGCCCGGCGTTTACGCGGCCCTCGCTCACTTCTCCGGAGGCTTCAGAGACGCGGTTCTCACGCTCTCGTAACAAGCGACGCGATCTTTGAGGTTGTCCAAGCCGCTGCACTTCTGAAAACTGGGGCCGCTGATCAGCCATAAGACGGCGATCGCGAACCCGACACACGTGACCAAAAGTGCAGTCCGGATGCCAAACCGGTCCACGGCGTCTTCCGGGGTTCCCAAGTCTGCGTCGTCACCGTCGCTTGCGGCTTCGAGGTGATACCCATCGTCCATGGCACATGCCCAACTCGCGTTGTGCTGAAGGATAATTGCCA
>DATJLN010000048.1:0-45743 GCA_035509535.1 Xanthobacteraceae bacterium | reverse complement strand
GCGTCGCTCTTCTCGACAAGCGGCAGGTCTTTCGGCGCGCCGCCTTTCGCCCATACCTGCAAACGCTGCGCCCAGGCATCGATGTCATGCGGCGGATAGGCCGTCACGATCGTGTCTTTGCCGCGTTGCAGGCGCGCATAGATGAAGTCGCCAGTCACGTCGGCAATGTTGGGATAGCGCACGTGGTCGGTGAACACGACCGGCGTCTTGAATTCACGCAACAACGTCGTGAATTCCGGCGTGTTGAAGCTGTCATGACGGACTTCGACAACATGACGGATTGCGTGACCGTCATATGTCGCGGGCAGCAATTCGAGAAAACCGCCGAAATCGGCGGCGTCGAATTTCTTGGTCGGCGCGAATTGCCAGAGCAGGGGACCGAGACAGGCGCCGAGTTCGGTCACGCCGCTGTCAAAAAACCATTTGATGGAGTCGCCTGCTTCCTTGAGAACGCGCCGGTTTGTGGCGAAGCGGGGACCTTTGACCGAGAAGACAAAGCGCTCCGGCACTTCGCTCGCCCATTTGCGAAATGTTGCAGGCGTCTGCGAACGATAGAAGGTGCCGTTGATCTCGATCGAGGTCAGGTGCTGGCTGGCATAAGCAAGTTCTTTCGTGTGCGGCAGTCCGTCCGGATAGAAAACCCCGCGCCACGGCTCGAAGGTCCAGCCGCCGATGCCGACATAGATGCGGCCGCCTTTCGGTGCTTGGGCTGAAGGGGCTTCCGGGCGCTTTACCACGGTCGGCACGGCTTTCGCTGGAGCCTTGTTAGCTGGAGCCTTGTTGGCTGGAGCCTTGGCGCGGGTCTTCGCCGCCGCTGTGGTCGACCTGTTCGCTGGCGGTTTGGCCTTGGCCGGGCTGGCTTTGGTCCTCTTCGCTTTGATCGTCTTGGCTTCTCTCGTTCTGGCTTGAGTCATGTGGCTGTCACCAAGGAATGTTACATGTCGAACTCAGGTGGCGGCGTATTGTATGGATTTCCCGCCACGACGGCCACGGTGAGGCGACGCCGGACGAACGCGCGCCTCGCCCGTGGTCGTTTCGTTTTTTTGGTTCACTGAAGCTCGCTCAGCAGCATCTTCGCCGCCTGCAAGTCCGGCCGTGCAAACCCCTCGGTGAAAGTCGCGTAGATCGGGGCAAGGAGATCGCGCGCCGCGGTGCGGCGCTCTGTTCCGGCCATCCGGCGGGCCAGGCTCATCGCGCTGCGCAGTACAAGCGGTCGGCAGGATTGTGTTGTCGCAAGCGTCAGCGCCTCGCGAAACATCTGCTCAGCAATAGCGCCATTGTCGCGCGATCTCGCTATCAAGGCTTCGCCCCGCAGGCGAAGGGCGTCCGGCAGGCAAAAATAATTGGCGTGCATCTGCATCTCCGCGCTTGCCTGCTCAATCGTCGCTGCGGCGACATCGATTTCGCCGAGCGCCAGTTCTCGTTCGGCCAAGTGCAACAGAAACACGGCACGGTAGCCCGGATTGTAGGGCTGTTTGGCCGCATGCCGCATCTGTCCAATGCCGGTTTCGGTGTTTCCGGCGAGCGTCGCCAGCCAGCCGCGGAGAAAGCTGGCATCGGAAAGCTGCCAGGGAAATTTATTGCGCTCGGCGAGCAGATACAGCTCATCCGCGATCACGCGGCAGCCATCGGTATCCCCAATCAGCATCATTGTGAGGCCGCCGCGTTGCAGGCCATGCGCAATCGAAAAAGTGTGGCCGAGCGCCCGTGCATCGTCGATCGCTTTCCAGGCCATGTCGTGGGCCTGATCAAGCAGGCCTTTGCCCCAAAGCGCCTGGGCGTAAAACGACCGAGCGCACATGCGGGAGTCGTGGCCGCCGAAATAATACGCGTGGTCGCGGTGGCGCTCGCGGTCGTAGATGCGGATGACTTCTTCCGCTGCCTCGCATGCCGCCGCGAAATCCGGCTTGCGCATCGTCATCGGCACCTTGCAATGGTAGGCCTCGAGGAGCAGATCGGGATTGCCGAGTTCGTGCGCGATCGTCACGAGTTGCTCGGCAAGCGGCTCGATTTCCGCGCTGCGGCCGCCGACCATGGCGCCGAACCAGACTCCCCAGGTGGCGAGAAAACGCTCGCGGCCGCAGTGTGGCAGCTTCTGGCTCAGGCTCAAGGCTTCTCGATAGTGCGCCACCGCTTCGGGAGCCGCCGGTCCGCGCGCCATCATGGCCGCAAGGCCAAGACCCAGCCGAACGCCTAGCTCCACTTCGCCGCTTTGCTGCGACTGCGGCATCGCCGTGACCACGCGCAGTGCGCTGGTATAATGAGCGATGGATTCCTTCATGGCGAAGCGGCGCAGATCGCGCTCGCCGGCTTGCCGCCAATAGGCGATGGCCTTTTCGCTTTGGCCGGCCAGCTCGAATTGCTGCGCCAGCACCTCCGGCGTCGTCTTGACGGTCTCCGGAAAACGCTTTTCCAGGATCATCGCGATCGAGGTGTGCAGGTTCTGGCGCCGCGCGCGCAACATGGCGGAATAGGCGCTGTCCTGAACCAAAGCATGTTTGAAGACATAAGTCGCGTTTGGCGGCGTGCCGCGCATGAAGACAAGCTCGGCTTCGGCCAGTCGCGCCAAGGCATCCTGCAGGACGGCATCGGGGAGGCCGGCCACGGCAGCCACCAGTTCGTAGGAAAATTGCCGTCCGATGGCGGCGCCGATCTGCAGCACCTCGCGCGCCGAGCCGAGCCGGTCGACGCGCGCCATCAGTGAGCCTTGCAGCGTCGACGGAATGGCGAGCGGCTGCGCCGGCTGATCGAGTACATATTGGTCACCGGCTTCCTGCAACTGCTCGCTTTCCAGCACCGCCTTGGTGAGCTCTTCGACGAACAGCGGCACGCCATCCGTCCGGTCGACGATCTGATCGAGCAAGTCGGACGGCAGCGCCTTGCCGCCGGTGATGTGCGTGACCAGCGCTGCGCGCTCGCGCTGCGACAGCCGGTTGAGCGTCAGCATGGTGACGTGCGGCTGTCCGGTCCAGGGCGGCTGATACTCGGGGCGAAAAGTGACGATCAGGAGCACCGGCAGCTTTTGCAGATGCTCGATGGTGAGGGTGAGCAGATCGAGCGAGGTCGGATCGGCCCAGTGCATATCCTCGAACAGCATCAGGATCGGGGTCTTGCGGGCGAGCGCCTCGAGCCGCTTGATCAGGGCATTCATGAGCAGCCGGCGGCTGCGCTGCGGATCGCTGGCACCGTCCCGGCGTGCGTCGGCCAGGCCCAGCAGTTCCAGAATTGCAGCGGTATCGTCATCGCCCGGCACGTCGCCGGAGGTGGCCGCCAGCAGATTTTCGATCTTGGCGCGCTTCACATCGGGGCTGTCGTTCGGCGCAAAATCCGCGGCATGCTGAAATTGCGCGATGACCGGCTGAAGCGCGCTGCCCTGATGGTGCGGCTGGCAGAAATAGCGCAGGCACACATGCGTTTCGCCCTTGAGACCGTCTTCGAGCGCCGCGGTGAGCCGCGACTTGCCAATGCCGGGCTCGCCGGCGAGCAGCACGACGCGGCCTTCACCTTCCTTGATCTGCGCCCAGCGGCGCTGCAACAGCTCGATTTCCTCCTGCCGGCCGATCAACGGCGTGCGGCTTTCCGCGCGCAATGCCTCGAAGCGGCTGGCGATGGTGCGTTCGCGCAAGACGCGCCAGGCCGCGACCGGCTCGGCGAAGCCCTTCAGCGCCGCCGGCATGATGGTCTCGTATTCGAACAGGTCACGGGCGAGCCGCCGCGTCATCGCGTCAATCACCGCGGTATTCGGCGCCGCCGCCGCTTGCAGGCGTGCCGCGAGGTTCGGCGTTTCGCCGACGACGTTGCGCTCCTGCACCTCGCCGGCGCCGATCAATTCGCCGACCACGACGAGCCCGGTGGCGATGCCGACACGGACTTGCGGGCGCGGCTGCGTCCGCCCGGGGTCGAATTGCTCACCCACCGCATCGGTCAGCGCCAGCGCGGCGCGGATCGAATTCTCAGCGTCGTCCTCATGCGCTTCCGGATAGCCGAAATAGACCAGCACCCCATCGCCCATATATTTGGCGACGTAGCCGCCGAACCGGGTCACGGTCTCGGCCGTGCATTTGTGATAAGCGGCGATGACTTCGCGCAGGTCTTCCGGATCGAGCTGTGTCGACAGCGCGGTCGAGCCGACGAGATCGCAGAACATCACCGTGATTTGACGGCGCTCGGCGAGATTGGCAGGGCGCGGCGGCGCGGCAGGCGCAGAAACGGGCGGGGGCGGGGCTGCGGCCGGCACCGCGCCGAGCTTCGTCCCGCACTGCGCGCAAAACCTCGAGCCGGCCGCATTGGCGTGACCGCAGGCAGCGCACGGCAAGGCTTGCGGCGTGCCGCATTGCGGGCAGAACTTGCTGTCGCCCGGAATATTGCTGGCGCAACTCGGGCACGTTTTGGTTGTCGCCATTAGGTTGGGCGGCCGTCGTTCGGGTTCAACCGATCATATCGCGCCGGTGCAAGGTCGTGGAAGCCGCGACGCACCGCAAGGCGGGAAACCTGAACAGGAACGTATGCCAGCGCGCCCACGCGCCCACAAGAACGCGCATGATCCAAAAGGGCCGGAATTGCCCTGACCTTGCGTTGCGCAGCCGCCGGCCGCGAGTCGGCGGCGCCGGCCGTAGGCGATCACGTGCGTTGCGCCGCGCCCGCAAGCGTCCCGCCTTGCGTGCCGTCCGGCGTGCGGGCGGAGATTTCTTCCAGCGCAAGCCCGTTGGTGTTGGGCCCGAACACGCCGATCGAGATCATGACGACGATCATCGCCAGCGCGATAAAGCCGAATACGCCGCCGGTGCCAAAATTCGTCAGGAAGAACCCGATCATCAGGCTGGTGAACACGGTCGACAGCCGGCTGAACGAATAGACGAAGCCGACGGCGGTCGCCCGCACCCGGGTCGGGAACAACTCAGCCTGATAGGCGTGATAGGCGTAGGACAGAAGATTGTTGGAGAACGTGATCAGCACGCCGAGCCCGATCAGGATGGCAGGCGCCAGCTGCGCCGACTTCCAGAACAACAGCCCGAACACGGCGGTGCCGCAGGCGGCCATCACGATCTGCCACTTGCGCTCGATCTTGTCGGCGAACACGCTGCAGATCAGCGGCCCGATCGGATAAGCGATGGCGATGGCTGCGGCATAGCCGGTGCTCTTGGTGAGCGTGATGCCCATCGCGGCGATCAGCGCCGGCACCCAATTGCCGAAGCCATAGAAGCCGATGGTCTGAAAGAAATTGAACACCGACAGCATGATGGTGCGCCCGCGATAGGGCGGCTGGAAGATTTCCGAGAAGCGCGCCGAGCCGGTTTCCATCACCGCCGGTTCGGGCGCCGGCAACGGCGCATGAGTCTCGGCCGCGACCTTGGCTTCAATGGTCGAGATGACCGCCTCGGCTTCCGCGGCGCGACCCTGCTGCGCCAGCCAACGCGGGGATTCCGGCACCGAGAGGCGGATCCACCAGACCAAAAGGGCGCCGATAACCGGCACGAAGGCGACCCAGCGCCATCCCGAAATGCCGAGCGGCGCCGCATCGATCAATAGCCACGACAGGATCGCCGCGATCGGCACCGCGGCGAACTGGATCGCCTGGTTGATCGCAAAAGTGCGGCCGCGCACGCGCTTGGGCACGAGTTCGGCGATATAGGTGTCGATGGTGACCAGTTCGACGCCGACGCCGACACCGGCGATGAAGCGCCAGATGAAGATACTGAGACTGGTGCTCTGCAGCGCCATGATGAGGGTCGCGGCGGCATACCAGAGCAGGGCGAAGACGAAGATCGAGCGCCGGCCATAATTGTCGGCGATCTGCGCGAATATGATGGTGCCGAAAAACAATCCGGCGAAGGTGACCGAGGCGAAGAAGGCCTGATCCGGCAGCCCGAACCATCCTTGCCCGCCTGAGCTGAAAATGCCGGCCTTGATCAAGGCGGGGCTGATATAGCCCGTCATCAAGAGGTCGTAGAGCTCGAAACAGCCGCCGAGCGAGATCAGGATGACCAGCCGCCAGATATAGGGCGATTGCGGCAGGCGATCGAGGCGGGCGGTGATATTGGCTGCGTGCTCTGTCGACATGAATTCCTCCCCGTATTCTTTGAGCCGCTCTTGATCCGGCGACCCTGTCGTGGGCGGTGACACCCGTCTTTATCCTATTTGAGCAGACTTGAAGGCATCTGTCTTGATTCTTGTTTTTGCGTCGATGTGTTCTTTCTACCCGGCATAGAGGTCGACATAGTCGTTGACCGGCATGGCTTCGAGCCGGCCTGCATCCAGCGAGACGTCGAGGATCGCGCGCTGGCGCTCGGCGGCAAATCGGCGGGCGAGGTTTCTGCGGAATTTCGCTTCCAGAAGCGGCATGCCGTCGGCGCGCCGCCGCTTGTGGCCGATCGGATATTCGACCACGACTTCCGGCAGCACCGTACCGTCCTTGAACGTGACGGTAAGCGCATTGGCGATCGAGCGCTTGTCGGGATCGTGGTAGTCGCGGGTGAAGGCCTGATCTTCGGCGCAAGCGATCTTCGCCCGCAATGCGTCGATGCGCGGATCGGCCGCCACTTTGTCCTCATAATCGGCTGCCGTCAGCCGGCCGAAGATGAGCGGCACCGCGACCATATACTGGATCGCGTGATCGCGGTCGGCGGGATTGTGCAGCGGTCCGTGCTTGTCGATGATGCGGATGCAGGCTTCCTGCGTCCGGATGCGTACGGAAGCGATGTCGTCGCTGCTGCGCCCCATTGCGGCGAGCGTCTTGTGCAAGGTCATCGCCGCTTCGACCGCGGTCTGGGCATGAAACTCCGCCGGATAGGAAATCTTGAACAGCACGTTTTCCATCACATAGGAGCCGTAGGCGCGCTGAAAGCGGAACGGCGCGCCGCAAAACGACGCGTCGTAGAAGCCCCAGGTCTTGGCGGTGAGCACGGACGGGTAGCCCATTTCGCCGGTCTTTGCGATCAGCGCGAGCCGCACCGCGCGGCTGGTGGCGTCGCCGGCGGCCCAGCTCTTGCGCGAGCCGGTATTCGGCGCATGGCGATAGGTCCGCAGCGCCTGGCCGTCGACGAAGGCCAGCGACAGCGCGTTGATCATCTGCTCGCGCGTGAGCCCGATGAGCGTGCCGACCACGGCGGTGGAGGCCACCTTCACCAGGATGACGTGGTCCATGCCGACCTTGTTGAAGGCATTTTCCAAAGCGAGACAGCCTTGGATCTCGTGCGCCTTGATCATCGCGGTGAGCACGTCGCGCATCGCGAGCGGCGGCCGGCCCGTGGCCGCAGCCGTGCGCGACAGCCAGTCGGCCACGGCAAGAATACCGCCGAGATTGTCCGACGGATGACCCCATTCCGCCGCCAGCCAGCAATCGTTGAAATCGAGCCAGCGGATCATCGTGCCGATATTGAACGCGGCTTGCACAGGATCCAGTCGGAAGTCCGTGCCGGGCACGCGCGCGCCGTGCGGCACGACGGTGCCGGGCACGATCGGGCCGAGCAGCTTGGTGCAAGCCGGATATTCCAGCGCCTCGAGTCCACAGCCCAACGTGTCGATCAGGCAATAGCGCGCCGTCTCATAGGCAAGCGCGCTCTCGATCCGATGGCCGAGCGCATAATCGGCGATGTCGGTGAGCACGGTGTCGGCGGGCGGACGATCATTGAGATTGAGGCTGGCCATGACTGCAAGCGGCCCTTACGCATGTGAACCGCGACCGCAGGATGCGGCGGCGCGAGGCGAGCGCGCGTTATACAGACTGGGGCTGCACAAGCAAAAGGCCCGGGATGCTCCCGGGCCTTCGCATTTCACGTCGCATTTTGCGTGAATGGATTTTCTTAGAAATCCATTCCGCCGCCGCCCGGCATCGGCGGAGCCGGCGGGGTCTTCTTCGGCAGTTCGGCGACCATGGCCTCGGTGGTGATGAGGAGGCCGGCGACCGAGGAGGCGTCCTGCAGCGCCGTACGCACGACCTTGGTCGGGTCGATGATGCCCTTCTTGACCATGTCGACATATTCGCCGCTCTGGGCGTCGAAGCCGAACGAATACTGGTCCTTCTCCAGCACCTTGCCGACGATCACCGAGCCGTCTTCGCCGGCATTGATGGCGATCTGGCGGGCCGGCGAGGAGAGGGCCTTGCGCACGATATCGACGCCGTGCTGCTGGTCCTCGTTCGCTGTCTTGATGCGCTTAAGCGATTCAGTGGCGCGCAGCAGCGCGACACCGCCGCCCGGCAGGATGCCTTCCTCGACCGCGGCGCGGGTCGCGTGCATCGCGTCGTCGACGCGATCCTTGCGCTCCTTCACCTCGACTTCGGTGGCGCCGCCGACGCGGATCACGGCCACGCCGCCGGCGAGCTTGGCCAGGCGCTCCTGCAGCTTCTCGCGGTCGTAGTCCGAGGTGGTCTCCTCGATCTGCGCCTTGATCTGCTGGATGCGGTCCTCGATGTCCTTTTTCTTGCCGGCGCCGTTGACGATCGTGGTGTTCTCCTTGTCGATCATCACCTTCTTGGCCTTGCCGAGCATGTTCAGCGTGACGTTCTCGAGCTTGATGCCGAGATCTTCGCTGATGGCCGGGCCGCCGGTCAGGATGGCGATGTCCTGCAGCATGGCCTTGCGGCGATCGCCAAAGCCCGGCGCCTTCACCGCCGCGACCTTGAGGCCGCCGCGCAGCTTGTTGACCACGAGGGTCGCAAGCGCCTCGCCCTCGACGTCTTCGGCGACGATGAGGAGCGGCTTGCCGGTCTGCACCACCGCTTCAAGCAGTGGCAGCAACTCGTTGAGCGCCGACAGTTTCTTCTCGTTGATGAGGATGTAGGGATCCTCCATCTCGACGCGCATCTTGTCGGCATTGGTGACGAAGTAGGGCGAGATATAGCCGCGGTCGAACTGCATGCCTTCAACGACGTCGAGCTCGGTCTCGAGGCTCTTGGCCTCTTCCACCGTGATCACGCCTTCGTTGCCGACCTTTTCCATCGCCTTGGCCAGATAGTCGCCGATCTCCTTGTCGCCGTTGGCCGAGATGGTGCCGACCTGGGCGATTTCGGCGTTCGACGTGACCTTCTTCGAGTTCTTCTTCAGCTCTTCGACGACGGCCTCGACCGCGAGGTCGACGCCGCGCTTGAGGTCCATCGGGTTCATGCCCGCGGCCACCGCCTTGGCGCCTTCCTTGACGATAGCAGCGGCGAGCACCGTCGCGGTCGTGGTGCCGTCACCGGCGATGTCGGAGGTCTTGGAAGCGACCTCGCGCACCATCTGTGCGCCCATGTTCTCGAACTTGTCGTCGAGCTCGATCTCCTTGGCGACGGTGACGCCGTCCTTGGTGATGCGGGGAGCGCCGAACGACTTGTCGATGACGACGTTGCGGCCTTTCGGGCCGAGCGTGACCTTCACCGCATTGGCGAGGATGTCGACGCCGCGCAACATCTTGTCGCGCGCTTCGACCGAGAATTTCACTTCCTTGGCAGCCATTTGAGTTTCTCCTGGTTTGCAGTCGTCACCCTGAGGTGTGAGCGGCGAAGCCGCGAGCCTCGAAGGGTGGCAATTTGCGTTTCATTGGCACGAACTGCCATCCCTCGAGGGCCGCTGCGCGGCCGCCTCAGGATGACGTTGATCTGGATTACGCGGCTTTCTTCTTCGAGACGGGCTCGTCGATGATGCCCATGATGTCGGACTCCTTCATGATCAGGAGCTCCTGGCCGTCGATCTTGACCTCGGTGCCCGACCATTTGCCGAACAGCACCCGGTCGCCGACTTTCACATCGATCGGAATGAGCTTGCCTTGCTCGTCGCGGCCGCCGGGGCCGACGGCGGTGACTTCGCCCTGCGAGGGCTTTTCCTTGGCGGTGTCGGGGATGATGATGCCGCCGGCGGACTTCTCCTCGGCATCGATGCGCTTGACGACGACGCGATCGTGCAGCGGACGAAATTTCATGATGTCCTCCTAAGTTTCTGAGACGACTAGCGAAATTTTTGAACGAGCGGACCTTTAGGGTTGCTCCAGGAAGCACGCGGTGACGAAGCTATGCAGCGAAAGCTTGGCACCACTGCGCGATTTGGGTGCGGGATTTTTTCCCGCAAGGGGGACCCGAAAATTTTTTAGCACTCGCTGGAGCCGATTGCCAACACACGGATGCAGCGCATCTCGCGCAAGGTTAACGACCCTTGGGTTCCGTCCCTGCAGCAGAAATATTGCCGCGCCGGGACAGGAAACTTGTCCCAAGCGCATCCATTGAATCCAGCATGGCCCAAAGGCCGCGGAGGCTTGTTAGCAGAGACTGAGCGATGCTGCTAGTGCCTTGAAAATACACAACATATTCACTTTTGAGGCTTGCAATAAAGAACCGAGTCTCAAAACATTCCCCGTACCGGGGTTTGGAGGGCATCATGGCTTCAGAGGAGTTGAAGAAACAGCTCAAAGGCTACGGATTGACCACCGCGAATATCCTGTACCGGCGGCCTGACCACCCGTGGCTGTTACAGACTTATGTCTGGCAGGACTACGATCTTTGCCCGAATTTTCCCGCGCTCAACAAATTCCTCAATTTCTGGCTGGAAACGCTTGAAGGGCCGCTGCACTCGGTGACGGTGGCGCATGCGCGGCTGATCAAGCCCGCCGAGATCCGCGCCGTCGACGGTGAGTTCCGGCTGCACTGAACCGACGGGGCCAGCCGATCAGGGGCCGCCGATGCCCGCGAGCCTGATCAGCTCGTAGCTCATCAGGCCGAGCACGATCAGCGACAGCGTGACGGCGAACGTAACGCGCAAGCCGGTCCGCGCCACGGCGCGCACGTCGACGCCTAGTCCCAACCCCGCCATGGCGACCGTGGTCATCAGGCCGGCCGCCCGCGTGATCGGCGGCAACAGCGCGTGCGGAATGAAGTCGAGCGAGCGCAACGCGAGCAGCGCCAGAAATCCGATAATGAACCACGGCACGAGTTCGGTCAGCGCGGGTCGGCGCCGGTTCAGACGGGAATGCGCGGGCCGCAGGCCGCCGGAGATGAGCGAGAAGCCGAGCACCACGGGGCCAAGCATCAAGACGCGCACGAGCTTGATGATGGTGCCGACCTGATTGCTCAAAGCGCCGATCGGCAACGTCGCCGCAAGCACCTGGGGCACCGCGTAGACGGTGAGGCCTGCGAGCACGCCATATTGCGTCAGCGACAGATGCAGGATCGGAACGAAGAGCGGCAGGGTCAATACGACGATCACGCCGAGCACGGCGGTGAATGAGATCGAGGCGGCGATGTCGTCGCCGTCGGCGCCAATCACCGGCGCCACCGCCGCGATCGCCGAATTGCCGCAAATCGAATTGCCGCAGGCGACCAGGATCGACAGCCGCAGCGGCAGGCCGAGCAGGCGGCAGATCAGATAGCTCACGCCGATCGCGATCGAGACGATGGCGGCGATGCCGAAAATCAGAAACGGGCCGAGCGCCATGATCGTTTTGAAGCTGACCGAGGCTCCTAGAATGACGATGGCGCATTCGAGGACGAACTTGGCGCTGAAATGGATGCCGGAATGCCAGGCGGGTCCGGGCTTCCACATCGTGCGCACCGCGACACCGAGCAGGATCGCGAGCACCAAGGCCTCGAGATAGGGCTGGCCGGCGAGGTGGACTTCGACCTCCTGCAGCACCACCGCCGCGGCGGTGATCGCAATGCAAAGCAGGAAGCCGGGGGTCAGGCGCCGCAGATAATCGATCACATCAGGCCGCTGATCTGGAAAAAACAACGTGCTGCACCGTTAGCAAGCGGCAGGGCAAATGTCCCCATTCATAGCGGGTTATCAGCAATTCGTTTCCCGCGGCACGGCGCGAATGTGACTTGTGCGTCGCAATATAGACGCGCAATTGCCAAAATAAAATTCGCGTTAAGTTATTATATTCCATTACAATTTTGTGATGCATAAGTGACACAAGTCACATTGTGCAGCGCATAAACGAGCGTAGATGGCGGACGGGGCGACGTGTTGAAAGGAGTCTCCGCCATGAAGACCCTCGGTATCAAATCGGTTCTGTCCGCTGTTGCCGTTGCGGCGCTTGTCGCCAGCCCGGCTTTCGCCAAGTCGCATCGTGTCGTGTACCAGGACAATGCGGCAGTGGGCTATGTAGACGCGGCTCCGGGCTACGCCACCGCGGCTCCGGGCAACGACATCCCCGCTTATGACAGCCAAGGCAGCGTCGTCGGCATCGCCAACCCGGATCAATACGGCGTGCAGTGGCAGCGCTAAGCCGCTCTGGTTCCCGCAGATGACGAGGCTGCCCCGTCGAATTCACGCGGGGCGGCCTCGTTCCCGTGTGGATCAGTTCAGCACGCCGACGATCGCGCCCAATAGGCACGTCGTCAGCGTGCCTGAGACGATCGATTTGAGACCAAGCGATACGACCTCATCGCGCTTTTCCGGACACATGGTGGAGAGCCCGGCGATCATGATGCCAAGCGAGCCGAAATTGGCGAAGCCGCACATTGCATACAGCATGATCAAGCGCGAGCGCGGCTCGAGTGCGCCGCTCGGCAGCGCGGCAAGCTGTAGATAGGCGACGAATTCGTTGAGCACGGTCTTGATGCCCATCAGCCCGCCGGCGGTGACCGCTTGCGACCACGGAATGCCCATCAGCCAGCACACCGGCGCCATGATCCAGCCGAGCATGCGCTGCAAGGTCAGCGGCGCGCCGAGCACGTCCGGCAGCAGGCTCAACATCGAATTGGCCAGATAGACCAGCGCGACAAAGACGATCAGCATCGCGGTGATATTGAGCAGCAATTCGAGCCCGGCGCCGGTGCCTTTGACGATGGCATCCATGGTCGACGTGGCGACTTGCTCAACCTTGTAGCCGTCATTGCCCCCATCTTGGCCGAGCTTGCCGCCGGTATGCGCGTTCTTCGGATCCGGCACCATGATCAGGCTGATGAAGATCGCGGCCGGGGCGCCGAGCACCGAGCAGACCGCGATATGTCCCGCGGCATTGGGAATGGCGTTGGCGAGGATGGTGGCGTAGAGCACGAACACGGTGCCGGCGATGCCGGCCATGCCGCCGGTCATCACCACGAACATTTCGCTGCGCGACAGATGCGCCAGATAGGGCCGGATGAACAGCGGCGCCTCGACCTGGCCGACAAAGATATTCGCCGCCGTCGATAGTCCGACAGCGCCGCCGACATCGAGCGTCTTTTCCAGCGCCCAGGAAAAGCCGCGCACGATCGGCGGCATGATGCGCCAGTAGAACAGCAGCGAGGACAGAACGCTCATGACCAGGACGACCGGCAGCGCCTGGAAGGCGAGGATGAAATCGGAGCCGGGGGTCTTCGGATCGAACGGTAACGGGCCGCCGCCGACATAGCCGAACACGAACGAGGTGCCGGCCCTGGTCGCGGCGGCAACCGCATCGACCGCATGATTGATCAGATTGAAGGCGCCCTGGCTCTCCGGCACTTTGAGCATGAGGATGGCAAGCGCAAAGGTAAGCGCAAGCCCGGTCAGCACCTGCCGCCACGGCACGGCGCGGCGGTTCTCGCTGATGACGAAAGCGATGATGATGATGGCGGCGACGCCCAGGAGAGATTGTAGCGATTGCAACGATTGAAAGGATGGCATTACCCATGAAGCCCTGATAAGTCCCGGCGGAACAGTGTAGCCCGGATTGAGCGGGGCGAAATCCGCGAGAGAAATCGCGCCCAAGGCGGGCCCTGCACCATCAACCAGCAGTGTCCTGTTAAGGTCGCGACAACCAATTTCGGCTACACCGATTGTGCATAAATCCCGTCGCCTGCCGCAAATGAAAGCCTTCAACCTGCCCATTGCCGACAAAGCAGTCTTGCTGATTGCGGCGCTGGGGCTGTTGTCCGTCGCCGCGAACACACTCTGTCTGCGAAGATTTCAAGCAGTCGAACAGCTGAATGCCGAACTGACCGAACAGGTCGCGCCTGCGCGTCTGGCGCTCGCCGAAGCCAAGACCGGCCTCGAATCCTTCGGTCTGGATGTCTACAAGGCCTATGCCGCCTCCGATGCCGGCGCGGCGAAAGAGGCGACGGACCGGGCCGAAAGCGATTATGCCTCGACCAAAAGCGCCTTGAACAATGTGGTGAACTACGATCCGGCGACCCGCAACGATGTTGCGGGCATTGCCGCGAAATTGGCGGTTGCCCAGGGCGTCGCGGGCAACCTCAAAGAGGCGTTGCAAAGCGGCGATCGTGCGCTCGCGCAACGCATCGTCGACCTCAAATTCGACCGCGCGAGCGGCGATGCCGTAACGCAGCTCAATCATCTGATCGATGATCTTGGCGGCGAAGCGCGGCGCACCGAGGCGGAGGTCGCCGAGCGCAGCGCCGCGATGTATCGCACCACCGTCGGCGTTGTCGCCGCCGGTACCGTGATCGCGCTGCTCGGCGCGTTGCTGTTCAGCTATGTCTTTCTCGGCACGCCGTTGCGGCGCATGGCCCAGGTGATGAGCCGCATGGCCGAGGGCGATCTCGACATCCCGGTTCACGGCGGCCGTCGCCGCGACGAGATCGGCGCCATGGCACGGGCGGTTGAAGTCTTCCGCGACAATACTCTTGCATTGCGAAAAGCGGTGGCCGCGCACATGGCTGAACGCGAGCAGGCGCAGGCCGAGAAGGCCTCGGCGCTCGCGGCGGTCGGTTCGGCTTTCGAGAGCGGTATCCTCGCGATCGCAGCCTCGGTCGGCGATTCGGCGACCGAGCTCGAAGTCTTCGCTCGCGACATGACAGCGGTTGTCGAGCAATCGCAGCGCCACGCCACGACCGTCGCGGCCGTGGCCGGCGAAACCAAGGCCAGCGCCTCGGGCGCTGCGACCGCGATCGAAGAACTGTCGGCCTCGATCGGCGAGATCAGCGCGCAGGCCACCAATTCGTCGCAGATCGTCGCCGAGACGACGGAATGCGTCGCCAACGCGGTCAATCAGACGACGGCGCTCGCCAACACCGTGAAAGATATCGATCAGGTCGTGTCGCTGATCAGCGCCATTGCCTCGAAGACCAATCTGCTCGCGCTCAATGCGACGATCGAGGCGGCGCGTGCCGGCGAAGCCGGGCGCGGCTTCGCCATCGTCGCGCAGGAGGTCAAGGCGCTGGCGGCGCAGACCACCACGGCGCTCGGCGAGATCAGGGACAAGACCTTGGCGGTCGGCCAAGTGATCGAGATCGTGCGGCAGGCAAATGAAGCGACCGTGCAGTCCATCGAAAAGGTGCGGATGATTTCGACGGCGATCTCGGCTTCAGTTCATCAGCAGGACGCGGCGACGCGCAAGCTTGCGCAGGGCGTCGACAGCGCCGCCAACCTCACTGCGCGCGCCGCCACCGGCATTGCCGAAGTCAGCGAATTGGCGCGCCGGTCGGGCGAGGGGGCCGATCAGGTCCTGGCGGCGGCCGCCGAGCTCAACAAGCAAGCCGCCGCGCTTCGCCGCGACGCTGCGGAATTCATCGGCCGCATGAGTGCCGCGTCGTTCTAGAGCATGATCCGGAAAAGGGGATACCGGCTTTCCGAAAGGATCGGTGTTCCAAAACTCCAAGGCAGAACCTGGAGTCTGAGCCGTTTCAATTCGACCGGATCAGGCTCCAGCGCGCGCCCACGAGACGCTCGCCGGGTTCAACGGCTTTACTGAAAGCACACGGGGTGTTGGGCTTCGGCGTGTTCGGCTTTGGCGCGGCAAGTGCGCGTCGGCTAGAGGTGTTCCCTGGGCGGTCGAGCCATGCTCGCGGCGACATATGCAATACGCGTGAGCCCTTTCCGCAGGGTGGAGAAGAAGCATGGTATCAAGTGCCGCCTGCAAGCGGCCAATGCTTGACGTTTTCCCCACTTGGGGCTGTGCCGTACGACCGGTGCGCTTGTCGAATTTGCCGGCTGATCGCCTTCGGCTGTCGTCAAACTTTCCTGTCGATCGTCCTCGGATGTTGCCAAGCTTGCTTGCCGGTCGCTCTCGCTTGTCGTCCAGCTTGCTTGTTGATCGCCCGCTGTTATGGCCCAGCTTGATTGTTGAAAGAGCGCAGTTGTCATCCAACTCGGCGGTCGAACGGCGATGACTGTCGGCCCATGAGATCGAGATGGCGGAGTGGTCGCTTGCGCTACGCACGGTTCGTGATTTCCGGCACCGTCGTAGCACTTCAACGTGCCATCCGCCGATACCGCAGGCATGTCGGCTTCGAACAATATCGGGATCGCTACCAGCAGGAGTAAAACGGCGAACGCTCCCGAAAGCAGGACTTTGCTGCGCAGAAACGATTTTGTCGCGTTCACGGCGAACGACACGATAGTTTCGGCCGCATCTAAATCAATCTGCCTCACCCGCCGACCACTCATCGAACCCTGCTCAAAATTATTGTCTTCCGAGGGAGCACTAGGCTGCCGATGCAAATCTAAATTTTGCAAATCCGGATTCCAACATAACGCGAATGGGCCTGTGGATAAAAGGGGGGAGCCGCCAAAAGGGCGCACCGCATGACGGTGAATTTCGCAAGCCGTGAAGATGCCGTTCATGGGCGCTCATGAGCACGCGGTGTCGATTCCACGAGCGCTGTTGCGGCCGAATCGGACGGTGGCTACCAACCCCTTGTTTGACTGCCGGTTTTCGAGCGTGCGGCGTCGCTCAGCGCCATAGCGACGCACCGGCCAGCGCGAGAATGAGCGCCGGCGGCATGATGAGCACACCCAGCCGCAGAAAGGCGAAGGCGCCGACATGCTGGCCGTCACGTCGCAGTGCCGTGAGCCAGAGAATGGTCGCCAGTGATCCGGTAACCGAGAGATTCGGTCCGAGATCGACGCCGATCAGGACCGCGCGCGTCACTGCGTCGGGAGGTTGTGCGCTCTGGATCGCACTCGCGGCAAACAGGCCGACCGGAAGATTATTGGCGATATTGCTGGCGAGGGCGACTGCGATGCCGGAGCCCCAGGCTGCGGCACCCGGCGCCTGCGCGACCGCGCGCTGCAAGAACGCTGCGAGATCGGCGATCGCGCCGGTCTGATCGAGCGCTTCGACCAGCACGAACAGGGCGGCAACCAGCGGCAGCACGCCCCAGGAAATCTCCTTCAGCACGATCCAGGCCTTCTTCGGCTCGGCGATTGTCACGATCACTGCCGTCGCGCCGCCGGCGATGAAGGTTGGCAGGCCGAGTTGCAGGTCGAGGGCGGAGGCGCCGAGCAAGGCCACTGCGGTTGCGGCAATGCCGGCGGCCGCGGTCTTGCCGCCCATGGTCAAGACCGGCATCGGCACATCGGTGGCGATGGCCTGGGTCAGCGCGTCGCGCTGTGTCCAGCGCAGCACGGCATAGGTCGCGACGATCGCCAGCACGGACGGCACCAGGAATTGCGGCAGCCATTGCAGCAGCGGCGGCATGCGGCTCGCATAGATCACGAGATTGGCCGGATTGGAGATCGGCAGCACGAAGGAGGCGGCGTTGGCGATGAAGGCGCATGCGAGCAGAAACGGCAGCGGCGTTTGCGCTTTCGCTGTGCGCACCGCGGCGGCCACCGCAGGCGTGAGCACCACGGCGGTCGCATCATTCGAAAGGAAAACCGTCACCACGGTGCCGACCGCGTAGGTCAGAAAGAACAAGCGCCGCGCCGAGCCCGCCGCATGGCTCGTCGCCAGCGCCGCGAGCCAGTCGAACAAGCCTTCGGTGCGGGCGATTTCGGCCAGCAGCATCATGCCGGCGAGAAACAAATAAACGTCGATGCCCCTGCCGACGCCGATCAGCGCGGTCTGCGGCGTGATCGCGCGCAGCAGAAGCAGCAGCATGACGGCCATCGCCGGCCAGACCGCTTCGGTCAGATCGAAAGGACGGATGACAATGCCGAGGATGGCCAAGCCCGCGGCAAGCCAGATCAGAGCTTCAAGCGACATTGGGCGGCATTCTGCACATTCGTCATAAACAATCGGGTTGCGGATTGGTTTCGTGCCATAAAGCGCGTGGATTTACGATAGCGCGAGGTCGCCAAAAGAGGAGATTGCCATGCCGGGCACCCGCATCCGTTTCGAATTCGGCGCGCTTACGCTTGATGCGCAATTGCTGGATACGCCGACCGCCAAGGCGGTTGCCGCAGCCTTGCCGATTGCGAGCTCGGCGATGACGTGGGGCGAAGAAGTCTATTTCGAGACGCCCGTGAAGGTCGCGCGGGAGAAAGATGCGCGCGCCGTGGTCACGCCGGGCGAGATCGCCTATTGGCCGGACGGCGACGCCATCGCCATCGGTTTTGGCCGTACCCCGATTTCGCAAGGCAACGAGACGCGGCTCGCCAGTCCCTGCAATATCTGGGCGAAAGCGCTCGGCGACGTGAAGGCGCTGGCCAAGGTGCGGCCCGGCTCGAAGATCAAGGTCAGCGCGATCGACTGAGGCAAATCCTACGGCCGCCTATCGGGCGGCGCATCCTTATCGTGTCGCTGCGCGAAGAATAAGGTGAGGTCCCAGGTGTTGCGGATATTGACCAGCAGCGAAAAGATCAGCGCGCCGGCCAGCAGCGCCGGCCCGATCGCCGAATGGGCATGGATCAGGATCGCCGCGGCAAGCGTCGCGGCATAGGCGAGCGGCGGGCTGACGCCATAGCCCAAGTGATCGTCGACATCGCTGACCGTGCTGCGCAGCACGCGACGCAGGATGAAGATCGAATAAGCGAACGCACCGGCGGCGCTGATGCCGACAGTGACGCCGATCGAGATGTCGCTGGTGTCGGGCATCAGCGCGATCAGGCTGACGAACAGCACGTAGGTGTAGTGGAACAGGACCGGGCTCGTGAAGGTGCGCGTCGGGCCGCTCGAGTCCATGTAGCCGATGCCGATCGAGGCGGCGACGAAGAGCAGCGCCGCGAGCGCCGCCGCCGCGGTGCCGAGCAGTCCGTAGAATTCATGCCAGTGTTCGAGCATCGCGCCGCTTTCAGTTCGAGCAATTGTGGTCCGTCATCCTGAGGTGCGAGCGCAGCGAGCTTCGCGGTTTGACGACAACTATCCTCTCCCGACAAACGGCATCAGGTTCGCCATCACCGTCATGAACAGCACATTGGTGTCGAGCGGGAGGCTCGCCATGTAGACCACGGCGCGGCCGACGTCTTCCGCGGCCATGCGCGCTTCGATCATCTTGCGGCCGTCGGGCTGCAGCACGCCTTCGCCTTGCACCATGCGCTCGGTGAGCGGGGTCGCGGCATTGCCGATATCGATTTGGCCGCAGCAGATGTCGTAGCCGCGGCAGTCGAGCGCTGTCTGCTTGGTGAGCCCGGTCACGGCATGCTTGGTCGCGGTATAGGCGGCGGCGCCGGGACGTGGCGTATGCGCGGAGATCGAGCCGTTATTGATGATGCGGCCGCCGCGCGGGGTCTGTGCTTTCATGATCTTGACGGCTTCCTGGGTGCACAGGAATACGCCGGTGAAATTGGTGGCGACCACGGCCTGCCACTTATCGAACGGAATCTCTTCGATCGAGGCCGCCGGCGCGCCGATGCCGGCATTGTTGAACAGCAGATCGAGCCGGCCATAGGCCTTCTTTGTGGCCTCGAACAGCGCCTTGATCGAAGCAGGATCGGCCACATCCGTCGGCACGGCGAGCGCGTCGCCCGGCGTCTGCGCGCCTTCTTTGGCGACAGCGTCCAGCATGTCCTTGCGGCGGCCGGCCATCACGACCGCGTAGCCTTCCTTCATCAGCGCGAGCGTCACCGCCCGCCCCACGCCGGTGCCGGCTCCGGTCACCACCGCCACTTTGCGCCCAGCCATGTGTGTCCTCCTCAACAAATGTCGTCGGCGCGGAGTGTGGCGAAGGCGGCGCGCGGCGGCAATCCCTCTCGCATCATTGCGGAAATCGCGCGGCGCCAGCCCAGCACAGGCCCTCTAGAGGAAAAACGGAGGGATCGCTAAGTCAAAATTGAGAAGTCCTCAAAGACATGGCGCGCCATCTCTGAGATGAGGAAGACAGCTGAACAGCGCCAGGAGGAGGACGTGAGTCTGCTCCTATCTGCCGGGTCGCGATCTCGGTCGCCGCTGTTGCCGGACGCGGACCGGCCAAGCTGCCCATAGGTCCGGCACGACCGTGCGTTATGGGATCAGCCAGAAAATCCACGTGAGAATTCCGCAGCGCGCACTTCTCTCCGGCATTTATTGCGAGAGCTCGATGCGCCGTCAGGCGGCCGGTTCGAAAACCATGCCGCTCGGCAGAACCGCTTGAGGTCACAACCGCCGGTTGGGAGTAACCGATCATGCTGCAAATCCAACGTCCCGACGTTTGGCAAATAGGACAAGCCTACGAAAACTACGTTGGCCGCTGGAGTCGGCCCGTCGCAGCCGCTTTCGTCGATTGGCTCGGCTTGCCGGCCCATCGTCGATGGCTCGATGTCGGCTGCGGCACCGGAGCCCTGACCGAAATCATTCTCTCGCACGCGGCGCCGACGGACGTCACGGGTATCGATTCGTCCGAAGGTTTCATCGCCCATGCGCGGCGGCACCTGCGCGACCCGCGCGTGAATCTCCAGTTGGGAAACGCAGAGGCGATGCCGTTCCCGGAGGGGACGTTCGATGCCGTCGTGTCCGGCCTCGTCGTCAATTTCGTTCCACATCCGCAGAACGCAATTGCCGAAATGCGGCGCACGCTGCATGCGGGGGGTACCGCTGCGGTCTATGTCTGGGACTACGCCGGCGAAATGCAGTTGATGCGGTACTTCTGGGATTCCGCAGTCGCCCTCGATCCGAATGCCCTGACGCTCAAGGAGACGCGACAATTCTCGATTTGCAAGCCGGAGCCGTTGCTGGCGCTGTTCGAAGACGGTGGCTTCGACCGGTGCGAGTGCCGCAACATTGATGTGTCGACCGTGTTCGGGAATTTCGACGAGTACTGGTCTCCGTTTCTCGGCGGCCAAGGTTCCGCTCCGACCTATTGCAGCAGCCTCTCCGACGAGCGGAGGTCGAGGCTGCGCGATCAGCTTCGCGCCACGTTGCCGATCGATCGCGACGGTGCAATTCGATTGACGGCGAGGGCTTGGGCGGTTCGCGGCGTCAAGTCAAGCTAGCGCGCTTTTCCGGTGCGCGATGCGACCAAGGAGGATGCACATGTCCACGATCAACGCAGTTGCAGCTGTCACAGCTTTGTCGCTCATGATCGTGCCCGCCGCCGCACGGGATTGGCCGAGCCGGCCGGTGACCATGGTGGTTCCGACTGCTCCGGGCGGCGCTCCCGACCTGCTCGGGCGGGTCGTCGCGTCACGGCTGTCCGAACTGCTCGGTGAGCCTGTGATCGTCGAGAACGTCGCCGGCGCAGGCGGCATGATCGGCGCGGCCCGTGTGGCCAGGGCTCCCGCGGACGGCTATCAGTTCTTGATCGGCACTCTCGGCACCCAGGCCCAGAACCAGACGCTCTACAAGGCCCCGCTGTACAACGCCGCAACCGATTTCGCTCCGGTCGCTTTGCTCTGGCAAGTCCGCTTCATTCTGATCGGCCGCAAGGATTTGCCCGTCGATAATTTGCAGGAATTCATTGCCTACGCGCGAGCCCATCAGGCGGCGATGCATTACGGATCGGGAGGAACCGGCTCACCGAGCCATTTGGCCTGTGCCTTGTTCAATGCGGCGGTCGGAATCAACGTCTCGCACGTTCCGTATCGCGGGTTCGGCCCCATGATCCAGGATTTGGTCGCCGGCCGAATCGACTATCTCTGCCCAAGCGCCACCGCCGCTGCCGGATACATCGAGAGCAAGCAGGTGAAGGCAATCGCTCTGCTTTCGAAAGACCGCTCGCCGCTGATGCCGACATATCCCAGTGCGGGCGAGCAAGGCCTCGCTGATTTTGAAGATACCGGCTGGTCCGGCATGTTTTTGCCCAAGGATACGCCACCGCCGATCGTGCACAAGCTCAACGCGGCCGTCATTCTCACGCTCGACACACCCGCCGTCCAGGAACGCTTCAGGCACTCCGGAGCGGAAATCGTCGCGCCCGATCGCAGGTCGCCGGAGTACCTGCAAAAATTCGTAGAGAGCGAGATCACAAAATGGGCAGCGGTTATCAAGGCCGCCGACATCGCCATTCACTAATAATGCAGAGCGCCGACGCTCGAAATTGGTTGGGTCTCGCGCCATTCGCGCGGCGAACAGTCGAAGCGCGCGAAACGCTTGTTGAAGTGGGACAGATCGTTGAAGCCCCAGCGATAGGCAATCGCGGAAATGCCGAATGCATTCTGCTTCTCGTCGCACGGCGCATTGCGACACGCGTCGAGACGATTGTCGAGCACCCAGCGGCCGAAGCTCTAGCCGATGAGCTTGAACCGCGAATGCAAAGTACGCACCGAGATGCGCATGTGATCCCGCGCTAATCGCCTTGAAGATTGAACCGGCGGCGCGCCGTTTTGCAGGCGTCGTCGCCCGGCGAACAAACTCTGCAAACCTCCGGTCTTACAGTGTAGATCGCGCAAGCCGTCGATACTCCGACTTCTCCCACCAGCGCCGCGCAGCGGTCGCCAATGCATCTCATGCCGCCTAAACCGGCATCGACATATGCGCTGGGAATCAGATCGAGATCGGCGTCGCTTTCCAGGGAGAACCGTGGCCACTCCGACGAAAACGAGCAGCACGCACCGCAGTCCCTGCATTCCGAGGCCGTGAGCTCGACCGAGTGTGCCGGCAAAACGTCACTTGACCCTGAGGTTGACCGCAGACTCTTTTCCCCGATTGCTCTCGATCTCGTATTCGACGTTTTGCCCCTCATTTAGCGAGGTGAGGCCGGCTCGCTCGACGGCCGAGATGTGGACGAACACGTCCTTGCCGCCACCAGAAGGCTGAATGAAGCCATATCCCTTCGTCGGATTGAACCATTTCACCGTACCTGTCGCCATCTTCTGTCTCCAATGCTGACGGCGCACAATAGTCGTTGCGCCCCGGCGCGACAAGGATTGCGAACAGTGGCGGCCGGGCCCACCGATAGCTTCGCGAAGCGGACACAGCTGGCGCTCCGATTTTTGACGAGGCGGCTTGACACCGAATGACGAAAGCGGCGTCAGCTCGCCAGCGCGATTTCCTGGTCGGGGCTGGCGACGCGATAGTCCTCGGGCGAGGCGAGCCGCTTATCGATCTCGCCGGGCGGGCCGGGTTTGCCGAAGCGGTAGCCCTGCATCGAATGCACGCCCGCGGCGCGCAGGAACAGGTGCTGCTCCGCCGTCTCGACGCCTTCGGCGGTGACTTTCATGCCGAGGCCGCGGCCGAGCGAGACCACGGCATGCACGATCGCCGCGGCATCGGGCGCCTTCTCGATCGAGCGCACGAAGCTCGAGTCGATCTTGAGCTTGTCGAAGGGGAAGCGGCGCAGATAGAGCAGGCTCGAATAGCCGGTGCCGAAATCGTCGAGGGCAAAGCACACGCCGATCGCCTTGAGCCGCAGCATCGACAATTCGGCGGTCTCGAGATTGCCGAGCAGCGTGCTCTCGGTGAGCTCGAGCTCCAGCCGGTTGGCGTCGAATTTGGTCTCGTCGAGAATGCGCTCGACCACGTCGACGAAGTCCGAGCGGCGGAATTGCAGCGGCGAGACGTTGACCGCGATGGTGAGCTTCGGCCAGTCGCGGGCTTCAAAACAGGCGCGGCGCAGCATGTATTCGCCGAGCTCGACAATCAGGCCCGAATGCTCCGCGATCGGAATGAAACGCGACGGCGGAATTTCGCCATGTACCGGATGCGTCCAGCGCGCCAGCGCCTCGACGCCGACAATGGTGTCGCCGGCGGAATTGACGATCGGCTGATAGGCGGCGCGGATTTCGCCGTTCTGGATCGCCTTGAGCAGGTCGCCCTCGAGCAATTTGCGGCTCGACAGATCGGCGTCCATCGCCGCGTCATAGATGCAGGCGCGGTTGCGGCCTTCGTTCTTGGCGCGGTACAGCGCCATGTCGGCATAGCGCAGAATGTCGGCGGCGTCGCCGACGCGCCGGTCGATGACGGCGATGCCGATCGAGGCGCCGATGATGATGTTGTGGCCGGAGATGGCGTAGGGCGCGCAGACCGCGTTGATGATGCGGCCGGCGATCGCCTGCAGCGAATAGGAATCGGATGCGCATGCCGTGATGATGGCGAATTCGTCGCCGCCGAGGCGGGCGACCAGATCTTCGCCGCGCATGATGCGGCTCAGCCGCTGCGTGACGTTGAGGATGAGCTCGTCGCCGATGTGATGGCCGAGCGTATCGTTGACGTCCTTGAAGTGGTCGAGATCGATGTAGAAGACGGCCGCCGTCGGGCCGCCGGCGCGCACGTCGGCGATCATGCGCTCGAGGCGGTCGCTGAAGTAAATGCGGTTCGGCAGCCCGCAGACCGGATCGTGCAAGGCGAGGTGGCGCAACTGCCGCTCGCCGGCTTCGATCTCCAGCGAGGTACGGTGCATGTGGCGGACGACCAGACCGACAAGAAGCGCGAAGCCCGCGAACGCCACGGCGATGAACGGCACGACGCTCTGCACCACGGAGGCGCCCGGCTTGGTCGGCGTCCAGGCAAAGCGGGCGATGGTGCCGCCTTGCGGATCCTTCATCTCCATCACCCGGTCGCCGCCGGCCTGCGCCGGATCGTCGATGGTGCGCAGGTGGCTGAGCTGCAAATGCGTGCCGATAATGTTGAGAAGCCGGGGCGAGAGGTATTTGACCGACAGCACGATCGGCGCGCCGCCATTGCCCGCGGCGATATCGGCATCGGAGCCGACCGCGACGGCGTTGACGAAAGCGGGCCTGTCGAAGAAACGCTGCATCAGCACCGTGCTGCGGCCCGGCTTGGCCGGATCCTGGCGCTCGAGCACCGCAATAGTGTGTTCGGGCGCAGCCTTCAGGCGGCCGCGCATGAAGTCGAGCGTCGGCGCTAACGTCGCGGCGAGGCGGCTTGCGTTGTTGTCGGCCGGATCGAGCGCATGGCTATAGATGATGTGGTCGTTGGCGTCGACGATCGCTTCCACATCGGTGTGGAAGTAATTTTCCAGCCAAGGTCCGATGTGCCGCTGGATCCAGTCGGGATTGTAGGCGTCGCGGATCTTGGCGGCTGCCGTCGGTGTCGCGGCGGCGCCCTGCAACAGATGCAGCGCGCGCAGGCCGTGATCGTCTACGGCCTGACGGATCAGCTGTTGCTCGGTATTGAAAGCGACCTCGTCGGCGCGTTGCGCCGACGTCAGCACCGCGACAATGACGCAAACGATGGCGACGGCGACAATCACGCCGATCGGCAGGACCAGGCTCGCACGCGAGCGATCCCACCGCGACCGCTTACTTTCCCCGGCGATATGCGAACGCGCCGAAGGCACCACGCTTCCACCCATTCGGACAAAATGCTGCCGGGACACTAGGGAGGAAAGATTGCGAATGGCTTGCTCTTAACGCGCGTAAAGAGTTTCGGGGCCGCGCGGCGACCTTTCCGCTTGCAAGGCTTAATGAAAGGTAAATCGTTGCGCCCGGTCGCGATCAGCGGCGATTGCTATAGGGCGGCCGCGGTATGCCAATATGCGCGGCGCGCAAGGCCGCCGACCAGCGCTCCCGCAGATCGGTGAAATAGGGCTCGCCGGGCTCGATGCGGTAGACCAACTCCGGATCGCAGACGTCGCGCCGCACCACCAGAAGGTCGATCGGCATGCCGACGCTCAGATTGGAGCGCATGGTCGAGTCGATCGAGACCAAGCCGACCTTCAGCGCGTCATAGAGATCCATGTCGTAATTGATGGCGCGGTCGAGCACCGGCTTGCCGTATTTGTGCTCGCCGATCTGCAGGTAAGGCGTGTCGGTCGTGCATTCGATGAAATTGCCGGCCGAGTAGATCATGAACAGCCGCATGCGCTCGCCGGTGATCTGCCCGCCGAACAGGAAGGAGACGTCGAAATTGACATCGGACGCTTCCAGCGCCTTGCCCTCGGCGAAGTGAATCATGCGGATGACCCGGCCGACGCGCTGCGCGGCCTGGAACATGGTCGGCGCGTTCATCAAGGTTTCGCGCTCGCCGGTATCGGGATTGTCGTAGCCTTCGACGAGCGTGCTGACGACGGATTGGCTGATCGAGAGATTGCCGGCCGTCGCGATCGCCATGACGCGCTTCTTCGGGTCCTTGAAGATGTGCAGCTTGCGGAAGGTCGAAATATTGTCGACGCCGGCATTGGTCCGCGTATCCGCGAACATGACCAAGCCCTCGCGCACCAGAATTCCACCGCAATAGGTCATCGCATTCCCCCCGGAGCATGATCCCGAAAAGTGGAATGCGGTTTTCGGAAAAGATCATGCTCCAACCAAAAACAGCCCCTTATAGCACCCCGCATCTTCCGGCAAATGCATGACAGTACCAAGCAGGATAACGGCGGAATTACTGGCCGACCTTGATGGCGACGGCGAGCGTTTCGGCGCCTTGGCCGTAGCGCATACGCCGCACCGGTGCCGCGCCAAGCGCATCGAGGCCGATGGCGACGCGGACATGGCAATCCGTCGGACAGAAACCGTTGGCCGGATCGAAAGCGACCCAGCCGAGGTCGGGGACATAGGCCTCCGCCCAGGCATGACCCGCGGCCTGGGCGCTGGTGGCGTCCTCATGGCGGAAATAGCCCGACACATAGCGCGCGGGAATGCCGAGGCAGTGGGCCGCGCCGATAAAGATGTGGCTTAGATCGCGGGATGGGCCGCGTTTGGCGGCGAAGGCTTGCGCCGCGTTGGCCGCGCCCCCGGCGTCATCGACGTCGTGCGCCATGTCCTCGTGCAGCCGGTCCAGAATGCCGTGCAGCTCGCCGAGAACCTCGCCGCCTTTTTCGGCGCGGACGTTTTGCGCGAATTCGCGGATCGCATCGTCGGCCTGCGTGAGCGCGGTGTCGCGCAGGAACAGGCTCGGCCCGAAGCGCTCGACGGTGCCCCGCACGATGCCGTTATTGTTCTGCGTCTCAACCTCGCCGTCGACCTCGACGCTCAGTTCGGAGAACGGCCCATCGGCGGAAAACACGTGAGCGATGTTGCCGAAGGCATCTTCCTGCACGGCGAGCCGCGCGTCCGCCGACACGTCGATGCGCCAGCGCACGACATGCTGGCCCTCGTGGTTGCGAGGCGTCAACCGCAACATCTGGATCACGCCCGCGGCCGGCGGGTCGTAGCGATAGTCGGTGCGGTGAGCGACGCGAATGCGCATAGCGTTAGCGGCAGTCAGGAGCTACGTATCGGTTTCGGCGACGGCTTGGACAACACTTGGCCGAGCGGAGCAAAGATAGACGACATCGGGCCGCATTGTCCTCTGGTTTCTGACGGCGAATTCGTCCCCGGCTGCCCCTTACAGCAAATATTGTTGCGACACTGCGCTGCCGAGCCGGTTGTTGTCTTCGACGAAGGCGTCGATGAACTCGTGCAGGCCGCTCTGGAAAATCTGATCGATCTTCGAGTTCTCGAGCCGGGCGCGGATGCTGCGCGCCTGGCGCTGCGCCGGGCCTTGCCGGCCGTAGGCATTGGCGATGCGGTCGAGATTTTGCACGAGGTTTTCGTAGCAGCTCGCCAGCGAGCGCGGCATCTCGTCCCGCAGCATCAGAAGGTCGGCGACCAGCCACGGCTTGACGTTCTCGCGATAGACCCAGTGATAGGCGGTCAGCGCCGATACCGAGCGCAGGATTGACGACCATTGGAAATAGTCGAGCGGGCCGCCGACCTTCTCGTCGGCCGGCAGCAAGAGGTGGTATTTCACGTCGAGAATGCGCGCGGTGTTGTCGGCGCGCTCGATATAGACGCCGATGCGCGAGAACCAATAGGCATCGTTGCGCAACATGGTGCGGTAGGCCGAACCGTCGAAACGCAGCGACGAGCCGAGCACCCAGCGCAGATAGCGCGCGAATTCTTCCCGCGAACGCGGTCCGTTGCCCCAGCGCTTGAGTTCGAGCCAGGCGCCGTTGATGGCGTCCCACATTTCGGTGGTGAGCGCGGTGCGCACCGCGCGCGCGTTCAGCCGCGCCGCTTCGAAGCAGTTGCGGATCGACGACGAGTTGGCGGAGGAGAAAGCGAGGAATTCGGTGACGGTCTCTTCGTTGGCCTCCTTGTAATGCTCGAAGAAGGAGCCGGCGCAGCCTGCCGTCGCCACCGCCGATTCCCATTCATTGGTCGAGCCGACATAGGCGAGAGGGAGCGCGGTGAGGCGGAGCGTCGTATCGAGAATGCGCGCGATATATTCGGCGCGTTCGACATAGCGGGCGAGCCAATAGAGATTGTCGGCGGTGCGCGAAAGCATGGTCTACCGGTCCAGCACCCAGTTCACGATGGAGGTGGAATTCAAATCCTTACCCATCCAAGACCCATGTATCCTTGGTGCCGCCGCCCTGGCTGGAATTGACCACCAGCGAGCCTTTCTTCAGCGCCACCCGCGTCAGTCCGCCGGGCACGATGCGGATGCGATCGCGGCCGACCAGCACGAAGGGCCGCAGATCGACATGGCGCGGCGCAATGCCTTCCTCGACGCAGGTCGGGCAGGTGGACAATGCGAGCGTCGGCTGCGCGATGAAGTTCTTTGGATCGGCTTTCAGCTTGGCGTGGAAGGTCGCGATCGTCGCCTTGTCGGATTTCGGGCCGATCAGCATGCCGTAGCCGCCGGAGCCATGGACTTCCTTCACCACCAGCTCCTCGAGATGATCGAGCACATAGGACAGATGCTCGCTCTCGCGGCAGCGCCAGGTCGGTACGTTCTTCAGGATCGGTTCCTCGCCGAGATAGAACTTCACGATCTCCGGCATGTAGCTGTAGACCGCCTTGTCGTCGGCGACGCCGGTGCCGACCGCATTGGCGAGCGTCACATTGCCGGCGTGATAGGCCGACATCAGGCCCGGCACGCCGAGCGCGCTGTCGGGACGGAACACCAGCGGATCAAGGAAATCGTCGTCGATGCGGCGATAAATGACGTCGACGCGCTTCAATCCTTCGGTGGTGCGCATATAGACGACCTCGCTTTTGACGACGAGGTCGCGGCCTTCGACCAGTTCGACGCCGAGCTTGTCGGCGAGGAACGAGTGTTCGTAATAGGCGGAATTGTAGACGCCGGGCGTGAGCAGAACGACGCTCGGGTCCGACGACGCCGACGGCGGCGCGATCGATTGCAAGGTCGCCAGCAACTCGTCGGGATAGTTCTCGACCGGCGCCACGCGATACCGCGAGAACAGTTCGGGAAACAGCCGCAACATGATCTCGCGATTCTCCAGCATGTAGGAGACCCCGGACGGCGTGCGGGCATTATCCTCGAGCACATAGAACGTGTCGGCATCGATGCGGATGATGTCGATCCCGGCAATGTGGACGTAGATGTCGTGCGGCACCTTCTGGCCGTTCATTTCCGGCCGGAACACCGGATTCTGAAATACCAGGTCCTCGGGCACCACGCCGGCTTTGAGAATCTCGCGGCGGCTGTAGACGTCCCTGATATAGGCGTTGATCGCCTTGACCCGCTGCTCGAGACCGCGCCGCAGCGTGTCCCATTCCTTGGCCGAGAGGATGCGCGGGATGACGTCGAAGGGGATCAGGCGCTCGGTGGCTTCGGGATCGCCATAAACGGCAAAGGTGATGCCGATGCGGCGGAACAGGAGCTCCGCCTCACGGCGGCGGAAGTCGAGGACGTCCGGTTTGACTTCGCTGAGCCAGTGCGACAGTTCGGCGTAGGCCGGCCGTACTTCGTCGCCAATCCCATTCATTTCGTCGAACATGTCGACACCCGGCCGCTGACGCCCCAACCCTTTGCGGCGACTGCACTTGTAGCACTATTCACCCGTAGCAAGCTTTGCGCCAAGTCAGTTTCAAGTCAGTTTCAAGTCGGTCGGTTCAAGGTCAGTTCAAGTCGGTTCACGTCACATCGGCTTCACGTCGGATGCGAATCCGGTGCGAGTCCAATCGAGGTCGGATATCGCCCGATGCGGCTTCGCGACGCCAGCGCCGGCGGCGGCCGCCGCCCTGCATTTTTGCCCATGTTTTAGGCGGCTTGACTAGTGCGGCGGCGGCCGGCGGGGGATAACGGCCTCGCTTGAGTGCAGCCCGCCACCGCGCTAGAGCAGGGTCGCATCACGGGGAGAGAAAGCCATGGTCGGGAACACGGCCAGCACCGAAGCAACGGCTGCAACCGGCAGTGGGCAAAAGGCGAGTGGGATCGTCACCGCGGCCCTGCTCGTGATCGGCGACGAGATTCTGTCCGGCCGCACCAAGGACAAGAATATCGGCTTCGTCGCCGAATACCTCACCGACATCGGTGTCGATCTCAAGGAAGTCCGCGTCGTTCCCGACGAGGAGGCGGAGATCGTCGCGGCGGTCAACGCGCTGCGCGCGCGCTACACTTACTTGTTTACGACCGGCGGCATCGGCCCGACCCATGACGACATCACCGCCGATTGCGTCGCCAAGGCGCTTGGTCTGCCGCTGCATCATCATCCGCAGGCTGTCGAGATCATGCGCGAGCGGGTCGCCAAGACCGGCGGCGTCATGAACGAAGCGCGCATGCGCATGACGCGGGTGCCGGAAGGCGGCGAGCTCGTGCTCAACAAGATTTCCGGCGCGCCCGGCTTTCGCATCGGCAATGTCGTTGTCATGGCCGGCATTCCGACCGTGATGCAGGCGATGCTCGAATATGTCACGCCGCAGCTGAAAACCGGCGCGCGCATGCTGTCCGAGAGCGTGCGCGCCGATTGCCGCGAGGGCGATATCGGCACCGAGCTCGGCCAGATCGCCAAAGTCTTTCCGGATGTCGTGATCGGCTCCTATCCATTCGTCGACGAAAAGGGCGACGCCAATACCAACGTGGTGATGCGCTCGCGCGATCCGGGGCGGCTGGGCGTGGTGAAACAGGCGGTCGAGGCCATGCTGGTGCGGGTCAAGGACGGGCTTCCCCGTAAGATCTGAAATCATTGCGGAACGGCAGGAGAAATCGCTCGCGCGATTGACGGAGCGGGGCGGCTGCGGCGCAATCGCGCAGGTGATTCGTCCGAACGGCCCTGAGCGGTCCAACTTGGATCAAGCTTGTACGCGAAAATCTGCGGCATGAATCGGCGGCTGAGCAGTCTGTTATCTTGTGCGCGCATCGTCCTCGCGCTGGCGGCGATGCTGTGCGCGTCCGGTGCCGGCGCGTCGGCAAATCTTCACGGCCTCGGCGTCGTCTATCTTCACGGCAAGATGTCCTGGCCGGGCGCGGCCAATGGCGGCATCCTGAGTGCGCTCAAAGATGAGGGCGCGCTTATCGCGGAACCGGAAATGCCCTGGTCGCTGCATCGGCGTTATGCGGCGACCTACGAGCAGGCGATGGGCGAGATCGATGCAGTTGTCGCCGGCCTCAGGGCCAAAGGCGCGACCCGAATTCTCATCATCGGCCATTCGCTCGGCGCCAACGCCGCCTTCGGCTATGCCGCACGGCATCCCGATCTCGCCGGCATTGTCGCGCTGTCGCCCGCGCATCTGCCCGACCAGGACAATATGCGCAGCTTTGTCGCCGACGCCGTCGCCCGCGCCAAGAAGCTGATCGCGGAGGGACAGGGCAACGTCCCGCAGACCTTCCCCGACATGGCGCAGGGCATTCCGCTGACCGCGACCGCGACGCCCGATGTCTATGTCAGCATGTTCGATCCCAACGGACCGGCGGTCATTCCGAAGAACGCCGCGATCATCGGTGCCGCGCCGCGGCCAATGCCGGTCTTGTGGGTCGTCGGCAAGCTCGATCCGATCGACCGCCGCGGCCCGGAATACGCCTTTAACGCCGCGGCGAAAAATCCGAAAAGCAAATATATCGAGGTCTTTGCCGGCCATCTCACCACGCCGCTGGTGGCGCGGGGAAAAGTGGTCGATTGGATCAATTCGCTGTGATGCGCCTGCTGCCATAATTCGGCTTGTTGCATTCCGCGCCCATGCTTACCTAGGGTTCACCCAGTTCAGCGCGGGGCGCCTACAAAGTGAGCGAAGCAGAGGCTTTATTCGGCGTGTTGCATCAATCGGCGAATGCCGATTGCGTGGCCGCGATCGAGCGCACGGTGCACGATGCTGCCGATCGCGAGCTGTGCCGGGTCAATGTCCTGTCTTTCGCCAAGACGCACGGCCTCGACGAAGAGAAGACGATCGCCGCGTTTCTGCACGCCGCGCGGATCGGCCTGTTCGAGCTGTCATGGAACGTACTCTGCCCGGGCTGCGGCGGCGTCCTTGACGCGACCTCGACACTGAAGACCGTCAATCGCGAGGAATATGACTGCATGCTGTGCGCGTGCGGCTATAAGCCGACGCTCGACGAAATGGTCGAGGTCACCTTTACCGTCAGTCCGCGCGTGCGCCGCATCGCGGCGCATAGTCCCGACACCCTTCCTGAGGTCGAATATTACCGGCAGATTTTCTGGAGCTCCGGCGTCGATCTGCCGGAGACGCTCGGCGACACGCTGGCCGGCTTCACCGTCGATTCGATCGAGCTGCCGCCCGGCGAAAAGGCGGTGCTGTCGGTGCAATTGCCCAATGATTTCGTCATCGTCTTTGATCCGGTCACCCATGCGACGCAATTTCTCGACGTCAAAGGCGAGCCGACGCGCGAGCGGCAGGCGCTCTCGATGGTGTTCAATCCGGTGAAGGCGCCGTTCGGCACGGTCGAGATGCGGCCCGGGCCGCTGCGGCTGTCGCTGGAGAATCGCACCGACCGCCGCGTGCTGCCGGCGCTGTGGATCGCGGGCGACGAGCTGCACAATCTGCTCGGCAAGCGCAAACCGTTCCTGACGGCCAAGCGGCTGCTCACCAACCAGACCTTCCGCGACATCTATCGCACCGACACGCTCGATATCGATCAGCGGCTCAAGATCACAAGTTTGACCTTCCTGTTCACCGATCTCAAAGGCTCGACCGCGCTCTACGAGCGCGTCGGCGATCTCGTCGCCTATGATCTCGTGCGCCAGCACTTCCACGTGCTGCATGAAGTCGTGGCGGCGGAGGCCGGCGCTGTGGTCAAGACCATCGGCGACGCGGTGATGGCGACATTCTCGACGCCCGACCGCGCCATGGCCGCAGCGCTGCGCATGCGCGCGGAGATGGCGCGCATCAATGACTCCCGTGACAACGAGGATCTGCTTCTCAAGATCGGCATCCACGAGGGGCCGTGTCTCGCGGTGACGCTGAACGATCGTCAGGACTATTTCGGCCAGACCGTCAACATCGCCTCGCGCGTGCAGGGGCTTGCATCCTCGCAATCCATTTACGTGACCAAGCCGGTCATCGACGATAAGAACACCGCGCTCCTCTTGGAGAAATCCGGCCTGCATCCGACCATGCAGCAGGCCGCCTTGCGGGGGCTTGCCGACAAGACCACGGTTTACGAGATTCCCTGATCGCCTGCGTGTTGCGTCGGGGCTGGGCGGCTGATATCGCGATTTCGGGGATCACCGGGAACGCGCCGATGCCACAGCCTGAGCCAGTTCAACCGTCCAGTCCGACAGCCAGTCCGCGCCGGACCGTATCAATCTCGTGGGACCAGTTCCACCGCGATTGCCGGACGCTGGCGGCGCGGCTGGAAAACTTGGGTCCATTCCACGCCATTGTCTGCATCTCCCGCGGCGGCCTGGCGCCCGCGGCCATCATCGCGCGTGAGCTTGGCATTCGGATGATCGAGACGGTGTGCATCGCCAGCTACAGCCATACCACCCAGGGCGAGCTGAAGGTGATCAAGGACGTCGCTGGCGCCATCGTCGACGGTTTCGGCGGGGAGGGGGCGGGCGTACTCATCGTCGACGATCTGGTCGATACCGGCAAAACAGCGAAAGTGGTGCGGGGGCTGTTGCCGCGCGCGTATTTCGCCACCGTCTACGCCAAGCCGCTCGGCCGGCCGGTGGTCGATACCTTCATCACCGAGGTGCCGCAGGACACCTGGATCTATTTTCCGTGGGATACGGGTCTCGCATTCCACCCGCCGATCCGCGAAGCCGGGCTGTGAACGCGGCGCGCGCAAGGGTCCCTAGTGGCTGCGCCGCCGCTCGGCTATGATGCCGCCTGAGCGCCGCGAGAGCGAGGAGGATCGCCGATGGATGCCGTCACCCCTAAAGAAACGTCGAAGCACGATACGCCCGAGACCCATTCGCACGTGGTGCGGCCCGCCGACATGGAATGGAAAAAGACCCGGTTTCCCGGCTGCGAGGTGAAGGGACTGCTGTTCGACAAGGGTACCGGACTGGTGACGGCGCTGATGAAATTCGCGCCCGGCGCGGTGCTCCCCGACCACGAGCACGTTAAGATCGAACAGACCTATGTGCTGGAAGGCCGGCTGGTCGACAAGGAAGGTCCGGTCGCCGGCCTTTCGATCGGCCCCGGCGAATTCGTCTGGCGCGAGGCCGGCAGCCGTCATGTCGCCTGTACGCCGGAAGGCGGGCTTATGCTCGCCATGTTTCAGGTGCCTAACAAATTCTTCGAAAAGGACGGCCGGGTGACCGACATTTCCGGCAGCGATTGGGACGAGCTTTGGGGGCACGTCTTCAAGGACTAGCGTGGTCCAGGCCGGATCATGCCCGGTCCGGCATGTGTTGAGGGAATTGGCAATGGCCAAAGTGCTGCGGACTTTTGCCTGTGCGGGAGCGATGCTGGCTCTGGCGGCGGCAGATGCATCGGCGCAGGGTGTCACGATGGGCGACGGCGGGATCGGCTTCTCGCCGTTCAAGCAAATCGACAAGCCGAAGCCGACGCAGGAACAGATCGAAAAGCAACAGCGCCTCGACGACGCCTATAAAGCGGCGACCAACAAGATTCCCAATCAGAAAGCCGGCGATCCCTGGGGAATCGTGCGCCCGAGCGGGCCGGCCTCTGCTGCGAAGAAGAAGGCCCCGGCACAGGCGCAGTAGGGCCGCAGTAGGGCGCGGCGCTTTCCCGTTTCTGAGGTCCGTCACGGCCGGCCATAGCCGTTCGAAGAACGGCGTCGTTTCACTCGCCTATGTTCCGGCCATCCACGTCTTTGCGCTGGGATCACTCGCCAAATCCGATGTGATCAAACGCCGTCACTTCCGGCGCGGGCATACCCGATGCTACAAGGCAGCGGTGCGGACCTCGTGAGAGGGCCGCGCGGCGGGTTCATGACCCTGCACCGCGGACGTGGCGAAATGGTAGACGCAAGGGACTTAAAATCCCTCGGGGGGAAACCCCTGTGCCGGTTCGAGTCCGGCCGTCCGCACCAGTACAAAGTGATCCGCAAGTCGGTTCAATAAGTTCCTGAATAATCTGAAGCATTCGGAGTAGCCCTGAGTACAAAAGGGCGGTACGAATGCCAACCGTGAAGGTCACGGTCGCACGTTCGAGTTCGGGGGCTTGGGTTGCAGTGCCACAAAACCACGCGGATGAACGAGAGCACCTTATAGTGGAGCTCAAACGGCCTTCGGTTAAGGTGGGCGCGGACGAGATAACCCAAATAGAGCAGTATGCGTACAAAGTCGCTGAGGATGAGCGATTTCGGCATCTTAAGACAAGATGGAGCTTCTGGGTCGTCTCCAATGACGTAGACGGTTTTGCAAGAACGAAAGCGCGTCAGAAGGACAAGCCTCGCGGGCTAATCTCCGAGACTGAAAATGGAGAAGTCAGGGTTTGGGTGAAAACTTGGTCCGAAATCCTCGCTGAAGGCAAAGCTCGAATGCGATTTGTTCAAGATAGTTTGCAGGCTACCGTTGATACCGACAGGTCTCTTCAATATCTGAAAGAAACATATAACAAATACCTCCTGGGGATAGATGAGGTTGAGGGAGATGAGGCGGCGTAAGACGCCAGGCGGGTAGATTTTATTATGGCAGTCGTTGAACCAAGAGCAGAGCTCAAGTGGATTTCGTCGCGATTGTGAGTATCAATGTCATCCGATGAACAGGGGCCGAAGTCCAAGCCGGACTTCCTTATATTGACGGAGGATAATCTCAAAAACCTCACGGAAGATGATCTCGAAGATGCGCTTATTCTTACGGCCGGTGTACCCGGTAGCTTCCCCAACCAAATCACTGTACCGACCGAGAAGATAAATCAATCAACTGCGTTAGGGCCGCTCGATATAGTTATCTTCTTTGAAAAGCGCTCCCCGAACCCCGTTGATGAAACAGGCTGCAATCAATGGGCATTTGTAGTTGACGATAAGACGGCGTTATATGTTCGTGGGCGTGTGCGTTCAATCAGTATTGCGAAAATTCGCTCCTTGCCTAACGCAACTGTGATCCGGAGAGTTCCTGCGCCGCTCGCTCCGTACGTCGCCTCTATGTTGCTCAAGTATCGCTGGCGGCCGTCTATGTTTCAGGTGGCCGTGAATTTTCTCCAATCAAACAACTATCGCCCCTTCTTGGAGGGCTCGTTTTTTCCGCCTGACGTCTCGTACGCGAGCGATGAGGAATATGAAGTGGCGTGGCAGAAGATGGTGGCCGCTCTTCAACCGGGCGATTGCATTTTCACTTTTGACCGAGCCAGTTGGATGAGCAAATTAATTGCGCGCGCCACGCATGGGCCATTTAGCCACTGCGGTATTTATATCGGTGGCGGCGAGCTGGGGGAGGTCGTGACGTCAGGCACGCGGATAGCGCCAATCGAAACTTATAAAGGACGAAAGTATAGGGTGGCGGTATATCGCCACTACGGAACCATTAAATCCGTTGATGATATGATATCTGACATCAGAGCTACTGCAGGACGTCCTGGCTACGGCTATATCGGCGCGTTGCGTGCAGGCGTGATTGCGCTCTTTGGCGCGCACCACAAGACTGCCGCTCCGAACAGCCTTATCCTGTGGGGCTTTCTGACTTACATTACTCAGGCTTAGCGTAGACGGTCCCCAGCCGGACGATGATGTAAAAATGTCAAGATGACCACTCTTAAGGACATTGAACAACACGTACTTGATGATGCTGCCGAGCTAATTGCTAGCATTGGTGTCGCAACTCCATTGACGGCTACAACTCGCGTATTTGAGTTGCAGGGGGATCAACAGAAAGTCGCGCTGTTTCTGCGGGCCACTTTATGCCGTCACGTGATCCTCGTGACCCTGCGGCTGCATGCCCGAGCTGATACGGGAAGAACTGGCGAAACCGCGTCTATTGAGAGCTACGTGCAATACGCCGAAAGGGAGGGACGAATTTCGGCAACGCAAGCAGCAGAGTTCAGGACTGAGAGGAAAGCTATCATCGCAAAAATTGAGAGAGACGGTATCAAGTTTTCAGAGCTTGTAGATTTCAGAAATTCTGAGCTGGCTCACTCGTTGCATTGCCCGCAGCCGCTTACGAACAAGCTTCCAACGTTGCCCATTTGGGATTTTGCCTACGATACCTACGAGCTTGTCCTTCGGATCGAAATGGCCGTATCTGGGACGGGGAGACTGAAGAACTATTTTCACGAGTGGCTAAACCGAGGAAACCTCTTTTGGCCACAGGAGGTCGCGGAAGATTTTTCTCTCCCTGATGTATCTCACTGATTGGGGATGGTGGTCTCACTCGGCCTAACTGGAGCTTTCGGCGGGTACAAAAAGCGAGTACAAAACTGCAGAAGTTGCTACTCAGAAGCTTCGATTTTTCAGGCATTTCTGCGTGCGAAATTGGTTTCCGGCCGTCCGCACCAGAGTACGGCGAGCTTTTGCCTCGTGGTGCACGGCGACCGCCATTCCTATATTCAGGCGAGGCAACCAAAGCTGTGGTGATGCAGTAATGACCGGCCGGCCATGTAACCCTGATGCGGATCTCAAAGGGCTGTGGCGTATGCTGCTGGGCACGCCGTTTCCGGCTTGTGGGATTGCGGAGGACGACAAGGCGGCTGGCGACGTAGACGCCGGAAGCGGGCAAAACGCTAAGGAAAAAGCTCAACCGAGCGCAAACACCGGTGCGTCAAGCGCCTGACTAGCCGCGCAGCTGCGCGCCGCTTTCGAAGCTTTCGATGAAAACCTGCCCGATGGCGCGGGTCAGCGCGCCGGCGGAGAGGGCTGAGACGCCCAGGCCCACGAACAGCCCGCCGGGCACGATCCAGGTCAGCAAGGACGAAGTCGCGGCGCCGAAGCCGGAAGGCGCAGCGCCGCCGATCAGGCTGACGATCGCCGCGCGGGCGCGGTCGCGCTGGAACGGCACCTGATAGAGCACGCTGAGCTGCCGCACCATGCGCAGATTGACCGCGGTGACGCTCGCGATGTTGGCGACCGGCACCGGCACGAGCCCGCCGACGGCGGCATAGGTCCGGTGACGCTCGACGATTCTGTCCGCGATGGCGCGGCGCTTGGCGGCGAGATGCGGGGGCAGATCGGCGATCACGTCCGGGCCGAAGTCGTTGGCGATCGGCGCCGACGACACTGCGAGCGGCTCGTCCGCAGCCTCGTCGACGACCGGGGCGGGCTCTTGTGCAAGGCGTTCTGGTTCAGGACGTTCTTGCCACGGCCGTTCCGGCGCCGGTTCCTGCATCACGTCGTCGGTGACGATGGCCCCGGCAAAAGTGTGGACGTTTTCGGCGGGCCGGGTGATCGCCTTGGGGAGCTGCTTGCGGGTCATGCGGCGGCCTGTTTCGCGCCGAACACGGCGTCGAGTTCGTCGGCGATGGTTGCGATCTCGCGCGCGGCGGGACCTTTCCAGCTGATCAGGCTTGGCGTCGCGCCCCACAGCGTGGCCTCCGGATAGGCGACGCGGTTCTGCATCTCCGCCGTCAGCACCGGCACGCCGGCCTCGATCAGCTCATTGCGGATGTGCCGGGCTATAACAGACTCGCGTGTCGTTTGTGTGAGCAGGCAGCGGAACAGCGGCCGCCGTCCGTCGGGACGGTCGGTCAGGATGTTCAGGGTGTCGAGCATGCGGTCGACGTCGAACGGCGACGGCTTGACCGGCACCAGCACGAAGTCGGCGACCGCGAGACATTCGAGCGTGGTCTTGGAGCGGAAGCCCGGCGTGTCGATGATCACCGGGCCGGTCGCGGCGAGGCGGCGCGCGGTTTGCGAAGCCTCTTCGCTCGCGTCCTCGACCACGCTGACGCCGCCGAGGCCGCGCTCGCGGGCGGCAAGCCGCATGACGGAGCGCTGCGGATCGGCGTCGATGAGCGTCGGCCGGCGGCCGGTGAGATGCCAGTGCACCGCGAGGCAACTCGCCAGCGTACTCTTGCCGCTGCCACCTTTCATGGTGGCGACTGTGATGATCATGCCCGTCACCTGCACGGCCCTCCAGATAAAGCTCGCGCGAAAGCGAATCAGCACGGCAACGGTATCGGATTCGCGCCGGACTGCCTATCGCTCCGCCGCGCGGTTCGTTTTTGTTGTTTGGCCCGCTGGCCGCTTACAGCCGCCGCTCGGACGAGCGGATCGCGATCGGCACCGGCCGCCGCGTCGCTTTCACCAGCGGCCGGCGGATGCGGTAGCGCGGCACGAGATGACGCACGAGGCCGAAGCTGCCGAGCATGAGGCTGGTCCAGACCGCGACGCTGAAATAGAGCGACATCCAGGGGATCTCGTTGTGCCAGGGCGCGAAGCGATGCGTCACCACCCAGCGCGTGGCGAGATCGTGCAGGCCGGCGAAGAAGCCAAGGAGCGGCGTGCCATCAGCCAGTTCGGTCTGCCAGCGCGCGACATACATCGGCACGTCGACCGTGACCATGAACAGCACATAGCAGGCGATGCCCGCGGCGGCGGCGGCGAGAACCAGGCGCATCGGGCCGCGAAAGCTCAGGAGCAGGCGAGCGAGCGCGACGCCGATCAGCGAGAAGGCGACGGTCCAGATCGAGTTTTCCAGAACATTGCCGAGGAAATTGGTCGAGATCACCGCGTACCACGAGCAGGCCTCGGCCAGCGCGATCAGCGGCACGACGGCGCCGGCGATGTTCTTGGCGGTGTCGGAATGCGTGATCCTGCCAAGCTCGCGCAGCACGATGGCCCATTGCGCGGCGAAGCACAGTTCGGCGACTGTCGCCACCGAACGCCCGACCATCACGCTCGACAGCCAGGTATCGAACAGGCAAATGCGCTGCACGTCGGCGCGCGGCAGGACGGAGCGGAAGGCGCAGCCGAATACGTAAGCCGCCGCGAGCAGCACCAGCGGCTCGATGGCCAGAATGCCGGTCGAGGTGTGGATCGCGGCAGAGCTCGCGACCGGGCCGGCGGCTCGGTTCCAATGCGCCGCGTTAAGCCTGAACCACAGCGCGATATTGAGCGCGCTGACCAGCGTCAAACAGCACCACCAGATCGCAACGGGGCTAGACCATGTCAGCCAATCCAGACTCATCGCTTGCGTTTCCCGGCATTCCGTCACTTCGGTCGGACTCAGTTGAATGTCACTAAGTCCTCATAAGTCTGAAACAATAGTGACACATATGGCCACATTTTGGTTGTGTCGGCACTGCGACGGCGCAGCAATTCGACGCACGCGCACCGCACCCACGCCGTGCAAGTGAACTATCCCGCAGCGCAAGCTTGGCGATTTGTGACGACGTAAGTCATTGAGCGCGGGCCGAGAACGGTGGGAGCGGCGGCCGCCGATTCACCGCTCCTTAATGAGCCGCAGCTAGGTTCTCGCCGCTGCCCGGTCGCGCCGACGAAGCTCCGGGCGGGGATGATCTTATGGTCGTGATCGGCAGTTACCGGACGCGTACCGAGCTGCGCAAGCACCCGCGGCGGCCATTCAAATACAACGCCAAGATCGCCGCCGGCAAAGGCAAGCCGCTGCTCGACTGCATGATCGTCGATGTTTCGGAAGGCGGCGCGCGCATCTGTCTGGCGCGCGACGTGGAACTGCCGCAGATTTTCATTTTGATTTTGACGCGCGACGGCAGCACGCGCCGCCATTGCCAGACGCTCCGCCGCGAGGGAACGGTGCTGGGCGTGCGATTTATCGCGGCGCCTTAGCTTTGCCTCATGCGCCGGCGATCGGCCGGGAATCCGGGGTAAGTCGCGGCCGGTCCTGCCTTATTTGCGGCTTACCGGGCTGCCAACCAAGCAGAACGGAGTTTGGGCGGTTTGCGTGCGGGTGGGCGTATGGGGAATATCGGCGACACCGTCGGGCCGCTGGCTGTTTCGCGGGCCGGCCGGAGGCAGAGACGAGCGTGGGCCAAAATCTCGCGCGGCCTCGTCTTGCTGGCCGCTGTCGAACTCGCCGGTGCGCTCGCCGGCTGCGCTGCAAATGACAGCGGTCAGCTCCTCATCGATCCGGGGCGCTACGACGTCTACAAATGCGACGACCTGGCCAAGCGCTGGAAAGTCGTCAGCACCCGCGAGAAAGATTTGCGCGAACTCATGGCCAGGGCCGATCAGAGCAGCGGCGGCGTGGTGGTCAGCGCGCTTGCCTACCAGGCCGATTACGAGGCGGTGCTCAGCGACGAAAGGCTCTTGCAGCGCACCGCCGCGGAAAAGAATTGCGCCTTGCCGCTCCAAGCCGGGGCTGCGCCGCCATCCGCTCAGCCCCAAGCTGGACAGCCGCTTGCCGGGCAACCGTTGACCACACAGTCCACGGGCGGCCGGCAGCAAAATTCCGTCTATCAGAGCGACCAAAGCATTCGCTAGGCGACCGCCGCCTCAAATTGCTCCGCTTCGCGCGCAATGACGATGAGGCCGGGCCGCACCTGCAACGCTAACGCGGCAACGCGATCACCGCATAGGCTGCCGCAAGCCCCGCGGCGGCGAGCACGACCAGCGCCACGGCGCTCGCTGCCGTGGCTTTTCCGCCGGCGAAGAATGCCGCATAGAGCGCCTTGAGCACATTATTCGAGGATGAGGCGATCAGCACCGCGGCGGCGAGGTCGGAAGTCTGCACGCCGGAAATGCCGCCCTGCGCCAGGTTCAGCACGAAGGGATCGATGTCGGTGACGCCGACAATGGCGGCGAGGCCGTAGATGCCGGAAACGCCGAACTGCGATTTGGCGACCGCCGAAACGATCGACACCGCGACAAACAAAACGGCAAAGATAGCGGCGGCGCCGAGTTCGAGCGGATTGCCGCTCTGCGCGATTGCCATGGATGTTTGCGCCGACCCGTCCGCCGGCCGGCCGCGCCAATATTGCAGGGCGCAGATGATGAAGCCGGCAAGCGCCAGCCCGAGCAGCGGCAGCGCCAGAACCCGCGCCAAGGTCATGTTGAAGATCATCACCACCGCCAATATCCGCAGATACATGATCGCGGTGGCGAGCGTGATGCCGGACTGCGCCTGGCGCTTGAGCGCCGGATCGGCCTTCGCCTGCCGCGCCAGAACGACCGTCGTCGCGGTCGAAGAATAAAGCCCGCCGAGCGCCGCCATCCAAAGCCCTTGGGCGGCAGCCGCCCAATAGCGCTGCGCCAGATAGCTCGCATAGGAGAACGAGCAGACGACGACGAGCGCCAGCCACACCTGGCGCGGCGTGATCGCGGTCAGCGTCGTCACCGGATGGTTCGGCAGCAGCGGCAGCACGATGCCGGTGAGGATCAGGAATTCGCCGGCGGTGACGATTTCCTTGATCTCGACCCGGCGCGCCAGACCGTGAAGCTGCTGGCGGCCGGTGAGCAGCAGCACCGCGGCGACCGTCATGGTGACGGCGACCCACGGCTCGTGCGCCAGCGACACCGCGCCGAGCACATAGGCGATCACATTGAGGATCGGCACGACGAGCCCGACATTGGGCTCGTCCTCTTGCGTTTTGTGCTCGCTGACGTGGGCGAGGTAATAGACCAGGAGCCAGGCGCCGAGGATCAGAAGCCCGGCGGTGAAGGGAATGTAATGCTCGGGATCGAACAGATAGAGCGCGCCGCCGGTAAGCGCGAGCATCGGAAAGGTGCGGATGCCGCCGGGCCGCCGCTCGTCGGTGTGCGCGAAATACTCCTCGAATGCGAGCCCCAGGAAAAAGCTCAGGCCCAGAAGCAGCGCGATATGGGCCGGAGACGGCGGGGTGATCGTCGCGTTGAGCATGGCCGCGATTATAAAGGACGAGCCCGTGCCGAACCACAGCTCGCGCTAGATGGTCACATGCTTATCCAAGATCAATCCGCCGCAGCCGCAGCGCGTTGCCGATCACGCTGACCGAGGACAAAGCCATGGCGGCTGCTCCAATCGCCGGCGACAACAGGATCCCGAACAGCGGATAGAGCACGCCCGCCGCGACCGGCACGCCGAGCGCGTTATAAAGAAAGGCGAACAGCAGGTTCTGCCGGATGTTGCGCATGGTCGCGACCGAAAGCCGGCGCGCGCGCACGATGCCGTTGAGGTCGCCTTTGACCAGGGTCATGCCGGCGCTTGCCATCGCGACATCGGTGCCGTTGCCCATGGCGATGCCGATATCGGCCGCGGCCAAAGCCGGCGCGTCATTGATGCCGTCGCCGGCCATGGCGACGATGCGGCCTTGGCGCCGCAGCTCTTCGATCACGGCATTCTTGCGCTCCGGCAGAACCTCGGCTTCGACATCGGCAATGCCGAGTCTCCCGGCGACGGCTTGCGCGGTCGTTGCGCTGTCGCCGGTCAGCATCACGATGGCGATGTGTGCGGCCCGCAGCGCCGCCAGCGCCGTTGCCGTCGAGGGCTTGATCGGATCGGCGATAGCGAGGAGGCCGGCGAGCTTGCCGTCGACGGCGGCGAAGACGACAGTCGCGCCATCGGTGCGCAACCGCTCGGCCTCGCCTTGCAATGCGCCGCTATCGACGCCGTGCCCGGCGAGGAAATGCGCCGTGCCGAGCATGACGTTGTGGCCTTCGACAATGCCGCGTGCGCCTTTGCCCGAGGGCGCTTCGAAGCCGGTCACCGGCGCCGGCGCAAGGTCTCGTGCAGCGGCCGCTGCGACGACGGCCGCGGCGAGGGGATGTTCGCTGGCGCGCTCGACGCCGGCGGCGAGCCGGAGCAGCGCTGCCTCGTCGAATCCCGGCGCCGTAACGATGCGGACGACCTCCGGTTTGCCCTCAGTCAAGGTGCCGGTCTTGTCGACCACGAGCGTGTCGACCTTCTCCATGCGTTCCAGCACTTCGGCGTTCTTGATCAGGATGCCGAATTGGGCGGCGCGGCCGACGCCGACCATGATCGACATCGGCGTCGCGAGGCCGAGCGCGCAGGGGCAGGCGATGATGAGCACGGTGACGGCGGCCACCAGCGCGTAGGCCAAGCGCGGCTGCGGCCCGAACACGGCCCAGGCGGCGAAAGCGATCAGCGCCACCGTGATCACCAGCGGCACGAACCAGCCGGCGACCTGGTCGGCGAGGCGCGCGATCGGCGCGCGCGAGCGCTGCGCCGTCGCGACCATGTCGACGATCCGCGCCAGCATCGTGTCGCGGCCGATCTTCTCGGCGCGCATGACGAAGGCGCCGTTGCCGTTGAGCGTGCCGCCGACGACCTTGGCGCCGGGCGCCTTGCTCGCCGGCATGGCTTCGCCGGTGATCATGGCTTCGTCGACCGTCGACTTGCCCTCGATGACGACGCCGTCGACCGGCACTTTCTCGCCGGGGCGGACGCGCAGGCGGTCGCCGACATTCACGGCGTCGAGCGGCACGTCCTCATCGCTGCCGTCGCGCGTGACGCGGCGCGCATGTTTCGGCGCGAGCCCCATCAGGGCGCCGATTGCTTGCGAGGTCGAGGCGCGGGCGCGCAGCTCCAACACCTGCCCGAGCAGCACCAGCACCGTGATCACGGCGGCCGCTTCGAAATAGAGCGCGACGCCGCCATGCATGTCATGGAAGGCGGCCGGGAACAGTCCCGGCGACAGCGCCGCCACCACGCTATAGGCATAGGCGACGCCGGTGCCCATTGCGATCAATGTGAACATGTTGAGATGGCCGGAGCGCAGCGATTGCGCGCCGCGCACGAAGAACGGCCAGCCGCCCCACAGCACCACCGGGGTCGCCAGGATGAATTGCGCCGGCGTCGCGATGCCGGTTGCCAGATGAAACAGTCCGACATGCCCGCCCATTTCGATGGCAAAGACCGGCACCGCGAGCACGAGCGATATCCAGAACCGCCGCGTCATGGCGGCAAGCTCGGCATTGTCGCCGGCGCCGCCGGCTTCCGGCTCGAGCGCCATGCCGCAGATCGGGCAGGCGCCGGGTCCGGCCTGGCGAATTTGCGGATGCATCGGACAGGTATAGATCGTGCCGGCAGGAGCGGATGGCGGCGGCGCCGCGGACGTGTCGAGATATTTCTCTGGATCGGCGGCGAATTTGGTGCGGCAGCCGGCGCCGCAGAAATGAAAGTCGCGGCCGCGGTAGCTGAAATGATGCGGGGTCTTGGCCGGATCGACCGTCATGCCGCAGACCGGATCGGTCACGGCCGCTTCGGCGCTTTTGGCGTGGGCGTGTGACTGCGCGCCGTAAGACGCGCCATGAGAGGCACTGTGCGAACGGGCGCCGTGGTCATGCCCGTGAGCCGCGTGATCCAAAGTCCGACCTCTGCCGCTTGAAACCTGTACCCGGTAGGGGTATATAGAGCCCATGCAGGCCAATGCCAAGGCGTCGGTGACAAAAAGGCTGAAGCGGATCGAGGGTCAGGTCCGCGGTCTCGTCCGCATGGTCGAGGACGACCGCTATTGCATCGATATCGTGACGCAGCTCTCGGCGGTGCGCGCCGCATTGCGCCGTGCCGAGGACGAGATCCTCGCCGATCATGTCGCGCATTGTGTCGAACATGCCATTGCGTCCGGCAACAGGGCCGAACAGCGGCACAAGGTTAGTGAATTGATCGAGGTTCTGTCGCGCAGCGATCGCTGATCGCTAAAGACGCGAATGCCCGCGACAAGCGCGGGCATCATGATCCGATCAAACTATCGTGTACCGGCAGCCGCTCAAGCGGTCTCGGATTTCGCTGCCGCGCGATCCGGATGCCGGCGAAGTCAATTCAGCAGGATGATGGTACCGGCGGGAAGGTTGAGCTCCTGCGCCTCGCTCGAGGTCGCGGGCCGGATTTCAGAAATCGAGTAGTTATAGATTTCCTGGTTGATCAAGCG